>NZ_JAVRID010000002.1:0-600188 GCF_031846205.1 Alteromonas sp. W364 | reverse complement strand
CACTGCGGGTGTGCGTAATGGCAGCGTAAGCGCCACCGCCACCGATCCCGAAACCGGCGTATCTGCGCCCGTAACGATTCCTATTACCCTTACCGTCGAGCCAGAAATATTCACGGTGATAACAAGCGTTTCATCAATAAACGCAATACACGAAGTAGGTCAGAGTTCATGCCCTCAGGTTCTTGCTGATATTGAAATTTATGTGAGTTCTAACGAGGAATTTGAACTATCAAATATCACTATCAGCAATGACTTTAATTCCATCATTGACTTTATTATTAGCCCCGGCGGACTGTCTGACACTCAGTTCATGAGAGTAGAATTCAACTGCAACGATGCAACTAGCATCGTGCGTACAGGTGAAATCCAAGCGACAATAACAGGCACCGTTGCTGACCAAGTTGAAGACCTTGTAATACCGATAGAACTTCAGGTTACTGATTTAAATGCATCCCCAGACAGAGAAGTAATAAATAAATCACAAGAACATAAGGGGAAGTTTTCCACAGGTAGCAATAGACAATCTCAAGAGTTGAATAACAAGAGTAAATCTTTTGAAGAAGTGCTCATCATCAAGAGTACTGATGAGCCGACATTCGTTGAACTCAATATGCAAGACACTAAAAAAAGAGAAAATAGCGTAAATGACATTGAGACTCTCGATTCAAATGTAAAATCTGTTGTCCCTTCTATCGAAGAGCAAAGAACTAATGCGATACAAGGCCAAGTGAGAAGTGAGCCTAGACGCCTGCTAAACAACACCAATCGCTCAATAGCACTTGAACCCGACTTTGATTTACCAAATGATATTGGTCAAACCAGAGAGCAAGATTTAGAAATTCTTTCTGAATCATTGAACAACCCACAGACCAGCTCGCCCGAAGAAAGTAATTTAGGTTTAAGCGAAACCAACCAGCCACAAGATGACCAACTTGATAACTCCTCGTTAGGAAACCCATTTCAAAGCCAGAACTTAACTAATGGTGGCTTTGTGGTTCATCAGAATCAAGAGCTTGTCGAATTAAATAACAAGCAGGAAGAGAAGGCACTAAAACCAACAACATTGACGACTGAACGATTACAAGCAAGAAAACTTAGAGCCAATAAACTTAGTGTACAAACACTGCAGTCCAACAGACTGAGTGCAAAACGTCTCGCTGAACGTAAACAACAGCAGCCCTCAAATATCGATAAAAAATCGAATGAGCGTAGTAAAAGGCTTCAGCAAACACAAAGTCAAAACGAAGAAATATTGAAGAACAGCATTGTTGAGAAAAAACGGATTGAGCGAGCAAAACGCTTAGAAAAGATAAAACAAAAAACAGACTCAAAGCGCAGTGAGAACAAGAAATGATAAAGCGACGCAATCCAATCGAACTAGTTTTTGTAACACTAGTACTTTCAATACAACTATGTTTGATATTGATGCAAAACGCGTTTGCGCAAGCACCTGATTGGCTTTTAGACAATGCACCACAGGCAGTTGATATATCACTTTCTCATGATGGAGGATCATGGTTGGTCGGGCTTGATGGCTACCCATATAAGTGGGACAGTGCAAACAGTCAGTGGAAACGTTTTGGTAATATTGGTCAACTTTCTCGTATTGATGCTAACAACGGCTATGTAGCGGCAATTGCAACGAACGGAAAGGTGTACTTGTCACTTTCTAATACCGCTGTTTGGACAGATTTAAATATTACTGCGAGTGATATTAGCCTAGGTGGCGGTTTTATTTGGCTGGCTGGTGCGAATAATTCAGAATATTTTGACTCTGTGCTCAGTGGCCAATTGCGCGAACGAATGATAAGCGATGGCGAACTGAGTCAGGCAATTTCTTGGCAAATCATTGAAGGACAGCTCGAACGACTCGACTCAGATGGAAACGCTACGCTATGGGGTTTAGATGCTAACAATCAGCTATTTTATTTTGCAGATGCACAATGGAGGCAAACCCCACTATCTCCCTCCGGTATCGATGTAGGAGCCGGTAAAAATGGTAGCGTGTATGTCGTGATAAGCCCTGAAGATGCCACTTTAGGTGGTGGTAAAATTTCTCGGCGTAACCCAATAACCGGCATTTGGTCCAGCGTTGTTGGCAGAGCGCTTAACATATCCGCGGGCGAAAACGATGTTGCCTGGGGAGTGAACAGTTTTAACTGGTTAATTTCATCCACGTTAACTCCTATTCGCACAATAACAACTGACGACAATAACGGTGAAGAGCAATACACCTTACAAATGATTTTGGGTGACAACTACGAACTCCCCGAAACCTTAGCCGACATTCCCGTGAGCGATATTTCAAATAGTAATGGCGTGACTGTCGGTCGAACGATGCTTAATGGGCTGCCAACAAAACTGGCTATATACACTCCTTCTAATACTAACATCCCCAACCTTTTATTCGGGCACGACACATTTTCGATCGCTGATTACGTACCTGATTTACAAGATTCTGGTGTGTCCGATTTGGGGCGTATTCTCAATGCAGTCATAATGTGGGTTCCGAATGAAAACATCGAGCTATTGCCAGCGCAATCTGCAGCAGACACTTTAGCCTCCTATTTCCAGAATGAAAAGCTCAAAACTCATCTTCCACTTACCTCCCTTGAATTAATAGGTGAGCTCGATTTGCAGGCTATACCCGAGGGCTCGAGCCTTGCAAATCTTTTTGAACTCAGCGACTTAATATTAACGATAGAAACCGGGTTACCAAACACTCTGTTCACTAATGTCACTTACAGCGAGTCACCAGCCGCTCCTATTGTTTCAGATTCAGAGCGTACCGTTGACGATCTTGTTCGACTTTATGGCGAAGAAATAAAACAGCCCATTACCTTGTACGCCAGTGCACAAGCTTTAGAAAATAAAAAAATAGGCCCTGCTGTTATTTCTAATGCTGAATGGCAATTGTCTCTTGATGATAACGTGAGTCTTTCGTTTATTTCTGCGCTTACTTTTCCTGTAGAAGGCAGCAATGAAAGTATTGTTAGTGATTCAATCGTCCGCTATCAACATGCTGAAAAAAGCCTTGTGATCACAGGCCGTGTGAATGCCAATGAAGTTGCTAAAGTGGCTAGTCACAACGCTGTTGCGATTGCCGACTTGGATATCAATGGTGAGTATTTCTTTGAATCAGCCGACCAGACTGAGAGTAATTTCAGTTTAGATGGCTTCGGACAGTTTAAGTCTGCACAAGATCTCGAACGCCAAATAAAACTCAGAGTAGAGCTCGCACTCGCCAAAAACAACAGCACTGTGATCCCGAGTTTGTACCTAGAAACGGGGTTAACCTTAGCAGATGTGTTTGGTGAACAAATACCCGTGCTCGGCAATATTGAATTAAGAGATATTACACTCAGCTCAGACTTATTAATGGGTTCTGTAAAAATAAATGGTAAAAATGTAAAAGTTGCCCGTTTTGCCAATGATTCACTTAGCTCGCCGCTTGTAGCACTGATGCATGAGGACCTCGCAATTAAAACATACGTGCCCGAGTTAAATGACACGCCTTTTGCTGGCCTTTTGTTTAGCCAATCGGTTGTATTTGGAAGACAAGGAAACGACGATGGAGAAGTATTTGAAACACGTGAAGATCTGCCGGATATTTTGAGGCCTTATCTTCAAAGCAATTTTGATTTATTTCCTTTAACCATTGAGGACGGCATTAGTGCTATCGCTTTTCATGACCCAAATAGTGAGAACAAAGCCACAGAAGAAACTCAGGAAGCATTGAGCACCTTAGGTGTGCCTGAACAAGGCTACTTAGCGAGAGCTTACTTCGATGCTGACATGTTATTACAAGCGATTTATGAGGAAACGAATCAACCAGAAGATAACGCTAGTTCTGATACAGAAATCGGCGCTTCGGCGAACAAGGCGGAAAATCTCGGTGATGTTCTCGCCGCTCTCCCAAAGTTTGATTTTGAGATTGAGTTTCAAGTCTCAAATGTTGAAATACCTCGTCTTGATTCTGTGCTAAGCCTTAGTAATTCTGCTATTAACATACAACGTAGTGGTGAGAACTTCCGAGCGAGACTTATAACTGGTATGGAAGTGAGCTTACCGGTGGAAGAAGATCCTGGTATCGCATTAGCAATGCTAGGGGCCATAGAGCTAGGCTGGGATGAAGAGGCCCTCTCAGTGTCAATTGCTGGTTCGACAATTGTAGATAGAAATTCGGCACGGGAACTCGGATTAAGTGCATTGGCCAGCTTACCTGAAGCCGACGCAACCCCTGATTTTGACCCCCAACTACAAGCAGGTTGGCAGAATGTTTTTGGGATTCCACAATTTACCCTTCTGCAAACAGCATTCACCACGGAGTTTTCGATCGCAGCCGATAGTAATCTCAATACGCCACCCGAGGTGCTCACTTCGAAGTTCTTCGGCGTCGGTTATATAGGGAAACAAGCGGTAAGTGCCGATGGTGCAGTCACGCTCAGTCTAAATGCAAATCAAGACGGCTATGATTTTGAAGATGCATATTTTAGCGTGCCAGGACCTGTTTTTATTTCTAAACTTCCCGGTCTAGAAAAAGTCCCGAAGGCAAGCGAAATGTCTTTACGAGATATGTATATTTCGACACAAGCGTTTTACGGCAACCTTGACTGGGAAAGTGAAAATTCAGGAGGCGCATTCTATCTGGTAACACCAGAATCAGAAACCTCTGTAGTTAAATCGACTGTGGAAAACACCAACCAAGAAAGTCCACCAACTTCTGAAAGTCCGATACAGGGTACTGCCTTTGAACTATACGCGCGCCTAGACCAATTTAATTTAAGTATGCTCGAAACTAGCGTTGATAAAATAGATGGCCTAGTGGAAGTTGCCGGTATTCCTAGCTCAATATGGGAACAGCAATTAGGTCCGGTCGTTATCGCTTTGAGCAACTTGGAGCGCAGAGATTTTACCCTAAACGAACAACAACCTACTATGTTAAGTCGCTTATTTACCGGCACACCCGACTCAGCAATACCTAGCCAAAAGTTGAGCGTATTAGACCTGAACGAAAGCGCAGTGTTAGCGAAGGGTATGACAGTCTTCAGCATGTTTGATCCTAATAGCACTCTTAGCGCTGACATTAGTGCGATCTTCGATACGATTGGTTTAACTGCGCCTATTTCAATGATTGGGGCTATCGAACAGCACGACAACGGAAATTATGAGGCTCGCTTCACCGCTGCAACTGAGGTAATTGTGCCGAACTCGACAATCGACGTACTCGGTATTAAGCCTATATTTGGGCCATCCAAATTATTGATTAGTACATTTGATAATGGTGAGTTTGGCTTGGAGACCAGCGCCAAAATTACGTTAGGCAGTGAAGAAATTGAAATGTTCGGCTATCGAAAATTCGCCAATGATAGCGAAGGAAATATCGTTGATGATGATTGGCAGTTCAGAGCGCCAGGGCCAGTTTTGGTCGGTGGTTTGCCCGGTCTAGGTGAGCTACCAGTGCTTAAACAATGGGAGTTGAGCAACCTAGTTTTTGAACCGAATAGCATCACCGCGCAAATGTCTTGGCCAGAACAGGGAACAGGCGGCATTATATACTTGCAACAAGACTTCGCTGGGAATATGCAACTGTCAGGGCGAGTTGATTACCTTACACCATCGATGTTATACACTGATTTGGCAAAGAGTCATATTGACCAGCAGTTGTCGCCTGCTTTCGTTGCATATCAACCAAAGACACCAAGTAATATACTGCCAATTAACGCAGATCTTCCAGCACCATTGCAAAGAATGCTATTAGGCGATAGCCAATCTATTCGTGAATATCAACAGCAAGCTTTATTGCCCTTAGATGCAAATTTAAAAGTCGTTAAAGGTCTAACTTTATTAGGCTTAAGCGATGTTGACACATTGAAAGAATCAGACCTTCTGGCGCCTATTTTTGAAGTGGTCGCTATCACAGATTCAAGCCTACTGATGTCTGGCACTTTCGAAATAGCTTCAGATGACAAACTAATTTCAGAGGCAGAATTTACCCTAGGCGCGTTGGAAATTCCTAATATTCCAAGCACTAGCATTACCTTCACGTCAGCAGCAATCAATCTGAACAATATAGAAAACAACGTGGCCACAATATCGTCATTCGCCACTGTGACGCCACCACTTCCAGTGGATCTGAGTTTACCTATGAAAGGTTCTATTTCCTTTGAAGACAATCAAGATGGTACATTAATTTCATATGACCTAATGGTGATTGATAACGCGGAAACAGACTACAAAATTTCTTCTGAAGGTATTTGGAAAAACCCACCCTTAATTCCTAATTTAGAGGTCAGCGACCTTGGATTCACTGGCGAAATTCTAGTAAGCGCGAGTAATAACGTTGAAAATACGTACACATGCTCTTTAGTAGGAAAAAGCAAAGTAGACAAAGTAGAAGCAAAAATAGCAGTAGACCTCTGCGGTGGACGTGAACTATCAATGGCTCTGGAGGATCCTAATTACGACCCGATCATTTATGTTGAAGATGAGGTTCGTTTTTCAACCCTACTTCGCAAAGCGACTGGGTTCATTGACAACTACACCGGTTCTGGTTCGAAAGAGGATCAGGAACTAGCCTTGGAGCAATTGCTCAATACCGTCGGTGATGTTGCAATGAGTGAAATTCTAATCTCTAACAAGGCAATGGCGGGTAACATTGACCTTAATATTGCAAACACCACTAGCTTAGTTGGTTCAGCAGCGGTCGCTTTCGACGGCGACCAATTTGCTCTTTTTATCAGAAACAATCAGCCTTTAAGCATTGGAAACATGTTAACTGAGCCGCTTCCTCCCTTAGATCAGATCACTTTGCCTCAAGGCGTTTTTGCGATTAGTACACAACAAGATGATGATTTTGATTTAGGTGACCTACCTATTAAAGTATTTGATGACATATTTGGCGGTCTCATTTCTCCTGAAAAAGGTAAGAAACTGAGAGTAACAGATGGCATTACTTTGTTAAGTAAATCCAACACAGATGAATTGCCTCTTGGCATAAAACAGGCCGTGCAAACCTTTGGTATTTCTGGAGACTTTATTATCGGTGGTGGTTTGGGGGGCGTGTTTGGCGGTCCACCTTCAATCAATCTTTATGTAGCGCTTGGTGAGGTTGATGCTCCCCTACCTGATTTTGCGGGAGAAATCATCGAAATCAAGGATGCCGATGTAGAACTTCAAATGACAAACCTAGGTCCTGGTCAAGAAACCGAAGTAACATTGAGTACAGAAGCCACGCTGAAAATGCCACGTATAGACAAACCTGGTATACGCGAGAGCATTGATACAACTATTGGTGTTGGTTATGCCATGGGCGGCGATACAGCAGGCAGTCTCAGTATTCAAGCCATGGTTGAAGGTGAATGGCTAAATCCAATGGGCTTTCAAGATTTTGCACTCACAAACACTTCGGTTTCCATTGGTGTAGCTGGCACTGGAACAACCGTCGCGATAAACAGCGAAGAAGCTGTTTTTAAAGACAAACGTTTTGTTTTTGATTTGGACACCGCGTGGGTTGGTGGTGCTCCCTCTCAGCTTTCTGTTCAATTTGCCAAATCGCCTTCAATGGAAGGTGATTTAATTATTTCGCCTATCATTCAAGCAGAAATAGTGAATAGCATATTCCAAGTCGCACTGAAAAGTGGCTCGTCATTAGCGGAAAATATTTTCTCAGTGCTTGAGTCAGAAACCTTCCAAATACCCGGGCCAATAGGACAAGGCAGCAATACAATTTTAAATTCAGTTGATGCGTTAGTATCACTTTCTAACAAAATTGGACGCACATCTGACAGCATGGTGAATGCATTCAAACATTCACCCCTTGGAATGATTGGTATTAAAAACCCGAATATTTATTTTGTAACACCGGGGAATAGTTTACCTGCACGAGAAGGTGTAGAGAGACCGCCACTTGGTCTCGGACTGATTGCGTTTGGTGATATGGTCTTGCATGCTGGCAATATAAATGCTGAGCTTGCTAGCGGTGAATATAGGATCAATTTAAAAGATGGCTATTTGATCAGTGGAGAGATTACACCACCGGCACCATTCAGTGATTCATTTTTAAGTGTGACCGGTCGACAATCAATACTCACCTTTTCCCCTGCAGCCCTCAGACTAGCCGGAAACCTTCAACTACCGGACTCTTTGCTCTCTGGTTTTCCTGTTTTAGCTGAAGGCCACTTCGATTTTGAGCGAAGTGATTTTAGTGCTGATACTGAGGTAAACGCGGCGATAAAAATAGGGGGAGGTCTTATCGAGAGGGAAGCTTATTTCAAAATTAGCGGCAGTCAACTTCAAGTCTACAGTTCACCAAAAGGTTGCATAGATGTGCCTATCGCATTGGACGGTTCGTTCAATGTTACCAAAGCGAGCGACGCATCAAAGATACTAACAGTCTCTGAATTCCAACTACCAAGCGCAGCTGATCTGCTCACCTGCCCCGAGTCAATGTTGGAAATTTGGCAAGATTTTAGAGATAACCCAACGGCAACACCTATGTTAGCTGCTGGCGCAGTGCTTCAAGCGAGTGAAATGCTATTAGATCAACTACCTGACAATGAAGCAACTCGCCAACTATACCAAGGCGTCGCTGCGGTAGAAGAAGCATTAGGAATAACAGCTAATGCAATTGAGAATGTAAATGATACAGCGAATGATGTTATCAACAGCATTCCTGGAACTGGATATCTTGGGGATGGTTTAGATCAAGTCGCTGATTTTGCAGGGGACATTCCCGGCTTAGATTTAGCCAATCAAATAGCTGCGCAGGCAGCTGCAGAAGCAATTCAAGCAGCTTCTCAATTAGCTGGAAGTGCGCTGGCATTACTAGGTGGCGATCCATCAGCCTTTGCCAGTGGATTAGGTGCAGCGGCATTAGACCAATTTGCTAATGTTGCAAACTTTGCAGACGCAGGCATTGGTGCTTTAAGTAATTGGTTTGGCTCGGGCCGAAACTATTGCAACGTGTTAATAGAAAATATGCGTGATGACAATATTGCGCCTGAGAGCAGCTTGCGAGCAAAAGCGCTATGGACGCCCTTTGCTGAAATTTGGAAAGGCAGTGCAGAGGCCAAACAAATACAAGATCTAGATATTAGTGTCAGAAATAGAATGCGTAGTGATCTCGAGGCCCTATACTATGCTTCAGAGCCTTGGAACCAAGTTGCATTACGAATTGATAGTGAGCTAACCCAAGCATATGTTCGCGGCTATCATGAAGCTAACGTGAACGGACTACCGTTCACGACAAATACCTTATATACAAATACATGGCCACTTGTCTCGGAACTAATCAAACGCGAAAACAAACTGCGCAAACGCGCTCACATACATGCACTAAGTGTTGAAGAGACCCTTGCTCGCTTAAAAAGCTGGGCGGAAATCAGTAATTTCGATCCGAATGCTGACTACCCCGGTTTCCGTTGCGAAAAACAAAGAGCAGTTGTCGACTCTATGCAAGCTGCCGTAGCACTCGGCATACAAGTCACTCATAACAACTCCATAGCCACTGATTATCTTACCTATAATCAATTGCATGGCGCATTAAATTCAGTTGGGACCATAGCGAGCAATATGAGAACGGCAAATGCCAATTCAATCCAGCAGCTGGTTACTTTGCAAACTGAAGCAATCACAAGAAACATTCGATATTTGGCTGATTTGAAGGGCAAAATGGAACTATCTCTGCGAATGCTAGAAGCAAAAGCCGAAACGGATGAGGCATCTCTTCAACAAATTACTGAAAAAGTAAGCGAAGCGGAAACTGCAATTGAAACCTTTTTCAATGAATCAGTAAAAGTGGTATCAGAGGGCAGCGCTATGCACCCTGATATTGATGTAATCGGATTAGTAGGCAATGCCTCAAAAAAGGTCGAAGAAGCTTATCTGGCTGGCATCACTGCCCTACTAAATCGTTTGAATCAACCGTGGTCAAGTACTACTGAAATGACCATTATGGTATTACCATATTCTGACAAGTGCTTACGAAGCTTTTATCGCTCTGATAACAAAAACCCATTATTTGTTAGCGATTGTCACGAGGGGCTGCAACAGGTGCTACAGGATGTAGAGTCTGGCGTGGCTACCAATCTAAATGCAGGCAGTCAATTGTTAGATACAATCCGTATTAACGCGGTGACATATGAACAAAGAATCGTGGAGGACTTGCGTTACCAATTTTGGTTATGGGAGCCTGAAGACGAGGACGGCATTACTCGAGTCGCCACGGCGCAAAGCATGCAGAGCCCGCTTGCTACATATTGCTTGGGAGTACCTCACGCTTTTGCTCCTCCTGTAGACGATCCAGTGGTCGAAGCGACTCCTTGTATCAGTAAAGATACTTCTCAACATTGGCAGAAACTAGAAGATGAAGGTGGGCCTTCTTACTTCCGCTTAAAATCAACGGACACCGGCTTATGCGCTACTTGGAATGGCTTAAATGGTGTAAATGCACTAGTGCTGAAGGAGTGTAACGAAAGTAATAAGGCGCGTCAGGTAATGACGGCGGGTTGGCCTGTCAGAGTTGCTGAGCATGAGCCAAAGCTATTGAGTGAGAACAACAGAACTATTTATGCATGGAAAAATTTCGACAATAGCCGCTGCATTCAGAGAATACCAAGCAATTCAAACAATTTTGAAGTTGCAGCGACCAGTTGCAATTCACTGAAGACTAATTTGCCCGCTGCGGCAAGCCTTGGCTTTATGTCACAAAAGAACAGCGCAAACCAATGGCAATTTACTTATCAAAAGAATGGTCAAGAAAAATGCTTGGTTAGCACAAATATTAGAGTTAATTATTTCAACTACACGGCACGAGAGGGCGATAGGATTATTGGCTTAGGAAGCTGTGATATTGAAGAAAGCTATTTTAATATTGATAAATCTAACATTGTTGGAGAATCTACTCAGCGCAAATACAAGATAAAAACAGCCTTTGGGGAAGAGCTATGTATGGAAGTGAATCAGCCTACCTACGGCTCAATGGCTTATTTACATGAAATCCCGTTGCGCCTTTCGCAGTGCAGTGAAAGCCGCAACGATAGGCAGCTCTTCTATCCAATCGAGATCCTACCGACAGGACCTGAGCCAGAAGTTTCCAATAGCACACTGAGTGGTGAGGTTGTGGTTAAAATAGGCGACCAAGGAGATCAAATAGGCGCAGGCTATACTGCAGTGGTATTAATGCAAGGGACTCAAACACGTTATGTTGTTGCCAGCGACCAATATGGAGAGTTTACCTTTAGAGGCATCCTACCCGGAAACTATACACTCAAACCTATTTTTGATTGGAAAGTGAAAGCGACTTCAAATTCTAGAATATCGGTATCGGTGCCCGCAAATACAAATGTTATAGGTAAAACGGTCGAAGTCAGTTCTATTTTTAGAATATTGGGCAATATCAGAATACAAGATGAGAATGGCGTAAGAGGCTTAGCGAACCACAAGGTATCGATACGCATATCAGAGACGTCCAGCATTTCTGTATTGAGTGATGAAACGGGGTCATATCGATTCGTTGATCTACCAGAGGGTGAATATACTATTGAGGTTGATAGTGTGGGCTACGACGTGATTAGACCCAACGCCAAAGAGATTCGCGTTGAAATAGAAGGTAAAAACAGCTTACAAAATAATTTTCGGATCACACCTAAAAATTAAGTATATTGAAAGCCAAAGTAACAAACTATTTGTTACAGGCATAAAAAAAGGTGAAAACATCCGGTTTTCACCTTTTTCCAAGAATTTCGAGCTTCCTTCTCAGCGTTCCGTTGCTAAAACATCATCCAGATAAAATCCTTTACACCCCTTTCCTTTTTTTCCCACTCATCCTAAGCAGGCTACACTCCTTGTGTAGGTTCCTTTTTCCATGATATCCGTTTGTTACGTAAGTCCTTCCTACGTAAAATCTTCGTCCTGAAGTTGTCCTTTGTCTTCCCTATCCTGAGAGCTTCTTCCTGAAACCTTCCATTACCTTGACGATTTCTTCCTGAACTCGTCTCCTTGAGGTGGGTTTATATTAGCAAGGGGGATTTCTTTTACTATCGATGAAATAAAATATTTACATTTCCGGTCGTTTATTTTTTATACTGACAAATTTAACCCCATGTTTTATATGCGTTAATTTTTCGGCTGCAGAAAAAGAATGTAGTACAAAAGCACTTTCGCTCACACGCTTGTAAGAAATGTCGTACAAGCAGTATCACCTTTTATCCCTTAAGTTTTTTACGGAACATCACTTTGCCAGTGATATCGCCCACTTCTAGTTCTTTTACTAACTCAAACTGGCCATCAACGAAGAACGAAAGACATTTAGGTAGGGTCACAAATACGCCAACGCCTTCTGTTTTATTGTCTTCTTGAAGCAAACCAACAATCCCGCGCATCAAGATATGCCCAAGACCAATGTCTTGATGATCTGGGTGAACACCAATAAAAGAAAGCATGTGATAGTCTTTGGCAGGGATGCATTCTCTTACCTTTTCTTCTTTTGAGATCATTTGCTTAGTGCCAAGGAAGCCGGCAGTGAGTAGCATCTTCAGACGCCAGTGCCAATAACGGCCAGCTCCAAAAGCAGCATCCGGGCTGATTAAGCATGCAACAGCGAGTAGACGCCCATGCTCAAACAAACCAATCATAGGCTGCTTACCATCCCAAAAAGCATTCAGCTCTTCGCGTATGGCTGAGCGTAAGCGATTCTCATAACCTTCTCTCTCAACTTCAAAAATGTCATTAAAGAGAGGATCGTCAAAATAAGCATTGTATAGAATCGACGCAGCTACTTTTAGGTCGTCGGCGCCTAGGTAACATGCTCTGATTTCATCTATTTCGGGCTTGTAAGCGGCAGTTGTCATACTTCATTCCTTTATATCGTTTCGGTCTGCTGACACTTATACAATAAAACATTTTGGGAATTACGCTAACATTTATTTAACAATACGATGAGAAAGTGAATGCAAAACGATCTACATCAAAGAAAAAAGCCCTCAAGCAAGGGAAGCTGAGGGCAAAAGAGCGAAACGCTCTATCGGCATTGCATGTACAAAGCCATGGTGTGATGACCAATTGGCCATCATGCGGGAAAGGGTCCGAGGACCTAAATGTATTTTTGGACGACTGATTCACCAAATCCAACAAGTTCACCGTTAATAAAAACAAGCGGTGTACATTCGTCTTTCGTGGTCATACTGTCATCATGTATACGTTGAGTTCGATAGTATAAAACTTGTACTTTCTCACCATTGCTAGTGGTCAGTTCTGTAAAGTCTGCTGCACCTAAGGTGTCAATGATACGCTCTTTAGACACGCCTAAGTCTAGTTCAGAGATGTAGTTGCGGTTCTTTGCTTCACGCTTTTCCCAGCTTGAACCATAAGAATAACCACTCTCATCATCGCCTATCGAAATTACGCATCCGCCAAGAAGTAAAGAGCTAGCCATAATGCTTGAAAGAAGAAGTGCTTTCATTTTTTCATCCTTTTGAGTTTGTTTTGTAAAACGTTCAATTTTGAACGTTAATTAGTTTTATAGAATTCTCTTAAACAAATATTGGACCAACAAGTAAATCGCCAACATCATCAATAGCTTACGCTAAATTTTATGAATTCAGCCTGAACAAACTCTTTTAATTACCCTAAATATTCGTCAAACTCGCTAACAAATTGGTTTATTTCCTTAATGATATTCAAGGCTTATTCGCCCGGGAAAACAAAGAATGAATTCTGATATACAAATGGTCGTCAATATCTGCATCGAACTTAGTGAAAAAGGAAAGCAACCGAGTGTCGGTATGATAAAAGCCAAATCAACAACTCCCCTACCTATCCCATTGATAATCAAAGGTTTAAGTTACTGGAAAGAAAACAAAGATTCGCTAAAAAAAGTCATGATCACCAATGAAATCAAAGGTGGGCAATCATCTAATAAAGATACCGCAGAGAGGTTAAAAACGCTTGAGCTGTTAGTTAAACAGCTCGCGACGCAAGTTGAGCAAGGAAACGAAACAATTGAAACATTGCAAGACCAAGTTACAGACTTGCAACAACAGGTCGCGGTGTTAGGCCAGAAATAAAGGTAGCAATGTCTGGTGCCAATACTTCTTGCGGTACTTTGCCCACCTGCTCTAGCATGACATTTCCCGTTTTTACGTCTAGGCTAATAATGAATTCTTCCTGATCAGTAGTGGCAAAGAACAAAGTGTCGTCTTGCTTGAGTCTTCTTTTCATCAACACATGGGCAATCAGATTCTTTTGCAAGCGTTCAAAGTCATCTTCATTCCAAACTTGAATAATATCTAAATCACCACGCTGTGCCCTCGCTGGCAAATCGTGGCTAAAGTAGCGACAAAAAAGAGCAGACAGTTGAGGATCGATGTCTATCTCAAGGGCACTGGCGAGGTTATCTAAATTCAAATTCGCATCTCTTTTCACCGGTTTCCAAGGCACTTCTGAACCATTTGCCATTGTTTCTAATGATTCTTCACTGAGTTGTATACAAGGAGATAACCAATCACTGTCAAACTCTGTCATCATTAGACTATCGCCATTGCCTATTAGGTCGATATAAGCAGTATGAAATTGTTCAAGCGAAGAAATGAGTGCATCAGCAGAATTCGTAGACATCGTTTTTTGTTGCCATAGTTAATGATATTGAGCATTTATGATAAATTACACGTAATCTTAAGTACACCGACAATATTGTCATACAAAGCTAATTTACCTTTTGTCAGACAGAGCGAATCGGATTTTAAGTACACAACACTCATAAAATTAAGCTGCCAATAGGAGACATCTTTGGACCACCTAACACTGGGGAAATCAGTATCATACTCACAAGAATATGATAATAGCTTACTACAAGCTGTACCTCGTTCACTGAGCCGTGATGCAATTAAATTACCATCAGAGCTGCCTTTTCATGGAAGCGATATCTGGAATGGCTACGAATTGTCATGGCTCAACCTAAAGGGTAAACCGCAAGTTGCCATCTTGCGTTGTGAGGTCCCTGTCACTTCACCTAATCTGATTGAATCAAAATCATTTAAGCTTTATTTAAATAGCTTTAACCAAAGTAAGTTTGGCTCACTGCAACTCGTTGCCGAAACGATAGAGAGCGACTTATCGCAGTGTGCTGGAGAGAAGGTTGAAGTCGTTGTTATTCCCTCATCGAAATTTTCAAGTATCGAGTTTGGTCTATTTGAAGGCAAATGTATTGATGATTTGGATATTGAAATAACTGATTTCGATATTAGCCCCAATTTATTGAGGACTGAAAACATAGCTGTTGAAGAGACTCTAGTGAGTCACTTATTAAAATCAAATTGTTTAATTACCAATCAACCCGATTGGGGTAGCATCTTGATAAAGTATGCCGGCAACAAAATAGACGAAGATGGTTTGCTACGATATTTGATTTCATTCAGACAACACAATGAATTCCATGAGCAATGTGTAGAGCGTATTTATTACGACATACTTCAAATGTGTAAACCAGATAAGCTAACGGTTTATGCTCGTTATACACGTCGAGGTGGCTTAGATATTAACCCTTTCCGTTCAAATTTTGAGACCACCTATGCTGATGCAAGGTTGGCTAGACAATAAGGCTACCGTTATGACCGAAGTTTCGCCTAAAAAACAATTGATGATTGCTCGTCAGTATTTAGACAAGCTTTCTATTTTTATTGTGAGCATGGCGAACTTCTATCAAGGCGCTAACCCTCGCCTAGATGAAGAGCTTTCGCTATTGAAAAAGCAGTTATCTGGGAAGCCTAACTATGATGCAGCTACAGAAATTACCAGCAAACTAAACGCTAACCTGAAGAAAGATACAAAATTCTTTAAACAGCGCAATTTAGACTCGGTATCACACCTTCAAAATGCACTCAAAAAACTCAGCAATTTAAAAGGTGTTTCACCAGACGTACGCAGTGAAGTCAGCGACTTCCTTTTGTCATTATCTCCAGATAAAAATGCGGTTGTCGCGCCTCTTGCTCAGTTCGAGAAAGCATTGGGCTTATATAACAAAGCGCTACAAAACAATGATACGGGTAGCACCACGTTATCATCAGAACAACTTGCTCTACATGAGAGAATAACTCAGGAACTCAAAGAGCTGATAGCGCCTTTTTATGTGGCAAATAAAACAGATAAAAATCTAAAGGAAATTCATCAAAAACTGACCAAAGGTCTCGATCAGAAAGAACTTTTAGAGTGTTGTTTAGTCCTTATTCGTTTTGTGATCCGTGATGTGATTAAAGAAGCCAGTGCAACAAGTCGCCTAATCAACACGCTTCACAAGTCACTAACGAGCATTAACGACAACATCAAAACGACGATTTCAGATTCAGAAAAGCGTCAAGAAAAAAGAGAGCAATACAATGCTGATATTAATGAACAAATATCAGTCATGGAAGGTGTGGTTAAAGACAGTGACGCTCTGGATGATTTAAAGCTTCAAGCAACAGCACACCTGGAGAAAATGCAGGTCTCTTTGGCCAAATCTGCAAAAGCTGAACAACAAGAACAAAAGGCGACTATCGCGCTAATGAAGCAAATGCAAAAGCGCGTAGAAGAATTAGAAGCGGAAGCGGTGACACACAAACAGAAGCTATTTACCCAACGTTCGGCGGCGCTTTCCGATCAATTAACTAAGCTTCCGAATCGCATGGCCTATGAAGAAAAAGTACAACTAGAGGTACAACAAGCCAAAGAGAAAGGCCACAACCTTTGCATTGGCATTATGGATATTGATCACTTCAAGAAAATTAACGATACCTATGGCCATACGGTTGGCGACAAGACCCTTCAAGTGATTGCCAAGCATATTCGCCAGTATTTGCCCGCTGATGACTTTGTTGCCCGTTGGGGCGGAGAAGAGTTTGTGCTACTTCTGCCAAGCACTTCGCTTGAAAAAGCCTATGAAAAAATTGAGATTATTCGCAAAAAAGTGGCAGGACTCCCATTTAAGTTTAAAGGAGAAAGAGTGTCGGTCACTATTTCTTGCGGCCTTAGTCAGATCGGAAACAAAATCACTCTAGAGCAGGCTTTTGAGCAGGCAGATACCTATTTATACAAAGCCAAAGAAGCAGGCCGAAACAAAACTATTTATAAGGACACTTAATGACCACAGTACAACTCAATCCCGTTGGTTGGATGAGTCAATTATCACAACTCGAAGTCAGCTTACTCCAGCAATCTACAGAAAGTGAATTGTACGATACTTTTCGAAATTGTTGTTTAGCCGTTCTCAATAGCGGCGTTGAAGAAGATAACTATCATAATTTATTTGCCCCCTATGGTGATTTTGATGTGCGTTTGATACGTCGCGAACGTGGCGTAAAAATGGAACTGATTAACCCTCCCGAGGTTGCTTTCGTAGATGGACACTTGATCAAGGGCGTGCATGAGCACTTGTTCGCTGTGCTGCGAGATATGCTATACATGGGCAGTAAGCACAGTGAGGCCTTCAAAAACCTTATTGATGCACCGACCAATCTCACAACACATGTTGTTTTCGATATGCTCCGGCATGCGGATGCAATCCTTCAGGATCAACCAATTAATATGGTGGTATGTTGGGGCGGTCATTCTATTCGTAGCGAAGAGTACAAATACACGAAACTCGTGGGCTATCAGTTAGGTTTGCGCGGTTTTAATATCTGCACAGGCTGCGGTCCCGGTGCTATGAAAGGACCAATGAAAGGTGCCACTATTGGCCATGCAAAACAGCGAAATAAAGGGGGTCGTTACTTAGGGATTTCCGAACCGAGCATTATTGCGGCCGAGCCACCGAATGCTATCGTAAATGAGTTGATTATTATGCCTGATATTGAAAAGCGCCTTGAGGCCTTCGTTCGTATCGCGCATGGCATAGTGATTTTCCCCGGTGGTGCGGGCACTGCCGAAGAGCTCCTATATTTACTAGGCTTGCTAATGGATGACAGGAACAAAGACCAACAAATACCGCTCATTCTGACGGGGCCAGAAAATAGCAAAGGTTATTTTGAAGCGATAGACCAGTTCATTGGTGACACACTCGGTCCAGAAGCGCAGGCAAAGTACACGATTGTTGTCGGTAATGCTGCCAAAGTAGCGACCCTGTTATCTGAACAGAAAGCAAACGTTGAGGCTTATCGTCGAGATAATGGCGATTCAATTAACTTCAACTGGACGCTACACATCTCTGAAGATTTTCAAACGCCCTTTGTACCCAGCCATGAGAACATGCGTACTCTGGACTTGCACCTAGATCAACCCAAAGCCGCACTTGCTGCCACTTTAAGAAAATGCTTCTCTGGTATTGTTGCCGGGAATGTAAAAGCAGAGGGGATCAAAGAGATCCATGATCATGGGCCCTTTGAACTTAGCGGTGACGCAGCTCTGATGCAAAAAATGGACGTACTCCTGACATCTTTTGTGGAACAAGGCCGAATGAAACTTCCAGGCTCAAAGTACGAACCGTGCTACCGAGTCAGTTTGTAATATAAGCCATATGAATATTGGTGATAGGCACTATCTAAGCCTATCACCTTAAGGTAAAATCCACGCCTTAGAACTAAGTCTTTCGCACAGTGAATAACCCCACTGACATTCCGACTAGAAAACACTACAACGACAGAACAACGGAGCTTTTCAAATGACTCAACAACGAATTACCGTAATACGCGGCGATGGTATTGGCCCGGATATTATCGATGCAGCGACCAAAATATTAGACAAAGTCGGCTGCGACTTCGCCTACGATTATGCAGATGCCGGTTTAATGGCCCTTGAAAATCACGGCGAACTTCTTCCTCACGATACACTTGAGTTAATTGCAAAGAATAAGGTTGCGCTCAAAGGTCCATTAACGACACCGGTAGGCGAAGGTTTCACTTCCATCAATGTAAGTTTGCGTAAGCAGTTTAAGTTGTATGCCAACCTGCGCCCTGTACTGTCATTTAAAGGCACTAAAGCGCGTTACGAAGACATCGACATCATAACCGTGAGAGAAAACACTCAGGGCATGTACAGTGGCTTAGGACAAGTTGTATCTGAAGACGGTACTGAAGCTGAAGCGATGAGTAAAATCACTCGTGAAGGCGCTGAGAAAATCGTAGTTTTCGCTTACGAACTGGCGCGTCGTGAAGGCCGCAAGAAAGTAACGGCTGTCCACAAGGCAAATATCCTTAAATCTACATCAGGCTTGTTCTTGAAAGTAGCTAGAGAAGTTGGCGAACGTTATCCTGATATTCAATCAGATGAAATGATTGTTGATAATTGCTGCATGCAATTGGTCATGAACCCACACCAGTTTGACGTCATTGTGACCACAAACTTGTTTGGTGATATTTTGTCAGACTTATGTGCTGGTTTAGTTGGCGGTTTAGGCATGGCGCCTGGTGCTAACATTGGTGAAGACTGTGCGATTTTTGAAGCTGTTCACGGTTCAGCGCCGGACATTGCAGGTAAAAATCTAGCTAACCCTACTTCTGTTATTTTAGCATCTATCCAAATGCTTGAATATTTGAATATGGCAGACAAAGCTGAGCGCATTCGTAAGGCATTGAAAGACGTGATTGAATCTGGTGACCGCACTACCCGTGATTTAGGCGGTGAGCACGGAACTACTGAGTTTACTGATGCGGTTTTGGAGAGATTGTAGGTTTAAATAAGTTTCTTTAACAACCTAGTACTAATGAATTAAAAAAGCTCAACATTTGATTGTTGAGCTTTTTTATTAACGTTCTTGTAAATTAAGTCCTGATAGCTCTTGCATAAGTGTTAATCGAGGTTCCCAATTCAACTTTCGTTTTGCATATGTATTATCTACCGTAAGATCATGCATTAAGCTTGTTTCTAGTTGCTGCTTACGAGTAGCTTTGAAAATGACCCTTAGCAATGTTTTTGGAACACCAACCAATCTCGGTGTTTTACCAAGCGCACCTGAAATTGCAGTAAATAACGCAGAGGTCGATACTGGCTCGTTATCTGCGATAACAAAGTTCTCAATCTGTTTAAGATCCGTATTCGTAGTTGTACAGCAACACATGATGAAGTCGCACAAGTTGGAAATACTGCACAAACTGCGCTCATTTTGAATTCGCCCAAATGGTAAAGGAATATTTGAGTTAGCGAACTTAATCAGCTTTTGAAAGTTGCCTGGTGCGTCTTTACCGTAAATCAACGGTGCACGAATAATAAAGCTTTGCATTTTTGAGCTTGTTGTTGCATCAGTTAACGCTTGCTCAGCGTAGTGTTTAGAAACCGTATAATCGTTAAACGGGTTCGCGGCAGAGTCTTCATTAAAAGGCGATTCATTTGAGCAACCGTTCACACCAATTGAACTCAAGAAAATAAACTTTTCAACCCCCTGTTTCGCAGCGAGTTGAGAAATACGTTGTGTCCCCACATGGTTAATCTCATTTAATTTTTCGGCACTCGCATTTACGGTGTGTGCAAGCCCTGCTAAATGTATAACACAGTCAACGCCGGTTAAATCAACATCAGTATGTTCATTTAAGACGAACCTTTTTGTTTCGACACGCGGATCGACGTTGCTTGTGTCGCGGACACCAACGATTACTTTAAACCCATTACTTAATAATGCGGCAACTAAATGCCGTCCAACGAAACCAGTCGCGCCTGTAACGAATATTGTCTGCGATTTGTTCATGATTAAGTTCCAGTGTTTATCTTATAGTGATTTATCGGTAGAAACCGCGATTACCTTTAATGAAAATATAGAAAAATCTAGTTTGATTTCGCTCCTCATGGATTAGAACGCAAAAACTGGGCCAAGCGCTGTTTTTTTTGAATAGAAAGTTGATTAACCTTTGAACGGTGAGATTTAGCCTTCGCCTTTCTCGAATGCAATTGCTTGTTGATAAACACTAAGAGTGGCTTCTGTCATTTTCTCGACTGTAAAGAAAGTATTAAACCGCTCACGGCCTTTATTTCCCATATCTTTACGTAAAGCCTTACCCGTTAGTAATTGCTGTAACGCAGTGGTAATTTCTTCTACCTGTTTATTTGAAACAAGTAAGCCAGACTGTTCATGCTCAACAGCTTCCTTAACGCCACCCACATCGCTAGCAATGACAGGTAGACCTGCCCTCATTGCTTCTAAGATACTGAGTGGCAAGCCCTCCCAATCAGAAATCAAAGTAAAGATATCAGCTTCAGAGAGAAGGTTTGCAATATCATTTCGCCAACCTAAAAACGAGACTCTTTCATTGAGGCTTAGCTCATCACAGAGCGATTTTACAGTAGTTAAGTCCGGTCCATCACCAACAAACTTTGCCTGCCATTTTAAATCGGTAAGTCCACTCAGCGCTCTAAGTAATAAAGAGAAGTTTTTAGGTTGCTCGAATCTTGCGATCATCAGAATGGTTGGGATTAACGTAGCACTATCTTTTGACTCTCGATTTTGAATCAAGGAGTCTTCTGGCACACCATTCCAGATAACACGGATTTTTGATTCATCAGCTACAGCATGTCTTCCAGCCAGCTTTTTATCGTAATCCGAGACAGTAATTATATTATTACAAAAGTTTGCCATGAACGTTTCTACATATCTGTAGATAGAAGCCCGTAGGTTTGGTACACCCTCGGTGAAAGGCCAACCATGCGCTGTGTAAACTACCGGTAGGTTTAACTTTGATGCAGCCAAGCGTCCTAACAATCCAGCCTTGGCAGAATGACAAGCAACTATATCTGGAGAATAGTCTGCCAATAATTTCTTCAACTCGAAGTAAGCTTTGAAGTCATTTGCTGGAGAAAGCTCTCGTACTAGTGAAGTAACACTTTTGATTGGAATTTTATTTCTTTCAAACACCTCAATTAAAGGACCATCGCCTCCAACAAACACGCACACTTCATGACCTTGAGCAATTAGCGCATTGCTCAAGTCTCTTACATGCGCGCTCGCCCCGCCAAGGGTGTCTGAACGCGTAATTACTTGTGCTATTTTCATTAAAGGCTGTGCTCTTTTATATTCTTAATTTTTACTTTCGTGATTTCAAAAAAAGTAATACTTTATCGACAACTAGCGGCAGTAAAAACTTCGCAACTAAAATTATCAACATCCCACTTGCCAACGAGATATACTCTAGCAAGATAAACACCAATACTGAAAAACCGAATAAAATTAGTCCACTAAGAAGCATTGAGTGTTCTGTATCAAGAGCCTTAATCATCAGAAAGCTAAGCACGATACCGAGAAGGCTTAGAGAAATAGGAAACGCAATTATTGCTGAAGGGTTGATGATATATGTGACAACAGAAATAGCGATAATAGTGCCACCTATCGCATAACAAATTTTTTGCACATTTGATTGGCGCGCTACCCTTAAAAAGCGACTGCGACTAGCGATTATCACTGTACTAGCAACTCCCGCAAAAATTGAAGCGAAAACCGATACCATTGCATAGTGATCTTGACTAACTGCTAAGTCTGGGCCTTGCTTTAATATAATCAGACGATCTACAGAAATCCATGCAAAGATACCCATACTGTAGATAAATTGGGCAATCACTGTTAAGCCCAGCAGCGATGATGTTTGCTGAAAATATGCTTTAAGCTCCCGAACATTTAACACTTTATAAAAGCTAAAACATTGGCACAGAGTGACAACACAAATAAAGTAAAAGAAAACACTCGTCTCTATGCTACTCATTGAGTAAGTTAGAGCGGGTATAGCAACAGACCAAAAAGCCAAGAACAAGAAGTAAATTGTTTGCTGCCTTGTATTTCCCTCATCAATGTCCGATTGATAAATGCCAACACATATATTGTAGTTTGCTGCTAAGGCACCCAAAAGCGTAAAAACAAAGATGTCTTTAAGTAAAGCTGGATGCATTACAAAAAAATAAATGTTTATCAAAAATAAAACGATCAGAGAAGAAAATAAGTAGCTTATGGGCAGCCCTATTAACTTTTTATCAACTGCACAACGGATAATGTAACCACCTATCGGGAGGGTCGGCACTACTCTGCACAATCCGAATAGTGTGACTAGCAGCAATAGGTTTCCTTTCTCCTCGAGCCCACCAAAATAGAAAAGAGCCATCATTAGCGGCAAGTATTTTCCAAACGAAAGAATGACCGGTAACTTTAAGGACGCAAAAGACTGGAAGGCAAACTTTATCATTGATTGAAGGCCATCGTTATTACGGCACTGAGTGAGTTATCACTTTGCATTTAAAAGTGCCTTTTCATAGTATTCCTGTTCATTTAAGAGCTTCTTTGACGCTAACTCACTTAATAAATCGTTCGAGATTAGGCATTCAGTCGTATTTTTACTTTGATTAATAGGGTCTCGATTTATCACCGTGTAGTAATGAGATAGAAATGAAGACATCTTATTCAGCGGCACCAATTTAGTCGGCTTTAACAAAGCTTTTTGAGCAATTTCATACTGAAAATCCCAATGTGGATTCGCGTTTTCTGGAAGCACACACCAATTTATAAAGCTTTCCAATTGATCATTCACTTTGTTTTGAACGAGAAAATTCTCATATCGCTTTCTTAACTTAAGAAAGATAGCCTTTGATTCTTCTGATTCCTTGCTAGAAAAAGACTTTATTTTGTCGTTGTACGCGCTATTGAGTCTCATCAGAGGATCGCGCAGAAACATAACTACTTGAACACTGTCTTTCTTCATTTTTAACTTTAAGAAAAAGTCACAGAAATTATACTTGTTAGCACATACTGAATAATTAGCCCGCGTGATTTTGCGAACATCGACATTACTCGCAGATGCATTTCTTTCAAGGTAATTATCATAAAGAATGTTGCGTAGAAAGGTAGAACCAACCTTAGGGTTCTCTACGAATAACAATCCAGTCTTGTTATCTAAGATATGCATGTCGCAATAACGTTTAATTTTGCTTCTTATAAGCTTGTGGGATAGCAAACGTAGCATGCTGCAATAATCCTTTGAATGTTATCCGCACTTGGCAAAATCGTCACTGGATAATGAATTGAATCTGCGACAATTAAATTCTCTAAGGGTGTTTCTCCATAATATGTTACGGGCACTCCGCAAGCAATTGCTTCCAAACCTAAAGTGCTATTATAAACACACAAGCACTTTATTTTAGATGCTGCCAACTCTTGTATAGTCATTGTTGACAACGCATTTGACCGATTAGGATCTAGCGGATGAAACTTTATAAGAGCTGCATCATGCTTGGATAAAGCCTTTTCATATTCTTTGAAGTTTGTATTCTTATTTGGAGAGTATGTAATGGAGAAGTCACCTTCTGTTTGCATTGCCATGATTGTTTTGTTTGCGATCGACTCTTCAATTTGTCCAATTCTTTTCCACCCATATTTACATCGACCTGCATTAATTGCCCCTATTTCTTTATCTACTTTTTCTTGAATGCTATTGGGTAATGAGTCCAACTTGGCGAAAGATTTCAGGCCAATAGCTAGACGACTATCATTTTTGCAACAGTAATATGGGTAACCAAATTCGTAGGTAATTTTCTCTGGAACGGGTTGTTTCTTCCAAACATCATTGGAACGATAAAAGCCATCCTCAAAGGCGATAATGGAAGACATTGATAAATCTAAATCATGCAGTCTAGCCCCCCATGTAAATATTAGTCGGTTGCCCCACCAAGCTACGATTTTTTTGACCCAACGATTGCTAAAACCCATCCGACTGAACTTCGTCATCGGTATTGGAATAACTAACATCCGATAATGTCGACTAAGAGAGAGTAAAGTGAAGAATGGAAGGCCTACACCTAAGGCTACTTTTGAGTTCATCGAGCCATCCTCTGACAAATTTGGCTAATAGTATTCTCTATGTCGGAATCGAAGCGCGCGGTTCTCTCTATTAGGTTATTTGTTCTTTTCACCAAGTGTTGAAAGTGTTCATTGTCTTTCCAATCCTTCGGCCAAGCTTGAGTGGATAAATACAGCGGTTTACACCATTTAAAATGCAGGTATGTAGGTTCGTTTAAAAAGCGAGTTTGTTGCTTTCTAAGTATTTTCCCAAAGATAGATCCAATGGGACTGTCCACTCCAAGTACTTCACACATATCACCATTAATAAAGGTAGATTTAAGAGCATTAAAGTGCCGTATTTCGCTGCCAGTGTATTTTTTTTGAGTCATATACTGCCCGTCAATGGCAAGATCAATACCGTACTCTATGATAAATTGAGTGCCACTTCTCAGCATATCAATTAAACCCGCATAACTTGGCAATGCAATCATGTCAGCATCCCACTTAGTGACGGTTTGATACTTGCACTTGCTCAAACACCAATTATAAAAGTAAGTTCTTGAAAAAACGGAGTTATCATCCTGGTAGCGATAGCCTGAACCGTTTGGTAAAGACAAAAATGGATATTCAAAGTAAACGACGTTATCAAAAAGTAGCGACAACTGTTGCGCTTCGTATAGTGTATTGTCTTCAGATGGTTGAATACATATCACAATCTCATCATAGTAGCCTTGAATCGATTCAATAGACTCTTTCAACATAAGTTCTTCATTTCTCACTCGAACCATCGCAGATAAGCCATTGGGGCGATTCAGAGACGCAGGAATATTGAATTCAGCAATTCCTTCAGTATTTGTTATTGCGCGGGTCATTGAAATAAGACTACCTTTTTTGTAACTGACCTTAAATTGATCACTAAAACAGATATGTTTCCGCGCTACGATAGGTTTTACCATACCTAGCACCATCCATTCTAGGCACAATATCGTCTGGCAACCATTCACTCAGTCGCTCTATATCATTAAAATCCCATGCCAAATCATTCATTTCCATCTGATTTCGCTTGGCCGGACAAATAACAGAAATGTTGTAACCGTAGTTTAGGACCACTGCCTCTTTGCAATCAAAACCGGCCAGTACCATACGATATAAAAGTAAGGTAGGTGTCCAGAGTGTGACATGACCACCTACAAACTCAGATTTTGCTGGCGGAACAGTTATCGCGACAAAGCCATTCTTACTCGACACTGCCAAAAGTTTAGTCAAAAATTCGTGTGTATGGATAGTGTGTTCCAAAACATGCGAAGCCCAAACTAGGTCGTATTTATCAGAAAAATCATAGCTGACGAAGTCACCAACAATCACATCATTTTTGTCTGTGTATGCTCTCGATTTACCAAAATCAAACCGCGTGACGCTTTTGCCTTCTGAGGCAAAAATGTCTGCATGAACCCCTGCCCCACTTCCGATATCTAATACGCTGTTAAACGCCAAATTCTTAATTGTAAAATCGAGGGCGATATCAGATAGTAGCTTTTGACCAAAAATAAACTGATTATGGGCTGGCTTATTGAGCTGCAAGCTACGCAGAAACTGCTTAAATTTCGTTTTTACTTTTGTGATTAACACTTTCAGGCTCCCCATTGTATACTCAATTTTGACCGTTCATTTCATTCAAGGTTTAAGGTTTAATGCTTGCAAAAGTCCAAATGAACTCATTTGCGTTTGCCAAGAGTATTTTTCAATCCTGTCTTTTTCAGCATGATGGTTTATTAACTCATTTTCGACTTCATTCCAGCACTCTGGACTGCTTAGTTTATTCCTCACAAAAATAGCCTCTTCATGTTCATTTGAGAGATTATCAATCCATTTATAGCTGTTACTCACAACAGGTAAACCGGCGGCCAAATATTCGTAAACCTTAGTGGCAGTCTGATATATATAGGGCCTTTGCAGCGGCATCAGGTTTAAGCCCGCTTTGGCTTTAGAAAGAAAGTATGGAATATCAGATTGGTTTTTACGACCAAGCAAATTTACATTAGGTAAAGTAGAAACAAGATTTTCTAATTTCTTGCTATAACTACCTATAATAACTAGGGATTTACCGGCTAGGCTCAAAGCTGAAAGCTCATCACGAAAAGCCAATAGGCGACTTGTTTCGCCCACATATATATAGTCGAAGCGCTTGTCAGAGGGCTCAGTAGTAAAGAAATAATGGGGAACACCCATATCTCTCAAAAAGGAGGGTACATTATCTTTAAAATTAAATTGTCTTTCTACCCATTCATTTAAAAAAACTCTATAGGTGGGTTTAGAGTGAAACAAACACTTAAATCTATCTTTCAAGAACGCTAAACACCCCACACTAGCTGAAGCGTATTCATGCACAACAATGAGTTCTTTTTTGAAACGGCTTGGAATAGCAGGGGCGCTTCCGCAAATAACCCAAATGACACCGGCATTGCTCGGCACCGTATCGATCGATGTATGGCGTGAAACTCCTATGCCACGCATTGTAAGGAATTCAGTGTAAGCGTCTAACTCTGGGAGATAAGACTTCCCAGGCTCAATGAAATGTACGCTTTCTATCGAATCACTTTTAAGCATCAACAGTCACTTTTCAGTGAAAAATCAACATCAGACATCAACATAATCACATCCACTTTAGAACATGAACGCCATTGTCTTCTAGGCGTGTAATAATATGGGCTAAAGAAGCCTTATATGCTTTTTGTTCTGAAAAATCCAAAATAGCCCAATGATCCTCAATACAAACAACACTGTTTTCGTCGATAATGTCGATCAGCTCATTCAATATCTCTAGCTCCGATCCTTCTGCATCGATTTTAATTAGCGAAGGAATATGCCAATTAACTGTTGTATCTCTAGGGTTTTTAACAATCACCTTTTGGACATCATTACCAAAGGTATTGTTTTCATGATCCAGCACTATTGAGGCTGCTCTTGATTGATGTTCTCCACCCTCTTTTATTGGAGTGCTAAGAAACGCTTCGCCTGATGATTTCCCCAACGCAATAGCATGAACATGTACATCTTTGAGTTCCGATTTTAGTGTTGCTGCAATCGTCTGGTTAGGTTCAAAACAATGAACCTCGCGAAACGGTCCAATGCTTTTTACTATTTGTTTAAGTTCGTAACCATCGTTAGTACCTATGTCGATGTACTGTTTTATATTACGTTTGGCAACCTTTTTTCCAAGGTAAGCAATCACCCACGTTAGGGGAACGAGTCTAATCGCATTTGTTAACCTAAAAGTAGCAACAGCAGTATTTTTAGATATCAGCCCTATTGCGACTATCAATAGATGCACTACCTTTTCTTTTAAACTTGTACTGCTCATATAGCTCCTGCGGCGATGATTTTGTTAATCCTTATCATTCACCTACCTCTATGCTTTTTCAATGTAAACTTGGTTAGTTGTAGCACATTCCATACCAATAAAATGTAAATATCTTGCCACTATATAGACCAATAGAGCTGTAGTGATAGATGTAAGCGTCAAATATCAGGCATAAGTCTATGGACTAGAACAAACTAGAGATAATCGGGGTCACCGTTTTGACGAATAGAAAACAGACAGGCTATTTTAAAAACCATTCTGGTAGACAGTTTCGTGAAGCTTTTAGCTCTCATATGATGAATCTGTGCACGTGCACACCGATTTAGAATTTTTAAATATAAAAGGAATTACCCATGAAAAACCTTCAATTAATACTTGCAAGTATTGCTCTAGCTTCTGCTTTCAGTTTTAACCCAGCAGTTGCTTCATTCGGACCCGGTGATACTTCATCTCTTAGCGCTCGAACAATGAATGCTACAAGTGAGAGTATGGAATACAAAATTAACATTAATACAGCCGATGCGAGTGAGTTAACGGCGCTGCCTGGCGTGGGGCAGAAAAAAGCCGAAGAAATTGTGAAGTACCGAGAGTTGAATGGCGAATTTAAAAGCGTTGATGAGTTGGTCAATGTGAAAGGCATTGGAGTGAAGATGGTGGCTAAGATCAGCGAGATGGTTAAGGTTTAGGATTTATTCTCAATAAAAAACCCCGGCAGTTTTTACTGTCGGGGTTTAGTCAAACATTTATAGTCGAGCTATAGGGATTTTAAATACTCTGTGAATTCTTCACCCAGCTCAGGGTGACGCATGGCATATTCAACATTTGCTTTCATATAACCTAGCTTGCTACCACAGTCATGGCTTTTGCCTTTCATGTAATAGGCATCAACTTGCTCATGCTCCATTAGCGCATCGATAGCATCAGTCAATTGGATTTCACCGCCCGCACCTGGAGGTGTTTTCGCTAGTAAATCCCATGTTTTCTCAGACAAAACGTAACGACCTACCACAGCTAAGTCAGATGGTGCATCTTCCAAGTCTGGCTTTTCAACCATCTTATGCATCTTACCTGACTCACCTTGAGCAAGTTCCTTGCCTTCAAGGTCGACAATACCAAATTTAGATACATCCTCCTCAGCAACTTGTTCAACCATGACTTGGCTAACACGGCTTGTATTAAACTTAGCAACCATATCTGCTAAGTTATCTTTTTTCGGGTTACTTGCCACATCGTCAATAATGACATCTGGTAAGACTACAGCGAAAGGCGCATCTCCAATTAACGGATACGCACACATTACCGCGTGCCCTAAGCCACTCGCAACACCTTGTCGTACATGCATGATAGTCACGTCTTTAGGGCAAATCGCCTGAACCGCTTCGAGCAACTGGCGCTTTACACGCTTTTCAAGTGTGGCTTCTAATTCAAATGATGTATCGAAGTGGTTTTCAATACTATTTTTACTTGCATGAGTTACCAAAACAATTTGCTTTATGCCAGCCTGCACACATTCATTTACTACGTACTGAATAAGTGGCTTATCAACCACTGGTAGCATTTCCTTTGGAATTGCCTTTGTTGCTGGTAGCATTCTGGTACCGAGACCGGCGACTGGGATGACTGCTTTCTTTACTTGACTCATTTGCTTTTAATTCCTTTACTTACTTAGTGCGCTTTAACTGATAGCGCTCTGCCGATGGCATAGTAATGCAATCCGTATTCCGACATTAGCGATGGCTCAAATAAATTTCTTCCATCGAATACTACAGGGTCTTTTATGCTTGATTTGATTAATTCAAAATCTGGCGCTCTGAAAGCTTGCCACTCAGTACAAATTACTAAGCAGTCTGCGTTATTTAAGGTAGCTTCCTTAGTACCCATCAATGACAAGTCACTACGGTTGCCATAGATACGCTGAGTTTCTTCCATAGCCTCAGGGTCAAAGGCTTGTACTTTTGCTCCTTGCTCCCAAAGCTTCTCCATTAATACTCGTGAAGAGGCTTCTCGCATGTCATCCGTGTTTGGTTTGAATGATAGGCCCCACAAAGCGATAGTTTTGCCCTTGAGATCACCTTTATAAAAGTCCATAAGATAATCAAATAGCTTCTCTTTTTGACGGTAGTTAACTGCTTCAACTGATTCGAGTATCTTTGCTTTGTAACCTACACCGTTTGCACTACGAACGAGCGCTTGCACATCTTTGGGGAAACAAGAGCCGCCATAGCCACAACCCGGGTAAATAAACTGATAGCCTATACGAGGGTCACTACCGATGCCTTTACGCACATTCTCGATGTCTGCGCCCATAAGTTCCGCTAAGTTGGACATCTCGTTCATAAAGCTAATTTTAGTTGCTAGCATGCAGTTTGCCGCGTACTTTGTTAGTTCAGCACTGCGCACATCCATTACGATGATTTTGTCATGATTGCGATTAAATGGACTGTATAGCTCACGGAGCTTCTTCTCTGCAAACTCACTTTCGGTACCTAGGATAATTCGATCTGGGCGCATACAATCATTTACCGCCGCACCCTCTTTTAAGAATTCAGGGTTTGAGACCACATCAAAAGTGAAGTCTTTATTTAGCTCATTTAAGGTTGCAGATACAGTTGCAATAACCTTGTCAGCAGTGCCAACAGGCACGGTAGACTTATTGATGATGATTTTATGCTTCTGCATGTGCGTAGCTATCGTTTTAGCGACTGCTTGCACATATTTGAGGTCTGCTGAACCATCTTCGTCTGGCGGTGTGCCGACAGCAATAAATACGACTTCGCCATGTGTGACGCCCATTTCAGCGTCAGTTGTAAATTTCACACGACCTTGCTCGAAATTAGATGTGACCAATGGTGTCAGACCTGGTTCGTAGATTGGGATGATTCCCTTTTCCAAGTTATCTACTTTGCTTTGATCAACATCGACGCAAACAACGTCATGGCCAACTTCTGCTAATACTGCTGCTTGGACTAGGCCGACATAGCCGATGCCGAAGACTGTTACTTTCATTTATATTCCTTTTAAACTTATACTATATTTGAAGTTACTTATACTTAAGAAAAGCTTGCTTTTAATACACTTGACATAAGCAGCACAGTTGAAATATTACGTAACTTACTCTATTACTTTTTGGGCAAACTGATAATCTGCGCAACTTCTGGTTTGCTTTCCGTACTTTGATTTCTAGCCTCCCAAACTAGATCACAAATCCCATCTGTCGGGTTAAACCCTGTAGGGGCATCAAGCAGTATCTGACGAATCTTCTCATGATCAAAATTATGGCAAACCGTATCCAACTCATCTAAAAGTGGCTCCAAGTCTTCCCAAGAAAGCATTGCTTCGTTCGCCGTCATTATACGCTCATGGAAAGTTTCTTGTACATTGTCTCCTATAAGCAGCTCTTCATATAGTTTCTCTCCGGGTCGCAAACCTGTGCATTGAATAGCAATATCACCATTTGGATTATCTTCATCTTTTACTTCAAGGCCAGATAGTCTAACTAGCTTTTCTGCAAGGTCCTTTATTTTCACAGACTCGCCCATATCTAACACGAATACGTCTCCGCCCTTACCCATTGCTCCGGCTTGTATTACTAGTTGAGCAGCTTCTGGAATAGTCATAAAGTAGCGAGTTATATCCTCGTGAGTCAGTGTAATAGGACCGCCCTCTTGAATTTGGCGCCTGAACAAAGGCACAACGGAACCAGAAGATCCCAGTACATTACCAAAACGCACCATACAAAACCTAGTCGTTGAATTCCATTCAGCTTGGGCTAGCGCTTGCAGCACTAATTCGGCCATTCGCTTTGATGCGCCCATTACATTTGTTGGTCTGACCGCTTTATCGGTGGACACTAAGACAAACGTTTCAACACCCGCATTTATTGCCGCCTTTGCTGCGAAATATGTTCCAAAAACGTTGTTTCGAATACCTTCCACCACATTATGTTCGACTAGGGGGACATGTTTGTAAGCAGCAGCATGGTAAACCGTATCAACGCTAAACGCTTTCATGACATTTTCTACCCTATTAATCCTTTGAACAGAGCCCATTAGTGGGTAGAGCTTAATATTTAAACCATTCTTTTTAATGTATTCACTGAGCTCTTTCTCAATCTGATAAAGCGCGAATTCTGAGAGCTCAAACAAAACCAATTTAGCTGGTTTGAACTTTATGATTTGCCTACATAATTCGGAACCAATTGAGCCCCCAGCTCCACTCACCATTACGTTTTTTGCAGTAATATTTTGCGCCATTAATTGCGGTAAAGGTGTAACGGGCTCCCTTCCCAACAAGTCCTCAATCTCGACATCAATTAACTCAGAAGGATTAACCTTTCCTTCAATTACATCTGCTATACCGGGAATTGTTTGTACTTGGATTTGGTATTTTTCTAAGGAGTTGATTATTCTGTTTCTTGTTGAACGTGATGCGCTTGGCAAAGCTAGAAGGACTTTAATTGCTTTTCCAGCCATCATGAGATCTTTTAAACCAGAAAGAGACGTAACTGGAATACCTTGAATAACCGAGCCGTGCTTATTCTCATCGTCATCGATGAAAGCCGAAACATAAAACTCGGGTCCTGTTGCTATACCAGTAGCCAGTTGCCGACCAGCAGATCCAGCGCCATAGATAACTACAGGCCTTTTGTCTGAACCTGTAAATTGCGTTACTAAAGCCCTAACAAGCAGTCGTGCACCGCCCACAGTTAGAAGAATCAAAGCGCAATATATGAGAGGCATAGTTCGAGGAACGGTTGTTGTAGAAAAGAAAGCGATAAGAACAAGAGCCGCCGTTGAAAGCATTGTGCCGGCAACAACCGCCCAAACTGCTTGAGAGCTCATATACCTCAATACGGCTCTATATAACCCTAGTTTTATAAATATAATAATGCTTAATGGTAGAAGCCCAGAAAGAATAAGCCAATAATTGAAGTTGGAAAAGGCACTCAAATTATCCAATCGAATAACTAAAGCAGCCCAAAATGACAAAACAATAAAAATAGAATCAACCGTCAATGTAATTATTCGTTTGACACTTCTTTTTGAGTTAAAAATTCGATTTAGACTATTAGTTATCAATTTGTTTTCCATTCAAAATTGCCATGATTAAGTATAGCTATTGCTATTTTTAATACAAGGCTGGCTCTGTTTTCAAGAATCTTAGGAGATTGCATCTCCGCTCCCAGAGCCGGTAATAGTTTTCAAAATATAGTAAAAGTAGCTATGAATATTCATTTTTTTTATCATTGTTGCATCAGTAGATGCTAGGAGCTCTGGTTCAGACATATCTATATTATTAATTTGTGCAAGACCGGTGATTCCAGGCCTTACATTATAAACGCCGCGCTTTTCTCTAACTTCTATTAGTTCGAGTTGGTTTTGCAAATTTGGCCTTGGGCCAACTAAGCTCATGTGTCCTAATAACACGTTAAATAATTGAGGAAGCTCATCCAGTTTACTCTTCCTCAATATCGCACCCAATCTAGTTATCTGAGAAGGGTCTGCCAAATGACTTGCAACAGACTTCGTTTCCAAAGACATTGTTCGAAACTTTACCAAATTGAAGAGAGTTTTATTCTTCCCAACTCTTTGCTGAACAAAAAACGGGCTACCGGTATCGAAATAAATAAATAGAGCAATTAAAAGTAACAACGGGAAACCGAGAATTATACCTAAAAGGGCAAAACATAAATCACAAATACGAATCATTACTATCGTTCTCTCTCTCGGTTAAAGCTTTCGACTAAACCCTGCTTATGTGTAAAGGTAGGCGACCAACAAAAGCGATCATGTTTAATAGAGCTTTCAATTAAAAAGTCATTCGATAAATTATTGGCTAGAGCTCTTTTGCCAATAATCGTTAAAAGTAGGCGCAGAAAAAAAATGTTTAATTTGAATTGCTTACTCTTATAGCCCATTGAACTACTAATAACTGCAACCATTTCGTTAAACGGAAGCGCCTGTGAATCGCCAACTAATAGAACTTTCGGAGGCCGGTCAAACTCGAGCACTTTAGTTAATAGGTCAGTTAAGTTTTTCGAATATAACATAGTCCTTGTTGTTTTCACGCTTGCAAATGGAACAGGCAATCTTGCTAACTTGGATATCATATTGATATTACCCGGAGCACCTTTACCGTATACCATTGGACATCTAATAATTGACAATAAAGTTTTGGAATTTTCAAATATAGATAGTAATGCCCGCTCAGTTTTCATTTTAAGTTTTGCAGCCGAATCAATAGGATCATAGGAATCAGGATTAAATTTGTTCTTTCTCTTAATACCTAATACATTTGAGCTACTTATAAATACGAACTTCTTTACTTTATCTTTAAGTTGAGTGGCAACATTTACTGGGAGGGTGTTGTTAGCATACTCAGCACTTTCATTCTTGTATTTGTTGTGCGCTACTCCCGCACAATAGATTACGCAATCGTTCTCCGATACTTTGCTGTAGTCAAAGTCAACAAAATCTACCACTAAATCAATCAGGTTTGTATTTCTTATTTGTGAGCCTGTTCTTGAAACACTGATCACATTCCAACCTTTTTCAAGACAGGCGATAGTTGCTTGCTTACCAATGTAACCACTACCACCAAAAATTATTACTTTTCCGTCCACTTAAACTTCCTTTTTAAAATTCAACATTCTTTTTTCCAATAAATGCCAAGAAATAAACGCTAAAACATAAGTTAAAAAGACTGCGGCAAAAGAAATTACAACGGGGTATTTATCAAACCCTACATTTGCTACAAACAGCTGAATAATGGGAAAGTGAAAGATGTAAACACCATATGAGATATCACCAAACTTCTTAAAACTCAAATAATTTCTGGGTTGAACGAATAGAATTAGAATAATCATACCAATCATTATCGGTTCAAAGTATCCCCCCCCCAAGAACACTATAATCGATGCTGCGATAAATAGCCTGAATTTATACTTGTTCAAGAATCCATAATATAGATACATTATTATGCCAAACGTAAAGTAGTGCATATAGGCTGGCAACTGATTAAACAGTGCTTTCGGCACAGTAAATCCAAAGTAATTTTCACCTATGAATAAAGCTAACAAATAAATCGCACTACTAAGGAATAATACAGAAAGTATTAAGATTTGATTGTACCTATTCAAAATATAAAAAATGAACGGTACTAACATATAAAACATGACTTCTATTTTTAAAGTCCACAAAGCACCGTTCACAACTGAAGTCGAATTATCTTCAAATAGAAATGGTAATGAGGGGCTAATAAAATTCATAAACGTGATATTAGCTAAATAGTATTTTGCGGCCCCTATCCAGTAAACGCTTTGCTCCTTGCCAAAAGAGTTGAGAAAGCCAAAAACTACACAGATAGTAATTAGCACTATGAATGCAGGGTATAGTCGCAGAAATCTAGCGATTACATATCGCTTCAAATTATTTGTTTTCTCAAAACTCATAAAAATCAAGAAACCGCTTACTACAAAGAATGCCGGCACAGCACGAGATGATAACCAATCGATACTTCCAAAAATATCGTAAAGATATAAGCTTCCACTTAGATGTTTTAGATGAAGAAAAATAACGCTTGAGGCTAGAATTAGCCTCAAAAGGTCAAGATTATTGGGTGCGTATGTATATTTCATGTTATTCCGACAACTGTTGGAGATAAATATCAAACCATTCATCAGCATCTATTTGTGCCAAACCTTGTTGTTTAGATCGCTCGCGCATATTGTCTAAGACCGCACTATTATTTCCAATTTTCATTATTTTGTTGCAACATTCCAGCACATCGTCGGGATTATAGAATTCAGCGGCCCCATCAGCTAAGGCGATCGCATATTCTAAATTTGGAAGCATCAGAGGGCAAGCATAAAACATCGCCTCAATTATGGGGTTCCCAAACGTTTCACTTTTTGATGGAAAGATAAATAGGTCGGCAGACAAATACTCAGCCTGCAAGCTACTTTGCTCTACTTCACCAATATTCTCAATCGATTCGCGATTTTGTATAGTACTCAAAAACGCTTGAGCACCTGGCAAGTTATGATCCACAGTAACTCTAATCTCATGACGAAAGCCTTTAAGATTTAATTCGTCACTAAGCCTCACGAGAAACGAGTGATTTTTATGGGGATAAAAACGACTAACATATAGAATTCTAAACTTATGATTCAATTGTGTTTCTTTCTCACTTAAAACAGCTTTAGATTTTGTTAATTTAGCACTCAATGGATTCGGAATGATCTTGGTCTTGCCCTTATCATTAGGGTATTTTTCTAAGAACTTCTTTTCCATATAAGTACTTTGAACAATTACTTTATCAACATTAGCAACAGTCTTTTTGAATAACATACGCTTTAGTTTTTCTATTAACTTTTGTACGATTGGGAGTCGCTGAAACAACTCTTCATCAACCAAGTATGGGTGGTGCAGTAGCACTATTTTTTTTGTATTTGTTTCACTCGCTAAAAAATTCCCAAACGCGAGTATTGCGGCAACTTTGTTCTTTTTGAGCATGTTAGGGATATAAAGTTTATTCACTAGTAGAGCATTTAACATTGCGCCTAAAACACCGAATCGCTTTTTAACGAAAACAACTTTTACATTCGAAGTGAGCTCTACTGCTCGAAACTCTTGTAAATCGGGCAACAAAAATACAAACTGATGATCGCTTGAACACGCATTTTTTAGAAAATTCAAAGCTATATTCTTGGGACCCGCAGCATACTGGTTGGAAAAATTAACTAAATACATTGTTCGCCTTATTTAATTCTAATTTTTATTAGTAATGTCAGAATACTCAGCATGACTATAACTGTTAATAAATTAAAGACAAAGGCATTGGTTAATCCGAAATTTGTTACGACAATTATACAATATAAAAGTATTGTCTGGGGGGAATATGCTGACCTAATCATAATATTTTCGAACACCTTCAAAACAATCCCAGTAAGTGCAGCAAAAACAACTACACCTATAATTCCAAAATTAACATAGGGCCCTGTCATTCTGCTCAACGGCCAGCCAACCGGGAGCATTTTGTTAAATGCGGTCGGTGGATAAACGTCATAGCCATGAGCCAGTGCATAAATGTAAACCCCCTCATCGAGTGGCGGCTTTTCAGGATAAATGGAGCTTGGTATAAAGCCAGTAAAAAAATCCGACAGGCTTGCTCCAAACCAGAGTTTGTCTACACTGTCAAAATGTGAAAAGATAAACAGAGAGATGTCAATCTCACTGAACCTCTTAAAAACCTCTCCAATGTACTGAAAAGAATCTATAAACAACGTTCCTGGCGACTCCATATAGATCTCTATGGCTCCAGTTTTTCGCAGGACTGGAGCTAAAGATGCAAAAAATACTAAAAACGCCAAAAGAAAAACATTTTTTAAAGTTAATAGCTTTATTTTAGCAACCAAAAAATTCCAACTCATAGCAGCAAAAATCAACAACATCATAGGATTCTTTCTTTCACCAGATGAGCCTAATATTATGAAGCAAAGAGTGATTAAAAAAAACAAAGCAATTTTATCAACAAATAGAATTGTTGTTTTTTTGGAGAGGTATAAAATATAAAACCCGACCGTTAACATTGAAGTAATTAGAAAAGTATTTCTGTAAAAGGCTGTGCCTTGCACCGCTGTAGTTTTTGTACTTATATTAAGAATTAAATTTAGCAAGCCTCCTACTTTTGAAAGAAACGCGAGAAATACTAAAATTGTTAATAAACAAAAAAAGAGAGAAATATATCTATAACGGTTTACTGGTAAGTAGTTAATGGCATAAAAATTTGATACAAACCCCAATTGGAATTTAGTCTTTAGGATAAAATAAAATGCGATGGAAACAAAAAGGAACTTATAGAGGATGTGCTTGAAAAAGGCTGTATCTAGATCCGTTAAATTATACAAAACGTATCGATGAAGCTCATCGCTATTATTATAAATAAAGAATAAATAGGGGATTTCCGCTAAAGCGAAACATATAAATAGCATTGGTAAAGAAAAGTTATCTGTCGAGTAGCGCTTAGCCGCAATCAGAAAACAGATTAGGCAAGCTAAGTAAACGAAAACCCCTGTATTAATCAGCATAAACTTTAATTTTCTTAGCTGGAACTCCCGCATAAATTGACTTCGGAACTAATGCATCTTTTGTAAGTACACTATTTGCAGCTACAATTGTATTGCTGGCAATCTCTTTCGCTGTCTCTAAAATTGTCGATTGTGAACCGAGCCAAACACCCTCGTTGATTTTTTTATCTAACGCTCTCGGAGCGCTTCGAGGATCGTAACCATGCGTATGAGTATATATAAACACTTTCTCAGATATAAGAGTACAACTTTTAATAAGTAGATTACCAGTATGGTCGATGTGGCAATCTGCACCAATATGAACATTATCTTCTATCTGGAGCTCGCCAACAAAGTTCTCACTATTGATAAATGTATTTTTAGCAATAAAGACATTCTTCCCAACTGAGACTCTAGCTGGACTTTCTATATGACAACCAAACTCTATTACCGTACCTGCTCCACACTCTTTCAAGAAAAAACGATAAAAAAGAGTATTACCTCTATTCATCACGTACTTAGTAGTACGAAATGGCAGCCTTACTAGAAAAAGTATTAATCCACTATTATTAATTAGACTCTTTAAGCGTCGAAGTATCATTTTCTTTCTTCCAAAATAAATATAAATAAATAACAGTTGAAGCTCCGTAATAGACAATAAAACTAATTGTCAAATCAATAGAGGTTTTCTCACTACAAAACAGGAAAAATAACATTGCAAAGCCAGACAGTGAAGAGACAATTGTGAGATTAGTTCTGTTATTCATAAGGATGAAGTAGCGATTAAAGACAATCGCAAACCCATATGGAACTAGACAAAAGCTAATCATTCTAATTTCACTAATTGAATAGTTTTCACCGAATATTAAAACTAAATACTCAGAAGAAAAAAAGATTATTATTGTCCCGACTACCGCTAAAGAGAGCACAACTGAAACTTTTTGGATTAACATTTTTCGAATCGAGCTTTCTAATTGCAACGTTGACATTTTAGTTAAAAATATATTGGTAACAGAATTTAGAACTAACATTGCTACAATAAAAAATTGAAATGCGACATCAAAATAAGCTAGCTGTGTCAATCCATCCTCTGTCGCAGTAACAATTAATCTTGCAACTAGGAATACAACAGCATTAATTAAACTAGCTATTATCAATGGCATCAATGAAGTAAAAGCAGCCAAAGCCTTAGTGTGAAAATAGATTTTAACCGCTTGTAAAACAGCACTAACCTCTGAAAACTTTTTGTATGTAATGAACCCTTTGATCACTATTTCCAAGAACTGGAACATGACAAGAGCTAACACCCCACCAAAAACCCCCAAACCCTCAATCAAAACTTTAGCAGCAAGAAGACCTATGACTACCGATAGTGAACTAATGCTGAGCAATAGTTTGTATTCTTGTCGCCCCATAAGCAAAGCAGTGAAAAGACCGTTAATGAACATGAATATAACAAGAACCCCTGAGCTCCCAATAAGTTCGTTAAAATCTGGCTCTAGCCCCCAAATAGATATGCTCATGATGATTAACGTTTGAAAACTCAACAAAAATAGACAGATTACTAACAACGATAAAAACTTTACGAGTATAGAATAACTATATCCATGCTTCGCAGAATCCTTCATCAAAACAGGTAATACCGAGGAAGAGAAAATAGTATCTAAGAAATTAACAAACGACCTAATCAACACGAAACTCCCATACTCAGATGTTGTAGAGTTTCGAGCTAAAAAAATATTGACCAACATCACAAATGATTTAGCCACGATAGTGTAGCCAAACATTAAGAATGAATGAATGAATGTTTTTTTAAGCATCAATCAACTTCTTAACCCAATTTTCAACATATAAGTCTTGATATACGTCAATATTTAAATGAACGTATTCACAATCAAGGAATTCTTTGAGGCGTTCGCTCGTTAAACCTTCAGTGATTAGAACATTGTTGCAATGGTAGAACGGGTAGTTAACTATTTCCTTGTTGTTTGTAATCAACTTTTTTCTTAATCCGACGGCTTCAATTGTTCTCATCGTCAAACCATGCTGATTTTCATTACATATATCAACAACAACCGTTGCAGATTTCATTTTATCGATTAAGTCCTCAGTAGTTCTTTTTTTAAAGGAAATAGAACTTATCGGAATATCTCTAAACTCTTTTTTGAAGAGTTTATTAACTAAAAAAATCAGTCGACTAGGATAGAAAAAGAACAAAAAAGAAGGCTTTTTAGACACAGATTGAATTAACTTAGATAATTCGTTTATTTTCGAAAAACGATTTGAATGAACAGTCCCGGCAAAAAATGAAGAATAATCTAAAGAATTCATATCTCTCGCGTCTTTATCGTCAATTGAATGAAATAAAGGTAGAAGCTCTACATTGCTCATTTTTTTGGCATTATAACTGTCAAATGACTTGACGGTATCAAAGAATCGTAACTTTTTGATAGCTGATTTTGAATTTTCAAAGCTGTCCCAATTATAAAAAACAAACAGAGCGGCACTGTTTGTTTTTCTTAGCTTTTCCAACATCTCTGACGATAGCCCCTCACCCTTTATTACTAAGACAATATCGTATGATTTATTCCATTCGATATTATTGTTGAAGTACCGATTGGAAAGCTTCTCTCCCAAGGAAGGAAAAAGCCGAATAAAGCCTTTTACAAAAGGGTTTTCGGAGGGGATCTGATGAAGCCAATCTACACTATAACCAGCTTGATTCAGCCCTTTAATAATCTTGTTATAGTATCCAAATGCTTCGGGTGAAATAAAAAGTATTTTAAGCATCTACTAATTTTCTTTTGAAACTACTAATCATGACGGGTAAATCATCCAGGACGTTTCTTGGTTCTATGGAAAATATATCTTTCATTGCAGTGATATCCGTTTCCGGAAAGTAATCATCAGAACTACTCCCTTTCCAAAGCACCGAGCAACCAGTTTCCAAAGAAATAGTATCAGCGATTTGCTGAGCTGTTATATTTCGCCCAGACGCAACGTTAATCGTTCGATTTACTATTTGGTCATTCAAAGCGGACATTATGATTACATCAACTAAATCAAAAACAGAAACATAGTCTTTCGAATATGATGGAGAAATATACATCAAAATCGTTTTATAAATCAGTGCATCTCTGACAATAGAGGGCAAGAATAAAGGGCTTTCAAAGGCATCCCCATAAATATTGCTAGGCCTCAAAATTACATAAGGAGTAGTCCCGCACCTCAGCAACTCTTCTGAAACTATTTTAGATACATTGAAAAGTTTGCGCTCATCTAAAGACAAAACTTGTAAATCTGATTCCTCTTCACTGTCCTCACTGCCCATGTAAAGTCTAGTTGATGATAAGTATATAATTTTGCTAATTCGATGTTGCTTGAGGAGTTGTGATAAATACGTTGTGTTTGCATCCAACACATTTAAGGGAGTTTTCGCACAGTCTCCGTTACCAGAACAATAAACGAGTGTTCCTAGCTCTATTTGACCTTTAGAAACTGAGTCCTTTTTCAAAATTTGAAATTCTAGATTCTGTCTCTCTAATTCAAAAACTAAATGTTTTCCGACGAAGCCATTGGCTCCCACCACAGTAATCATAAGTCGCCCCAAACATCACCTAAGACTAGTTTTGCTTCACTTAAAGGTGGCAATGCACTGTCTTTATCTGACAGTAGAGTTTCGCCGTCGGGCCATTGTATATTCAATTCCTTATCATTGTAGATAACACCTCCCTCGTCGGAAGCGTCATAATACGATGTGCACTTGTAGTGAATCAGTGCAGTCTCACTAACCGTGTAGAAAGCGTGTGCAAAGCCCTCTGGAATATATAGCTGTTGTCGTGTCTCACTATTTAAGGAAATTCCAAAATGCTGACCAAACGTTGCTGAACTCGGACGCAAGTCTACAGCAACGTCCCAAACCTCTCCACTCAGACAACTAACAAGCTTTCCTTGTGGTTTTCTAACTTGGTAGTGTAGCCCCCTCAAGACACCTTTCGATGATTTTGAAACGTTTTCTTGTACAAAACCACCGGCAACACCTATTTCAGAGTTGAAGGTCTCTCTAAAAAACTCATGGAACTCTCCTCGTGAATCTTTAAAAATCTTAGGAGTCAATACATAAAGACCTGATAAACCAGTTTCTACAATTTTCATTTCCTAAAACCCTTTAGTCAGATTGAGCAGATATTGACCATAACCAGTTTTATGAAGCGCTTGCCCCTTTTTTTCAACTTGTTCAGCGCTTATCCAACCTTTTCTAAATGCAATTTCCTCTAGACAAGCGATTTTGAAGCCTTGTCTATTCTCAACGGTATGTACAAAATTACTAGCATCTATCAGTGAGTCATGAGTCCCGGTATCTAACCAAGCAAAACCTCTTCCCAATCTCTCAACATTTAGGCTTTTACGTTTCAGATATTCTTGATTTATAGATGTAATTTCTAACTCGCCTCGACTAGAAGGTTTGATCGTCTTAGCTATGTCAACAACGCTTGAATCATAAAAGTATAACCCTGTAACAGCCCAATTTGATTTTGGGTTCTTGGGTTTTTCTTCTAGTGAAACTGCGGAAAATGAAGAGTCGAACTCAACCACACCAAATCTTTCTGGATCCAATACTTGATAGCCAAAAACAGTCGCTCCATTTAAGTTTTTTGCCGCTCTTTCCAACTGTTGGCCGAATGATTGACCAAAAAATATATTATCGCCCAAAATCAGACAAACGTTCGAATCACCAATAAATGTTTCACCAATTAAAAATGCTTCAGCCAAGCCATTTGGCTCATTTTGTGTTTCATATGTTATTTTAATTCCATAATCTGACCCATTTCCTAAAAGTCTTTTGTAGGAGTCAAGGTCATTAGGTGTAGTGATTATTAGAACATCTTTGATGCCAGCCAACATAAGCACTGAAAGTGGGTAGTAAATCATTGGCTTATCATAGACTGGAAGTAATTGCTTCGAAATACTTTTGGTTATTGGATAAAGCCTAGTACCTGAACCACCAGCAAGAATAATACCCTTCATTTTATGACTCCATTCTGCTTAAAATTGCTTGCCACCAGTTTTTGTTAGATAGGAACCAAGAAACTGTTTCTTGAATTCCTGTTTCGAATGTCTCAACAGGTGACCAACCTAATTCCTTTTTAATTTTATTAGCGTTAATAGCATATCGAAGATCATGTCCAGGTCTATCTTTTACAAAAGAAACCAGCCCCTGTAATTCCTCTCTATTAATCTCCGGAGAAAACTGTGCAATTGCGTCCAATATCTTTTCTACAACTACAATATTTTCAATTTCGTTAAAACCTCCAATATTATATGTTTCCCCTACTTTACCTTTTTCAAGAACAGTAACTAAAGCTCTTGCATGGTCTTCGACGTATAACCAGTCGCGAATCTGCTTACCGTCACCATAGACAGGAATAGCCTGTCCACTAATCGCATTTATAATTGTTTGCGGAATCAACTTTTCAGGGAAATGAAAGGGTCCATAATTATTTGAACAGTTTGTAATAAGGGTGGGTAAGTTGTAGGTTCTTTGCCAAGCTCTTACTAAGTGATCGGAGCTAGCCTTGCTAGCTGAGTAAGGGCTGCTAGGATTATAAGGGGTGGTTTCTTCAAAAAGCGAGTCATCTAATTCTAGATCACCATAAACTTCATCAGTGGAAATGTGATGAAATCTAAATTTGCATTTATCTGATACACCAAGCTTATCAAAGAACTCGGCGCTAACTTGTAAAAGGTTAAAGGTACCAATAATGTTAGTCTCAAGAAACTTAAGAGGCCCGTCTATAGACCTGTCAACGTGCGACTCAGCAGCCAAGTGCATGACAGCCGTAGGTTTATATTCATTGAAGACCCGTTCTATTTCTGATTTTTCACATATATCTACCTTTTCAAAACGATAGCGCTCATTATTACTCACTTCAGCCAAGTTTCGTAAATTTCCAGCGTAAGTTAGGCTATCTATATTTAACACTGAATGCTCAGTATTCTTAATTATATGCCGGATTACGGCAGAACCGATAAATCCAGCCCCACCAGTTACTAAAATCTTCATATTGTTAGCACCTTTTCATGTGTAATTGATACCTTATCAAACTAAATCCTAGCAATACTAATGAGGTCAAAATAAAAATCATTGCTAAAATTAGTGCCCGTTGAGGCTTAAACCTTTTTTCAGGAATAACTGGTGGGTCAACAACTGTGAATGCATAGTCACGTTTAACCTTTGTGAGCATTAATGTTTTCGTTTGTTCTTCAATAAGAGAGTATAGCATTTTACGTATTTCTGAATTTTCTACTTGGCTCAGTTCACTTTCAAGAAACTGTATAGCCATCAACGATTCTTTAGAGTCTATATCTCTCATTCTTTCGTTAATTCTTTCAATAATTTTGTCTAGCCATTGCTTAGCTAAGTTCGGAGAGTAATGAACAATTGATAGCCTCACCATTCCATTTGTTTTATCTTCAGAAACCTTAAAAATTTCCAAAAACTCTTCAATTGCCTCTAAGTCACTTGGAGTTTGTGTTTTAGGAAAATTAACGTCCCTAACCCATTCTTTTTTTTCTACATTGTAAATCTGGTTATCGTAAAGAACTCGACCTGTGCTTGGCTGCCAGTTATTTGCTGCTAATATATCAGGCTTTAATTTTTCATCGTTTATGAAATTACGGAGAAAAACTCTGGATTTGATAGTTTCCAATGCCATTGTAGTTTTTTCATTCCCAGAAGAACCAACATCAACTCCTGCTAATGCGGCGAGGTTGCCTAATTGACCGGGTATAGCCAAAGCACCAGGGTCAGAGTTGGGCAACAATAATACATTCGCTTTGTACATATTTGGCAAATTAATCACTACGTAAACACCAACAGACATGATAAAAACTAAGCAGAAAAACACTGGAACAAACGAAAATTTTATCGATTCCAAAACAAAGAGTATGCTTATTCCTTCGCTTCCATGCTCAGAATTGGGTGTGCTATGTTCAGAAACTCCGCTAATAGGCTCAGTGCTCATCACAAACTCCCAATAGCAGCCAACGCCACCGCAGTCTGATAAATTATCTGCGTAACACCCTGCCATAACGATATGTTGTCATAGTTTGTAACATCTCTAGGCACAACGATAGTGTCACCAGGCTCTAATACATTTTCTTGCCCTGAAGAAAACCAGAAGTTCGAATCAGGCACTTTCACAGAACCGTTGGCTTTCACAATATAGATTTTTGATGTATCACCATACTCTCTGGCACCACCCGCTAAGTCGATGTAATCGTTAACAGAAAGTGCTGGGTCAAACATATTGGTGGTAGATACAAATACCTCACCAATAACGGAGACCGCAGGTGTGATATTTGGAATAGCTAAAACATCGCCGTTTTTGACCAATATATCGGCAGATGAGTCACCGTCAATAATTCTACGTAAATCGATTACCATACGACCCACTGGTTCTACTTTGCTAAGGTCATCCAAGACGTCAGTGGCATTTTGATAATCAATAGTTTTAGAGAATTGGCTATTGCTTAAATTATTATTTGCTAGTTGCTGGCGCAAGTCTTCTACAGTCTTATCAATATTTTCTCGCTCTTTTTGCTTCAGCTCTTCACGGCTAAAAACAGCACCTCTAATACTCGCCTTATTAGTAAGACCGCCTGCTCTTTGAATAATATTAGAGAGTGTTTCACCCTCAGAGACTTGATAGCGTCCTGGAAAAACAACCTCGCCTTTCAGTTCAATTACGTTGTTCTCATACCATTGAGGTATACGAACTACGCTAAATGTATCTTTTGATTGAATGGCTATTTGTTCGTCTTTTGATAATGCCAATTGCTTGAGCAGATTGACCTTTTGATGCTTTACACCCGACACTCCGTCGTTCATCGTAACGCGTGACAACTCTGCTGACTCAAGATGCGCAGACTCATTAACACCTCCAGCAGCAGTGATTAAATTTGCTACCACAAATTGCTCTGCAATAGGATAAACGCCAGGGAACTTAACCTGCCCAGAAATTTCAGCTAACTGCACAGGCAAAGTACTACTTGCTTCGTTCTTCAGTCTAGCTATCAAAGGTGCTAACAGAGCTTTCCTCGAAAAGTCTCTTGAATCTTTACTCTCAAACGCTTTGGTCGTAAACCTATCACTTTCAATTTTTTGTAAAAAATCTGCGTCGCCCGCTTTAAGATCGTCTTCAGACGCCTTTATGTCACCGTCAGTAATGTCAGATGCAGCGCCATCAATAACATCTTGCCCAACTCGATTAAATACTAAAACTTCATCAAAAGCCTGTAGTTCTAAATTGTATTGACCTGTAATGACTTCCTCTGGTCTAAACTGGATTACCGTTGTTTTTTTATCAAACCGTCCTTTTCTCGCAACAAGGGCATAACTTAAATCAGTGTTTGAAAGAATAGTCTTTTTATTAATAATTTGGTTCAATTTGAGGCCGTTCTGCGCGATTATCGACGGAACATTAATAGCACCATTAACAATAATTGCATTATTGAACTCTTGATTGGCCGCTGGCACTCTCAAGAAATCGCCATTCTCTAAACGTTGACTAACTGCAGCTTTGTCATTACTAGAAATAGTTTTAATTGTCAGGCCATCAATAGCAGAGTTATGAACGAGTTGAAGCGAGTTTCTATCAGCTCTGGGCAAAAAGCCACCGACTAACTCGAGCAGATCAGAAACAGTCTCTCCTGGTTTCATTTCATAAATAGCTGGGCGTCTAACTTCTCCGTCAACCGATACAATATTTTGAGCAGTAGGGACAAACAACACATCACCTTGCTCTAATCTTGCATCGTTTGATGTATCGCCAAAAACGATTAAATCGTATAAATCAAAGGTTGCAACAGTTTTACCGTTGCGCTTTAATTCAATGTTTCGCAGTGAGCCTATATTATTTACGCCACCACTATTAATTAGGGCAGTTGTGATAGTGGACAAGCCGCTTATAGTCAAAGGACCAGGCTGATAAACCTCACCTACTAAGAAAATCTGAATAGTGCGTAGTTGCCCCATTGAGACGTATGGTGTGACACCTATTTTCTGCTGTTCGTATTTTTGCTTCACTAACTCTTTTAGTTCATTAAAACTAGTGCCAGCAACATTAAGAGGGCCTAATTCAGGAATATCAATATTTCCTTCATTATTTACCGTTAACTCGAAATCCCCAGACTCTTTGCCAAACAATTGAAGCTTGACCGAGTCACCGGGACCAATCACGTAATTAGATGGTACAGGAGTGTTGGATGCAGGTTTTGCAGCTTCTTGTCTGTTTTCAAAAATATCATACCCGAAAGGCTCTAACTTCGCAGAGGCACTCTCAATATTGCTCTGCTTTGCTAATTCACCTGCGACTTCTTTTGTATCAACCTCGCGAGCAACAAAATCAACTTCATTGCTCGCAGTGTCTGAATTCGCATTCTGAGCACCACCACGCAGGATCGATAAGTCAAACCCCATTTGTTTAGCAAGCTGCTCTTGCTGGTCTCTAGGTAAATTTTTAAATTGCTCTATTTGTTGTGGCGATGGTGAAAATGATTGAGCTAGCGCTGATTGCGGAACAAATGAAAGCGAAATTAGAGTGGTTGCAACTAAAGCAGTAAAAAATCGGTTCAAACACAAAGACTTAAAATGCACAGTTATTTTCTCTCTCATTTGTCAACACTTCCAAAATTCCTGCAACCTTGCAGATTTTTCCATTGGGGCGAGATCCTACTTAAAACCACACGAATTGTCACACCTATTCGTAAACTTTTGGCCCTTTTTCGAATGATTACGTATTCAAGGCCATTTTTTAACAAACTTGCAACTCTTGTGACTATCACTGCATAATGCGAGCGGACAAATAAAAATAACAACAATAGTTATCAAGGAACAAAAATGACGATAGAAAGAGAAAATGACACACGTTTTGTGGGTCATCCTATGGGTCTGCTTACGCTAGCTGGTACTGAAATGTGGGAACGCATGAGCTACTACGGTATGCGTGCATTGCTAGTCCTGTTCATGGTATTGGCTTTGGAAGAAGGTGGCTTAGGCTTAACCGTCGCAACAGCTTCTGCAATTTATGGTCTATATACCGGTGCAGTTTATTTCTTCGGACTACCCGGCGGTTGGATAGCTGACCGTTTAATTGGTGGTCAAAAAGCAGTTTTCTATGGCGGAATAATCATCATGATCGGCCATATTATTCTTGCAATTCCATCTGAATCTACATTTTTTATCGGATTAATTTTTGTAGTCTTAGGTACAGGTCTCCTAAAGCCAAACATTGGTGCTATGGTTGGTCAACTATACTCACCAACAGATTCTCGCCGAGATAGTGCATACACAATCTATTATATGGGTATTAACATTGGCTCATTGATTGGTTACGGTGTGTGCGGTTACTTACAAGTAAACATGGGCTATCACTGGGCATTTGGTGCTGCAGCGGTTGGTATGGGTCTCGGTTTGATTCAATACAAATTGACACTCAATAACATCGAAGGTGTATCTGATAAACCTGTCGTTCCCCTCACCCCACAAGCAGAAAAGAAAGCTTACACTGCAATTGTTGGCTTCATAATCGGTTTGGCTGTATTAACAGTACTAATTTACACAAACGTTATTGGTTTCGATCCTGTTGTCGTCGCAAAACAAGTCGCCGTGGCAATCACAACAATATTTTTGGTTTATTTTGCGTACATTTATTTTGGCGGTAATCTCAACGCTGATGAGAAGAAGCGCATGGGTGCACTATTCCTAATCTGTTTAGCATCAACGTGTTTCTGGGCTGGTTTTGAACAAGCAGGTTCGTCGCTTAACTTATTCGGTCAAGATTATACGCAACGCATGATTGGCGATTTCGAAATTCCACCTGCATGGTTCCAGTCCGCGAACTCAATCTTCATCATTATACTGTCACCATTTTTTGCATATATGTGGATGGCACTCGGTAAGAGAATGATCGAGCCAAGTTATAGTGTGAAGTGTGCTGTTGGTTTAATCATCATGGCATCTGGCTTCATCGTCATGTTCTTTGCTGCACAGCTTGCTGCAAGCGGCCTGAAAGTAGCTCCTTACTGGTTGGTGGCAACATACTTCCTTCATACTGTGGGTGAATTATGGTTAAGCCCAGTCGCTTTAAGTGCTGTGAGCAAGTTATCTCCGAAGCGTTTTGCAGGTCAAATGATGGGCGTGTTCGTTCTAACCTACTCAATGGGAAGTATCATCGCTGGTATCTTTGCTGGTAAATTCGACCCAGAACAAGTTGACCAAATGCCTGGTTTGTACTTACAAATCACTTACTTCAGTGTGGCAATCGGCATTGTATTGCTGTTATTGTCGCTGAAAACAGGCAAATGGGAGAAGTTGGCCGAGAAAGAAGAAGCCAGCTAACACTTTCGAACAAAACTAAAAGCTAACAAGAATTAAAAAGCAGTGTTTAACGACACTGCTTTTTTTGTGCCTAAAACATACAATTAATCAGGTGTCTGATGTATCCTTACTGGTATTCAAAGTAAGAACAACGATCTTATTTCAATAAAAGCGCTATAAAAGTACTTTTACCAAGCATTGTTTCTGAAGGTACATCCATTGAAAATCTATACATCCACAAAAAATATTCCAAAACTTGAAGGAAAGCCTCTAACTGAGAGGATGGCCTTGTTAGAAGACGCAGCTAAAAAAATGAGCGTACCGGAAAAAACACTCTTAAACGTATTAAAACTATGCGTACTGATCCCTGTGTTTATCTTTCTATTGCGTATATCGACTGACTGGACTTCCATGGTCTGGGCGGCGCTAATCTTGCTTCTATATCCAATACTCGTGAAACCTATTCAATATTCTATTAGTGCCAAATATTTACAGTAGCACATTTGTCACATTTATCAGATAATATAAATATTCAATCGTTAATCAGGGAGCATAATATGAAATCAATCTTAGTCACCGGCGGCACAGGGTATATTGGCAGTCACACAGTACTCCAATTACTAGACGCTAACTTCGAGGTGATTATCCTTGATAACTTTTCAAACTCTTCTGACGAAAGTTTAAAACGAGTCGAAAAGCTGACTGGAAAGCAGGCGAAGCTTTATGAAGGCGATATCAGAGATTCCGACTTGCTGAATACAATTTTCACCTCGCACAAAATTGATGGTGTTATCCACTTCGCTGGTTTGAAGGCAGTAGGCGAATCTGTAGAAAAGCCACTGATGTATTACGAGAACAACGTTTACGGCACATTAAATCTATGTAAGGCGATGGCTGAGCATGGCGTAAAGAACATTGTATTTAGCTCATCTGCAACTGTTTACGGTGACCCTGTCGTTTTACCTTTAAATGAAAACTTGCCCACAGGAACGCCTACTAACCCATATGGGCAGTCAAAGTTAATGGTCGAGCTTATGCTCAAAGATTTATACAAAGCTGATAGCGAATGGAATATCGTATTGCTACGCTACTTCAATCCGGCTGGCGCCCACCCAAGTGGATTAATTGGTGAAGATCCAAATGGTATCCCAAACAATCTTATGCCATTCATCACCCAAGTTGCGACAGGAAAGCGCGAGTTCTTAAGCGTATTTGGGGACGACTACGATACACCTGATGGCACAGGCGTGCGCGATTACATCCATGTTGATGACCTAGCGAATGGACATTTGAAAGCCCTTAATAAGCTTTCAGATAAAGCGGGTTTAGTGACATACAACTTGGGCACAGGACAAGGTTATAGTGTCTTAGAAATGGTCACTAATTTCGAGAAAGCTTCTGGCCAAAAGGTCCCTTACAAAATCACCCCTCGTCGTAGTGGCGACGTAGCTGCGTGTTACGCAGATCCGAAACTAGCCGCTGAAGAGCTAGGTTGGACAGCCAACAAAGGCTTAAAAGAAATGTGCGAAGACAGCTGGCGCTGGCAGTCGACCAACCCCAACGGTTATAAATAGCAAAAAAGGGGTCAGAGTTAATTTCTTAGTGCTCGCAGTTTGAGTAGGCCTTTGCCAATAGAAACCTTCAAACGGCAAGGATGCCGTTTGGGAGCGGGCAGGATGCCGAAAAGCGCGTTTCTATTGGTAAAGGACTTCTCAGACTTGGAAGAGCACTGCGAAATTAACTCTGACCCCTTTTTAAATTAACTCTGACCCCCTTTTTCTTACATGTCTTTTAGGAGGTCTTCGAAGTTCGAGAAATCGTCTTCTTCTTCTTGTAATTCCTCTTCGGTTTTAGCTTTGACTTTGCCGTCTTTTACTTGGAATTCCAAGCGTTGGAAGTAAGCGTCTCTGACGAATAAGTACTGATCTAATGAACGATTCAAGGTTTCTTCTTGGTCCAGCAACGACGCTCTGGTTTCAAGGACCTTTACTACATTTGATGCAATAACATAGGGGTCTTCGATCACTGTCAATGGCCAATAAACATTGTCAACAATATCACCTGTGAAGCTTCTAAAGTCACTTGGGCCTAAGGCTGGCAACATCAAATACGGACCTGTGCCAACACCCCATACGCCAAGAACTTGCCCAAAATCTTCTTCTTTGCGCTCTAAACCCAACTCTGAGGCAACATCAAAAATGCCGACGATACCCACGGTGCTATTCACTAAGAACCGCCCTACACTCACCAGCGAGTCGTTCCCTTTGCCTTGTAGTAAGTTGTTCACGGCGCTTGCAGGTTCACTTAAGTTTTCGGACGCATTTAATAGACCGGTGCGCACAAACTGAGGTGTCACATAAATATAGCCCTTGGTTAGAGGCTTCACTAAAAAGCGATCAAGAATTTCATAGTTGAAGTCCCAAACAACCCTGTTAACCGGCTCAAAAGGATCGCTAACGCCACCTTCGTCTTGCACTTCAACTGCGCCTGCTTGCGCTTCAGTTGGCATTGGTTCATCGGCTTCTGATACTGCGGCACTGCTTGCGCACCCGCCCAAAATAATTGCGAAGCCTAAGGCCAATACTTTAAATGAATTTGTCACTGAACTTCCTCGTTAATGGTTAATTGAATCGACCTTAATTCGTCGATGACCGGCAAGCTACCCAGAGAACCTTGAAGCTCACCAGGGCTTGTCATCACATCCTCGTCCTTGGATATACGGGCAGTTATAGTGACTTGTTCAGCATTTTTCAATGAAAAATTTGTAATCATTGCATCTGCTGTCGTTAAATCTACGCTGATTGGAAAGCTAGGCAATCGCAGTCGTTTAACCGCTAGAGGCATTCTAGCGCCAGAATTGGCATCCTGAGCGAAAACAATTAAAAAACCATCATCAGGAAGCTTGGCTTTTAATGCGTCTGCAATAGATACTTCGACTCTGAACCCTCTTTGAACATCTAACTGGCTATCAGCAGATTCAGCGGGCTGAACTCCTTGTGGTGCACCATTCAAGGCTAGTAGAGTTTCAGGCGCTCCCATCTTTCTCAGCTGCTCCACTAAAGAAACGTAGAGGGTACTGTTAGCCGATAATTGGTTTTTAATTAAAGCAAAATTCTCAAATGCAGTGTCTGCATCATTTAATTGCGCGGCTATCACAGTGAGCAGCAATCGATAATCCCTATTTTGAGGGTCAACTTGCGTTAGATAAACCACCTGCCTAAGCGCATTTTGTAAGTTCTCTTCTTCACCCATCATCATTAGCGCTTGCGCATATTTCATCCGCATAGCTTGGTCATCTGGACTCAACGCTAAGGCTTTATCGAACGCTTGGGAGGCTTCTTCGCTTTGACCCAAGGTCATTCTGAGTCTACCTAACCATTGCCAACCATTCACATCATTTGGGTCTTTACGCAATTGTTGACGAATAACTAACGCATACTTATTAAACTCTTCCGCCGCCACGTTATCTGCTTGCTGCACCAAAATACGTTGGCTAAGTGCCTCTATATTATCGGTGGCGTCGACCAAATCCTTCAAACCCGACAACTGATTGGCATCGTAATAAGTCCATGCACCGATCAATAATGCCGGAACAGCACCTATAATTAAGGGTATTTTCGCCGAACGTGCTGCGATTGTGGTCTTTTCTGCTTCTTCTTGCTGTGCTTGTTGAAACGCAGATTCTTCGGCTAAGGCTAGTTTCATCTCATCAATGGCAGTTTGCATTTCATCTGCATCAATCAGACCTTCTTTGGCCTCTCGTTCAATTTCTTCGATACGTTGTTTAATGACGTTCGCATTGGATATTTCAAAGCGACGCTTGGCATTTCTATCCTTAAACCACGGGTAGGCAACAAAGCCCAGTGCGATTACAGCGAATAAAAAAGAATATAGATAGAAACTACTCACTATTCATCCTTTAGAAGTTTGTCAGCAGCATCAAGTTTCGCTGCGATATCTTGTTGAGGTACTTCCGTCTTACGACGATAAATAAACACGCCCATCATCACGAAGGCGAAAATCACAGGTAAAGCCCAAAGCCATACTGTCACTGGTGTAACTGGCGGTTGGTAATATACAAAGTCGCCATAACGCTCTTTCATAAAGTCGATAACGTCTTGCTTTGAATTCCCCTCTTTCAAAAGGTTGTATACTTTGCGACGCATATCATGAGCAATCATCGCATCAGAATCAGCAATATTCTGGTTCTGACACATCGGACATCGCAAGACTGCGGTAAGTTCTAAGAATGTTTTACGATCTTTAGGGTCTTCAAAGGCATAATTTTCATCGTAATCTTTTACATGAGAGACACCAGTAGAGGAAGCCGTATTATTGCCACTGTCTTCTTGCGCGCTAGCAGGAAAGCATAAAGCCAAGCAATAAAAAGCAGCGAAAAGCACCGAAAATCGTTTAAAAGTGGATATTTTCATCTAACTCCCCACTTCATCAGTATTTTTATGGATCAACTCACCCATCTCAGTGAGTACCGGTACGAATTTGTTTCGCCATACTCTATCGTTAATATCACCAAGGTGGTGAACACGGATCACACCTTCCTTATCAACTAAAAAGGTTTCAGGCGCGCCGGTCACACCGAGGTCGAGTGATGTGTCTCTATAAACATCGAAAATATTGAATGCGTAAGGGTCACCATACTTTGACAAGGTAGTGAGTACTTCAGAACGCACGCGCTGGATTGTCTTAGTACCAAAGTCAGGGTCGAGGTCTTGATCATAATACAAGCCAACGACCCGGTATCCTTGGTCTTTCAAATCTTCTAAATAAGGCAGCTCAATTGCACATGTTGTGCACCATACACCCCAAACATTTATCAAGGTTACCTGTTCTGCAAAGATGTCATTATTATAAGTAATAGTTTCATCCATCAGATCAGGTAGTTGAAAGGTAGGAAAGGTTTTCGCTAAGGCTTCTGATTCTCGTTCTCGCGGGTCTGAGTATAAACCTTGAAACAAGAAAATGGTCAGTCCTAAAAATAATGCCAAAGGCAATAGAAACCAGACAATACGTTTCATTAACTAGGCTCCTTAATTTCTTTCGTCATGACTGGTGAAGCGTCATCACCTGAACTAGCTTTGTTTTGTTTAGCGCCTGACACCATACTTTTCCACTTCGCCATCTTTTTGATCCGATACCGCTTGTCTGACATGGAGAAAATGCCGCCAATACACATAATGAATGACCCGCCCCAAATCCAAACCACAAAAGGTTTATAATAGAGTCTCACTGCCCAACCGTTGTTCGATAGGGGTTCTCCGAGCGCGACAAACAAGTCTCGGGTAAAGGTAGTATGAATACCTGCTTCAGTCATTGAGGTGCGCTGAACCGGATAAAAACGTTTTTCTGGTTCTAAGTGATTAACAAACTCACCGTTTTTGTACACATCAAAAATGCCGCGGTCAGCCGTATAGTTCGGTCCCTCGACTTGTTCGACACCTGTAAATTTGACCGTATAATCGGCAATTTCAACGGTATCTCCGGCGTTCATGCGTACATCTCGCTCAAGCTCGTAATTACTAACCAACGTAATACCGATAAGTGTAACGGCAAAACCTACGTGCCCCAACACCATACCCCAATGACTTGGCGTTAACTTTCGTAGTGATTGAAAAAGAGACTCATCCTTCGTAGTGGAAGCAACGCGTTGTCTCACTTCTAGTACCACTGCAATTAGGATCCAAAAACTTAAGACCATCCCTAACATACCCATATAGGTGGGTTCGTCGTAGTTAAAGTTAATCAGGACACCTGCTGATAAACCAAGCAGCAGTGCGATTAAAAGTTGATTCTTCAAGGCGCTTGCACTTTGTTTCTTCCAGCGAGAGAGTGGACCAACGGCCATGAACATAACAAACGGTACAATTAATAGGGTAAACATTTGATTAAAGAATGGCGCACCTATTGAGATAGTGCCCATACCCAATTCTTTGTGAACAAGCGGTAGAAGCGTTCCTAGAAGAACGACGATAGTCGCTGCAACTAGCAACACGTTATTGCCCATAAGCATCATTTCGCGTGAAAAAATTTCATAACGACCAACGCTTTTGAGCTGCGAAGCTCGAATGGCGTAAAGCAATAAGGAGCCACCGATCACAATGACTAATAAGCCTAGAATAAATAAACCTCTAGACGGGTCGCTTGCAAAAGAATGCACAGATACCAGTACACCTGAACGAACCAAAAATGTACCGAGTAGACTTAAGGAGAAAGCAGCAATCGCGAGTAGTACAGTCCAAGACTTGAAGACTTTACGTTTTTCGGTCACCGCTAAACTATGCATTAACGCAGTACCTACTAACCAAGGCATGAACGATGCATTTTCTACCGGATCCCAGAACCACCAGCCACCCCAGCCAAGTTCATAATATGCCCACCAGCTACCCAGTGCGATACCGATCGTCAGGAAACTCCATGCAGCAATCGTCCATGGACGAGACCAGCGCGCCCAAGTCGAATCAAGTTGCCCGCCAATTAGCGCCGCAATAGCAAAGGCAAATGCGACAGAGAAACCAACATATCCCATATAAAGCATCGGTGGATGAATGATCATGCCAAAGTCTTGTAACAGTGGATTCAAGTCACGACCGTCAACCGGGAAGAACGGTAATAAACTATCGAATGGATTTGATGTCAGTAACATGAACAAATAGAAACCAATACTGACCATACCCAGCACGGATAGAACGCGAGCTATCATGGCCTGAGGTATGCCTTTAGAAAACAACGCAACAGCGACGGTCCATACTGCAAAAATCAAACACCAAAGTAAAAACGAGCCTTCATGCCCGCCCCAAACGGCCGTTATTTTGTAGTACCAAGGCAGAGCGCTGTTAGAGTTTTGCGCAACATACTGCACACTAAAATCATCTACGTAAAAAGAATAGGTTAGGCAAATGTATGCAAAAGCCGTGAATAAGAATAAGGCGAAAGATAAAGGCCGCCCCATTCTCATCATTGTTTGGTTATGGATTTGCGCGCCCCATAAAGGATAGACCGCTAATAATATAGAAAGAACAAGCGCAATGATGAGTGATATATTACCTAACTCTGGGATCATTAGTACCCTGCCTCCTCAGGCTTTACGTGTTTAATGCCTTTAAGCTGTTCTGCAAGCTCTGGAGGCATGTACTCTTCGTCATGTTTAGCTAAGACTTCATGTGCAACAATAAGGTTTTCCTTTTCAAGTATCCCAGTTGCCACAATCCCTTGGCCTTCACGGAATAAGTCAGGCAGGCTGCCATTGAATTGCACTGTTACTTTCGGGCCGGTATCCATTAAATCGAAGCTCACAGCCAGCGTTTCCTCATCTCGAGAAACTGAGCCTGGCACGACAAGACCACCGATACGTAAGCGCTGACCCACGACAGGTTTTTGTCCGGTTTTCGCTTTACCTTCAACAATTTCAGTGGGTGTGTAGAAAACATCAATTGAATCCTGCAATGCATACAGCATGAAACCAATAGATGCGACAAGCAAAACACCGATAGAAGAAACAGCAAATAAACGTTGTTTACGCCTTGGGTTCATTATTCATCCTCATTTTCAATAGATTCTATTCTGCGTTTTTCTCGCATTTTATCTTTCCGTGCCGCACGAGCAGCCAGAATACGTTCCGCTCTCGCTCTTTCCTTTTCTACGCCCTGCTTAATCTTTTTGCTCATAAACAAACTGTGAAATAGTATTGCCGCCATGCAAATGAAGGTGAGACCAAAAGACATCCATACGAAAAAGGCATAGCCTCCCATATCAAAAAACGCAGCCATGTTTTCAAATTTGAAGTCCATCATCGACCTCCTCGTGGTTTATCACTGTCACCTAATATTTTATCGCCTCTTCTGACCTTTTCAGGACGGATGACGCCAAACATTTTGGCTACCCACGGACGATGCATGTTTCTTAAAATAATTTCATTTTTCATTCGAATCAGCGTTACCCACCCAATAAAAGCGGCGAAGCCTAAGATACAAATGAGAAGAGGCCATAACATTGGCTCTGCAATCGATGGCTTACCAATTTTGGTGATACTGGCCCCTTGGTGCAGTGTATTCCACCACTCTACCGAGAAATGAATAATGGGAATATTGATTACGCCAACCATTGCCATTACACCCGCCGCTTTGCCAGCTTGTTGCTTGTCTTCAAAAGCAGCGTATAGGGAAATAACACCGAGATAGAGGAACAGCAGAATAAGCTGGGAGGTTAAACGAGCATCCCATATCCACCAAGTGCCCCACATAGGCTTTCCCCAGAAAGAACCAGTAAACAGAGATATGAGTGTCATCACCGCACCGACTGGCGCAATGGCAACCATGAACATAAAAGCCGTGCGCCATTGCCATACAACGCCGACTAAGGCACCAATCGCCATTGCGACATAAGCCCCCATTGCGAGAATGGCACTAGGCACATGAATATAGATAATACGAAAAGAGTCACCTTGCTGATAGTCTGACGGTGCGAAGCCCAAGCCCCAAATAATACCCACAACTAAACTCACCACTGCAACGATGGCGAACCAAGGAAGTAAAATACTGCAAAGCCAATAAGCTTTTTCTGGTTTAGCGAACGAATTAATCCATTTCCACATTAATTTTGACTCACTCTTAAAGAATACGCGACTGCCATTGGAGACAAGGCCACGGAAATCAGCAGCAATGATGCGATAGTAGCAAGTTGCTGATGATAAGGTAATAACATTGAAGCCGATTCAATTGCCGAAGTGGCAAAAATCAACAACGGTATAAATATCGGAATTAACAACAACGCGAGTAACACACCGCCTTTTTGCAAGCCAACGGTAAGCGCAACACCGATTGCGCCCACGAAACTAATGAGAGGGGTGCCAAGTAAAAGCGTCAGCATTAACGCAACATACATGTCCATTGTTAAGTTTAAAAACAAGGCTAACAAAGGCGAAATTAGAAAGAGCGGAACAATGTGCATCAACCAGTGCGCTAGTACTTTCACTACCACGATCAAATACAAAGGCGTAGGCGACAAAATGTATTGTTCTAGGGTGCCGTCGGCGTAATCATCGCGAAACATTCGTTCCATGCCCAATAGCAAAGACAAAATGGCGGCAACCCAAATGATTCCGCCACCAATGCGTTGCAGAGTATCCGGACTGGGACCGACAGCCAGTGGAAACAAAGTGATCACCAAAATGAAAAACATCAAGGGTTGCATCAACTCTGCTAATTGGCGATAAGCCAAGGAGATGTCTTTTTTAAAGATTGCGATTAAGGCTGACCCTACCATTGGTATTCCAAATGCATATTCGTCATGGGGTAATCAATATTCAGACTCTGGTGTGAGGTCATTAAAACGGCCCCACCTGACTTTAGGAACGCCGTTATTTTGTCTTCCAACATAGCAATAAAATTGACATCCAGTGCTGTAAAAGGTTCATCGAGCACCCAAAGGTTTGCGTAACTTTTTAACCATAGCTTGGCGAGCGCCACCCTGCGTTGCTGTCCAGCCGATAAGTTTTTTAACGCGATATCTTCTAAGCCAGTTAAGCCGAGTTCGTCTAAGGTCGACGTGATCGTGCCTATATTCGTTTCAATATTTTGTTGGTGGCACCACGACTGAAGGTTCTCGACCGGGCTCATCAATTGATTCAAACCGAGTTTATGACCGAAATACAATAACTGCTCGCTCGCACCATTTATGTCTTTGTGAACGTCGATAGTATTGATTTTTACGTATGTTTTCTGATTCTTTAGAGATGTTTCGTGTTCATCATCATTAAGGTCGTTTGGGTCAAACTCATTGTCGACGTCATCGAAGGTATTTTTGCTAGGCATACCGAGCCCAACGAGGATCCTTAAAAGGCTCGTTTTGCCCGCGCCATTCTCTCCAGTCAGGTAAACAAGTTCACCGGGAGAAACAGATAAATGAAGGCCTGAAAACAATGCGCGGTCGCTTTTTTCACACGAAATGTTGTGTGCTAATAAAACTGACAAAAATAAACACTCGTTTCTACATGATAATCAACGGGATAGTAGCACAATATTTGCCGTATTTGCGCCTTTAATCTGGTATAAACGTATGAAAATACCGATGCTTTTGACAGACATCAATTGTCGATAAAGCGTGGTTGCTTTTTAGCCTTAGCGGCCGATAATAGAGTAATGTCTGATTTAAACCCAGTAACTAACCAAACCAATGCACTTGCTCGTGGTAGCGAGAATACGGCTGTAGGCGCAAGAGACTCTGGGAATCAGTCTAGTTTAGCTGTAAATAACGCTATTCGCGTGGTGGTTACCCAAGTAACAACTAACACCGTAACCTTGAGCAACCAACAGAACAAGCAAAGTTTGCAGTTGTCTACCAAGTCACTGTCACAAACTCTCGATACTGCAAACATTAAACAAGGGCAGGTTTTTGACCTAGTTAAACTGCCGAACAAAGCCAACACTTACGCTTTGGTTGCAAGCGCCATAAACAATGCATCATCCACGACGACAAGCGCAATAAGTTTACAACAAGCCTTGAATGGTAAATTACCCAAGAGTGTATTGTCGAACACTGTTAGCGTAAACGACAATCAGCTCAACAATGTGATTGCAAAGTCAGCCAGCGCCGGCAACTTGGGCATAAACGGGAATTCAGTCATTGCCATTGCGGGCAGAGTCATCAATATTGCTGCTAATCAAGTCAGTATTAGTTTCCAAATCCCGGGCTCAAACTTGCCACCACAGCAAGCAAGATTGACCTTAAGTCCGCAGCAAATCGCCGAATTAAAAACAAATAGCCAAGTGCAGGTGAATGTCGACGTCAGTACCAAAAAACCAAAAGTACTCTCTATCAATGTATTGTCTGCAAACGCACTTGGACAAGGGCTTGGGAAAACCCTAACATTGGACGCTCAGCTCACACGCCTCAATGCAAATACATTACCCACCAACTTGTTGAATGCTGCGCTATTGAGTTCTCTGTTAAGTAAGCAAGGAGCTAATAGCAATGTCGCGAGCAGCAGTTCTGCCTCTAGCGGAACGAGCGCAGGTTCCCCTAAACAAGTGATATTACCCCTAAATTCCAGCACCTTGTCGCAACTACCAAAATCTTTGCAGAATGCTTTTGCTCAAGTAAATGAGCAAGCGTTAACTAATGCCAGTAAAACACCCAGTGGCCTTACAAGTGACAATAATGTACTTGCAAACAAAGTCCTGTTCTTGGCCTTAGAGCCCGGTTTAAACAAAGGATCCCTGAGTGTATCGGTCATTGGGAATTTACGCCCTTCGGTGATTGAATTAAATCCAGTACAAGCCAAAACCCTACTTAGCCAAACTCAGCCGAGTGGATTAGAAGATAGTGCCGCTAATAAAAGCTCAGAAAGCAACCGCACTCAGCCGTCAAAACTGGTATCGGATCAACAAATTCAGCGCCAAATTAATGTGAATCAGTTAGGTTTTATTTCAAGCAAAGCGGATTTAGTCGGGAAACAAAGTCCACAGGTGGGCGCAGCTTTGAGTAAAGAAGTCGCTCAACAAGTGAATACTGCGAATTCAGAGAAATCAACAAGCGCACAAATTGATAATAAGTTTGACACGAAAACGAGCGGTGCTGCGCCAGTCGCTAACTTTCAGTCAGATAAACTGTTACAAGCGCTACAAAAGCAAGTCGCAGATACACTCAGTGCCATTTCAAGTATTCAATCAAATGCGGGTGAGTCGAGCAAGACATCCTCTCTACTGACACAACTAGCCAGTCAATTACGGGAACTTACCGTCGGTAGTGTGGCTGCAAACAAAGCAATTACCAGTAACTTGCAAAGCATCACGCAAGAACTAGGAAAGCAGAGTTTGCTGTTATCTGGATCGCAAACACAGGCATTGAACAACATAAATAATGCGATTAACGCCCTTCTTAACGAAAGCTTAGAAGAAGCCGGCATTGGTTCAGAACTTCGTCAGCTGTTAAAAACGGTACAAGAACAAATCCCGAAAGTAGACTCTATTGGCACCAGTATTGATGCTAGAACGATTCAAAATTTACTCTCAACGCCACTTAATCCGCCCCCTGTAAACGCAATTACAGCGACAGCGCAAGGCGGTTTTCTATCCGGGTTAGTGACACTACTGCAAGTCAGTTTAGCTTCAAAACTACAACGGCAATCCAATAAACAAGCGAGTAAGGCACAAGATCTTGTACCTGATTTGGTAAAAAGTTTGGTGCCTGACATCAGCAAGGTACAAAGTGCAAAACTCATGCAAGACTTTCGTCAGTTCGACTCAAAGCACGCATTGTCAGGAGAAATTGCCAAGATTTTATCAAGCCACCAACATCATAAATTGAAAAGCGCAGACTCTTCATTACAAGGCCAAGACCAGCTTTACTATGCGCTGCCCAATTTACTTAATCCCAAAGCAGATGATATCGAATTGCTCATAAAGCGTGAAAGCAGAGAAAACAAAAATGCAAAATCCGAACAATCAGCCTCATCTTGGTATCTCACCATGAAGTTAGATGTGGGAGAGCTTGGACAAATGCTAGCAAAAACTCAGTTACAAGAGAGTGAAATCAAACTGCAACTCTTCACATCTACCGAAGCACTGAAAATCAAAGCACTTGATACATTGCCTTATCTGCAAAGGCGCTTGAAAAGTCTGGGGATCGAATTGATCGAGAAAAGCTGTCAGATTGGAAAAGTACCGAAAAAGCTTCAGCCAGAGCACTATCACCTATTTGAGGCAAAGGTATGAGTGATCAACGAAAAGCCGTCGGACTCAAATACGCGCCAAACGAGGATAATTCACCGACGGTTATTGCAAAAGGTTTTGGCGAGCTCGCCGAAGAGATCATCGCTTTAGCGAAGGAAAATAATGTGCTAATACACGAAGATCCGTATCTTAGCGATTTGCTCGCGCGTATGGATCTAGGACAGGAAATACCCGAAAGCTTATATCATGTCATAGCCGAACTCATTGCATTCTCATATGTATTACAAGGTAAGTTTCCTGACTCTTGGGAAAACGTTCATCAAAAGGTGGATTTTACTGAATAAAATCGACTCTAAGCCGAAAAAAGCCTTTGTAGCTTTAATTTGAGTCAAAAAAAAATGGCTGAACAAAGTCAGCCATCGAAGGGGGTTGCGGGATTGCTCCATGCAACGCTAATGTGTTGAGCACCTAAAAAGATGCTCTATTTGGAGAGGTGTAAATATTCGCTTTTTTATTCGACTTCTGTAGCAGGTTCAGCGGCCACGTCGTCTTCTTTCTTGGTTTTTGGCAATAGAAGCTCTGCGCGAATGCGACCTTCAATTTCATTTGCCATATCAACATGCTCTTTAAGGTACTTAACAACGTTTGCTTTACCTTGACCAATTCGCTCGCCGTTGTAGCTATACCAAGCGCCCGCTTTCTCGACATATTTAAGCTTCACGCCTAAATCGATCAATTCAGCTTCCTTAGAAATACCTGCGCCGTACATGATTTGGAATTCAGCTTGTTTGAACGGAGGCGCGACTTTGTTTTTCACCACTTTTACGCGCGTTTCGTTGCCCACGACTTCGTCACCATCTTTAATAGCGCCAATACGACGGATATCAAGACGAACAGATGAGTAGAATTTTAACGCGTTACCACCGGTAGTGGTTTCAGGGTTACCAAACATCACACCAATCTTCATACGAATTTGGTTGATGAAAATACATAGCGTATTTGAACGCTTGATATTCGCCGTTAGCTTACGCAGGGCTTGAGACATTAGTCGAGCTTGCAAACCAACATGTGAGTCACCCATGTCACCTTCAATTTCGGCTTTTGGCGTGAGAGCGGCAACCGAGTCAACAATTACCACATCAACCGCGTTTGAACGCACAAGCATGTCGCAAATTTCAAGTGCTTGCTCACCAGTGTCTGGCTGAGAGACTAAAAGCTCGTCAATGTTTACACCTAGCTTTTCAGCATACACAGGATCCAAAGCGTGCTCGGCATCGACGAAGGCACACGTTTTACCTTTCTTTTGTGCTTCCGCAATAACTTGTAAAGTTAGTGTTGTTTTACCTGATGATTCTGGTCCGTAAATTTCAACCACACGACCACAAGGTAAACCGCCTATGCCTAAGGCAATATCGATACTAAGTGAACCTGTAGAGATGGCTTCGATATCCATCGCTTGGTTGTCACCAAGACGCATGATTGCGCCTTTACCAAACTGCTTCTCAATTTGACCAAGAGCAGCATCTAATGCGCGGCTTTTATTCTCATTCACGTTTTTGTCCTCTTTACCGGTTCTTCTCGCTGGGCTTGTTTTTTCTGCCTTCGGGGCCGATTTTTTTAACATGACATGCACTCCTGTATGCTTTTCGTTTTGTTGCAACAATGCTTTTTGCTTGCTGCGCTATTACGCTTTTGGGTAAGCTTTTGTGTAAGCTCTTAGTTAATGTCTTGCCAAATCCTCACCGCCTATCGTTTCATTCACAACACAGCCTGTTTTTGGCCGCTTTTTCATGATTTTCAACGATAAAGTGGTAGAGACAAATCAACACACCTAATCATTTATATCGCAAGTATACTGTATAACCATACAGTTGCAATACTGTATTTAAAAATATTTTTATGTTTATGAAAACAATAGATTTTTTGTTTTTGGGCTTATGATTCTTAAACGAAGTTAAGTTCATAGGCCCGGCACAATCAACAAAAGTACTGTATAGAATGCTCAGTTACCGCAACGAAGAGCATTATAATATTTTGTTAATTACGCTGAAAGTGAACTGTCGATCAGTTCTTGTAAAGAAAGGCTAATGGCTTGCTCTCTAACTTCTTGGCGGTCGCCATTAAAACAGCGAGAAAAGCTCGTCGTATGGTGTTGTGTTGCTATGGCAAACCAAACTAAACCCACCGGCTTCTGCTTACTACCGCCGCCAGGACCTGCGATTCCGCTAATCGCAACGCAATAGTCGGCCCTACTCTTCTGTAAACCGCCTTGCGCCATTTCACAAACAACCTCTGAACTCACTGCGCCGAATTCATTTAAGGTACTTAAGCTAACCCCCACTTCTTCATGTTTAGCTTGATTCGAATAAGTCACCCACGATTTCTCAAACCATTGTGACGAACCAGCCACTTCAGTAATAGCGAAAGCAACGCCACCGCCGGTACAGGATTCTACTGTCGCTACCTTTTCATTTTGGTGAAAAAGTTGCTCGCCAAGCTTAACTGCCAAGTGTTGAATATTTTTTGTTTTGAAGTTTTGCAAAGTACTGTTTATATCCGCTCGGTTTTCATTACAATAGCGCCCTATACTAAAGACATGAACTTGTCGCGACAATAAAAAATTCAATCAGGCTGTGTTGACTCTACATGCAAACAAATAAAAATAAGAAAAGCGCTAGCAGCGCGCCAGCAAACACACCAATGATGACTCAGTATTTAAAAATTAAAGCTGACCATCCTGATATCTTGCTGTTTTATCGCATGGGCGACTTTTATGAGTTGTTTTTTGATGATGCCAAAAAAGCAGCCAACCTTCTTAATATCTCTTTAACTGCTCGAGGAAAATCGGGTGGCGAGCCAATTCCTATGGCGGGTGTTCCCTACCACGCCGCAGAAAACTACCTAGCTAAGCTGGTTAAAATGGGAGAGTCTGTCGCGGTATGCGAGCAAATTGGCGACCCTGCTACTAGTAAAGGTCCAGTGGAACGCGCTGTGCAGCGCATTGTGACACCCGGCACAGTTACTGATGAAGCGTTATTAGAAGAAAACAAAGACTCAATATTGCTATCTGTTTGCAAAGAAAAAGACACATACGGGCTCGCATATATTGACGTTACGAGTGGACGTTTTCAGATCATTGATGCCGCTACCGACGAAGCCTTTCAAGCAGAAATGCAACGCATTCAACCGGCTGAAATTTTGTATCCTGAGCAATGCTCTTTTTTCCATCTAATAGAAAACTTCAAGGGATTACGCCGTCGACCTCAATGGGAATTTGATGCTGAAACAGCAAACGTAAAGTTAAACAGTCAATTCGGTACTAGCACACTAGATGGCTTTGGCATAAATACGCAGTCGGTTGCTATTGGCGCTGCCGGTTGTGTATTGCAATATGTGCAAGATACGCAGCGCACAGCTCTACCTCACATTCGTAAGATCAGTGAGAATCGCGCAGAAGAAGCGGTACTAATGGATGCTGCTACCCAGCAAAATTTAGAGCTCACTCGCACCTTGTCAGGAAAAGTAGAGAACACGCTATTTGCAGTGCTCAACCATACCTGCACAGCCATGGGTAGTCGATTGTTGCAGCGTTGGTTGCATCGTCCCATCACCAATAAGCACGAGCTGGTTTTTCGTCAAAATACGATTGCTGATATACAAGCCCACGATTACTCTGTGTTACAAGATTTACTCAAACAAATTGGTGATATAGAGCGAATACTCGCAAGAATGTCGTTGCGTAGCGCTCGCCCAAGAGACTTTTCGCGATTGAAAGAAGCGCTGAATGTGTTTCCAGAATTACAGCAATGGCTAGGTCACGCCGTATTAGCCGGTAGTGTAAGCGAAAATGGCACACCTTGTTTTACGACCTTTTCAGAGCAAATCAGTCATTACCCAGAAGCAGCTGAGCTACTCAACCGCGCTATTACTGATAATCCCCCTGTTGTGCTGCGTGATGGCGGCGTCATAGCGGAAGGTTATTCAGAAGAGCTAGACGAGTTACGTGCTCTATCTAAAGGAGCAACTGACTTTTTAGAGCAACTCGAGTTGCGAGAACGCGAACGCACTGGTATTCCCACCTTAAAAGTCAATTACAATAAAGTACACGGTTTCTTTATTGAAGTTAGCCGCGCTAATAGTGATAAAATTCCTGCTGAGTATGTGCGCAGACAAACACTTAAAAATAACGAGCGCTATATTATTCCAGAGTTGAAGGCGCACGAAGACAAAGTGCTCACCAGTCAAAGCAAAGCCTTAGCCTTAGAGAAAAAACTCTACGATTCGCTTTTCGATACTTTAGCGCCGTCACTTGCAGATATGATGCAAAGCGCAGTAGCAATCGCCACACTCGATGTCTTAACGAACTTTGCAGAACGAGCCGACGCGCTTAACTTAAGCAAGCCAAGTTTGGTCGAAGACAATAAAATATCCTACTCGGAAGGTCGCCACTTGGTTGTCGAAGAAGTCATGACTTCTCCATTCATTGCCAATCCGCTCTTCATGAACGACAGCACGCGTATGCTCATGATCACCGGACCAAACATGGGTGGTAAATCAACTTATATGCGTCAAACCGCTTTGATTGTGCTGCTTGCTTATATTGGGTGCTACGTACCAGCACAAGATGCCGAAATTGGCCCTATCGACCGCATATTCACGCGAATTGGGGCTGCCGACGACTTAGCTTCCGGGCGTTCTACGTTTATGGTCGAAATGACAGAAACGGCGAATATTCTAAACAATGCGACAAAGAATAGCTTGGTGCTGATGGACGAAATTGGTCGCGGTACCAGTACTTATGATGGCTTAAGTTTAGCGTGGGCCTGTGCTCAATGGTTGTCTGAACGTTTGCAGGCATTCACTTTATTTGCCACGCATTATTTTGAATTAACTGCGCTATCTGAGCAAATTGGGACGATCAGCAATGTCCACTTAAGTGCGGTTGATCACAATGATGAGATTCGATTTATGCATCAGGTTCAGCAAGGCGCTGCGAACAAAAGTTATGGCCTTCAAGTAGCAAAGCTTGCAGGTGTGCCGAAAGCAGTTATTAAAGCGGCTAAGCACAAGTTAAGTGAGCTTGAGCAAATTGATGCGCTTACTGCAAACGTGTCCAATTTAGAAGAAGCACCACTGCAAAGTACATCGCAAACGCTTAACAGTGCAACAAGCGACCCTTCAAGCAAGCAAATCAACGCAGATGATATCCCTCAACTACCACAACTCAGTATGAGTTTTGACGAACAGGAACATTGGCTAGAGCATAAATTACTGACTATCGACATTGATGATCTGAGCCCGCGAGAAGCCTTAGCCTTGATGTACCAATGGCGCAAAGAGTGTATTAGCAAGGATTAGCCGCAAAAAAAGATTGGCTTGGTGTAAGTAACCCTATTTCATCCCAACAAATGAAACACAATTTTCATTTACTCCGGCCCCTCTTTTTTAGTATACTATCCGCCCATCGAAGCACAGGTTCAATGTGCTAGTAAACCAAATTAATAGCCTTTCAAAACACAACACTATGTGGTGCTTTTTTCAGGTTTAGCTCAACCCAAGTATCTTAGGTTTTACATGACAAACTATATTTTCGTCACCGGTGGTGTTGTTTCATCATTAGGTAAAGGTATTGCAGCAGCATCCTTAGCCGCCATCCTTGAAGCTCGCGGCCTTAAGGTCACAATGCTTAAACTCGACCCTTACATAAACGTTGACCCTGGCACAATGAGTCCAATTCAACATGGTGAAGTTTTCGTGACTGATGATGGCGCAGAAACCGATCTCGACTTGGGTCACTACGAACGCTTTATTCGCACCCGCATGAGCAAGCGCAATAACTTCACCACTGGTCGCGTGTATGAAGAAGTGCTTAAACGTGAGCGTCGCGGCGATTACCTTGGAGCCACAATCCAGGTTATTCCGCATATCACGAATGAAATTAAGCGACGCGTAATAGCGGGCGCTGAAGGTAACGATGTTGCCATCGTTGAAGTTGGCGGCACAGTTGGCGATATTGAATCACAACCATTTATCGAAGCGATTCGTCAATTAGGCACAGAAGTGGGTCGCGAGCATGCGATGTTCATGCACCTAACCTTAGTGCCTTTCCTCGCTGCTTCTGGCGAAACTAAAACCAAACCAACTCAGCACTCGGTGAAAGAGTTGCGCTCAGTGGGTATTCAACCTGATATTTTGGTTTGTCGTTCTGAAGTACCACTACCGAATAATGAACGAGCTAAAATTGCCTTGTTCACCAATGTGAATGAAAAAGCGGTAATTTCTTTGCGCGATGCTGACAGTATCTACAAAATTCCAGCCGCTCTGAAAGCACAAGGTATGGACGAACTAGTCGTCAAACGCTTTGGCTATGACTGTCCTGAAGCAGACCTAAAAGAGTGGGAGCAAGTACTTTACGCTGAATCCAATCCTACTGGTGAAGTCAATATCGGTATGGTTGGAAAATATGTCGAACTGCCCGACGCTTACAAATCAGTTAACGAAGCGCTGAAACATGCTGGTTTGAAAAACCGACTCACAGTCAATATCAAATATATCGATTCTCAAGATGTTGAGAGTAAAGGCATTCATATTCTGCAAGACCTGGATGCTATTTTGGTGCCGGGAGGCTTTGGTGAACGCGGTATTGAAGGCAAAATTGCTGCTGCAAAATATGCGCGTGAAAATGACGTTCCTTATTTGGGTATTTGCCTAGGCATGCAAGTCGCCTATATCGAGTTCGCTCGAAATGTCGCTGGTATGGAAGGTGCCCACAGCACTGAGTTTGATCCTGAAACTCCTTTCCCAGTTGTTGGCTTGATCACCGAATGGCTGGAAGCTGACGGTAGCAAAGAGATCCGAGATCTTTCTACTGATTTAGGTGGTACTATGCGTTTGGGTAGCCAACTATGTCATCTCCAAGAAGGCAGCAAAGTAGCTACGATGTATGGCAGCACTGAAATACATGAGCGCCATCGTCACCGTTATGAAGTGAACAACAACCTACGTGATCAAATAGAACAGGCCGGACTGAAGGTCAGTGGTTTATCTACCGATAAGGCATTGGTTGAAGTAATAGAGCTAGAAGATCATCCTTGGTTTGTAGCGGGTCAATTTCACCCAGAGTTTAATTCTACGCCGCGCGACGGTCACCCTTTATTTGAGGGCTTTGTTGCAGCTGCAGGAACGTACTCTAGAGAAAAGTAGTCATTGTAATACAGTGACTGCGACACATTAATGAACAAGTAAACTACAAGTAAAAAGGAACAACAATGGCGAATATTACTCGCATAGTCGGTCGCGAAGTACTCGATTCAAGAGGCAATCCAACAGTCGAAGCAGACGTATATTTGGAATGCGGAGCTATGGGCCGCGCATGTGCGCCATCTGGTGCATCTACAGGCTCAAGAGAAGCTTTAGAATTACGTGACGGCGACAAATCTCGCTATTTAGGTAAGGGTGTATTAAAAGCAGTCGCAGCCATTAACGATAAGATTGCACCTGCACTAAGCGGTAAAGATGCTGCAGACCAAGCGGGCGTCGACCAAGTCATGATCGACTTAGACGGTACTGAGAATAAAGAAGTGTTGGGTGCCAACGCGATCTTAGCTGTGTCACTTGCTGTAGCAAAAGCAGAAGCAATCAGCCAAAAACTACCTTTATATGCGCATATCGCAAACTTGAATGGTACATCTGGACAATACAGCATGCCGGTACCCATGATGAACATCATCAACGGTGGTGAACATGCCGACAACAACGTCGATATCCAAGAATTTATGGTACAGCCAATTGGTGCTCCATCGTTCGCTGAAGCATTAAGAACGGGTGCTGAGATATTCCACAGCTTGAAGAAAGTATTGTCTGCCAAAGGTTTGAATACTGCAGTGGGTGATGAAGGTGGCTTTGCGCCAAACTTGACCTCAAACGCTGAAGCATTAGCCGTCATCGTTGAAGCTGTTGAAAACGCAGGCTATAAAATGGGCACTGACGTGACCTTAGCGCTTGATTGTGCGGCTTCTGAGTTTTACAAAAACGGTCAATATGTATTAAGTGGCGAGAGCAAATCATTTGATTCAAATGGCTTCAGTGACTATCTAGCAAACCTTGCTTCTGAGTACCCAATCGTATCTATTGAAGATGGTCTTGACGAGAGTGACTGGGATGGTTGGGCATATTTGACCAAAATCTTAGGTGACAAAGTGCAATTAGTTGGTGACGACTTGTTTGTGACCAATACTAAGATTTTGTCTCGTGGCATTGAAAATGGTGTGGGTAACTCAATCCTGATTAAGTTCAACCAAATCGGTTCATTAAGCGAAACCTTGGCTGCGATTAAAATGGCGAAAGATGCTGGCTTCACGGCTGTTATTTCTCACCGTTCAGGCGAAACCGAAGACGCTACCATTGCTGACTTAGCAGTAGGTACAGCTGCGGGTCAAATCAAAACTGGTTCACTTTGTCGTTCGGACCGTGTTGCTAAGTACAATCAACTCCTTCGCATCGAAGCTGAATTGGCAGAAAATGGCACACCTGCTGCCTACAATGGTTTGTCTGAAATAAAAGGACAATAATTTCACACTTGCCGAGTTTTCCACCTGGCTAAAAGACTATTTTTAGCCAGTTTTGTTGGAAAATCTTGTAAGATCAATGAAACATTGACGAAAGAATAATGAAAGCGGCATCTTTATGTATTAAGATGCCGTTTTGTTTTTTATGAAGCTAACCAATGCAACGCTAAGTTGTGAGTATTTGATGTAATTAGATGAGCGAACAGCAACCCGATCAAACCAACATTTTTAACTTAGCCGAGCAATATCCCAATGTTGCTGAGTTATGCAATGCCTTGTATGAGCGCGAATTAATCAATCTCGCCTCAAGCAACATCAAAGATCCATCGCTCCTAAAACGTAAATTAAGCGGTCTTAGTTATCACATAAAAAATGCCGCAGAATTCCTGATTAACGAACCCACCCCCATTGAAGTCGACGTACATAATGGTACGTGGAAGTCGAAACAAGCAGCAAAATGCCCAGCGACCAAACTCATTGGTAATGAAGATGAGTTGGCAAAAGCGCATAACTGGTTTGCACAACACCATTATCGCGGTGCGGTAGTCTGCATTTATGTAAATGAGTACGGCAATGAACACATCGAGTTAGACTCTATTGATATGATCCCCTCTTCTGCCGAAAAGCTGCACGCCAATAAACATGGCTGGTTTAATTTAGATGGTAGCAGTTTAGAGGAGGCTAAAAGTCACACCGTCATTCAAATGGTGAAACCCAACAAAGCTATAGTAAGTGCCGCATGCAGTGGCCATATGTGGAATAGTAAAGGAAAGACGATCCCCCGCGCACTGACACTAAGAGAACTTTTACTCTCGACCAACATCAATTGGACCACGTTCAAATAAAGCAAAAAAGGGGTCAGAGTTAATTAAAAAAGGGGTCAGAGTTAGTTAATTCAATAGTCCAGTTTCCCCAAGTACAGGATTGCAAAGCCCCCTCTATAAGATATATTGCCCGTATTGCTAATAAATCAATGGAATGAATATGGCAAGGCCAAGAAGACTTGGATTGAAAGGGATCAGCCAGCATATTATTCAACGTGGAAACAACCGACAACTCTGTTTTACTCGCGAATTTGACCGTGTCGCTTACATCAGTTGGTTAAAGGAATACAGCACAAAATACAATGTCGCAATCCATGCATGGGTACTTATGTCAAATCACGTCCACCTGCTCTGCACACCGTTTGCTGACAACAATGGTGTCAGCAAAATGATGCAGTCTTTAGGGCGAAAATATGTGCGTTACTTCAATGACAATCATCAACAAACCGGTACTTTGTGGGAGGGGCGATTCAAAGCCTCGCTTGTTTGCTCAGACAGTTACATGCTGAGTGTATATCGTTACATCGAACTGAACCCAGTGCGCGCCAATATGGTGAATTCACCTGCACAGTATAAATGGTCTAGCTATCATTTTAATGCTCATGGCCGACACTCTGAACTATGTCAGCCGCATGATATTTACTTAAATCTTGGCTCCGACTCAACAGCCCGACAGCACTCCTATCGTAAATTATTTGAGAGTAGTTTAAGTGACGCAATGACTATGAAAATAAGAAGTTCGGTCAATAGAGAGCTTGTTATGGGAGACGAGAAATTCAAAGCTCACGTGCAAAACTTATCTGGAGTGAAATTAAAGAGTACCCGCATTGGCAGGCCGCCGAAAAACTAATTAACTCTGACCTCTTTTTTAATTAACTCTGACCCCTTTTTTGGTTTTACTCGACAAAAGACTCATCAGTCAGGCTGGTTAAAAAGTTGATTAAGTCCTGTTTTTCTTCTTCTGTAATATCAAAGCCCTGTACGAAAGGGCTTTTGAGTGGATTGTTGATGCCGTCGCCGCGTCCACCAGCCGCGTATATATCGATGACCTCAGACAGCGTAGCCACAGAGCCATCGTGCATGTAAGGGGCACTGAGCTCAATATTTCTTAGCGTTGGCGCTCTGAACTTTCCACGATGAGCGTCATTAAACGTAATATCGGCTAGTCCCTGATCACCATTTGCATAACTTCCTTTTTCATCTTCGTTGTATAAACCCGTGTTGTGAAAAGAAACTAAATCGAGCTTCTGAAAGGCGTGTTTACTAGACTGAGTGAAGTTGAAGCCGCCATGACAATGAAAGCATTCAAGTTTCTCAGAAAAAAACAAATCCATACCGCGAATAGCTGACTCTGACAGAGCACTGTCGTCGTTAAAATAGGCATAACGGTCAAAGTCCGAATTGAAGGATGTTAAGCTACGAACATAGCTAGCCAAGGCTTTCACAATATTGTCAAAGTCGACCTCGGCATTGTCGAATGCCAAGGCAAATTCATCTTCATACTCATCAAGACGCGCCAATATCTCAGTTTCAAAACCACTCACGCCCATCTCAATCGGCTCTTCATTGAATAAGGGAATTAAAATTTGTTTCTCTAATGAGCCTAAGCCGTTGTGAGCCCAAGTAAAGCTGCCATTATAGGCCACATTTACCAGCGCCATTGAGTTTCGTGCTAGTGCTTCACCCGTTGTGCCAATTGATACTTTTTTAGGGTCAGAAAATGCAAATGATTTGAGGTGGCAAGAAGCACAAGATTGCTGTTCATTTACCGACAAGCGCACGTCGTTGAATAGCTTCTCACCCAAAGTGACTTTCTCTACTGTCATGGGGTTATCTTCGGGTACATTGGGTGCCGGAAAACCCGGTGGAATTTGCCATTCATAAGGTGTTGGTTTTGGTGAACATGCACCTACCCCAATCAGAATTACGGATACTAAGCTCACCTTGAGAGCACCTTTACGCCGCTTGCCCAACATAGTCTATTCGCCTTCCGTCATTTCACGCGGCACTACAGAAAACACCTTATTGTTACCGCTATTGTTCAGCAGTTTCTGACAACTTGGATCGTCGATACTAGAGAACATGCACGTAGTTGATTGGCTTGGCATGAGGTCACCTAAAACAAGAGAGAGATCCATATTAATCATCACCTCGTTATTTTGCAGGCTGTTGAGCTTAAGCGGCAGGCTCACTTCAATCCGGTTTGGAAACTTACATTCTTGGTCAGGCGCACGAACCATTGCGGCTGATTCACAACCCACACTGCCTAAATGAAAAGACCAAGCTTCACTCATTTCATTTTGCATGTCCCAGCGAATAAATTTATACCCATTGCGCCACGCCCAAAACATAGACGAATCATTTAATGGCGATGATTGAGTGACTGGGTTTTGATGATTTATCTCAAAAGGTACGCCAAGAGAAAAGCGAAGCTCTAGCGATTCATTACTGGCCAAAAACAAGTCACTTGAATCTTCGACGCTAAAAGAAACTTGTAGGTTTGTCCGGTTTTCTGCACAGTCGGGTGATTGACGAATCAGTGCAACGTTCTGGCTTTGCCACGCATTATCCACTAAGGTTAATGGATAGGACGTATGTTCATCGGTGATCCTCAGTTGACTGATGAAAAATGCCAACTCATTAATAGACCAAAGCTTATCGTCAATGCTTATGCGCGTGTTACATGCTAGGCTTTGGTCAGCAAAGCTCGGCACAAATTTGATGTATTTGTTTGTCGGCTCATTTTTAGTTGGCGAACAAGCACTGAGGCCCAACAGCAAAAAACAAAGCCACAGTGAACGAGAAGTACCACCAGCATAAGGGACATAGCGCTTTTTATGCCATCGCTGGCATGTTAAAAATAGAATTGAATGTAGCGCTGAGAACACAATAAACGGAACCGACATGAAAAAGTATCTCAATAGTTTACGCATCTTGCTTGTAATTACCATAGGGATTTGTAAGCAAGCAAACGCACACATGGACCATGATAAGGCAAGATTTGTTGCCGCCAATGGTAGCGACAAAGGTGATTGTAAGAATCGCTTCCGTCCTTGTGCAAGCATTGGCTATGCAGCACAACAAGCGAACAAAGGCGATGCCGTATTAGTCGCGCAGGGTGAATATCACTTAGAGGCTTTTGCAGATGTTTTCTATCTTATCAGTGATGTCGTCCCTGCATACGGTGGCTTTCAAACCTTAGATAATTATCAAGTTCAAAACCCAAATGCCTTCCCGACGACCATTGTTGGCGTTCCGGTCGAATATGCTAATCAACTAAATGATAAGGGCTTCAATGTCATTGTTGATAGTAAGGGCAAAACTGACTTAAGTGATGCTGAGTTAGACAAGAGCTTGGCGCAAGTTGAAGTAATGTACCAATCTCAAGCCGAAACTCCGTGCGTGAATGGTGCTGCAGGGGCATTCCCATGCAACAATATGTCACTCTTATCACATGTACCCGTAAATGAGTTTCCAACGTCGAGCCAGAGAGCAAATGATATTTGGGGCCATGTTGACCTTAATACAATGAAGGAATATGCCTTAGTAGGGCTGCGCAGAGGCGTCGCGTTGGTGGATGTATCTGACCCAGTCAACCCTGTCGTGATTAATGCAATCCAAGGTCAGGACACAACTTGGCGTGATATTAAAGTTTACCAATACTTCAATCGCGACCTAAATAAATGGGAGGCTTATGCATATGCTACGGCTGATAGTGCTACTGAGGGCTTGACTATCATGAACTTGAGCAATCCTGATGACGGACTTGCTTTAGTTACACGCGATATCAACGATCGATCTGCGCACAATATTTACATATCAAATGTTGATTATGGGCTGAATATCAAGAATTCTCTCGCCGAACCGCAAGCGCATATTCTAGGCTCTAATGTGCGAGGCGGCTCACTGCGTAGCTATCGTATAAGTGCACCTGAAACACCGATCCCGACCTACTTCCTTTCTAATGCGAATCGCTCCGACTATACACATGACGCATCCTCTTTACTTATTAATGATGAAAGAGCCGATAGAGACTGTGTGAATAAAACAGCAGCAGGTTGCACAGTCATGCTCGATTTCAACGAAGGCACCTTGCGTCTTTGGGATCATTCAGCCCTCGGCGGTGCGGTTGAGCTGTCATCGGTAAGCTATCCCAATGTAGAGTACACGCACTCTGGTTGGTGGAGCGAAGATCGCCAGTATGTAATATTACATGATGAACTAGATGAGCAGCGCAACGGCTTAAACACCACCGTTCATATTTTTGATATTTCTGATTTGAATGCGCCTACCCTCGTTTCAACTTGGGTGGGACCGACTAGAGCCGTCGACCACAATGGCTTTGTTCGTGGCAATAAATACTACATGTCGAACTATACTCGAGGTGTGACGGTACTCGATTTATCAGATCCAACATCACCTACTGAAATTGGCTACTTTGATACCTTTCCAAGTATTACCAATGCTTCATTCAATGGCGTTTGGGGCGTTTACCCCTATCTACCCAGTGGCATCATTTTGGCCAGTGATATTCAAGGCGGCCTTTATGTTCTGAAAGATGAAACACAAAGTAGTGGCAAAGATGACCTACAATTCTCTACCAACATGTATGAAGTGACTGAAGGTGAAGATTTAGCAATATCAGTGATTCGCTCCGGTACACAAGCTATCAGCGTCGACTATCAAATCATAAGAGGCGCAACGAGCTCGAATGATTTTGAAGCAATCGAGTCAGGCACAATTTCGTGGGATGCGGGAGATTCAATTCCCCAAACAATCACCATCAGCGCCCTTGACGACGGAAACGGTGAAGGTACGGAAAGTATGTTCATTCGCCTTGAAAACCCATCACCAAATGCAGAGCTTCTAAGCCCGAATATCGCTAAAATTGATATTTTAAGCCTTACCGGTCGATTGTCCTCAGTGATTATCCCTGATGATGATATTGAAGTTAAAGAAACTGACGGTAGCTTTGCACTCACAGTGACTCGCTCTGGGGCGGCAGACCAAGCCGCGAGCGTTTCTTTGTCAATCGAAAGTAATACAGCCCAAGCAGGCACAGACGCAAGCCTAGCAGCCACTAGTCTCGAATGGGCCGTTGGCGAATTAGGTGATAAAAGCGTTAACGTGAACATTGTGAATGATAGCGACAGTGAAGAAACTGAAACTTTTTCTATCATTTTAGAAAGCCCCGAAAACGTGACGATTGAAGGTAGTGGTAGTGTATTAGTCAGCATCCTTGATGATGATTCAAACTTGGCTCCTGAAGTGAACGCTGAAGCGAGCTTAAACGTAAATGCAAGAGCGATGGTATCTTTAGTTGCAACGGCGAGCGACCCAGAAAACCAAACAATGACTTTCGCTTGGGCTCAAACTTCTGGTCCAGATGTCACCTTAAGCGACGCAGACGCTCTTACAGCAACGTTTACTGCACCTGATGCCGATGCGACATTAGGCTTTGAGTTTACCGCAACTGATGAGTTTGGTTTACAAGCCAGTACATCTGTTAGTGTATCAGTTGAAGCCGCAGAGCCAGTGCAGCCTCCAGTAGTAGTGTCGCCACCGCCGGCTACACCACCAAGCAGTTCAGGTGGCGCACTTTGGTTATTTAATGCCTTGGTGCTAATAGCACTGAGCAGACGTTTAGCATTACAAGAATAGAGAAAAGTTGAGTCTTGGCAATTGAATAGTAGTACATCAATCCTGAAGTGGCTGTTTTCCCATCTTCGACCATACATTACCAAGGTTGCCTTGGCTTTAGTCGCTCTTTTCGTAGGCGCAATGGCGTGGCTCATTTTGGGCCAAGGCGTTCGCCTAGTTGTTGATCAAGGCTTTGTTGCAGGCGATGAAACCATGCTGCTTCAATCCTTATTGTTGGTACTTGGCATCGCTCTTATAGGCAGCGTCGCAACCTATTGCCGCTTTTATCTCATGGTTTGGCTTGGTGAGAGGGTTTGTGCTGACATTCGCAAAGCCTTGTTCTCGCATTTGGTTACCTTGTCTCCAAACTTCTATGCGGAAGCTCGCACTGGGGAAGTCATTTCCCGTTTTACAAGCGATACTACCTTACTGCAGTCTGTTGTGGGAACCGGTGTGTCGATGGCCTTGCGCTCTTTAGTGATGTTCATCGGCGCAATAGTCTTAATGGCAATTACTAGCACCACCTTAACGTTTTATGTCTTCATTGCCGTTCCCGTCATTCTTCTACCTATAAAATTACTCGGTAAAAAAGTGCGACACTTTGCCAAAGTGAGTCAAGATGATGTGGCTACCATGGGCACATTAATTGATGAAAATTTACATGAAATACATACCATTCAAAGTTACAACCATGAAAGACAAAGCGTTAGCGCTTTTGACAACAGCGCCGAACAAATCATGCGCAGCGCGGCCAAGCGCATCCACTATCGGGCATTGCTCATCGCACTTATCATGTTCATTAGTCTTAGCTCCATATTTGTTGTGGGCTGGATAGGTGCTTTGGATGTAATTGCCGGTAAAGTCACACCAGGTGAACTTACTGCTTTCGTTTTCTATGCGGTGCTAGCTGGCGGCTCAATCGCCACAATCAGTGAAGTCATTGGCGATTTACAGAAAGCGGCTGGCGCTAGTGAGCGCATTGTAGAATTAATGAATACCCAAGCGGATATTCCACAAGCGAATAAGGCTACAGATACTTCATCGGCTTTGTTGCAAGAACCTACTCAAATGGCACAAAGTGCTGCTGACCCTATTCTCTCATTGAACAATGTGAACTTTAGCTATCCTTCTGTGCCCGACAAACAAATCATTCATGACTTATCATTCAATGTAAAAGCTGGTCAAAAGCTAGCTATTGTCGGTCACAGCGGCGCTGGTAAATCAACGCTGTTCGACCTAATGATGCGTTTTTACAACCTAGATTCAGGCGAAATTCTATTGGGGAAACAAAAGCAAACGGAGCTTGATGTTGATACTGTCAGGCGGCATTTTGCTCTCGTCCCTCAAGATGCTGTTATTTTTGCAATGTCAGTTGCCGACAATATTCGTTTGTCCTCGCCAGATGCCAGTGATGAAGCTGTTATAGAAGCAGCCAAATTAGCCTTTGCACATGAATTCATAGAGGGATTTGTAAATGGTTACGATACTCAGCTCGGCGAACGAGGGGTTAAGCTGTCAGGTGGACAAAAACAACGCATTGCGATTGCGCGAGCAGTGTTGGCTAAACGCCCTATCTTATTGCTAGATGAAGCCACTAGTGCATTGGACGCCAGTAGCGAAAAATATGTGAAGCAAGCGCTCGATACCTTAATGAACCAAACTACCACGATTATTATTGCTCATCGACTCTCTACCGTCATCAATGCGGACAATATCATCGTTTTAGAGCATGGGCGTTTAATCGCGCAAGGTACGCATGAATCACTGTTAAAAAGCAGCCCGGTGTACAAAGAGTTTGTTGACCTCCAGTTGAGTTAATACGCTTCACGCAAAAAGATATAATCTAATAATCTGCAAAATTGAAAAACCTTGTAACAATTAAAGTGTTTTTAACCCAGCTTACGAACTTAAATCTCTATTCGAAAGTAGTACTATAGTTGTAATCGCTCAATTTGGGCATTCGCGCCTTCGACAGAAAGGCAAATTCTAACTAGCTTTGGAAAGCATCATGTTTGTAAACTTTACACGTAAATCGTTATTAGCGGTTTTCTTGTCTTCAATGGTATTTACTGCCGTTGCTGAAGACAAAAAAGAAGACGCTAAAGACGAAGAGAAAAAGAAAGAAACACTCACTGAGATATTAGAAAAGAAAGACGCCTTTGAAGGCTTTGTTGATATCTATCGCGACAAAAAAGACGGTTCAGGTCTAGTCGTCTTTGATGAATCCCAACTTGATACGCCATTTTTGTATTTCGTTTCAACTGTTGACGGTGCCGTAGCAGCAGGCACATTCAGAGGTCAATTTAGAGGCTCACGTTTAATTGAGTTTCGCCGTAATTACGACCGCATTGAAGTAGTATCAAAGACACCTCGTTTTTACTTCGACCCTGAAAGTGCCGTAAGCCGTGCTGCAGATGCTAACATCAGTGAAGCTATTTTAGTCTCTACTAAAATTGAGCACGAAGATGAAGGTAAAATCGCGATTGACTTGAGCGCCCTGTTCGCCAACGAAGATTTGCATAGAGTTGCCCCCATGCCGTCTGACAATCCACAAGCAGAGAAGCGTCGCTTCAAGCCTGGAAAACTGTCAAAAGACAAAACAGCAATTAGTGAAGTGAAAAACTTCCCTGAAAACACCCATGTTGTCGTGCGCTATGTTTATGAAAATAGCACGCCGAAAGTAGGTGGCGGCGCTGAGATATCAGATGCGCGTTATACTACTTTACAAGTTCAGCATGCTTTCATCAAAGCACCTGAAAACAACTTTCAACCACGTCGAGATGATGCCAGGATTGGTTACTTCTCTCAGCAGTTCGATGATTTAACATCAGACCAAACGGCTAACTATCGTGACGTGATCAATCGTTGGAATCTTGAGAAAAAAGATCCAAGCGCTGAAGTATCAGATCCGGTTGAGCCTATCGTTTGGTGGATTGAGAATACTACACCAGTCGAATGGCGTGAAACCATTATTAATGCGACATTGGCATGGAACACGTCATTTGAAAAAGCCGGTATTAGTAATGCAATTCAAGTGAAGATCCAACCTGATGATGCCGAGTGGAGTGCAGATGACGTACGTTACAACGTTTTGCGTTGGACTTCATCACCGCGTCCTCCTTTTGGTGGATATGGCCCAAGTATCTCGCATCCTTTGACAGGCCAAATTATCGGTTCTGACATCATGCTTGAGTATAGCTTCATGAAAGGTCGCTGGATTGCGTCTGAAATGTTCACTGACGGCTATAACGCCCTAGAGTCTAGCTTACACGGCGACGAGCGCATGCTGTGCTCACTTGGTCATGAATTAAACTTAGGTTTGATGTTTGGTCAATATGCTGGTCTAGCTGACGGCATGGGCAAGATTGAAGAAGATAAGTTATTACGTCAGTCGATGTCTTACCTTATCCTACACGAAGTGGGTCACACCCTAGGTTTGAACCATAATATGATGGCGTCACAACTGCATGGACATGACGAAGCGCATGACGCTTCAATTACGCAGGGTATCTTGGCCGGCTCAGTGATGGACTATCCTTCAGTTAACTATGCGCCTGTGGGTAAAGAGCAAGGTGACTTCTACACAGAAAAGCCAGGTCCATACGATGATTGGGCTATTTTATACGGCTACTCACAAGCACTAGACGATCCAGAAGCTGAAGAAAAACGCTTAACCGCTATCCTTAATCGTTCAGCTGAACCAGAGCTGGCGTTCGGTAACGATGCTGATGATATGCGCTCTGCTGGTCGCCACGTTGACCCACGTATCAATATCTTTGATATGTCTGGCGAAGCGGTCGATTACGCACAAGATCGTTTTGAATTAATCAAGCACATGGCTGGCAAATTAAAAGACAAAACCCTTGTTGATGGTCGTTCGCACAACGACTTAGCAGTGGGCGTGAATGTCTTGTTTGGTGAGTTTGCACGTCAAGCGTCTGTAGTATCTCGTTATATTGGCGGTGTTTACCTAAACCGTGCTTTTGTTGGACAGGAAGGCTACACACAGCCTCTCACGCCAGTGCCTGAATCAGAACAGAACAAAGCAATGAATACCTTAATGAGCTTTGTGTTTGCGCCAGATGCGATTGAAGAGATGGAGCCTTTGTTCGCTTATATTCAGCGTCAGCGCCGTGGCTTTAGTGGTTGGGGACGTGATGAATCACCACGTTTGCACGACATGTTGTTAGGTGCTCAGAAGAACGTACTTGACCATGTATTGCATCCAAACGTATTGATCCGTTTAACAGATACAACGCTTTACGGTAATACATTCACAGCTGAAAAAATGATGGGCCGTTTAACCGACGCTATCTTTAAAGCTGACATCAAAGGCGATGTAAACTCTTACCGTCGTAACCTACAAGTTGAATACGTAGACCGTTTGATTGCAATGTCGGGCTTAATGAAAGAAAGCAAGTACGACAACTTCGCACAAGCGGCTTCTACCTATGAACTAGGCAGAGTGCTGGATATGGTGAAAAAATCTCGTGGCGACCAAGCAACGAAAATCCATAAGAGCTTCTTAAGAAGTAAAATCCAAAAGGCCTTTTATAAAGGTTAATTCGCAATAGCGATTTGGTTTTGATTTGATTTGGAGGACAGCTTTTGCTGTCCTTTTTTGTGCTCGAAAAAACAAAAAAAGGGGTCAGAGTTAATTATTTATCATTTAGCTTTCAGCAGATCCTCACCAATATAAACACGCTTGTCGGTATCCTACCCGCTCCCAAACGGCATCCATGCCGTTTGAAGGTTTATATTGGTGAGGATCTGCTCAAAGCGTGAAAAAAATTAACTCTGACCCTGAGGGATCCCCACGAATAATTAGTCATAGGAATTCTCATTAATCATATGTCGGATATGGGTTACAGCGATTTCATATTGCCCAGTAAGCAATGTAAAGTACTTGTCCACATATCCTCTTAAGCCCAAATAATGAAATGATAATACTCGTCTTGTTTTTAGTGTGTTGGCCTGATAGCGTTTATGTACCCCGGCTAAAGTCATAGCCAACCCGATTATGTTGGCTAAAATACTGGCTAAGGTGGCGATTAATATCAACACTGCAATGCGTTTAATACACCGACTTTTATGATGTTCAAAACCGAGTCCAAACAAGCTGCTTTTAATGTCTCTGAACTCTTCTTCAATTTGCATTCTCATCTTATAAATAGTGACTAGCTTTTTGGCGGTATGTTTTGTTCTAGGAAGTGATGTCGCTATCAGCCAAGGGTCGGTCGCGCCTTTGGCATGGACTTTTGAACATTTCGATTGTCGCCGAATGTTATGCTGAGTAAGGCTGTGTCTCCCCTTATTTTTACCTTTAAACAACACTAAAGTGCATGCTAACGGACGCGAGCGGCATATTTGGCCATTGAAGCTGTTAGGGCGTCGTTTAGCCTGCTTGTATAGCTCGTCTATATGCTCCCATTCTTGCTTCTTGTTTACATACATCATGGGTTTTCGAACGCGACCTGCAAAATCCCAACCCAAGGCCTTTACTTCTCTGAACCACACTGTTTTGTACCCAGCATCAGTGACAATAATAGGTGTGGCTTGTTGATTAATGATGGTACTTAATTTAACTAGAAAAGCTTTGTGCGTGCGCGGTGTTTCTTTTGTACTGACATCATGTATTTCTTGATAAATGGCAACCCCACGACCATTGCAAGCTACCGAAGCTCGAAGTAAAAAACAGCCTTTATGGGTGTCCAAATCAGACCAGTCAATAAGTATTATTGGCCGCAGAGAATTGCCAACAAATTGATTATATAAGGCACCATAAATAGTCAGTGCATCACTTTGTACATGCTTGTTAGACAACAATCTGTCAGCACGTTTTATTCGATGTTTTTCATAAGCACCAGAACAAATACCTCGGCCTATGCTGGTGACGCTCGCGTTTGCCCCTCTTAGTAAACTATTTACACTACTGGCGAGGGATGCACGTCTAACTTTATGCATTTTAGGGGTGACAACAGCAAGGAACTTGTTCAATATAGTTGCTTCATTCATGGTATCGGTCTTTAGTGAGGTTTGGCGATTGATCTGATCACCAGATACCATGAATGTTCAATTTATTTTAAATCAAAGTCTTACTCATTTATTTCGTGGGGATACGTCAGACTCTGACCCCTTTTTTCCTTTTAAATTGATGTCGGAATATTTTACACAAGGACTTAAAACCAAACAAAAACCACAAACCAAAACAAATAAGCCATTGTTTATATTGGCCTTTTAACTTTTGGCACACAACGTGCTTTGAACTGTTAGAGAACGCGATGTGAGAAAGCATTACACAACAAGTTCATCACTAATTAAGCCAAACCTGCTGTGAAGCTGGGGCGGAAAGCCAAGGGCCTTCAACATCAAGGTAGCCTAGCTGCAGAATGAGTTTTTAAAAGGAAAAATACGATGAAACTAGCTAAAACACTACTGATTGCTTCAGCTTTTCTGTTCGCAGGCACAGCTTCAGCAACATTTACACCAACATACTACGGTGACACAGACAGCGCTACTGACCTAATTGCTGGTACAGCGTCTGGTTCAACTGACTGGGGTTACTATATTTGGAACGAAACTGCTTCACCACAAACGTGGAATGTTCGTTGGACTGGTCTTGGCCTTACTGAGCAGTACCCTGAGTGGTTCGGTAAAATTCAATTTCAAGAATCAACATTGGATCCTTCGTTTGACGCAAGCAATGGCGGTGCTAACGAATATCAACTAGAGTTCTCTGGCACGTACGCCGACTCTGTTGATGGACATCTTGATGTGAGCTTCTTAGGTGGTGACGACATCATCAACTGGACTGCGTTTACAAACAACACTGGCGGTATCGACGGTTTCTCTTTCACTTTAACTGATTTTGTTGAAGTTTTAGAGTTTGAACTTGGTGGTTCAATGTTCAGCAACATGTCTGGCACAGACGTTGCCGGTAGCCACATCTTCATCGGTGATGGCCTTGTAACTCCAAATGTGACTTTCACAGATTTCAACGGTGGCGTTGCTCAACAGTTTGAGATTAAAGTTCCAGCACCAGGTGCTTTAGGCCTAATGGGTCTTTCAATCCTAGGTCTTGCTTTAGTTCGCAGACAAAAAAATAAATAAGAAGTACTTCTTGTTATGAAAGAGCCCACAAATGTGGGCTTTTTTTTGTCTCTAATAAAGTGCGCAAACTAAAAAAGGGGTCAGAGTTAATTAATTGCCACCGGCAAATTAATTAACTCTGACCCCTTTTTCTATCTAGCTGTTAAGCGTAAAAACCTTGGTACCATTTCACAAACTCAGTAATACCTTCATCTAAGCTTGTGCTTGGGCGATAGCCTACGTCTTTTACCAATGCTTCTACATCAGCATAGGTGTCGGGTACGTCGCCTGGTTGCATTGGCAGCAAGTTCTTCTCGGCTGTTTTGCCCAATGCTTTCTCAATAGTTTCAATAAACGTTAACAAATGTACCGGCGTTTGTGCACCAATATTGTATACACGCCAAGGACCTTTGCTTGAGCTTGGTGATGGTGCTTTAGGATCCCATTCAGGGTTCTGCTGAGCAACGTGCATCATGGTCTTGATAACGCCTGAAACGATATCGTCAATGTAGGTAAAATCTCTGCGGTGATTACCGAAATTATATACGTCTATAGGGTCACCTGCGCTTATCGCCTTAGTGAACTTAAACGGCGCCATATCGGGGCGTCCCCAAGGACCATAAACGGTAAAGAAGCGTAAGCCTGTCGTTGGCAAGTCATATAGGTGGCTATAAGTGTGAGCCATCAATTCATTTGCTTTTTTGCTTGCTGCATATAAAGACACAGGATGGTCAACGTTATCATCGACACTGAAAGGCATCGCCTCATTGGCGCCATAAACCGAGCTAGAGGAGGCATACACTAAGTGCTCTACTTTATTGTGACGACAACCTTCCAGAATATTCATAAAACCAACAATGTTTGCGTCGACATAAGCGTGAGGGTTTTCAATAGAAAAACGGACGCCTGCTTGAGCAGCTAAATGTACGACACGATCAAACTTGTGCTCAGCGAACAAACTTTCCATTGGCTCACGGTGGGCAATGTCCATTTTGATGAATGTAAACTGCGCAGCATTTTGATGTTCGGCTATCCAGTCTAAACGCGCATCTTTTAGTGACGTATCGTAATAGTCGTTAATATTGTCGATACCCACAACTTCCATGTTCATATCAAGTAGTTGTCGACATGTATGTGCCCCAATAAACCCTGCGGCACCTGTTACTAGAATTTTCAATGTATTACCCTTTTGGTGGTGTGGTGAGGTCTGTTGGGTCGAACTGCTCTTCTTTACGGGAGAAGAAGTGCTCACCCATGACCTTTTGTATAATACCGCGTCCCATCTTCATTGTTAAATGATAGGCCAATAATGGTAATGGCATTTTGATGAGATGTCCTCTAAATTCAGCCAGCATGAGTTTAAAACCTGATGATTTTGGTTTTAATCGAGTGTGCTTGGGAAGCAAAACTGAGCTAAATGTCCACAAATCTATGCGAGACCTAAAGCGGTGCATGTTTAAACATTTATCAATGACTGCTTGAGGTAATGCCAAACCAAAAATTTCTTGCACGAAATACAGTGCTAAGCCTACTTCATATTCAAAACCAAGGTCCTTGGCTACTCTCATCACGCCTTTAAGTTCAGGATCGTTTACGTCAATCAACATAAAGCGAAGATCAAGGATATCTCGAAATGCGGTTTGGTAGTCTTCGTTACGAAACAAGTGCACACAACAATGTACAAATTGAGCATCAATTGTCAGTGTTTGAATGCCGTGGTCGTTTTTGACAATATACTTTTCTAATATAGTGGCATTCGGCGCATCTTTTGACACCACAGGAATAATATTATGATGAACATCTATGTTCGTTCCGCGATGAACGTGAGTTAACGGTGGAATTTCATGTGCCCATTTGCGGTAGTACTTTTCATCATAATCGGTAATCTCTCCGCCAATCCAACCATGCATACCAAGGTGCTGTTCACAATCATGTAGATCGTCTTTATTAACCAATATGTCTATATCTGAATAGATACGGCCTTGGCCTACTTCACTTTGATTCAAGCTATATGCTGCGCCCTTTAGAAACACGACAAAGCGAGATACTGGAGAGAGTGCCTTGACAATCTCATCAGCTTCAAAGGCCACCTGCTCTTTTTGTTTTTCCGCTATGCGAAACGCATTTCGCAAATGCCGCAAAGTCTTCTCATCCATTTCTTTCGGATTGCTAGCCTGTTCTTGATATTGAAAAAACAAATACGCAAACTTTGGAAGCACTTTCTGCTGACGTAAAATCAAAAGTACGAACGGTCGTTGATGCGCTTTCAAATCACACAAACGCTCTGGATGCTCGAACAAACTAACTAAGAAATGGTAGTCAATTTGCATGAATGATTTCCTCATCCAAGAAAGCGCTGACTTCGTTTAGGTCATTGTAAAATATTTCAAAGTGCTTTGATTGCTCTATGACCTGAGTGATGGTGTCAAAGCTTTCATTACCTACCACAGTGAAGTTAAATGAATTACTGACTAATTGCATGAAGCTTTCCGTCATATTCATCGGGTAAATATCTAGCGTTGTGTCTGCTTTATAATTAGGGTAAACAATACCCACAATCTCAGCCTCTTCATCGCAAGCTGCACTTGCTTCGCTTGGCGCCGCCATATGGATGACGTCACCTTTGTGAGTATGCCTTGCAATACTTGAATAGGTAGCATCTGGAAACCAAGCTTTTGCTAGTTCGATGGAGGAATTTTTTAAACATACTGGTCGAACAAAGGGCCTCACTCGGTTTGTTTTAGGTTGTATCAAGGCCATTTCATCTGATAACAAGCGCCAACCATTTTGAGAAAGGTGCGCCGTTAAGGTGCTTTTTCCAGAGCCCGGCGGTGCTGGGAAAAGTATCGCTTTGTTATCCTTCGCTAAAACTGCCGAATGAACAATCGCATAATCTAGTTCATGTGCAGCCACAGTCCAATTCATACCCCACTCTAACATCGCAAATGCTTGGTTTGCGTGAAGCGGCTTAAAAGGCTCACGATCATCACATAAAAATCTAGCTTGCGGTCGAAAGAAACGTCGTAAGCCATTCGAGAAAGTAATGCTCAGAAAGTAATCCACATATGTGCTTTCTTGGATATCTTCGGTATAGCCCGACTGGTAAATCAGCTTGGCGTTTTCTAGTACTAAGGGGATATCCGTTTCTATTTGAAAAACAAATGGGGAAATAGAGAGTTGAAAGGTTTTCATTTATAGCGGCTCGCTTTGAGCATTATCTGCAGCAACAACAAAACCTTGGTGAATGAGCGTGTTAAGCAGTTCAGCGTTTTTATCATTGAGCTCATCAGGAGAGCGCAACCAACCAAAGAACGTTTCTTTGCTGACATTCAATGAGCTAACAAATGTGCGAGTAGGGTCAAAGAGCACAATGCCCGAACCATCTAAAAAGGGATGCAAGCGCATCCCCTTTTTTAATTCAAGTTCTTGTGAAAACGTTTCGTCTGCCACTGTAACCTTTCTTTTTATGCATCCGTACGCCGAAACGACGCAACGCTAACTATGCTGTTCGTAGCTTATTTGGATTGTGATGCAAGTCTTTTAACAACTGCAAGGTACCATGCGGATCATGTTGGGCCGCTGCATGTATTTTGGCAATAAACGCTTCAGCACTTTGGAAAGGTGGCTTGCTACCGTTGAACGAGTTAACAATTGGGTAAAATACACCAGGGAATCTACCACTCAACTCTGCATTCAAGTAGGCACTGACGATATATTTATTCAGTTCGGAGTTGCCACCTAAGTAGTTGAAAATATCAGACCACTTGTAGTATCTCCACTTATTGCGTGATTGCTGAAACAACTTCACGTGATAAGTATTATTGTTTTTTCTAAACGTACCGACTTTCCCGCCGACTTTTTTAAAGAAATTTGTCAATTCAGCAGTGTCACCAAGCAAATGGCACAAAAATAAATCGTTTACTTTATTACCTAAGCAACGCTTTAATTTCCAATCGATGTTTGGAGATCCACCACACACGGCAAGGTACTTATATGCTAATTGGCCGACACGCGTTTTCAACCAGTCATGTGGGCTTTTCAAATGTAGTTGATGTCCACCTGCGAAATCAGAACCATGGCCAGAAGCCGCAATACTATTCGAGCTCATCGTAGCCCAAACTGATTTACTTGGTATCGTGGCCAACATTGCACCGGCAGAAGCGCGTGTTAAAAAGCGACGTCTACTTTTAGCGTTGTCTGACGCCGATTCCGTCGGCAAGTTTGAGTTGTTATCTTCCATCTGAAAATTACCTTACTAAAATAAAACTGCTAGTGGGTGAGGTATTGAACCTCAACCCATTGAATACTATTGCAATGCAAAAAGTATTCCACTTCATAACCATTTGTTTTACATGCATTTAAATCTTTGCTTTGCACAATGTGCAAAAAACTTCGACAGATTATAGCGCTAAATCAACCGTCTTTGCTAGCTTTCTCAACTCTCTCACAGGAATCGCGTATGTGATGCCGCTAGGGTTCGTCAAGGCAGCCTCTTTTCCTTCCTTAACAAACACCTTATTTATGATACCAATGACCTCATTTGAATAAAGAGATAACAAGGGACTACCGCTGTTACCTGGATACGCAGTTGCGTCTAACTGATAGATCATAAAGGGCTTTTTCAAACGTTTCAGCATTTCTACCGTTAGTTCGTTCGCATTATTTGCGGGATTAATATCAGGTGTGGTCGCAGCAACAAGTCCTGTGTGAGTCGCTGGATATAATCCTAAGACCGCACCAATTGGGAAGCCTGTAAAGAAAACTGACGATCCATCGTCAACCAAGTCGTCATTGGCTAGGCTCAGGCTTGGCAAGGCCTTGTCTATTGTCAGGATTGCCAAATCGTGTACCGGGTCAATCGCAAGCACTGTCATCTTATGTACCTGAGGATTCGGACCAGAACCACTCAAGGCAACATAATGTTGAACCTTCTTAGGGTCGAGATCTTTTGATACAACATGATAGTTCGTCACTATATGCTTACCATCTCCAACGACAAAGCCCGTGCCTATAATTTTTGGCGCATTCGCTTCTAAAGGTGTCAGAATCGCAATACCAACTACCGACGGTTTGGTTTTTTTAATGTTTTGCACTAGCCGAGTTTCTTGTTCTTGTCCTCCCCCTTGATAAGCAAACGCTGTATTTCCTGTACTGCCAAAAACGATGAATACTACGAGCGTCAGCAAAACCCGCCATGTTGTTGAAATATGACGTTGCTCAAAGTGGCAAGAACTTGTTGTTATCATGACTATATGTCCCTATTCAGTATCTTCCTAGCATATCTAAATTACTCCAGATTACCAATATCAAATCCGCTACCACATCGTCCAGTAAAGTATAAAACCACATACGAGTTATGATGTGGGATACTGCCCTTGTGCGGCGAACTTTGTAAAATACTTGTTGGATAATAAAGGTATTCTTTTACATGGCATCAACGCAAAAATCAGGTTTGCAGTTTTCTATCAACAATATTCAAGATTACATAATGAATAAGGGACTGCTTGGCGCTATTAGGAACAGGATAGCGATGCGCAAGCAGCGTAAAGAAGCTGAAGAAATTAGTTTTCATTTTTCTCAATTTCTCACTCCTGTCATTGCAAATAGTGACTTTAAACAAGATTTGTCGAGTAAATTAAGACATGACGTATATTGCGAAGAGTTGCAATATGAAGACTGCCGTGAAGATGGCTTAGAAAGCGATGAATTCGACGCTTACTCAAAGCATGCCCTCATTCAACACATAAAATCTCGTACCTATGCGGGCACTGTGCGTGTGATTTCACCTGAAAGTGACAAACAATTACTTCCCATCGAAAAGCACTGTCTTGATAGCATTTTAGATCACGAGTATTTACCTTCGAACTTCCCGCGTGAAGATATTTGTGAAATTTCTCGTTTGGCTGTGCCAAGTGCTTTTAGGCGACGTGCGTCTGACAAATTTGTTGGCGCGGCAACCGGCACCATTAATGAATTCATCGACTCAGACAAAGAACTACGATGCTTTCCTTTCATCGCAGTAGGTTTGTATTTTAGTGCTGCGGCGCTATGCCTAAAGCTTGGTAAGAAGCATGCTTACATGATGATGGAACCCAAACTCGCCAAAAGCATGTCTTACGTAGGCATCAAGTTTGAACAAATCGGTCCTGTGATTGAATATCATGGGCAAAGAGCGCCCTACTACATTAACAGAGATATGTTGTTCGCCAATTTAAGCAAAGAGTTCACGTTCATGTTGGAGAACATTCGAAAAAGTCTGTATGCTCAAACTCTATAACGCGCCAAGATAGATAGTAGGGAAAGGATGCCTCAGGTAAACACCGACATATTCGATTATTATACTACCGAGATGGTTTCTGAGCTGTTTAGCACTGTTCACGAAAGTGTGAATACAGGCAACCTATTTTTAAGTCCGTTCTGGCTTGTATCTTGGCTAGAAACACTCGATAAACTTCCTCTTTTACTCATTTGTGTCCGCGATAAACAGGTTATTGGCTTTGGGTTTTGGGGTAAACAAACACATTTTCTGGGCAACACCTACTTTCTGAATCAAACGGGCAATCACTTAAATGATCAAGTGTGGACCGAACACAATGATGTTATTTGCCTGAAGGACGAACGTGACATTGTTGTTACCGCAATGCTAGAGCGGCTAAGTGCGTTACCAAACACCAGTAAAATCGTTATCCGAAATACGCTGTCGGATCACTGGCCTTGCTCCATTCAAGCAACGAGTGAACGCAGTGCAGAAAATAGTGCTTATGTTGACTTAACTCAGGGCGATTACTTACAGAGCCTTTCAAAAAACACTCGCTCAGCAATAAAGCGCTCAAACAAACTCATTGAAAATACGCTTGGTGAGATTAGCGTTAGCCCAATAGATGTAGCTAGCCATTCTACCATTTTGAATGAAGTTGGCGCGATCCATATGCAGCGCTGGGGTGACAGTGAGTTTGGTAGTGGCTTTGCGAATCCTAAGTTCGTGGCTTTTCATGACAAAATACTGAAACAAGGTACTGGTCAGGAGAATCAAGCAGAACTGCTGATGGTGCGTGCCGGCGATACGTGCTTAGGATATTTGTATGTTTTAAAACAAGGTCAGTACGCTCTGTTTTATTTGTCTGCAATTAAGTTCTCGAGTAACGACAATAAAATAAAGCCTGGCATGAGTATGCACTTAGCCGCGATTGAGTATTATAAAATGAAGGATTTTGAACGGTATGATTTTTTAGCTGGACCTGCGCGCTATAAAGAACAAATGTCGAATGCACATTATCCGGTCTACCATATTGAAATTTCTACGCCTTCAATCAGAAACCGCTTATTTCGTTGGTTAAAAGGGTTTAAGTCAGGAATATAATCGTCAGTAAAAAAAGCTTATAGTTTGAGCTATTAAAATTTATACTATGACGCGCAACAAGGACTCAGTTCAATAACAAGGTAAGTAATGACTCAGCAAACAATGGCAAGGCACGTAGCTTAATGATCCATGTATTTAACTTAGATAATACTCATGCGAGTCAATCGTCCTTTTCATTCGGCGTACCGCTACCGCAAGGTACTTTTTGGCCGGAACAAAACTTACAGTTAGTAGATGAAAGTGGACAAGCCTTAGTCGCTAGCATTCACCCTACCGCCTTGTGGCATGACAAATCAATACGCTGGTGCTTGATTGAAAGCCAAGCGCCAGATAGCGTATCGATGATAGATAGTCCGCAGGCGCCAGGTAAAGACAAAGCACAACCAAGCATACGCTGTTTTATTACCAGCACGAATGCCAAGATGTTTCGCAAAGTGGATTGTGCGACAAAGCACGATAAGTACTTTGAGTTAAGTTCGAAAGAAAAGAAACTGCGTGTCGACAAACACAGCGCGCTGCACTTTCAAGAGTGCAATTATCGAGACAGCAGTGAGCAGGCCGGTGCAAACAGTCTAAGGTCACACCTTTTGCTTCAAACCGTCGGCTATAGGCACAACATAGAAGCCTTAGATTCAAGTTCCTTTACTCGCAGTGCCAATACTGGTGAGCCTATCTATGCGCAACTTGAGCAAGCGTTTCGAATTCAACTTGCCAATTCGCCTAAACATCTGCAGCTTTATCTTCAATATCAACTTGATTACATAAGCAATGCACTCACACTGCGTTTGTCACTGCATAATCCTATGCCAATAGTACAAGAAGGCGGTCAGTGGGATTTAGGCAATCAGAATAGTGTAGAGTTGTCACAATTTGGGCTTGTGTTGGAGTGTCCGGGGGCAGAGTTAAGCGTATCTTGCATCGATGAAGCAAATAGTGGCACAGCAACTAATAATGACACCGAGTTTGAACCCTACGAAAGCTGGTCTGTACTAATAGAAAACAGTGGTGGCGACAATTGGCAATCAAAAAACCATGTCAATAAACACGGCCAAATCAAGCTAGGTGAACGCGGTGCACTACTGACCCAAAGTACTAACGGCGATGCCGAGCAAACACGTATTATGCGCCCTAAATTTACTTGCGCATTAAAAAATCAAGACACTTCCTATGCCTTGTCTCTTGCGCAAACTTGGGAAGCTTTCCCGCTTAAAGTCTTAGGGGAGTCTGGCAAAATAACGGTAGATTTCGCCCCCAGTGACATAGCTAGCTTTGTCGAATTGCAGGCTGGCGAAATAAAAACGCATACGATCAATATTCAGCTTTCAGGCTCGGTTAATGAGCCTTCAGCTATTGCTCTTCCACTAATGCCCGTGCCAAGCAGCGACCTTTTTTGCGACTCGAATACCATACCGTGGCTTCGAAAAAGCGTTTTAAAAAGCCCCCTAGCACACATCGTCGAAATGGGCTTGAGTGGTGAACGTAATTTCTTCAACAAGCGTGAAGCCTTGGATGAGTTTGGTTGGCGAAATTTTGGGGATATATATGCCGACCACGAAGCCGTTGGTCATAAAGGCGATGATATATTCGTATCACACTATAATAATCAATATGACCCGCTATTTGGCTTCTTAAAACAATGGTTACTTACCGGTGATACCCAATGGAAGCAACTTGCTGACGATTTGTTTGAGCATATAGTTAACATTGATATTTACCATACAACATTAGATAAGCTCGAATACAATGGCGGTTTGTTTTGGCACACTGATCACTACGTTGAAGCTGAAACAGCAACCCATCGAACATACTCAAAGCGCCAACAACAAGGCGTGTATGAGGATCATGCTGGCGGCGGTGGCCCCGGCAGTCATCATTGCTACACAAGTGGTCTAGCGCTTTATCATCAACTCAGCGGAAATATGAAAGCAAAAGAAGCCGTGTTGAAACTAAGCACTTGGATCTCTTACTTCTTCGAGGGGGATGGCACATTACTCGGCACCCTACTTCAGTACCGCAATAAAGCCATTGTGAGAAATCCACTCACTGGCCAATATCCTTTAGATCGTGGTGTAGCGAACTATATCAATGCGCTAATAGACAGCTATGAACTAAGCTCAGACGCACAGTATATTGAAAAGGCATCAAATATTATCTTGCATACATTTAGCCATGAGGATGATATTGCTGAACGAAATTTCGAGGATATAGAAAACACTTGGTACTACATTGTGTTTATGCAGTCAGTTGCCAAGTATTTATGGATCTGCGAGACCGTGTATGGCATCAGTCATGACTATGCCCCGATTAAAAAAGCCTTTCTGCATTATGTTGAATATATCGCGACATCAGAAGTGCCCTACTTGCAAAATAGTGAGCGCCTAGAATATCCAAATGATACCTGGACTGCGCAAGATCTCCGAAAAATTATGGTTCTGAAAGTAGCTGAGCCTTACCTTGTAAGTAACAAAGAACTTCTCGAGAAAGTTGCTGATAAGATAAGAACCCTTACCGAGTATGTTGAAGCGAAACTGATTGAGAGTGAAGAAAAAGACTACACTCGGATACTTGCCTTAATTATGCAAAATAATATGTCGGATAAGATTGAGCCGCGAACCGACACACCCAAGGTCACAGTAGACTACCAAAGTGAGCCCTACAGCTTGTTGGGTTTTGCATGGCGCTTTCTAAAACAATATTCAATCAAGCGCGAAATAAAGCATTTATTCATTCGTTTCCCGCAGCTCAAAGGCAAAAAAACAGAGGCGGCCCAAGCATGATAGAAGTCAATCCAAAGTGCTGTAGCTTTATCATTCCCCATTATGGACGGGAAAAGATGTTAATAGAGACAATTGAGTCTTTGCATCGCTTGAAAACTCAGGTAGCTGGAGATGAGCTTGGCCTTGAAGCGATTATCGTCACCAAAAATGACACGCTTGATTTTGATTTTACCCCTTTACAAGACAAGCTGACGATTAAAGTAATTCATGCACCAATGGACATTACGATATCGGCGCAACGCAACATTGGCTTTCAGAGTGCAAGTGGTGCAGTAGTCGGTTTTCTGGATGCGGATATTGAACTAGCGCCCAATTGGTTAAGCCAGTTGTATCCAATGCTGAATGACAATACGAAACTGGTCAGTGCGGTACAAGTTGCTTCTGATGGTGCCAGTCCGCTGGAAATTCTGCGGACCGAATTGAGTAACGCCCATGTAGATTGCACAGTCGAATTTTTACCGGGTAGAAACTTACTGATGAAGCGCGAAACATTTATAGAATCAGGAGGTTTTCCCGAACACCTAGTCACTTGTGAAGACTACGTATTTACCCAAAAAGTAGGTGAACAAGGTGACTTGTACTACACCACAGCAAGTACTTATGTGCACTTAGGAGAGGATAAGGTATTTTCAGAAATGGCCAAAAAGGAAATTTGGCGTGGCCAGTCAAACTTAGCGTCATTGAATGGCAGGAAGATAGGTCTTTCTGAATACCCTAGTTTTATTGCCCCGCCGATGTTTACTTTTGGCTTGGTATTTGCGCTTATGTTTAGCCTTTTATCATTGCCAAGCTTAGCACTATTCAGTTTGCTCGCTAGCCTAGGTGTGTTGAGCTTGTATACCTTAAGACTTTATCGCTTAGCGCGACCAAAAATCAGCTTATTCACAGTGATTAAATTTTATGCTCTGTATTTTCCAGCCAGAACTTGGGGTACAATTCTGGGCCTTCTTAAACCTATTGCAACGAGTAGTCACACTTGAAAACACCGTCGAGAAATATGCATATACTTCAATTTATTTGTTCTACTGGTTTCTACGGTGCAGAGCGTTGGATTTTGGCTCTTTGCAATAATACGGTCGATAAGAACGTAAAATACAGTTTAGCGGTGACTGATGAAGCGGCCTCTCAGAACTTAGAAATAGCCAGACACTTCAAGCGAGACTGCGGTGACGTTTACGAATTGCCAATGGCGCACAAATTTGACTTTAAGGCAGTGAGTAGACTTGCCGAATACATCAAAGCCAACAACATTGATGCAGTGCACACTCATGGCTACAAATCAGACATACTTGGCGTACTAGCGGCCCGTAAAGCCAAAGTACCCGTTATCGTTACCCCGCATGGCTTTGAAAATGCGAAAGACTTCAAATTGCGTTTATTCATTTGGCTAGGTTGCCAAGCCATGAAGTACGCAGATCATGTTGTGCCACTGTCACCACAATTGGTGAAAGACGTCGAAGCATACAATATCGAAAAGCCACAACTGGTGTACATCCAAAATGGTGTTGATTTGTCTGAAGTAGAGAAATTCAAACAAAAACCCATGGCCCTTGAGAAAACTAAAAAGCGCGTGGGCTTTATTGGGCAAATGATCAGCCGCAAAAATATCAAAGACCTACTTGATGTATTTGATGCTCTGCACCAAAAAATGGACGATCTTGAACTCATCTTGCTGGGTGATGGTGAGTCAAGAGAAGAGTTAGAAACCTACACACAGACCTTGTCGTCAAAAGCAGACATCCACTATTTAGGTTATAGGGATGACCGCTTAGACTATTTAAAAAGCTTTGATCTTTTCGCTATGACCTCTACCCTTGAGGGGATCCCAAGATGTTTGATGGAAGCCTGCGCAATGGAAACCCCTGTTGCAGCCTATGATATTGCAGGTATTGATCAACTGATTACCAACGAACAGACTGGCTTACTGTCGCCTTTGGGCGACAAAGAGCATTTACTAGCGGCTTGGGAAAAAATACTCAACGACCAAGACTATGCAAAACAATTAGGTAAGAACGCGTGTGATTACGTAAACGAGCATTACTCTGCCAAACGAATGGCGGATGAATACGTTACTCTGTTTAACGACGTATTGGACAACAAGGAAGTGACATAGTGAAAACAAAACCCGAACTCGTCTTTATCTTGACGATAGATACCGAAGAGGAATGGGACTGGGATGGTCCCTTCCCCGAAAAAGACTTTTCGGTCAAAAATTTAGTCAAGATCCCTGCTTTTCAAGATTTTTGTAACGATAAAGGCATTCGCCCTTGTTATTTCGTCGATTATGCAGCTGCAAAAGGCGCTGCAGAGAACAAGGTTTTTGCTCAGGCAATAAAGGATAATACATGTGAACTCGGCGCTCACCTTCACCCTTGGGCAAACCCTCCTTTTTTCGAAAAGCCCAACGAAGCAAACTCTCATGTGGTTAACTTACCTATTGAACATGTCGAAGCTAAACTAGACGAGCTCGTGTCGGTTTTTGTGAATGAATTCGACTATCAACCCACTTCATTCCGCACAGGCCGCTGGGGAATATCTGCCGACATTATGCAGCTACTTTGGAGCAGAGGCTTCACGGTTGATTCAAGCGTGTACCCTTATTACTCAAACGAATTTTTCACCTGCCAAGGTTCCCCAATTGGTGCCTACTGGCCAGACGCACAAAATGTCCTGAGCGCCGGTGAGCAGCGTAATATAATGGAAATTCAGGCATCGGTTGGCTTTAACCGTAGTGCATTTTCGCTATGTGACAAAGTTCACGAGCTTGCCGCGTCGGCTCCGTTAAAATATTTAAGAAGCGTCAGCTTTTTATGGCACACCCATTTGCTGCGCAAAATATATATGAGCCCAGAAGTGATGGAAGCAAAAGATATGGTTTCGCTCGCCCATAAGACTTACAAGAATGGTGCAAGCTATATCAATCTGTTCTTTCACAGCTCGAATCTTATCAAAAACGGGACAGGGTTCTTCAATGTGGAAGACCCATTCAACGAAATATGCAGCCGCGTAAGCGCAGTAATTGACGCATTATCTGAAGACTATCAGTTGAACTTTATGACTCTAAAAGAAGCGCAAGTCTACTTCGCTCAAAACCCAAAAATGTTACAGCGCTCATGATTGAAATAAAACGACTAAACGACACACATCAAGCCATATGGGACAACTATGTTGACCAATGTGATGAGGCAACGCCATACCATCGCTTTGCTTGGGGCCAAGCAGTCAAAGCAAGCTATGGGTTTGATACTCATTATTTAGGGGCGTTTGAGGGTGATAAGTTAGTTGGGGTTTTGCCTCTGGTTGAAATGAAAATTCCATTAAAAGGAAATTCATATGTTGCGGCACCCTATTGTGATGCTGCTGGGCCTTTGGCAGAAAGTCAGAGTGTTGTAGACGCTTTAAGAACAGCAGCTGTAGAGGTTTCAACTGACACTAACTCGCCTCTTGAAATACGTAATGCTAGCAACGTCATAATTGCCCCTGAAAAGCTAATAGGTAGCGAAAAAGTAAGAATGCTACTTAATTTAGAAGCTGATGCTGAACAGCAAATGGCAGCCTTTAAATCGAAACTCAGAAGCCAAATCAGGAAGGCCGAGAAAAACGGCTTGAATGCTGGAGTGTTTCGCTTTGAATCCTCCGCAAAGTTTGAAGAAAAGTTAGCGCAGTTTTATGAAGTAATTTCATTAAATATGCGCTCTCTCGGCTCCCCAGTCCACTCAAAAGAGTGGTTCAAGCAAGTACTTAAAAACTATCAAGACAAGGCTTATTTAGCTTTGGTATATAGCGATAATGTTGCGGTTGGAGGCGGTATCGTGCTACTTAATGGCAACGCAGCTTCTATTCCTTGGGCTTCTACAAAATCAGACTACAATCGATTAGCTCCGAATATGTTGCTTTACTGGACAGTAATTAGTGAAGCAATAAATAGTGGTGCTAGCACATTTGATTTTGGGCGTTCAACTGCTTTTGAAGGGACTTACAATTTTAAAAAGCAATGGGGAGCAAGTCCAAGCTATCTAGATTGGCAAAGCTATAAGGATGGTACTGAACAGCCTGAATCTGCTGAAAGCAAAAATGGAAAGTTGCGCCAGCTAGTCGAAGCTATCTGGAAAAAGCTCCCTTTGGGCTTGGTAAACGCACTTGGGCCTAAAATTCGTAAATATGTGAGCTTATAATTGGAACAGACCAAACTTACTAACACTCAGGCAACCAAGAAAAAAGTACTGCATATTACTTATGACATGCGCATAGGCGGTACAGAAATGGTGATAAAAAATATCATTGAAGGTAATGATGGCAGTGTTGAAATGTCAATTTTCTGCATTGAAGAACCTATTGGGCCTTGGGGAAAAGACTTACAGGACGAAGGTTATAGTATTCACTCCAAAGCAAGAGAGAACGGGTTCGACCGTTCGTTGATAACTGCAATTAGAAAGCATGTCAGAGCCCATGAAATTGATATCATTCATTGTCATCAATATACACCCTGGGTTTACGGTACATTGGCAGTATTGGGCCTATCGACGAAAGTGATTTTCACTGAACATGGCCGTTTTTACCCTGATGTGAGTAGTTGGAAACGACGCTTCGTTAATCCTATTCTCTCAATGATGACAGACCGTATTACGGCTATTTCTGAGGCGACGAAAGAGGCATTAGTTGAATATGAATTTTTAAAGCGTAGTAATATAGAGGTTGTTTATAATGGCATTAAAGCGCTTCAAGTTGATTTAGGTGAAATAGAACAAGTTCGGCAACAGCACAAGCTCAAGGGTGGTGATTTTGTATTCGGTACTGTTGCGCGACTTGACCCAATAAAGAATCAGAAAATGATGCTTAATGCATTTGCAAGGGTATTAGAGAAACGAGCTGATGCTAAACTATTCATTGTAGGTGATGGCGAGTTGATGGATGAACTAGAACAACAAATTCAAATACTCGATATTGCAGATTCTGTGGTTTTGACTGGCTATATTCCCTACCCCAAAGCATACTTAGCAATGTTCGACGTATATTTACTTTCAAGTTTAAGTGAAGGCACATCCATGACTATCCTTGAAGCAATGTCTCTTGCAAAACCCTCTATTGTTACTGATGCAGGGGGGAATAGTGAGGTGATATTGAATAAAGTGTCAGGTTTAGTTACTGAAAACAATAGCGAGAAAAGCTTTAGTAATGCGATGCTAAGCTTAATAAATGATACCGATACGACGCTCACTTTTGGACAGAATGCTTTACGTCAATTTTATGAGAAATTCGAACAGAAAAAAATGGTCAATAACTACCTAGAAATTTATGCCAAATGCTAAAAATTTTGTAAGCCGTTTTATAAAAATTGAGCATATCGAACTTATTTAGTTGAAGAATAATATGTCTGCGTTACAGCGTCATGAAGGAAGGAATTAATATTTTGCGCTACTCAATAGTTATGTTTGCCTATAATGAAGAAAATAATATTGAACGCTCGCTATCGAGCATATATGAGAACGTAGATGAGAATCTTAGTCAAGTTGTTGTAATTGCAAATGGATGCACCGACTCTACTGTAGACATTCTAAACAAGGCTAGTCGAGATAACCTTTTCCCAAGACTCCGTGTCGTAGAGATTCAGCTAGGCGACAAATGTAATGCATGGAATGAGTATGTTCACAATATCTCCTGTGATGAAGATGTGCATTTTTTTACTGATGCCGATGTGCAATTTACTGCCGACGCGTTCAATCAAATGACACAAACGCTTCTTGATTCCAAAAACGCGACCGCTATAGCCGGACTGCCTTTCTCTGGCAGAAATATGGAAGTTTACAGAGAGATGGTTACTCAACAGCATTTACTTTTTGGAAATTGCTACGGACTAAAGAATAAATTTTTGCAGCTTGTGAGAGATAAAAATTTTTACCTTCCTAAAGGTTTGGGTTGGATAGATTCAGCTATAACTAAAATTGTCAAAAGAGATATTGAAGATATAGATTTACCTATTCATGAAAGGGTGACTTTTAATATCGATTGCGGTTATTTTTTTGCCAAGCTCAATTATTTTAAATTAGCGGATATTAAACTTTACATAAATAGGATTTCAAGATATTCGACCGGTAAACTCCAACAAACCCACTTAGAAAAGATTAGCTTCTTAGAATGGCCCAGAGACTTAAATGAAATAAACCAAAGAATCTTAAGGGATATAAAATCTGGTACTGTTAAAGTAAATCCACTGTTAAAGAAGCGCATAATTAAACGTTTAAAGAAAAAGATATAGAGAAGTAAATTCTATGGAAAACATGCAAAAACACATGAAATCACTGCCAATTTTTGTAATGGGAACACAGAGGTCAGGAACGACTCTTCTGACTCGAATTCTATCTGCGCACAAGAAAATATTTGTGCAGAATGAGGCAGAATTACCAATAATATTTAATGGTGAGACAGAACCATCAAAGGTTACTTCGAATATAAAGGCTGAAATATTAAGACATGATGATATTGATATCGACAAATTATTAAGTGATGGATATAAAATTTGGGGATTAAAAGACCCTCAGCTTACGGAGCATATAGAAGTACTAAAAAACTTCCTTCCTGACACTAAATTTATCATTATTCTGAGAGACGGACGAGGTGTAGCCAATTCCTACATTGAAAATAAATGGGGTCTTGGTACTAACGTATATACCGGAGCGCAGCGATGGAAAAGAGAAGTGAGACAACAAATAGAATTTATGAATTCAATGCCTGAGAATTTCTTCTTTATCAAGTTCGAAGACATGGTCGGGGATCTTGAATCATCAATGAGAAATATATGTAACTTTTTAAATATCGACTTTGACGAGGAGATGCTAGATTACAATAATAAAGAGAGTTTTTATGAAATAAAAACAGAAAATAGACATACGTTTAAAAAACCGGATATGAAATTGACAAAGAAGTGGCAGCAGAAGCTGAGTAAATTTGAAATTAGTGTCATAGAAAATGTCGCCGGCGACGTGCTGGATGAATTTGGCTATGAACGGTTGGGTAATACGATCAAGCTATCAAAACTAAGAATATTTTACTACCAGATTCATCAGGCTATACTTGGTGAAATACAATTGCAGTACAAATGGCGCAGGCACAGGTTTTTTGAGTTCTTTAAAAATCTTAAAAGAAAATAGTTTCGTAATTTTCCCTCACTTTTGTTAGCGAGCGTTGCAGAAATTGCTTCCGACGTAACAATTTTTCAGTTTTTATAGTCAAATGCGGAAATAAAAGATGTTTCACAAATCAAGAATAAATTACTTTGTCTTTAGCTAAGCTTGCTCTAAAGAGCTCATTAATACTGGTCATTACGAAGTTTTCTGAAAAAACTTTGGGACTAATAAGTACTCTTATTCTAGCTAGAATATTGGTACCTGAAGACTTTGGAATTGTCGCCATATCATTATTGGTTATATATTTTATGGCAACAGTTTCTAATAGCGGCGGAAAAGAATACATTGTTAGAAAAGATGATGTTGACCAAGACGACATAGATACTTTTTGGACTCTTAATATATGTTTGAAGGTTGCGATCTATCTGTTAGTTTTACTGCTTACTCCATTGATTGTTAATTTTTACGACGATAACAGGCTTCAAAGTCTTTTACCTGTATTAGCTCTGAGCCTTCCAATAGCTGCGCTAGTCAATCCAGCTACCGTTATTTGTCAGAGAGAGCTTAATTATATCCCGATACTAAAAATTGATGTTATTAGAAAGCTGGTATCAATTACTATAGCCATAAGCATAGCTATCTACTTCGAAAGCTATTGGGCTTTAATATGGAGCCATTTGGCTTCCAATATTACTCATGTTTTATGCTCATATATATTCTTAAAGTACTCGCCGTCACTTACTTTGATTAACATTAAAAAGCAATGGGGATTCAGTCAATGGATGTTGTATAGAAGTGTACTGGGGTATTGTAGGTCTCAGCTTGACACAATACTTGTCAGTGCATTTTATTCACCCTCATCTCTCGGCGGCTTTCATATTAGCAAGTATATTTCTAATATGCCTGCAACAGATTTTTTTGGCCCAGCACTTGAGCCTCTGTTAGCGTCTTTCGCTCGAAATAAAGACAATGTTGATAACTTCAAGCATCAGATTACATTAACTGTCTTAGTGATTGCAGTTACAGTTATACCCTCAACCGCATTTATTTATTTTAATGCAAGTACAATCGTAGATTTAGTATTAGGGGACAAATGGTCAGAGTATTCAAGCTTGTTCGGTGTTTTATCATTACTAATAATTCCGCATTCTCTTGCTTACTTAGGCTCAACAGTAATGACTTCTATGGGGCGAGTCAATGTACTATTTTACTATGACTTATTAACTCTATTATTAATGGGAGTAGTTTTGTACTTACTAAAAGAGAGAACTTTAGAATACTTTACATATGGAAAATTTTTAGTAGAGATATTTATGGTCACTATACTTTTATTAATTGGAAATATAAGAATCTTTAAGAAGAATACAATATCGATATTCTTTTACTTGATAATACCAAGCTTTCTTTCATTCACATTGGCTTATTTGTTAGGCCATTTGGTGCTTGAGGTTCCAAGTTTTATTAAGTTATCCATTCTATTTTTTGTTTTTCTATTTTGTTGGGTTCTTGTTTGTATACTAATGTTTGTTCTTTTTTTGCGACAGAATCATTCTGCGAACCACCTAAAGCATATAATAATGGGTATACTTAGAAAGTGTGTGTCTTTAGTTTGGAATATCTCCCCAAAGCATAAGTTTAAATGAACAGCTATAACGCAGCGCGTCGCTTCTTCGTTTTATCAAATTTCTCTCTGTAATTAATGAATGTGACTTCTACTATTCTATATAGAAATTCCGATGCTATTAATGATATGGCTAATGCAGCGGAGTAATAGACCAATAATGAATCTGAATCGATAATTCGTTTGCACACAGCAAGTGCATCTGGATGTAAAAGGTAAATTGAATATGACCTTGTAGAAATATGCATAATGATATTATGGAAAAACGGTAAGGACTCAACTGGCGAAATAGCCGCTTTAAGTAATAACCCTGCAAATATAATAGCGAGCATCAACTTTGAAGGATCAACATAGTTCTCGAAAGGGGGAAATGCCCTAAATACAAAAAAAGATACATACAATAATATTGAACATATACATATAGGAGTAGCATACCGAGCAATTCGGTCCCAAAAGGCCCGTTGTCTTCTGTAAATGAAAGCCAAATAAACTCCCATGATACAGCAGTCGAGTCTTACATGAGTCTCTAACCCTGTGCTAAATAGTTCAAAAAACCTAAAGACGCTAGGTAAAACCAAGATAGTAAAAAGCACAAAAGATTGAGTTTTGACAGAGCTAATTTTAACGACTAGTAATATGAAGGGTGCGATGAAAAGGTAGAACTGCTCCTCCAAAGCAAGTGACCAGCTAACAGTAAAATAACTTAGATGAAAATAGTTTTGTAAAAATAGAAAGTAAGGCAAAGGACTAGGGACTGACTCTTTGGTCAAATACAACTGACACAAAGTAAATAACAATACAGTGAAGTATGCTGGGAGCGTTCTCATCCACCTTCGGTACCAAAATCGCTTTAACTCTATGTTCCCAAACTTCTCCTGCTCCCTAAATAATTGTGACCCTATCAGCCAACCAGATAAAAGAAAAAATAAGTCAACGCCTGTACCACCAAACCCTAATAGAGTATTAAAAACCTCTGGACCATCAAAGCTTTTGGCGGTATGAGCGGTGAACACCAACATAATAGCTAGAGCTCTCAGCAAATCTAAATAATAAACTCTATTAGAAACGTCAATTAAAGAGTTATTTGAAAATTTCATTCTTGAAGCATTCCTTTTTGCGATATATCTGACCTCTGTAGCTAAGAAAAATCCTTACCGTTTCGATTGTACAAGGATTTATACCAGAGAATTATCTGCAGGCTTTTTCAATGTATTGCTACTGGTTAAAACTTTTTTAAATATAAATATCTTGACCGCATTCAACATCAAAATGAAGTAAAAAGCTTCAAATATAATAAGATCTAAGAAAAGTGCACCTACAAAGTAGGCGGTGAGGGCTGCCGCACAGCTCTTATCCACAAAATCCAATACTGGGTATAGATATATATTATTTTCCTTACAGAATTGAAAGTTTTTATAATTCAGCCAGAAAAGACTCAAAAATAACAAACCAACCGGAAGGCCAGTATTAGCCGAAAAATTTATAAATGTGTTATGGGCTACGTGAACAGACTCCCCGGGATAAAGAGTTTCAGATGCCATCAAAAAGCGCTGTGGCCCAGCACCTAAGAGAGGGTAGTCTAATATTAATTTTTTACCTACTTTCCAAGATATTATCCTTGGATTTATCGGTTCTTCCGAGCCGCTAATTACACGCTCATTTGTTTCAGCAGCCCTGTTCAAAATTACTCCACCTTGAATCAAAACGCCAGCAACCAATCCAGACAGTATTAGTTTTCTGAAAAAATTAACTTGTTTCAGTTTAGTTAAATTAACGAAAGACTTTTTATGGCTTATTAAAATTTTCATTGTGAACATCGTTGTAACAACAAGGGCTATTAAAGCTCCTCTAGATCCAAATAAAAATAAACTATGCCAAATCAGAGGGATTGAGAGCAAACAAATGATCTTCAAGAGCGTTTTACTAACATAGAAGTACCCAATCAAAAGAATTGGCATTCCCATGACTATCAGTATTGAAAGTGCGTTTTGATCTCCTATACTAGTGCCCGCGGGGCTGTTTAATCGACCATTCGTGAATAAATACCAATTTTCTCCAAAGTAATTTGCGTTCGCCCAGTAGGCATAATAGACAGTAATCAGTCCAAACATTAGGCTCATAGCAATAAAAGCTTTCTCATAGCTTTTAACATTACTTAACACGCCGAGACCAACAAAGTACATAATAATAATTGTATCTAATGCGCTCAATACTATCTGGGAAGAAACATCGGCAATATAGATTGGAAAAGGACTGAGTAAATCAGATAAATGAAATAGAACCCATATTAAAAAAATAGCAAGGCTCTGTTTAGAACGATAAACACCTACCGATACCTTCCCCCAAAAAGCTGATATTATAAGCGCTAGTATTGCGAAGATTGCCAGTATTTTTGAAACCGATATAGAAAAAGTAGGAAATGACCAAGGCCAAATATATTGAGGCTGCATGATTCCGTTTAAATAATAAATAAGCAAGGGAACCCAAGGCGAAAAAAGGATCGAAAGACATGAGTATGCCAGAAGCAAATATACAATTATTTTTATCAAAGTTGGGATCTATAATTTAGTGCCTATATGTCACGATTGTAGAGACATAATTACCTGGCGTAAACAGAATATAATCAAAATAGAAGCTCAATTAGAAAAGCAACCGGCTAGTTGACAGTTGCTTTTTCGCAATGCAATTGAAGTTCAAAATTTTTGACTATTCAATCAAAAACCTGGCAGTTTGAATATTTGTATTCCCATAATTATCCTGCACCTCGACTTTCAAAATGTATGAATTTCCACTTTGCACTGAGCTCATTTCAAACTCGACGACATTATTCGCAGACCTTACATAGTTTGAAATAGTTTGTTCAGTCTCGGCGCTGTCTAGAGGAATTATAGTTATCGATAAGGAATTCCAATCTATACCCGACATTGCATCATTAAACCCAATACTGGCATTTTTATCAAAATTACTACCAGTGATTGGTTTAGAAATGTTAATTATGGGTAGTTGATAGTCATCTGTATATCTAAACCCAACACCTCCGTCAATTTCGAGCTCTGGGAAATCAATGGGGGAGCCCAAATCGATCCAACGTGCGATCGTCCTTTTATCATCATCTGTAAGTTGTAACGTCGGATGCTCATTAGGGTAATCTACATCGTCATCTCTTTCCTCGTTACTTCTGCCATCAAGGCGTTTCCCCCAAGCAACCCACGTCAGCAAGCTTTGTCGAGCTTGTGGCGTTCTTATATATTTACTAACCTGCGGGTAAGAATATTCGTTATTCGTATCCGAAGTTAGTGCGTCAAAGGCATCTTTTCCTTCGACGCTGTCATCTAAAATCAGGCCAGGCGCACTTCCACTGGCTGTATGACATGCAGCGCAATGATTTGTTAAGATAGGAGCTACGTCTCTTGTGAACTCAACTCCTAACGTGTATCCCGGTTGCTTTTTAACTACGCCTGCATCTGCTAATATTGGAACGTCGCCAAGCGTGAGGTCCCAGATACCATTTTGGATAATTGGATCCGAAAGATCTAAACCTCCAACTATTTCAATGGGAACATTACTACCAGCCTGAGTGCTTTCGAAATCTAAAGGATCCACAGAGTGTGCGTGGCATCCACCACAATCGACCCTTTTTTCACCTGACTTTAAGCCTCTCCAGGTTAGCTCGCTTACTAATGTCATTCCGTTTGAGTCTATTGTTTGGATGAGAAAAGGCGTATCCGAAGGTATTTTAGCGATCCAAGATGTATCCGGGTTCCCCTGTTCATCAATAGTTTCTTTATTTGTGAGCGGGAACTCTCCAAGAATCTCCCAACGCTCCTGATGAAGAGAGCCGTATCTAGCAACTACGCTATGTAATCTCGTATCTTCCAAATGCCTTTTGATAGTATTCCAATCGTCTGCGTTAGCTCCTTTTTTAATTGGCTGTGTAAATGGCCTAGGGGGCGTTGTTATAATTCTAACTCCATATATATCGTCATTATTAAAAACGCCAGCTTCCGCTCCCTCAATTCGCCAGTTCCCATCATTTTGGATGCGACCTGTTTTAGGGCTAAACGGATCGGGCTTATCTTCATTTAACCCTTCTCGATTTAGCATCGATGACGAACCAACAATTGCGGCAGCTTCGCCCTCCTCTATCCTGCTGTCTAAATCTTGAACTGGAATATAATCTGGCTTTTCCTGTCCGAAGATATCGTAGTAACTCGCCACTACACGAGGCCATATTTCATTATAATTAGGGTCATCCTTAATCTTAACTAACTCGGATGGATCGGTAATAACTGTGTTCGCAGCGTCTTTAATCAAATAAATACCGGCTCTAAGCGCTTCGCAAAGGTAAACTTCAACGTCGCACGCTGGGGCGAAATGATTGACGGCTCCTGTCGAGTACGAAACCAAAAGGTCCCCTCTAACGGATGCTGAAGGCATAGAATACTTACCTGAAAGATCTGGCGCAGGTCTATCAAGAGAGATTGTATGTGGAGTGATCGATTGTGTCCCTTTTCTGTCAAACTCTCTAGTACTGATCGTTATGTTTTGTTCACCCCAAGTATACTTTTGTCCTACGCGCTCACGCTGAAAGTCAGGTCCATCAGAAGCAATAGGGTACTTCATAAGAATTCCAAACCCATAATCAAATGAAGGGTAATAATAGGCAGAAACAATACTATCATTTGATAATTGAGTTGCGAAATGATCGAGGTTGCTGTGATGCTCATGAGGCTCAGTAAACTGTTGAAGATTACTACCATCAGGATAGACTGTGAATAAAGACGTCATAGAATAGCTATATTTCGTTGCTACATCCTGCCAGGTCGAGAATAATATGCGACCATCTTTAAGCTGAAATGGATGCTGAACCATATGCAGACTGCCCGTTTCTAACTGTTTAAGGTTTGATAGCTCTTTCGTTGTGGCAGTTCCATCGTGATCGTCCATTACGAATAGTTGTTGCACACTTCCTCTTACTACTGCATCTGGTCCCGGTCTAAATGTACTAAAAGACGATCTATTCGACGTAAACACAATCCTACCATCAGCGAGAGGCGCTGGAGCCATATCACGGATTCCTCGGACACTGCCTTGATCATCAGAAGATAAATCATTGTGAGCATAAAGAGGGGAATCAAACCCATCGTCAAAAGTAAGACGAATTGGAGTATAATCTGGATCATCTAATCTTATTTTATATATCCAGCTGGCAGATTCTCTCGTAGGCTCCTCAATGAGGGAGTAATAAACGGTCTTTGCGTCAAAAGAAATAAATGGATCCATAACGCTACATTGGTCGCAATCTACAAGTACCACCTCGTTGCCATCAGCTTTCAATAACATTAAGTCAGCGCCACCAGCTATGTCATAAGCGTGTTCGCCCTGAGGGATATCAATGAACAAGTCATCCTCTGTCTCGTTAGGATAACGCACATAAACAATATCGTGAGTAGTATCTTCGCAGGTAACCGATAGGTTATTGACGTTGTTCCCGTTTATTATGCCGCTTGCATTCTCGATTCCACAAGTTTGAGCTTGCGGCTGAGTTTGTACAAATACTTGATAGTTAGAACCGTCAGTAAAACTAGCTTGGAAACTAAATCCTCCGTCGCTATCTATAGTGGCGATATCTCCTAAGTTGGTTTCTAAGATAATTTCAGATTGATTAAGGCCCGAAACTGAACCGCCCACACTAAATAATTCTTCATTTGATTCACAGCTTATAGAAATGTCAGTGACATTCAGGCCGTTTACCGTTCCTGTACCATTGCTTACCGAGCAAGTGTAATCCGTCGGTTGCGTTTGCACAGTAACATCATAAGTCTCATCATCAATTAATAACTGGGTAAAGACAAAACTACCATTTGCAGAAACACTTAGCTCCTCAGTCGCGTTGTTGGCAATAATCACAGGCGACTCTCCCAAACCTGCGACGCTTCCGCCGACAGAATATTCTGTCGGCTCAGGTCCTGGTTCGGGCTCTTCTTCAGTGTTTTCGCATACAACCAACACGTTAGCTACGTCAGCTCCGTTTATAGTTCCGTTTGCATTGCTGATAGCGCAGCTATGGTTCTCAGGTTGAACCGTGAGAAACACTTGATAATTGCTACCATTTTCAAATTGATTGGAGAATGTAAAGTTACCATTTTGCGACACGGTTAACTCTTCAGAAAGACTACTTTGTAAGACAGCTTGTGAACTCTCTAGCCCCTGTATACTGCCTCCGACCGAGTGGTAGGTCACAGCTGTATTGCTCTCTTCACAAGTTACAGAAACATCATTGATATCGTTTGTCCCAATGGTGCCTGAACCGTTTTCGACTTCGCAAGAATAGCCGTTAGGCTGTGTCTTTATAGCGACACTAAAGGTATCACCTTCTGTATATTCAGTAGTGAAAGAAAACTCTCCCTCGCTCTGCAGAGTTACTTCATCCGACATGTTATTTGCTAAAACTATTGGACCATTAGATAACCCAGAAACTACTCCACCCACTTCATATGTGGGGTTTGCCGGTTGTTGCTCAGGTGGCTTTTCAACAATTGGTTGGGTTACTTCTGTTCCTTCATCAGACCCGCCTCCGCAAGCGCTGAGTAGCGCAGTTGCAAGGGATATAAACAGAATGTATGGTACTTTCACAGCTTGCTCCATTTATTGGGAATTCGAACACTAAGCTTTTTCGCGTAGGTATTCGGATGGCTAATATTGAGCGTATATTATTGTATATTCGTTCACCGAAAGTATTATCAAAAGCGGGGTAAAGGTATAAAACCATATATATTAAATAAAGCCCCTCCGGCTTCAAAGAACCTTAATAGTATATTTTTCAAGCGCTTCTCAACCAAGTTCAGCAATAAGCGCGCCACTCTGTTGAGAATAGATTTTTAAATTTTATAGTCCAACGTCACTAATATAGATGCATTAGATGACAGTTATTGTTGGGAAATGTACGATAGAGTTTCGAAAGTAGTTCAGCCCAGAAACTCGTTTCTGCTAGTTATTTTTGTGCATATACCTTTGCCACCACATTTCAAACATCAACATGGACCACAAAACCGTCGCATGGTCTTTCTTTCCCGACAGATGTTCATCCCAAAGTGTGGTTATTTGAGACTCTTTGAAGACCGTTTTTAAACCAATTAGTTCATCGATAAGGTAATGTTGAGCAATTTCTTTAATTTCCTCTCTAAACCATTGCGCTAATGGGACGGAGAAGCCCATTTTCTTTCGATAAAGAATATCGTCACTCAAGAAAGGCTTGAATGCCTCTTTAAGAATGTACTTCTTCTCTTTATCTCTATATTTCATATTGGAAGGAAGGGAGGCTGAAAACTCGATCACTTCTTTGTCTAAAATCGGCGCGCGAACTTCTAATGAATTAGCCATACTCATCCGATCTACTTTAACTAAAATCCCCCCTGTTAAGTAAGTCTTCATATCAGTGTATAAAATCTTACTTAAATGATCGTTGCCATCCGCCTCTGCATATTTTTCTAAGGTTACCGATGATGGGTGGTAAGTATCAAGTTCACTTTTAATCTCAGGCTTTATAAGACGCTTCCAATCTCTGTCCGAAATAAAACTATTAGTGATATAGAACCCCATGGCTGGACTCACACTCAAGCTATTTAATAAATTCGATGCGCGCCTAAAAACAGATATGTTAACTAAGCTAAATAACTTGGAAACGCTAGGAAAAACACCTCTCCTCAACCAATTTGGAAAACGGTTACGGAGCTTATTCTCGAGATCATCTCCTGCATACTTTTCATACCCAGCAAACACCTCATCTCCTCCGTCACCAGCGATAGCCACAGTCACTTTTTGCCTAGCAAGCTCAGAGACGAAAAATGTCGGAACCAATGACGGATCGGCAAAAGGCTCATCGAAATAACTTACTATGTTTTCAAGTGTATCGGCTACGTTTTGATGAACAAGGAGTTCATGATGGTCTGTTTTGTATTGTTCTGCTACCGACTTGGCAAACTCAGCTTCATTGTACTTTTTATTATCAAATGCAATGGTACAGGTTTTTACAGGTGTATCAGAAAGCGATGACATCGTTGCGACAACACCAGATGAGTCAACTCCGCCGCTCAGAAAAGCCCCTAATGGAACGTCACTGATCATGCGCCTTTTTGTTGTTTCTGATAATAAGTGTCGGAGTCTTTCAACGTTTTCTTTTTCACTGTCTTCGTTCGTTTGCGCAAAACTCAAGTCCCAGTATTTGTGAATTGAGAATTGGCTATTCTCAATCACCATATAGTGCGCTGGCGGCAGTTTATGGACGTGTTGAAAAATACTTTTAGGGTCGGGAATGTATTGATATGCAAAGAAATCATGTACCGCATCTAATCGAATCTCTTTTTTGACATCAGGCAGAGTCAATAACGCTTTTATTTCGGAAGCAAAGGCAAACTTAGTAAAACTGTTTTTACCTTCACTAGATTGCGATTCTGCGGCTTCCGTATATTCTGCGGTTTCGGTATAGTAGTACAGCGGCTTTTTACCTAGTCTGTCACGGGCAATCAGCAATTTTTTTGTATTAGTATCCCATAACGCAAAAGCAAACATGCCATTGAGCATATTCAGACAGTCTGTACCGTATTTTTCATATAATCGAATAATGACTTCAGTATCGGTTCCGGAGTGAAAGCTGACACCCTGTTTGACCAATTCCTCTTTCAACTCTAAAAAGTTATATATTTCACCATTGAAGACAATAACAATGCTGTTATCGTCTGAGAACATAGGTTGTTTGCCTGCGTCGGAAAGGTCAAGAATACTCAAACGTCGATGGCAGAGGCCTATTGTCTCATCGAGATACTCACCGTGAGCGTCAGGTCCTCGGTGCGCAATAGCATTGCCCATTTCGACTAATGCCTGCTCGTTTAGTTGTTCGTAATTCTTTGTTACGAAGCCCGCAATGCCACACATAGTTAACCTTTAACTCAGTACTTTATAAAAATAGGGTTCGAATAAGCACTTAGCCTATTCTTTTCAACGGACTCTCGAATGACTCTCGAGCGAACATAACACTGCTCACCTCTCTTCTTATCGAAAATCGGAAATACCACCGACATTGTATCTTGCTCTGGCGGCAATAGCTTGCTTTCAAGAGTTGTTTCTTCGCGGTTACAATTTGAAATTAACTCAAAGCGCAAATAATCCGAACTATACTCAGGGCTCTTCGTTACCGATAGTTCCACTGCGAGTACATTATTGTTGCCGGCTAAATCAATAGTCGCTCCTGGATGAGCGACCTGTTTGCCATCTTGGCTAGTAACAGTTAGTCGGTAATCCTGTAATAACTTTCCATGATCAGCCCAAAAAGTACCTGCTTTTAGGGCTCTAATGATCCCTTCGTAATCTCTTGTTGGCGCGTTTACATGAATACGAGAAAATTCACAAGGAGCGTAATCCATGGAGTCGCTATGATAATCAGAAGACGCGACGGCTGCCCAAATTTGCTCGCCTTCACTCAACAAGCGGTCCCAAGTACCTCCTACTGTCGCGGCGAACGGGTCCCAACGATCAATCGGCATGATCTTAGTTTCATATGAACCGATTGCTTCTTTATTTTGGTGACCAGGAGCGCCGGACACTCCGATAATATGCTGAAAGTTTCTATTCCAATCTTGGATATCTACATAATTTTCATCTTGATCTTTATCTAGATCTTTTCTACTAGGGTGATTATAAATAGCCACGCTATTTAAACCCGCCCCCGGTACTTCATAAATAGAATCTAGCACCGATGAATCCCATTCGGATTTTGGTCTTTCGTCAATGCTTAGTAACGATTTAAAGAGTCCTTGAATAACCGGGTATTCATACTCTGGTAGAGTAAGGATATTTACATGCTCTCGTCCCGAATAAGAGGGCATTTCAACCTCAATCCCACCAAAAACCATCATGACGGGATACTTTTCTCTAACTGCACGAATATCATCAAACCTTGATTGTCTGAAATTATCTATATTGTCTGAGTGGTCAGTGACAGCAAATGCATCGCATCCCTTTATATAAGCTAACTCTGCTAGCTCTACAATATTTAACGAGCCATCTGAGTACGTGGAATGGGTATGGTGGTCAAAGATCAAACGTGGATTATTCATCTTTATCCATGAAGCTTGTCTAACTTTAATTTCACCTGAATCTGCACTGGACCAATAAATAAACGTCCCGAAGACAATCACCAACAAAAACGATGAAATTGCAATCAAGCTACGTTTTGTTTTTGAGTTTATATGGCCTTTGTTTGAAGAACTATCTGCATTTGAACTTTTCATCAATTGCTCTCCGTTAATTACTGCTGTACTTGCTAGTGGCTTATCTTTGTTGTGACTCAAGCTTGGCTTGATCACTTGCTTCAATATAAAAGCGATAAAAACAGCTAACACTAAATCGGTGCTTTCTGGGGTCGAATCAACAAACCGTGTTTGTAGTAGCTCAGTCATTAATAGTGCTGCAACACAAACTAGGGTGCTCATTAGTAAGCGTTGAGACCACAGAAATAATAGCCAGATTGTGGCCCCATAGATAGCTATTTTTTTCGCAAAAACAACAATATTAAAGAGGATATTACCATTCATAGAACCCGTGAATGGTATCCAATTAAACGCCTGTGTTTGTTCACTCAGCACAAATGGGTGAAGTCCATTACTAACAATTTTTATAAGCATCAAGACGGCTAAAAAGCCAATGTTGATACGTCTTCCAAACACACCCCAAACAATCAAAGCATTTATACCCGACACTAAAAGTGTCAAATTGACATTGCTCGAGACGATAATAAATTTCGCAAGTAATACACCAAAAACAATAAAGCTTAAGCGAGGTAAGGAAGCGAATGACGGCACAGCAAGCTTCAAGAGGTAGAATGGCACCAACCAGTATAGAGTACCTTCAACTGTCCAATACCAATCGATTGTGGGGTTACTCAATAACGCTTTTACATTTTGCTTCAGCACATCCAAGTCTATTGAGGGTGCGAAAGGGGCAAGCTCTAGTACTATTATCGATATCGCTAGCACCAAACAAATTTGGCCGTTGATACTTAAAGTCTGAATTGAACGTAAAAACCTTAGTTGAGAAAAGGAATAAAGCACCAAGCCAACAAAATAACCCACCATGTTCCATACTGCATCCCCACCCCATGGTTTTCTGTCTTCAGTAAACAATTGCAAAGCCTGAATCCCATAGGCAAAAACAAAGGTGAGAAGAGCTAAATTAAGCATCTGTATCTTTGTAGTTTGATTTGGAAACACCAGGCGAATAAATAAACCAAAAGGAATAAATAAAACAATATTGGCAATAATATCGGTTAGGCTAGTTTGCCTGACATCAAAATTCAAAAGGGCTTGCAACGACTCTGGAGACATAGAGTTTGCAGAAAAATGGAAGGGGTACAAGGAACCATAAACAATCAAAAAAGCGATAATAAAAAAAATTGATTTCATGTTTTTATGACGGAGAAAAAACGTCCTCCTACTTTCCTTGTATTGTAAATCGGTCTTATGCTTTTGTATCGCTATCGCAATGTTCAAACATTAATCGGCATTTGTTCATGTTTAAACCATCTATAAACTCAGGCTACGCTACTAGTAACTTACAATTTGTATAGTACAATGGCAATAAGAAGTTTATTTGCATCAACAAGATTGCTTTTACAGAGAGCCAATAATTGAAAGTACTAGTCATTTCTCACCGTATACCATTTCCACCGAATAAGGGTGAGAAACTAAGAACCTTTCATCAACTAGAGCACTTAACACAGGTGGGTCACGAAATATCCTTATTAGCTCCCTTGCATTCAGTTGAAGACGAGGAACATGCTAAAGGCTTGGCTCAAACTTTAAAGTGCAAAGTCACACCGCTTAATTTAGGCAACAAAATAATACGTTTCCTGAAAGCGCTTCTCACAAATCGTTCATTCAGTGAAGCGAACTTTTATACTAGCAAAGTAGAGCCCTCAATTAACAAAGAAATCAATGCATTTAAGCCTGATGCAATACTCATCACGGCATCCTCATTACTCCACTATGTAGCAAAGGATAACAATGCCAAATACAACTTACCCATTTTAACTGACTTTATGGATGTTGATTCAAACAAATGGGAGCAATACGCAGATAAAGCTTCTTTTCCTATGAGATGGGTGTACAGGCGAGAAGCAAAATTAGTACGTAAGTTGGAACAAGAAGCTGCTCAGCTATCTGCAGAATGTTATTTAATTGCGTCAGCAGAAGTCGAATTATTTAAGAAAGACATTAGTACCGACGGTACCGTCAGTGTGTTAGCTAATGGCATTGATTCTGTTACCTTTCAAGCGAGTAAACAGAATAAAAATGACGACGACGCAATCTTCTTATTCACTGGCGTGATGGATTACAAACCGAATATCGATGCCGTTTTATGGTTTATAGAGCATTGTTGGCCGAATATCGTTCAGCACAACCCTAAAGCTCACTTCATTATTGCCGGCATGAATCCAAATCCATCTATCCTTAAATTAGCGAGTGACAATATAACGGTGACTGGTTTTGTAGAAAACATCATGCCCTACTTCCAATCTGCTGATGTGTTTGTTGCGCCCTTTCAAATTGCAAGAGGTGTGCAAAACAAGGTTTTGCAGGCAATGTCATGTGAACTTCCAGTTGTGAGCACATCACGAGGCATTGAAGGAATTATTCACACACAAGGCGAAGATGTCTTGATAGCCGACAATCCCGAAGATTTTAATGAGCAATGTTTATTGCTATTGCAAAACAAAGTACTCAAAGCAGAGATAGGCCTAAAAGCAAGGCAAACAATCTTGCAAAACTACGCATGGCCTGAAGTCCTTAAGCCACTTACAAACCGCTTGGAGTCGATATCATGAAGAATGCTTTAAAGTCTTTCCTATTCTTCATTTTTGCCCTTTTCGCTTCGCCATTCACATTGCTTTACTTCATCTCATTGCTATTAGTAAATAAAAACCAGAGCATCACCTTTTTTAGCCAACTCTTATGTTTGCTACCGGGTAAAACAGGAGTTTACTTTCGTGCTGGATTTTACCGGTTTACTCTGAGTGCCTGCAGCAAAGATGCTGTTGTATCATTTGCTACCTTGCTATCTCAGCAAGATACATCAATTGGCAGTGGGGTTTATATCGGGCCACAATGCAATATCGGCATGTGTGATATTCAACAAGACGTGATCATTGGCAGTGGCGTGCACATAATGAGCGGTTCGAAACAGCATAATTTTGAGCAAAACGACAAGCCTATTCGCGATCAGGGTGGCACTTACACCAAAGTGACCATTGGAAAAAACTCTTGGATAGGCAACTGCGCTTTAATTATGGCTGACATTGGAGAGAACTGTGTGGTGGCAGCAGGTTCTGTTGTCACAAAACCTGTGCCTGATAATGTTATCGTAGCAGGAAACCCTGCAAAGGTGATTAAGAGTCGATAACGAGCTACTATCGAAACTCAAAGCTTTTCATCAATGCCTTGAAAGCCTCTTCAGCTCTATCATTTATAAAACTCGCTTCGCTGTCTGGAGCACTGGAAATAGCAACAAAAACGCCATCATAGGGCTTACCCTGAAGTTTCAACCAGACTTGATAGAGTTTCGCTTTTCGATTGTCGGTAAACACTTTACCGTCAATAACATAAGCATGATAAACCTGTATTTGGCTGCCGTTACTTGCACGAAGTGACCACACATTGGCATTTATTTCACTATTTAATGCTTCTTTCTTTTTAGATTCTAAGCTCCAGCGATTTTCACCAAAAACGCTGTTCTGAAAACTGATCAATTCACCTCCTGTCCCATCAAAATAGGCCCAGTAATAAACAAAGTTTTCAGCATTAACAGTCACCGTGGCCATATCACTTTTATCGGCCTTCTCGAACTCAGGTTGCCAAGTCGATAGGCGATTGCCGTTAGTCTTAGCTTGGAAAGGAAGGGTAAAATTAGGGTATTTGGGTACCGTAGACGCAGCGCTCTTGAGTGATATAGACTTACCCACCCCAGCCATTAAAATCAGAATAACCACCATAGAATAAGTAAGGGTTTTCCCGCTTTTTTCAAATTTTGTTGCACTGTCCGAATTTACACTGTTCAAACTGGCACTATCCAAAGTCGTAGCATCGTTTTCTGGTGATTCGGCATTGCTTTCATTACTAACTTCTTTCGCCAAACGACGCTTCTCCCAGCGACGTATCACTTCACCCAGACCCAATAAGCACACAATAACAAATGCAAAGAAAAACCAACCATAGATTAAGTGATCAGCACCAACGGCATGCTTCATGTCTGACGCATAGCCTATAACGATGATACCGAACACACGGATCGCGTTGGCAACAATAGGAAAGACTACCGACAACAATACGAATGCAGCTCGTGTCTTAATGCCTTGCAAGCTCATATAAGCGTAAAGATTACCCAGCACAATAGAAGCAATGAGGAAACTCACACCAGAACATGCCTCAGCAACTAAGAATCGACCTTGAGGTATTTCTAGGAACAGCCCAGAGCGATAGAGTGGAATACCCGTCCAAGACACCATCACAACTGCCATATCGGCTGTAATCTCTTGCAGAAAAGGTATTAACTCTTCGCCAAAGGGAATAGCAAACAACATAAAGAACAGTGGAAATACAATTTGCCAAGCTATTTTGTTACCAAGAAAGAACCAAATAAGCGTAGGTAACAATGAAAACATAGCGGCATGCTGAAACAATTGAATATCACCAGCTATCCCAATCACATATAAAACAACTTGTAAGAATATAAAGGGCGTGGCAAGCAATGATATTTGACGGTGATGCCAATTGATTTCTTCTTTTTTCTCCCAGATTAAATAAAGGCTAATTGGGATAACAAAAAAACAATGGTTAAAAATTTCAGAAATGTACCAAATACCGATAGCTGACACCAAACCTTGATACGTTAAACCGAACCATAGGCACAATAGGACAATACCTAAGCCCCACTCTTTTCCAAAGTCTGTTCTTTTGTCTATGTTAAGAGACTCACTTACCATCAATGACATCCTTGTAGGTTTCATACATCGAACTCCACTCATAATCCTTAATGAGCATGTTTAATTTTTTCTCCATTACGTGCAAGTTCACATAATGACGCAATTTTGACTTAAAGGGCGCACCTTCAACTCGCGGTTGCTTAGGGTCAATTTCCCAAGGGTGGAAGTAGAAATTATAAGGCTCTGTTGTGCTGGCCATGTACTTTTCAATACGGCGTTTAGACAGCCAATATGGATAAAGCCTAAAGTAGCCTCCGCCACCTATCCCGGTATTTTTTTCATTTTTTCTCACAGTCGGAACAGGAATTTCTACGATACCTTCCTTCCGTTTGTGAGAAAAACGAGGCCAATGCGGCACACCGTAAAGGTCATGTTCAATCGGATAGGTGGAAGATGAATATTTGAAACCCAGCTCAACCAGAATATCGAACACCCATTCATTTGTTTCATTGATAGAAAAGCTTGGCGCTCGATAACCTAACAAGGGTTTACCAGAGGCTTGCTCTAGCTTGTCTTTACTCACGCGAATATCTTCAAACACCTCTTCTCGCGTCATGGTTGTTGTTCTTCGGTGATTAGAACCATGGCTTGCAAGCTCATGCCCTTCGTCAACAATGCGTTTGACCACATCAGGACAATGCTCAGCCACCCAACCCAAAGTAAAAAAAGTAGCTTTAATATTGTGCTCGTTAAATAAATCAATAAGCCTATGAGTATTGTCACCAACGCGTGGCGATATTGTCGACCAATCGGACGGTTTGATCACACTTTCAAACGCAGAAACATGAAAGTAATCTTCTACATCCACCGTCATGGCGTTTAGTCGAGCTGGCTTTGATTGCATATTTAACGCCCTTTACCGAACAACACGATTTCGACAGTCCGTATGAGAATAAGAATATCTAACAACAAGCTTTGATGTTTTACGTAATACAGATCAAATTTCAGTTTTTCTAAAGAATCTTTAACGCTTGCCCCGTATGGGTAATTCAGCTGTGCCCAACCAGCTAAACCTGGCTTAACGTTATGTCGCTGATTGTAATATGGCACTTCTTTTACCAATTGTTGAACAAATTGGGGACGCTCAGGACGTGGGCCGATAAAAGACATTTCGCCTTTTAATACATTCAACAATTGTGGCAACTCGTCTACGCGGTATTTACGAATGAAATTACCAATTGAAGTCACCCTGTTATCGTTTTTAGTCGCCCATTTTGCCCCATCTTTTTCGGCGTCAGGTCGCATGCTTCTAAATTTGAGTATATTGAACAACTTGCCATCTTTACCCACACGCTCTTGCTTATAAAAAACAGACGCTCCTGTGCGGAAACCATCATCGATATAAATAATGATGGCGGTAATTAACATAATCGGCCAAACAAAAAACATCAAAATACTAGCAAGCGTAATGTTGAGTACATAGTCTAATGACTCACGAAGATAGTTCTGCGAATGAAAGCCATTCGAATAAATAACCCAACTCGGGTACATTAAGTCGACAACGATTTGACCACGTTCGCGCTCCATGAAGTCAAGTAAATCAGTGACTTCTATGCCTCGAAGACGGCAATCAAAAAGCACCGATACTGGCAAGGTGCCGCGACGTTGGTCACAAGCAACAATAACTTCTTCAATATCGTTGTCTAACAAAAACTGTTTGAAAGCGTCATCTATTCTGACATGAATAATCTTTTCTCTTTGAACGCCGTTAGCACGGTCGTCCCCGGGAATCGGAACGAATCCAACTAATTCAAATCCCAAGCGGTCGACATCGCGTCGCATGCGGTTTTCAATAATTGAAGCCCTTACACCGGCTCCTAAGATTAAAATACGAGAACTGCTTAAACCCATTAAGCCCAAGCGATTAGTAAAGTAACGGAAGAAGACAATAGTAACAATATTGAAGCAGACGGCAGTTGGCAGGAAATAAGGATGTGTATCGAGCTGGGTGAATAATGCCGTGGTAACAATTTCAACGATAAAGTAACTCAGCACTAAACTCACAAATATGCGCCTTATGATCCCTCGAAAGGTTTCGCGCAATTTGGTTTCGTAAAGTCCAACCGATAGCGAACAAACAAGGATCGCAATCATCAATAAAAATATATTGATGGTCAGCGCTTCGGTGTTGGGTTTAGGGATTAACTGAAGGCTTTGTAGCACAAAGCTGGCAATGTAGCTCACATACGATACGAGCACCGCCTCAGTAAGCACTAATGCCGTTGAACGTTTGTTTTGTCTTTTATTCGAAGAAGCCATGATTCCCTGTACTTTTACTGTAATTATTTTCAAACGCCCCAAATACAAGGAATCTTAAAAAACTCTGATTTTAGACGTATGATAATTAATCGAATTAAGATAAACTTAATGGTTAACGACGAGCATTATAGTAGGTTTATCGCTCGGGTAAATGACTGATTACTGTTTATAGTAAATTTTTAGTGCGAATTTTACTCATTGAGGGTTAATATATGCACAAAATAAAAAGCAATCATAAACAGACAATAGCTAACTTCTGCGAAGGAAATTTAGGGATGATGAAAGCGCGACAATTAGGCACATCAGCTTTGCTTATCGCCACATTTATAATCACTGGCTGTAGTGTGAATACGTTGCCCGAGGCAACAACCAGAGCTTCGTTAACCACGAACGTGAATGACTACCAGTACCTTATTGGTCCGGGTGATAACTTAACCATCTTCGTGTGGCGGAACCCTGAGATATCAGGCAACTTTGTTGTTCGCCCCGACGGTAAGGTAACAACTTCCTTGGTAGAAGATATTGAGGTTGCAGGTAGAACACCCACCATGCTTGCCCGACAACTGGAAGAGCAGCTAGCAACCTATATAAATAATCCTCGAGTAACTGTGAGTGTAGGTCGTTTCAACGGGCCGTTTAGCGAGCAAGTCCGAGTAATCGGTGAAGCCACTAACCCAAGCGCAGTGAATTACACTCAAAATATGACGCTTCTCGACTTAATGATTTCGGTCGGTGGGTTAACTGAATTTGCAAGTGGCAATAATGCTAAGCTAGTGCGCGTGATTGATGGCAAACAAACGACTTTCGAATTAAACATCGAAGATCTGATTAAAGACGGCGACATTACGGAAAATGTCGACATGCTCCCTGGAGACATTGTCATTATTCCTGAAGCTTGGTTTTAGACTACACTTAGAGAAACGCTTACATGCAAGATTTAGAACAATCCATTCAAATGGCATTAGACTTTATTCGAGGGATTTGGATAAAGAAACGATTTGTCATTATTTTTTCATGGCTAATTTGCCCAGTAGGCTTTCTTTATGTAAGCAGCCTGCCTAATCAATACGAATCAGACGCACAAGTTTTTGTAGACACACGCTCAGTACTCCAATCTTCTCTTGCTGGCATGGTCATGGGCTCAAACCCCGAGCAAGAAGTCGCCATGATGGCCAAAACACTGCTGAGCCGCGCAAACGTTGAAAAAATAGCTCGAGCGGCTGACTTGGACGTTACGACCAGAACCGACGCTGAATATAACGAATTGATTACCGAACTCACTGACGATATTGATTTGAAAGCAACTCGAAATGACAATATCTATACCATCGTCTACAGCAACGAAAGCCCGGAACTGGCAAGAACGGTTGTACAGGAAACGCTCGATCTTTTTGTAGAAGGGACACTAGGTAACAACCGTGCTGACTCACAAACAACCTCACGCTTTTTGGATGATCAAATTGCTGAGTATGAATCAAGGTTAGCTGAAAGTGAGCAGCGTTTAGCTGATTTTCAGCGTCAATACAGCGATATATTACCTGGTTCAGGCACCTTTCACGGCAATCTTCAGGCCTTGCGCCAACAATTAGAAGATACACGCTTAACCATGAAAGAAACCACTAAACAAATCGAGTCGATGAAAAGTCAGACTCGAAAAGCAAAACAGGCCTCAGATGGATTAGGTGTAAGAAACGAGAGTGAACAAGTACTCAAAACTCGTTACGACGATCGCATTATTGCCTTAGAAGCACGCCTAGATGAATTAAAACTGCGCTTTACAGAGCAGCATCCCGATGTAGTGGAATCAAGCAACTTGCTTGAAGCATTGCAAGAAGCAAGAGAGCGTGAAATTCAAGTATACAAGTCGCAAGAAGGCGACGATGATTCATTAAATTTATTAACTGAATCAGACAGGCAATTACGATTAGAGATAACGCGCTTAGAAGGGCAAGTCGCTTCATTGCGAGTGCGTGAGAACGATACTGCAGAAAAAATCGAAGAGTTACAGTCTAAAATAGATTTAGTTCCACAAGTTGAAGCGGAACAAACTGCGCTAAACCGTGACTATGGCATCCTAAAGGGACAGTATGAAGAATTACTGTCAAGGCGCGAAGCGACAAACTTAACTGAAAGCGCTGAACGTTCTGCCGACGACTTTCAATTCAGAATCATTCGCCCACCACTAATCCCTGATAAACCAACAGGACCGAAACGCATATTGTTTTATACAGGAATACTCTTCATTGGCTTTGGTGTTGGTGTTGGTATTGCCTTTTTAACCAGTATGCTGTCGCCTGTGTTAGTGAGAGGGAAGCAGCTTCAGGACCTTACAGGATTCCCTATTTGGGGTGCAGTATCCCATCTAGATATCGTTAGGATAAAGCGTCGAAACAAGTTTAGAATCGCGGTATTTGCATTGTCTTCAGGTACGATCATCGCTATATATGCCATGTTTGTTTTATTAGACATCATGAACATTAACTTGTTAAGCAGGTTACCTATATGAATAACACAATAGAAAAAGCGCTGTTGCGTCAACAAGAAGTTGAGCGCGCCCAAAGGGAAGCAGGAACAAGTACTACCCAACCAGAATTTGATGAAAATGGCAGACGTATTCGTCGCGATATTACACAAGAACCGGATAAACCCGCCCAATACACTGAGAAGCGATTTGAAATAGACCTAGCCGCCCTCGAAAAAAAGGGCTTCGTGTCAACAGGCAGTGCGCGCAGTCACATTAGTGAAGAATACAGAGAAATTAAGCGTAAACTACTCGCTAATGCATTTGGTACGCTCTCTAGCACTTTAAATAATTCAAACATCATCATGGTCACCAGTGCACGTCCAAGCGAAGGAAAAACCTTCACAGCAGTTAATTTAGCCATGAGTATTGCTACAGAACAAGATAAGCGAGTGCTGTTAGTTGATGCCGATGTGCTAAAACCAAATACCTTGCGCACTCTTGGTCTAAAAGAGCGCTCTGGGTTAATGGAATATTTATTAGGCGATGTCTACGAAATTGGTGAAGTCATGTTCAGAACCAATGTTAATAAGCTACGCATTATTCCTGCCGGTCGTTCACACCATTTGTCTACAGAGCTATTAGCAAGCCAAGCAATGAGTAACCTAATCAATGAGTTTTCAACCCGTTACCCTGATCGTATCGTAGTTATCGATACACCGCCGCTAATCGGTATTAATGAATCGGCGGTGTTAGCTAACTTTGCTGGACAAGCGGTAGTCGTTGTTGAGGAAGGTCGTTCAAAGATGTCAGACATTCAAAAAGCTGTTGAAAGATTGAACCCTGATATGGCGATAGGCTTTGTCGTTAACAAATCGGTGAATAACTCCGATACTAACGGCTACTACGGTTACAGTTACTATGGTTCGGACCGTGAGATAGATGAGCCTGAAGCACCTGAAAAACCAAGTCAGAGCGATTAAGGCCTAAGACGTCATGGCTAACTCAGGGAAGACAATCAATAAACAACTCTTTAAGCTATCGCTACTCAGCATCGGCATAAGTGCGTTTAGTCTTCATGCCAATGAGTTAAAATATACTATTGGCCTAGATACTGAAGCGGTATTCCAGAATCTATTTTCGGAGGAACGCAGTGAACGCATCGACTCAACTAATTATGTTTTGCAGCCTCGTCTAGCACTTAACTTTAAATCTAAAATTGCCAACTTTAATTGGACTGCGGTGCACAACCACGTAAGGCGAGACTTAGACGACGAATCGGTAACAAACAACTACACAAACTACACTTATCGTGGCCGAATAGAGCTTGTTAAAAACTTACTCTCGTTCAACGCTAATGGCGCTTTAAATTATCAAAATTCAAGCAATATTGGCTTTTTAGTTGACGATTTTTTATTAAATGCTGAAAACCTATCAAAAACTCGCTCGAATCGGTTCGCCTTCACATTTGATTTGCCTCGAGGTGACTATTTCGGGCATCAATCACAGCTCAGTTATTCACTGACCGAAAGTGAGAAAAGTGAGTTTTTTAACAACCAACTGAACAGCGATGTCCTAAGCTACAACACGAGTACATTTACAGGTGATAATTTCGAGCGTTTTAGCGCATTGTTGACCAGTAGCTTCACCGTATCTGATAGAAATGAACTGGGGGACTATACCAGTAGACAATTTGATTTAGTTACCTCATATCAGTTATACAAGCAACTAGGTTTTGTGCTAACTGGCAGCCATGAAGCGAATCAGGTTTCTTCAAACGTATCGACATTCAGTGAGTTAAGAGAATTCAACTCCGCTGGTGCTGGTTTGATGTGGCGAGAGTCAGCAAATAAGCAAATTGTATTAACTTGGAATAGAGCTGATAGCGACGCAATCGAACAAGACGAAGATAATGAAGGTTTCGTAGGGATAGATGTAGACTGGATATTTACACCTCGTACACGCCTGAGCGCTGAATATAAAAGACGTTTCTTTGGTGAGAGTGGTAGCTTCTCGTTTCAGCATCGAATCAAACGCTTTAGAACGCAAATTCGGTACTCTGAAGAAGTGACGAGTTTCTCTCGCTTAATTGCGAATCCAGACAATTTAGGTGTATTTGTTTGTGTTGATGGCGTCGCCGACCTAGCCTCATGTTTTCAACCAAATTCTTTGAATTATCAACTGGCTCCTAACGAATCTTTTGTGCAATTTAGTCAGCAAAACACTGAAATTAACGACGAGCTTATTCTTCGAAAAGGCCTAAGTTGGCAATTGGGAACAGAACAGCGCCGCACAAGACTGTCAGTCAACGGTCGTTACTCGACTAATGAATATTTAGAGTCTGATCGTTTGTCACGCACCTATTCTGCTGGCACGTCTGTGTCATTCAATGTGGGGCAAAAAACAAATATCAGATGGACCATGAACGCAGCATTTACCAACGATAGTGTTGAGGGCGAAAATGGTGAGTCTGAGGTTTATAGCAGTGAACTAAGTATTACGCGTGCCTTGGGCAGATATTTCGACTTATCTCTGAATTTTGACTATGTAGACCGGAATACTGAAGGTCTTGAGATTGGACAAGGCAATGGCGGCATCACCGGCGATCTCCAAGACCGCCGTATATCACTCAATTTGAAATACACACTGAATAAATAACTAACCAATCAGCTAGCTCACCCGTTCCCTCAGGCTAAAACGACATAGCCAAAAACAACTTGGCTAAATCCTATCTAATCGTCAGACTTCAATCTAACGTAAGCCTGATACTTTCTCTTTAGTAGCTTATCAATATACTGCGTCAATTTTATCTTATGCTTTAACGCATCGTCTAAAGCGTCAACCAATTCATGAAGCATGTCGCGGTAATATTGCGGTTCGTGAATTTCAGTACCGTTTGCAGTGAAACGCGCTTGGTCTTCGTTGTAATTACTGGCATCAGTTCGACGCAACGCACGATGGTCAGGCACGTACATTTCTGAACGAACTTCTTCAATCACTGACTCAACATGTTCTAAAGTGAAGCTTTCAACTTCTTCCAAGAATCCGTACAGTAAAATACGATCCATTAGGGTGTTCATTCTACGTGGAACACCCAACGAAAACTCGTGAATCGCTTCGTAAGCTTCATCGGTGAATAATGCCTCACCTTTATAGCCTGCGTGGTTTAAACGAAACTCAATGTATTCTATGGCTTCTTCAGCATTAAGTGGTGCTAAATGACACGACGCTACAATACGTTGGCGAAACTGCTCCATGTTGGGAGCGCGAAGTATAGGCTGCAGTTCGTCTTGCCCAAGTAGGAAACTTTGTAGCAAAGGACGGCCACTTTTCTGGAAATTCGACAACATACGGAGCTCTTCAATCGTTTCCAGAGGCAAGTTTTGTGCTTCATCAACTAACAATAATGCTCGTTTACCTTGCTCAGACAACTGATTTAAAAAGCGTTCAAGCAATTCCAAAATCTGTGTTTTAGATTTATTTTCAACATCTAGCTCAAACTTCGCCGCGACTAACTTCACCAATTCATCTGGGGTGAGTTTAGGCGTCACAATTTGTGCTGCAAAAATATCTTCTTTCATATTATCCAGAAGACTGTTTGCAATAGTTGTTTTGCCTGTGCCGATACCGCCTGTGATAACAATAAAGCCTTCTTTTTGAGAAAGACCATATTGTAAATAAGACATCGCTCTTTTATGCAGTTTACTCGCATAGAAAAAAGCTGGATCGGGCGTCAGCTGGAATGGTTTGGAATTGAGTCCGTAGTAACTTTCGTACATGATTAGTTATCTGTCCTTTTAAAACTGGTCGTAATATACACTATTTTGCGTCAGCATTCACAATTTGAGAGATAATTCCTGTTGTCGACACCCCTTCCTCAAAAAGGAGGACTCGTACCTCGCCGCCTTTATCCATTACTTCTTTGCCGCCTGCTATCTCATGTATCTGATAATCCCCGCCTTTCACCAGTATATCAGGTAAAATATCGGCAATTAAAGCTTGTGGTGTATCTTCACTGAATGGCAACACCCAATCCACTGCACTCAAGCCCGCAAGCACGGCCATGCGTCGCTGTGCGTTATTGATGGGTCTGCCCTCACCTTTCAACTTACGAACTGATTCATCGGTATTTACTGCGACAATGAGTCGGTCACCTAATCGCGCAGCTTCACTCAAGTAGGCAACGTGCCCTGAATGCAAAATATCAAAGCAGCCATTGGTCATCACCACCTTTTCACCTCTCGCTTGAGCTTGTTTAACCACTAATTTCAGTTGCTCAGCATTAACAATGCCACCATCTTGATGCGCTTGTGCATTCACTGCTAAAGCTAGCTCAGTGTTGGTCACTGTAGACGTGCCTAATTTACCCACCACCACACTGGCAGCATGATTGGCGAATTGGCAAGCGACCGGTAAACTCAAGCCAACCGACATACCACACGCTAGCATCGAAATTACCGTGTCGCCGGCACCTGTCACGTCATACACTTCTTTTGCGTGTGCAGGCAAATGATAGGCGCTGAGTTCGCTTGGGTCTGCTTTCTTATCCGTCACTTCTTCCTTGTAGAACAGTGACATGCCTTTTTCGGAACGAGTGACCAACACAGCATCTAATTTACACTTGTTCTGCAAGGCTTGTACTTTACTTAATAAGTCGCCTTCGCTCTCAACTTCTCCCATTTCGCCTTCGAATTCGCTCATATTGGGCGTAATAATGGTGGCGCCGCGATACTTCGCGAAATCACTACCTTTGGGATCAACGACAATCGGCTTGTGATACTTATTGGCAATATGAATAAGCGCTTGGGGGTCCGATAAACAACCTTTGTTGTAATCAGATAACACCACCAGATCGACTTTTTGGACTTCATTTTCAAACTGCGCGAGCAAATCCGACTTATCGTCTTTAGCAAAGCTCTTTTCAAAATCTAAACGCAGTAACTGCTGGTTACGACTCATGACTCTCAGCTTCGTGATAGTGTCTTGGCCTGCCACTTTTGAGAATGAACAATGCACGTTCATAGCAGCCAATCTATCGCTCAAAATTTGTGCGGCTTCATCTTCACCCGTCATGCCCATCAAAGTGACTTTGGCACCTAGCGTTGCGGCATTAATTGCCACATTCGCAGCACCACCTGGGCGGTCTTCTATATCATCCACTCTGACCACAGGTACTGGGGCTTCTGGAGAGATACGAGCCGTTGGCCCGGTCCAATATCGGTCGAGCATAACGTCACCAATAATAAGAATGTTTGCTTGACTAAAATCAGGTATTTGCATGGCGTGTGGTTCTTATGAATTGCTATTTATTAGAGAATGTCTGAGAGTATAGCAATGAATGATGTTACGAATCACCAAAAGTCTGATAAACCTTGGTTTATTTACTTGGTTAAAAACAAACTCAACCAGCTCTATGCGGGAATTTCTGTCGATCCTAAACGACGTTTCCTCGAGCATGCCAGTAACGGACCTAAGTGTGCTAGAGCCTTGAAAGGAAAAGGGCCACTTCGATTGATGTTTTGTGCGCAGCTAGAAACGCATTCCGATGCGCTAAAAGCTGAAATTTGGTTAAAGAAACAAACTCGAAAGACTAAAGACGCTATCATCATGCAGCAAAAAACGGTGCCCTCAGTCGTTCAGGAACTTGATGTGATTGCAATTCAGAAAGAGGTTGAAAACAAGCTGTCTAGTTAACTCGCAAACAAGCCATTAATAAGCATCGCTAGGCCAATACTCAGTACAAATTCAATACTCGCAATGCCCACATTGTGTTGCAGATCGACTTCCGTTTTCCAATTCACACCGCTAAGCACGATATGTTTCGCAATACTGCTTAAAACAATCAGCAGTAAAGAAAAGCCAGTACCCACAATAAACCATCCAGTGATATTGCTAACGTAGGCGTCTGGTGTGTACTCAATCACCGAGCCCGCAGAAGACACGACAATTGCCGTCCCGATTAAGGTACCAGAATGTTGAATCGCCAAAGCTATTTGGCCTTTGCATAGGGTTTTCTGAAAGCTGTTATTCTGATTGTTTCTAGCATAGCGTTGCTCATATACGCGGGTTGTGAGCAACAGTATTGCCAGCACTACCATCGACCCAGACAAAATAGCAATCAGTGTATTGGCATCTGCACCGTCAGCCCAATCAATGATACTTTTGATAATTATCGCACTGGCTACCGCACTGCTAGCGTCAACTAAAGCAACAGAGACATTTTTCTCAGAGATCATCTGGTCTTTATCTAAACGGTTTAGCACCACCTTATCGTGAGCAAAGCGACCAAATTTGACCAGCAGAATACCTATCGTTCCAAATAACAACATACCTAAAGCTGCACCTTCAAAACCCAAGTATGTGTGTCGGCCAACTACCGCTGATAGAACGATAGTGAGTGATAACATTCTACCCGCCATACTGATCCCAAACGCGAAGTTATCTTTTTCACCTAACTCTTGGCGGACGCTAATTTTAGTAAACATGCCTGACAATGAGCGTATAGCAAACAAAAGCAGCACCGCAATAGAAATATCAATAGCCAAATAAATCAATATGTCAGACGACAAAGGCACTAATTTAACCAGTTGTTCCATATTTATAGGATCCCTACTATCCATTTACTTGAAAACTATACCATAATAAGCCAAATAGACTTATTTAACAGCCATCAAATCCAGCGGGGACAGATCGCAAAACTATGTTAGACAATAAGCAAGCACATCAAAGCAACGTATCGGTATCTCTACCAAATGAATTAAGCGTATTAGGCGAAGCTAACTTTGAAGGTTTTCGTAGTCAACTTACCCGCGTTACCAGTGCTTTCAGTGAGGAGAAAAAAGCCGCGATTGAGCAACTTCTTCAACAACATTCAAAACAAATGATTGCTGCATTCAGCCTAAGTGATTTCATTTCTCATATTGCGACTCAATATCCTGTTGAATTTATTGAATGCGTAGATGAGCTTTGTCGTCAACCAGAGCATCAGTTTTTACATTATCAGCAAGCCTTTTCAGACCTGCTTGCCGCGACTGATACCGAGCTAGAATTACATGCCAACATTCGTCGTTTTCGTCACTTGTGTATGCTCGAAATTGCGTGGCGAGATATGCTTTATCAGGCTGACATAAAAGAGTCTCTGCTAGCGGTATCTGAATTAGCAGATGTGTTGATTACGCAAACCAATGACTGGTTATATGCAAAAGCGTGTCAACGTTATGGAGCACCAGAGCCCTACATTAGTGAAAACGGGAATGGCGAAGTTAGCCCGCCTGAAGCACAGAAACTCTTAATTCTTGGCATGGGGAAGCTCGGCGGTCGTGAACTTAATTTCTCCTCTGATATCGACCTTATTTTTGTTTACCCGCAAGCCGGTGAAACTCAACACCCTCGCAAACCAATAGAGCACAGCCAGTTTTTTACAAAACTCGCCCAAAAGCTCATTGCCGCGCTTCACCAGACGACAATAGACGGTCAAGCCTACCGGGTAGACATGCGTTTGCGTCCGTTAGGTGACAGTGGCCCTCTGGTTGTTTCCATGGGTGCATTTGAAGCTTATTACCTAGAGCAAGGCCGCGAGTGGGAACGCTTTGCCATGCAAAAAGCAAGGGTGCTAAATGCTGACAGTGCCGCGGTCTGCGAACTACAGAACATCATTCGTCCCTTTGTGTATCGCAAGTACCTCGATTTTACCACGGTCGAATCGTTGCGAGCGATGAAGCAGCTTATCTCAAATGAATTGGCAAGGCGGAACCTGAAAAACAATATTAAATTAGGTCGTGGTGGGATCCGAGAGGTTGAGTTTTATATTCAATCCTTACAAATGATCCATGCTGGCAAAGTAACAGAATGTCAAACTCGATCCATCTTGTCATCATTTGAAATGTTGCAAAAACACGAGTTCCTGCACCCAGAGATTGCAGAAGAGCTTCGCTCAAGCTACCTATTCTTGCGACAAGTTGAACATTACTTACAAGCATTTAATGATGAACAAACACAAACGCTACCTGACGATAAAATAAAGCAAAGCCGTCTGTGCGCGCTGCTGTCAGAAGAGAGTGTTGAAGCGTATATGCAAACGATACTGCAGCATACTAATCGTATACATCAACATTTCTCAGCACTGATAGAAGATAGTAATGAAGCGGGTGCGTCCAGTGAAGGAGATATTACCGCCGTCACATCTAGCGAAAATGGGCAAGGTTTTGAGGACCTTTGGCAACTTGATCTCGATAAAGAAGAAATATTCGTCATACTCCATTCTGCATTAGAGTGTGCTGATGCAAGCGAACATGCAAGGGCCACTGAAAATCTGACAGATTTGCTATTAGATTTTAAACATAAAAGTACTAAACACCGCATTGGTCAGCGCGGTCACAATACGCTCAACAAACTTATCCCGCTAGTACTGCAAGAGCTAATTGAATTTACTGAACATGCCGCAGAGCAAAAAACCGCAAAGGGTTTAGAAGCCCTTAGCAAAGCAATATTTGGGATCTTGCTTACGATACTTGGACGCACAGCATACTTAGATCTACTACTTGAGAACCCAGCTGTTCGCCAACGTTTATACACATTGTCGGCCACCAGCACTTGGGTTGCTGAGCAAATTAAACGCTTTCCACTCCTATTAGACGAATTGCTGCATCCCGCTTATTTGCAGACCGACGACGATGATATTCGTCAATGGAGAGACGACTACCAATCTGAACTGCGACTTCAAATGCTGCGCATTGAGCCTGAGGATATCGAGGGGCAAATGGACAGTTTGCGCTATTTTAAATTGACTCAACAGCTGCGCATTGCTGCAGCTGATATTAGCGGCACCTTACCGATTAACAAAGTAAGTGACAAACTAAGCGTGTTGGCAGAAGTGATCTTGCATCATGTCATTGATTTAGCATGGCACCAAGTATGTGAGAAATATGGCGTGCTTGAAGGCACGAGTGCACAAAACAAAGGCTTAGGCGTTATCGCCTACGGTAAGTTGGGCGGCTTGGAATTAGGCTATGGTTCTGATTTGGATATTGTGTTTATTCATGACATCGATTTATCACTTTCTACCAATGGTAAAAAATCCATTTCTTGCAGTGAGTTTTTCGTGAAGCTAGTGCAACGCGTATCACACATATTTACCGTGAAAACCTATCTGGATGAGTTGTATGAAATTGACTTACGCCTTCGTCCCTCTGGAAACTCGGGGCTACTGATTAGCCATATCGATACATACCAGCAGTATCAAGAAAATGAGGCATGGACATGGGAGCATCAAGCTCTGGTGCGTACTCGTTATATTTATGGCAACGAAGAGCTTGGCAATAAATTTACCAAGCTTAGACATCAAGTGCTAGCAAGGCCAAGAGAACAGGCAGTATTGAGAAAAGAAGTCGCTGATATGCGTGAGAAAATGCGTACTCACCTTGATAAAACCAACGACTATAAAATCGACCTGAAACAAACCTCCGGTGGCATTGCCGATTTAGAGTTTTTAACTCAATTTTGGGTTTTAGCAAACACACGAACGGTGCCTGTACTATCAAAATGGACGGATAACTTACGGATCTTAGATGAACTAGCAGCACATCAGGTGATTGATGAGGAGCTAGCGCAGGGCCTGCAGAAAGCTTATCTGTATATTCGCAGTCAAGTACATCGCCATAACCTAACCAATAAGGATATTGTGCACAGCGAAGAAATGAGCGCCCTGATGGCCTTGGTAAAACGGACGTTTGAAGAGACCTTTACTGGCTGAGAAGCGAGATTCCCGACGACTCGGGAATGACGGTGTTTACTTTATTCGTCATCTCCACTCTCACTCGTCATCTCCACTCTCACTCGTCATCTCCACTCTCACTCGTCATCTCCACGAAGGTGGAGATCTAGGTTCCCGACTACTCGGGAATGACGGTGTGTAGTGTATTCGTCATCTCCACGAAGGTGGAGATCTAGGTTCCCGACTACTCGGGAATGACGGTGTTTAGTGTATTCGTCATCTCCACGAAGGTGGAGATCTAGGTTCCCGACTACTCGGGAATGACAGTGTTTGCGGGAATGACGATTTGAACGGGAATGACGATTTGAACGGGAATGACGAATTGAACGGGAACGACGGCGCTTACGGAATAACGCTAATAATTGTCAAAACCCGCTTTAGTGCAGTTTTCTAGCACATAGCTACCGGCTTCATCAGTGATCACAATGGCGCGTTTTTTATTGCAAAAGTAGATATCAACTTTAGGAATAAAGTTAGCGTCTATCGCGCCAGAAATTTCTTGCAAAGAACCCAGCAGTGTACTCTCGGTCAGAAAGCGCTGACGAATAATGAAATCTTGGTTGAGGTCCCAAATCAATTGCATACCTTCTTGTTCAGCATACTTCATAGCCTCAACTCGAATGGTCGTGCCTTTGGCAAAAGAGCGAAATTTGAACTCACCTTCCCAAGAAGCTTCAGGCGGACGTTCTACAGAATTAATCGCGACGAGTTGCTCTGTTTGGGTTTCTTTAGGCATTTCTAGGGGTAATACGAAATCACCGTATTGTTCTTTAATTGGATCTCGAGAAGTCATTCTAAACTCTTGATAAAAGCTCGTCACATTCTCGGCAATGCTCGAGCGCTCTTCGCTATCTTGGCCAGAGCTTTGAATTGATTGATCGCTAGTTTCAGGATTATAGCGAAGCACAAAAATGGCCGCCGCAATTACCACGGCTGCAAGGATTAAGTGCTTAATCCAAAACATAGCAGCATTTTTATCGGCCATTCTATTTCTCCTAGTTCACGCAACTTCTGGTCAAACTATCCGAGATTGGGGCAACCAGTAAAATGGACTCAATAAAGAGAGTTTGGCTGCTCATCAGGACGCGTTTTGAAACGCTTGTGCATCCACAAGTAACTATCCGGCTGTTCATTAACTAGCGCAAGCACGTCTTCGTTTAATGCTGTTAATGCATCAGTAGGATCGTTATCGGCAAGATAGTCGATAGGCTCACCTATTTTAACTAAATAGCCTTTGTCGCTGTATTGCGGTGTTATAAACATAGGTGTGCAATCAGCGCGATTAGCAAACATTAAGGTACCGGTGGTTGTTGCAGTTTGCTCAACACCACCAAATGGCACAAACAGACTTTGCGCTTTTCCATAGTCCTGATCTGGGAAGTACAAACAAATCTCACCTGAATCAAGCGCTCTGATCAGGGCCTTGGCGTTACGTTTGTCTATCATGTATTTATTCGAACGATTGCGGCCATGGTATTGCATGTAATCAATCAAAGGGTTGTTGTGCTTGCGATAAAACGCCACACACGGATGCGCAAGCCCAATAATGCGGCAGCAGATTTCTAAATTGACGTTATGTAACACTAAACCAAACACACCACGGCCCGACTTGATCACGTTCAGGGCTTTATCTAAGCCTTCAACATTACCAATCATACGTACTCGCCACGTTGGCCACCACCAGCCCATTGCCGTTTCGAATAGCGCCATCCCAGTGCGAAAGAGATTCTCTTTTAGCACTTCCTCTCGCTTTTCTTCGCTCCACTGTGGGTAGCATAATTCGAGATTGCGACGAGCAATGGCAACTCTTTTCGGTACTAACTTCGCTATTAATTTGCCTACACCCCGACCTAAGATTTTAATCAGTGGATAGGGTAGCCAAGTGATGATGTAAAGAATGGCAGCGCCAATCCATACCAGCCAATATTTTGGTAGCAAAAAACGCCAGGTAAACTTTGGTGCCATTACCGCTTTTATTTTTTTTAGGTCGTCGGTTTTACTAGATGACAAAGCTATCTCGGAAATTGATAAATACTGTCATTATTCTACCCTGCGGCGTCATTCGAATAAAGCCCGAACTTGTGCAGCTTGGTCTTAATATTCCTTATCAATGCTATGTAACTTTTTTTCGAAGGCATCGAATTGAGATTGATTATCGTAATCAAAGTGGTATTGATTGTGAAAGCCGAAACTCAGTTTCACTAAGGCATCTTCCATATAGACGGTATAACCATCAAAATCTGTAAAGGCTTTAATTCCGTTCAGGTGGTAAGCGCCCTCTTTATTTTCTCCATGCTGGCGCACCTTCTCAAACACTTGTAAAAGAAACTTGCTGTCTAAATTGTTTTTCATGTGACCTGCACTCCGGTTTAGTTTTGGGTCTTTCCTTCATTTAACTATACAAAACCCGAATTAGCTATAATGGCTTATGGGAATAAATACCCTAAAGATCAATCTGTCATGTACTTTTCACGCTCGGCTGCATGTTTTTTAGACAAATATTTTTGATCTTTGTTTAATTTCATGTAGTATCTATAATTCAACTGGTCAGATGAGCGGATAAGTTAAAATGAGCTTAAGAACAAATTTAAAGAAAGTATTACCTCCAATTTCAGTTACCGAGCAAGAAGCACTTGATGCGGGTGACGTTTGGATTGAGTCGTCTATTTATCAAGGCAAACCTGACATGCATGCCCTGCGCAGCCTTCCTCAAGCAACATTGAGCGCAGACGAGCAAGCGTTTTTAGACGGTCCAGTTCAAGAACTATTAGCAATGGTTGATGAGTTCGAACTGAATAACAGCAAACATATTCCTCAAGAAGTCTTAGATTTCTTAGGTAAAAATAAATTCTTTTCAATGATCATCCCGAAGAAATTCGGTGGTTTAGAATTTAGCCCATATGCAAACTCAACTATCGTAGCGACTATTGCTGCGACAAGTGGTGCAATTGCCGTAACGGTGATGGTACCAAACTCTTTGGGTCCAGGTGAGCTATTGATGCACTACGGTACTGAAGATCAACAAAACTACTGGCTACCAAAGCTAGCGGTTGGCCAAGATATTCCATGCTTTGCACTAACCAGCCCAGAAGCAGGTTCAGATGCGGGCTCTATTCCTGACGCTGCTATTGTGACGAAAGGCATGTGGGAAGGTAAGGAAGTTGTCGGCTTAAGCGTTACTTGGGATAAGCGTTATATTACGCTTGCACCTATTGCCACTGTATTAGGTTTGGCATTTAAAGTATTCGATCCAGAACAATTACTGGGTGACAAACTTGAGCTAGGGATCACCTGTGCCTTATTACCAAAATCTCACCCTGGTGTTGAGTTAGGTAACCGTCACGACCCAATGGGCGTGAAATTCTATAATGGTACAACCCGTGGTAAAGATGTTTTCATTCCGATGGACTTTATTATTGGTGGTGAGAAAAACATTGGCCGTGGTTGGCAGATGTTGGTTAGCTGCTTAGGCGCTGGCCGCGGTATTTCTTTACCAGCTATGGGCGTTGCTTCAGCTCAATCAGCATTTAAATCAACGGCTGAATATTCATTTGTACGTGAGCAATTTGGCGTACCAATTGGTCGTTTTGAAGGTATTCAAGAAAAGCTAGCTGACATTGCTGGTAAAACATTCCTACTTGAAGCCATGCGAGTATTGACCACTGAAGGTTTGGGCGAAGGCGTTAAACCATCGGTTGTTACTGCAATTGCAAAATACCACATGACTGAACTCGGTCGTGATGTATTGAACTCTGCGATGGATGTTCAGGCAGGTAAAGCTATTCAACGTGGTCCACAAAATACATTAGCGAATGGCTATGCTGCGCTACCGATTGCAATTACGGTTGAAGGTGCAAACATCCTGACTCGTAACTTGATGATCTTCGGTCAAGGTGCAATGCGTTGTCACCCACACTTGAAAGAAATGGTTGATTTGATCCACAGCGACGATAAGTCAGCGGATGCAGCATTCAATAAAGTATTCGGTAAGACTGTAAAGTTCAGCGTGAAGAATGCGTTTAGAAGTTTAGCAAATAGCTACCTTCCATTCTTACGTTCGAAAGAATCTAACTTCCCAATAGTGCGTCCTTACGAGAAGCGTGTGAATGCGATTGCTGCAAAACTAGCACCATTAGCAGATTTATCACTATTGGTACTTGGTGGCGACCTGAAAAAAGCTGAGCTATTGTCTGCTCGCTTAGGTGACGTAATGAGCTACTTGTACGCCGCTATGGCAACTATTCGTTTCTATGAGCAGCGTGTTGAAGACCGTACACAAGCAGAAGCTTACTTCCGTTATGCAATGGAATGGTCACTACAGCAAGCTGAAACGGCTGTTGTTAATTTCATCAACAACTTCCCGAACACGCCTACTCGCGGTTTGATGAGATTGTTGACGAATACCTATACTTCATCTGTTAGCGGTATTTCTGACGACTTGGTTCGTGAATTATCAATGGCATCGTTGCAAGATAGCAGCATAAAAGCGCAACTGACTCACTTAGTGAAAACAATGCCAGGTGATGGCAACGACATTAACGAGCAAGCATTCAAGGCGAAACATGCTGCAATGCCGCTATTGTCGAAAGTACAGAAAGCACTTCGTAAGTCGCCAGTTGTACCATTTGTGTCATTCGAAAACGCTGTTGACAAGTTGTTGGAAGCGGGTGAGTTGACAACCGATGAGCGCACAGTGCTGCTTGAGTACAACGAAAAGCGTAAACTTTCAGTACGCGTTGACGAATTCACTTTTGACATGGATTTATTAAGCGCCGAAGAAACTGACGGACCTAGCGCCGGTAGAACAAAAGATGAAGCCGCAAACGCAGCGTAATCAATAATTTGAGCTTATATACTGCATAGCATGTAAGCATCAACTAAAACTGAAAAAGGCCGATACGTATACGTATTGGCCTTTTTTTATACCAGCAAGCTTATTCACTTTTGGTAGCGTTTACAGATGATGCGACACACTGATATTTTCAATTCGACTGAGCAAGATACAAAGTCGCGCTTACAATTATTGTATGGCAACGCACCTGGTGGTTTATTGATTACCTTGTTGTGCATGGCTGTCTTATGCTTTGGTTTTGAAACGCCAGAACAACAAAGCACTAAAACCCTCATTTTTGGTTTATTAGTGTGCTCTCATTTTTTGCGCATAATAGACAACGTATACACGACTCAACAGTTTAAAAAATCAAACTTCAGAGCTAAACCTGTCACTTGGCGTTTAAGCACAGGTATTCTTGTCAATAGCACTATTTGGGCGAGTTATAGCTTTTTGCTTGTACCCACTATGGACGGCATAGAAATTACTGTTAGCGCCATAATACTCTCTGCCTTAGCCGGAGGTGCGATTACGATTCTAGCTGCATCTACTCGCCTATCCGTTTTATATATGTCGAGTTTGATTTTACCGTATGCCGTCATGGGCTTCTTTAGTGAGTTCGAATATTTTCACTATATTTCATTTTTAGGTTTTAGCTTTTGGGCTGTGATGATGATGTCCTCGAAACAAGCCGGCAAGTTTGTTAGCGAGGCTCTTGATTTAAAGAGTAAAAACACCTCACTGCTGGACTTGATGGACCTTGAGAAAAAGGAAGTCGAGAGAGTGAATAGTCAACTGATCACAGTGAATGAACAACTCGATAGATACAATCTTTCTCTTGAATCTGAAGTCAACAAGCGTACCGAGGAAATCTACCGTCTTTCTAACGTAGACCCCTTAACGAATTTAATGAATCGTAGCGCTTTTCTGCACGAGTTAAAAACGGTCACGCGCCGCCCAGAGAGCTTGCAGCAACAGTTTGCCCTGTTATTTATAGATCTTGATGGTTTCAAAGATGTGAATGATGGCTTTGGTCACAAAACCGGTGACTCGGTATTAAGTGAGATTGGCATGCGTCTGCACGAGCAACTGTTTCTGCTTGAGCTAGATGATTCACAGAATAACCTGTTATGTCGTTGGGGAGGAGATGAATTTTTGCTTTTCATGCCTTATGACAGTGAAAACGTGATCGATACACTCACGACTAATATTCAACGCGCTATTGCTGAAACCATCAAGATATCGTCCAATAACATTGTCTTAGGCGCGAGTATTGGCATCGCCAAGTTTCCTCACGACAGCGAAGATCCTCACCAACTTATCCAATATGCCGATATTTCAATGTATTGCCATAAAAATCTCGGCAAAGGCGATGCGATTGCATTCTCTCCCGCGCTGTTTGAAGAGTTTCAACATGAACAAATTATTCGTGATGGCTTGAAGCACGCCATGGCAACCAAGGAGCTCAGCCTTGCTTATCAACCAATCGTTGATGTGCAGACTAATTCACTCTGGGCAATTGAGGCCTTGTTGCGCTGGCAACACAAGGACCAGTTTATTTCGCCCGCAGAGTTTATTCCTATCGCTGAAAAATCTGGGCGCATTAATCAAATTGGTGCCTGGGTACTTAACAAAGCTTGTGAAGATGCCGCGCAGTGGGCTTATCCGACCAAACCTGCAGTATCGGTCAATGTGAGCTCCATTCAACTACTCGATGCCAGCTTCATTCAGATTATTATCGACGCATTAACAAACAGTGGCCTGCCTGCCGAACGCTTGCACTTAGAAATTACTGAAAGTGTCATGTTAGAAAATGGTGAACTTGCGCAAAGCCAACTGAAGAAAATAGCTGACCTAGGGATCCATATTTCTATTGATGATTTCGGTACTGGGTTTTCTTCCCTGAATCAATTACAAACCATGTCGTTTGATATTATCAAAATAGATCGAAGCTTCTTGCAAGACCTGAGTAAGCGAGACAAGACCATCATTTCTGCAACGAAATTAATCGCTGATGAATTTGAAGCATGTGCCGTGGCAGAAGGAATTGAAACCGAAACAGAATTGGAGGTACTAAAAGACCTCGGAATTCGGTATATTCAAGGTTATCTTTTAGCGCGCCCTATGCCTAATAGTGAATTAGATGATTGGGTGAATAAATATCATAATAAGAACAACTAAACATGGCACAACTTTACTTTTACTATTCTGCAATGAATGCAGGAAAGTCCACTTCCTTACTTCAATCAGCATATAACTATAAAGAGCGCGGCATGAACATCACCCTGTTCACTGCGGCACTAGATGACCGCTATGGACAAGGGAAAATAGCTTCGCGCATTGGCCTAGAGTCTCCAGCCAATTTATTCACACCAGAAACGGATCTTTTCGCTGCGATGCAAGCAGAATGCGCCCAACACAAAATATCTTGTTTGTTTATAGACGAAGCCCAATTTCTCACCAAACAACAGGTTATTGAATGTTTGCAAATTGTCGATACCTTAAAAGTACCAGTACTTGCCTATGGTTTACGCACAGACTTTAGAGGCCAGACCTTTGAAGGAAGTCATTACTTACTAGCATGGGCTGACAAGTTATCTGAATTAAAGACCGTGTGTCATTGTGGTCGCAAGGCTAACTTTGTTGCTCGCGTAGATGATCAAGGTAAGCCTATATCAGAAGGCGATCAGGTTGATGTCGGTGGCAATGAGAAATATGTTTCGTTGTGCAGAAAGCACTTTACGGAAAAGGTGTCTTTGAATTAAACCATCTAGCCACTTACAGAAGAGTCAATTGCATACAATGTTATCGTGTGCTGCTTGCCCAGAAAAGTTGGGGTGGAAGAAAGTGCACTAAGACACTTTCTTCGAGAAGCTGCTACTTTGCAATAAGTGGCGATGTGTTGATGGTATTATCATCAGCATTCTTCGACACTTCATCATAAATTGACTTATACAAAGTAGGATAGACTTCTTCCATGTCAGAGAAGTTTTTAATCTCGTTAAATTTCACTCTAACAGCACATTCATTGAAAGCGAATTTCTCACCATCTTTCATCTCGATGTAACAATCGTTTTCACGCTCTGGAACGACTTCCTTATTGGCTCCCCAATAGACAGCATATTCATGGTCCATAAAAGCATTGGCACAACTACTTCTTATGGTTTCCGAACCGACACCAACAATGTCGTACTCTGACATGTCTTTCTTTAACATTTCATACATTTTACCTTTGTTCTCTGTGTCCCATCTTTCGCGCTTTTCTTTCCCATTTTCTGTTACAAATATAGTTTGATCTACGCTTAGTTTCGCGACATCTGTTGCCGACGCTGCAGTTAAAATGAGACAACCAACATCTCCTCTTCTTGCCACATCTAAGGCATATGCAGAAATGCTTACCACTGAATCTTCTAAAGGTGTAATCCCCTTGTGTGCAGAGTCAGCACCAGAACAAGCAACTAATGAGGATGCGATGGATAAGCAGATGAGTTTTTTCAACATGATTTCTTCCTTGTTTGTATTTATATGTAGTGACTACTTGTAGGATTCGAAAATTATCATCTATATCAGCCACTTAAAATTAAAAATATAATATCTAATAATCGAAAAACATACCTAAATATCCCTTTAGTCACTCAAAAGCTTCGTCATACCACCACAAGAAGGGAGTCAATAATGAAGCTGCCCATAGAAAACTGCTAAGCTAAACTTAGCTCCGATCATCAATGGGGTATTCACCAAACTTATCAATTTACCAAAATTAAACAAAGTTCGCTGTTACTGCGATTTACTCTATGATGAATTGAATAATTCACATTGTTAGGGACTCATCATGGACTTTTCATATAACGCTAAAACTCAAGATTATCTCGCGCGCATTCGTGCCTTCCTAGAAGAGCATGTTGCCCCAATTGAAGATCAAGTATATCGAGAGCTTGCAGAGCTCAATCCAACGGGTGATTGGAAGTCATGGAAAGCCCATCCTGCAATTGAACCATTAAAAGAAAAAGCCAAAGCTGCCGGACTTTGGAACTTATTTTTACCCGATGCTGAGCTTGCTCAAGGTCTAACCACCTTGGAGTATGCCCCACTTGCTGAGGAAACGGGTCGCTACATTTTCGCCCCCGAAATTTTTAATTGTAATGCCCCTGATACGGGTAATATGGAAGTGCTATACCACTTTGGAAATGAAGCACAAAAAGAGGAATGGTTAACGCCGTTGCTCACTGGTGAGATTCGCTCTGTATTTGGCATGACCGAGCCTGATGTTGCCTCTTCAGATGCGACGAATATGGCGGCCAGAATTGAGCTAGATGGCGACGAAATTGTTATCAACGGAAAAAAATGGTGGAGCACTGGCTTAGGTCATCCGAACGCAAAGGTATGTATTTTTATGGGTCTTTCAAACCCAGAGAACGACCGCCACAACCAACACAGCATGGTCATCGTACCACTGGATACACCTGGGATTGAAATCAAACGCATGCTCACAGCCTACGGCGATTACGACGCACCATTTGGCCATGGCGAGATGCACTTTACCAATGTAAGAGTACCGAAAGAAAACCTCCTAGTTGGCATGGGTAAAGGCTTCGCTATTGCGCAAGGTCGTTTAGGTCCAGGCCGTATTCACCACTGTATGCGAGCAATCGGTACTGCAGAGAAAGCACTCGAGCTTGCTATCAAACGAGGCTTTGAGCGCGTTGCTTTTGGCCAACCTATTATCAAACTGGGTGGCAACGGAGAGCGCATTGCGATGGCTCGAATGAAAATCGAACAAGCTCGCTTACTCACCTTACAAGCCGCTTGGAAAATTGATAATCTAGGTGTAAAGAATGCTATGGTTGATATTTCAGCTATTAAAGTGGTTATCCCACAAATGCTGGAAGAAGTTGTCGACATGGCAATTCAGATACACGGCGGCGCTGGTATGTGTGAAGACTTCCCACTCGCTCGTTTTGCGGCGGGAGCTCGTTCACTCAGGCTTGCTGACGGTCCTGATGAAGTACATATGGGCATGGTGACACGCCTTGAACTTAAAAAATATCGCTAAGGTGTTCTCAACAAATTCCTATGAATAAAAATGTCATTGATACTGCAGAAGCCGTTCGCCCAGGGGAAGAATTACCGATTGAACCTCTGAAAGAATGGTTGTCTGCGAATGTGCCCAATGTAGAGGGCACGCCAAAAGTTACCCAGTATTCTGGCGGCGCTTCTAACTGGACGTATTGTTTAGATTTTGAGAATAAGTCAGTTATTTTACGTCGACCACCAGCAGGCACAAAGGCCAAAGGTGCTCACGATATGGGTCGAGAGTACCGCTTACAAAAGGCCTTGAAAACGGTTTATCCAAAAGTGCCTGACATGCTTGGCTATACCGATGACGAGTCTGTCATTGGTGCTGAGTTTTATATCATGCAGAAATTCGATGGCGTCATCCCGCGCAAGAATATGCCTCGTGGTTTTGAGATTTCTCCGGAAGATACTCGCAAACTTTGCGAATCGGCACTCGACGGCTTAATCGATTTGCACAATGTAGATTACAAAGCAGCGGATTTGTCACATATTGGTAAAGGCGAAGGTTATACTCAGCGCCAGATAAGCGGTTGGACGGGTCGATACCAAAAAGCTAAAACTTGGAACGTACCAAGGGGCAGAAAAGTCACTGACTGGCTGCAAGACAATATTCCCAGTCACGAGAAAATTTGTATCACCCATAATGATTATCGATTTGATAATTTAGTACTCAACCCAAACAATCCCCAAGACATCATTGGTGTGCTTGATTGGGAGCTAGCGACGCTAGGCGATCCTTTAATGGACTTAGGCAACAGTTTAGCCTACTGGGTTCAAGCTGATGATGATCGCATTGCCAAGGGTACACGCCGTCAACCAACTCATTTACCGGGTATGATGACGCGTCAAGAAGTTATCGAGTATTACTGCAATAAGCAAAATTTGCGGGCCGAGGACTTTGCCTTTTATGAAGTTTATGGGCTTTTTCGTTTAGCGGCGATAGCACAACAGATCTATTATCGCTATCACCACAAACAAACACGTAATCCAGCGTATAAGCATATTTGGTTTTTTGTGCAATACTTGATGCATCGTTGCCGTAAAATCATTAATCAACAGCGCTAAGGCGTTGTTGAAAAAGCAAAAAACAGTAGAAAAATAAAACAACAATAAAAAGACAACAATAATAAGAAGGTTCTATGTCCTCATCCGTTAGACAAAATATTCTCATCACAGGCGCAAGCTCAGGTTTAGGCAAGGGCATGGCATTATTGTATGCAAAGATGGGGCGGAACCTTGCTTTGTGTGCACGTCGCGTTGACCGGTTGGAAGAGTTAAAAAGTGAACTCTTGGCGATCAACCCGAATATCAACGTGGTTATTAAGTCTTTAGATGTGAATGACCACGATGCGGTTTTCACTGTTTTTCAAGAATTTAAGCAAGAATTAGGCTCGCTCGATCGTGTTATTGTTAACGCCGGTATGGGTAAAGGCGCATCGGTGGGCACTGGCTACTTTAAAGCGAATAAGGAAACTGCCGTCACAAACTTTGTGTCTGCACTGGCGCAATGCGAGGCCGCAGTTGAAATTTTCCGTGCACAAAACAGCGGTCACCTCGTCACTATTTCATCGATCAGTGCTGTCAGAGGTTTCCGACGCGCGCTTACTGTTTATGCAGCAACGAAAGCCGCCATCACATCTCTTACCGAGGGTATTCGCATCGACCTCATGCGCACGCCTATTAAAGTGAGTACGGTTCACCCAGGCTTTATCCGCAGCGAAATAAATGAAAAGGTCGAAAAAGTCCCGTTCATGGTAGATACCGAAACTGGCTGCAAAGCAATTATTAAAGCGATAGAAAAAGAAGGCGGCAATAGCTATGTGCCATCTTGGCCGTGGGTTATTTTGAATCGCGTGATGCGAATTGCGCCGCTCTCGTGGCTAGCGAAAATGAGCTAGGCTGCCATTTTGCAGGAATCTATATTTACACAAACGCTACTGCCATTAGGCTTAGGCATTATCATGTTAGGCATGGGGTTGAGCTTGGTGAAGGACGACTTCACTCGCTTAGCCAAAGTGCCTAAAAGCGTATTTGCAGGGCTACTTGGTCAACTGGTGCTCTTGCCTCTTTTTGCCTTTGCCATCGCGTTCATATTCAATGCACCAGCAGAGATTGCTATTGGCTTAATGATATTAGCAGCCTGTCCTGGCGGCACCACGTCAAACCTTATCAGCCACATTGCGAAAGCAAACCTTGCTTTGTCGGTCAGTTTAACCGCCATAGCAACGCTTATCTGTGTTATCACCACCCCTTTATTGATTCAGTTTGCGATTGATTTCTTCGCAGAAGAAGCAGTTCAGGAATTCTCATTGGTAGACATTTCTAAGAAGCTCATCATTTTACTATTAGTCCCTATTATAATTGGGATGACACTACGCCATTTCTTTTCTAAACCCGCTCGTAGAGTCGAGCCCTTCTTTAGGCACTTCGCTACCGTATTCATGATCCTGATTATTGTCGTGATGTGTTACCAAGAAATAGAAACCATTAAAGCCGCCTTCCCTGATGTTTTTGTCCTTACCTTTGGCTTGAACTTGGGTGCCACAATCCTTGGCGTTAGTATTGCAAAGGCGTTCAACTTGAGCCAAAAAGATGCCTTAACACTGGGCATCGAAGTGGGCACACAAAATGCCACAATGGCAATGCTCATCGCCATTACCTTCTTAGAAAACAACGCCTATGGCATCGCCGCCGGAATGTATGGCATCACTATGTACGTTGGTGCTTTCTTGCTAGTCATGTATCATAAAACGTATCACAAGGAAGCACAGAGCGAATAAGCACGCTCACATCAATTAGGTTAGAACCAATGCATCTTTTACTCGCTAGTCTTTTTTCCGTGTCACTGTTAAGTGCTCTGCCATTAGTTGCCCATGCTAATACTGAAACTGCTCCTCAAGATAATAAACAGGCTAATTTCCAGCTCGATAACCAAGCTCACTTGAATATCGCGACAACCGAAGCACTCATTATGTCGGCCTTAGAAAAATTTCATACGCCGGGGTTAGCCGTTGGTGTTGTGCATAAAGGCGATACCCTCTTACTGAAAGGCTTTGGTGCAAGGCAACTTTCACCTAAAAAACGAGCTGTAAACGAGCAAACCTATTTTCGACTCGCTTCTACCAGTAAAGCATTCACCGCAGCGGCGTTAGGTGTGTTAGTGGACCAAGGGAAACTCAATTGGCAAGACAAAGTCATACAACATTTGCCAGAATTTCAAATGCAGGATGCGTGGGTGACTAGAGAATTTACTATTGAGGACTTACTGGTTCATCGAAGCGGCTTGGTGGGCGGCGCGGGTGATAGTATGATCTGGCCAGAACCTTCTGGTTTTACCCGTCAGGAAGTGGTGCAGAATCTACAGTATTTAAGCCCAGATTACAGCTTTCGTTCCGCTTACTCCTACAGCAATGTACTTTACATCACTGCTGGCGAAGTGATTGAACGGGTGAGTGGTCAGTCATATGCAGACTTCTTACAAGATACTATTTTTAACCCTTTAAATATGCAGTGTTATGCGGGTGAAGTGCCTAAATCTGCTATCAAAAACTCAGCAACTCCCTACGCACACAATGATGAAAAAGGAATGTATGCTGTTCCTCGCAATGGTATTCAAGAAACCGCTCAGATGTCAGTAGCCGCTGGCGGTATAGTGTGCAACGCAGAGTCCATGACCTTATGGCTGAAAGCCTTACTAAACCCTTCTACCTTGCCGTTTTCTGAATCTGTATTAGATGATATGTGGCAAGCCCACACCATTCTGGGCGTAGCGGAAACGGATGAAGAATGGGATGGCACTCACTTTAAAACCTATGGTTATGGTTGGCGTTTAGCGAACATGTTCAATTACAAAGTGATCTCCCACACCGGCACATTATCGGGTTATCAAGCCTATGTGGCTTTGGTTCCTGAGTTAGAGCTAGGTGTGGTATTACTCAATAACGGTTCAAACTATGGCGTTAGAGGCTCGGTAATGCAACATATACTGAAGGCCTTCATGCCGCGAGCAAATCAACTCGCTGAATCCAAGATTGATAACTGGGTCCAGGCCTATGTTGATTACCAAGATGAACAAGAACAAAAGTACCTTGCTCGTCAATTGCCCGAACCCGTTGCGACTAAACCTATGCTCATCGAAAGTGAAGATATTCTCGGTACTTATTCCGATGTTTGGTTTAAAGATATGAACATTGAAATGAAGGATAAAACGTTACGACTGAGTTCTTCTCGTATGCTTACCTTGGTCGGCACATTAAGGCCTTTTGAAGCAAACAAATTTGTTGTTAAGTGGGATAACCAAAATGCTGCCTCAGACGCCTTTCTGATATTTGAAACTGATTTTCAAGGGAACGTGACCGGTATGAAAATGCACCCTTTCACCGCAAAAGAGCGCAGTCGACACGAATACCGAGACATGCACTTTATAAAACAGGACGAGGCTTCTTCGGAAAAATAACTGAAGAGAGCCTTCCTCTACTGCTTATCTTCCTCGAACAACTGCTGTAGCTCTGCCCTGCCTTGCTCCGTAGATTTGATCATTTCAGGTAAGCCTAGATTCTCTTGTACCACTTTATCCAGCATTTTTTTGTCATGTTCTGAGAACAAAGCGGCCATATTCTCTGCTTGTCCCTCAGTGTAGCCGTAAGCTTTTAACACCTCTTTTGAAGCAGAGAGAGCGCTATCAAACATTTCACGAATAAAATAGCTCACACCGAGTTTAGAAAGGTCAATCGCGTGCATTCTGTTGCGTGCCCTGGCGATCACTTTTACCTTTGGAAACTCGTGTTGAACCAGCTTCACTAGCTCAGTAATTTCTTCCGCATTATCGATAGCGACCAACAGTACTCTTGCTTCTTCAATGCCTGACTTTTTGAGTAGGTCGAGTCGGGTAGCATCACCAAAATACACTTTATTGCCAAACTGCCTCACGAATTCAATGTGCTCAGCGTCTTTGTCCATTGCCGTAAACGGAATACCATTCGCCGCTAGAATACGGCCTGTGATCTGTCCAAAACGGCCAAAGCCCGCAATGATGACCTTGGGTTCGCTATTATCGCTGAAACTATCGTAAACGGCGGGACAATGGCGAGTATTGAAAAACAGAGAGTAGATAATCACGATGGGCGATGTCAGTGCCATCGACAAACCAACAATCAGGTTTACCTGACCGGCTATTGATGCATCCAACACAGCGTTAGATAGCGCCAAGGTCATGACCACGAACGCAAACTCGCCGCCCTGTGATAGCATCAATGCTACTCGCATCGCATCTTTTCCGCTTTGTTTGCTCGCGCGTAAAATCACAAAGATAATCGCCGCTTTCACCACCACAAGTAACATGCTCATGCTAATGATGAAAACGGGCTCGTTTATCAGTAATTGCAAATCGAGATTCATCCCAATGGCAATAAAAAACAAACCTAGAAGTAAGCCCTTGAATGGCTCAATTTCTGTTTCAAGTTGATGCTTAAAGGTACTGTCGGCTAGGAGAATACCAGCAATAAAAGCGCCCATTCCCATCGACAGACCTACTTTATCCATTGCCAATGCGGTCACTAACACAATGAATAAAGCTGCAGCTGTCATCACTTCAGAGCTTCCGTAGCGGGCAACAATGCGTAGAAAGGGATTGATCAGAAAGCGACCCACAAAGAGGACCGCAATGACAGCGCCTAAGCTAATATACCAAGCCGGTCCTACTTCGGTTTGTACAGGCGCCAACGCAGCGACAACCAACAAAATAGGAATAACAGCGACATCTTGCATTAACAAGACCGAGAATCCCTGCTGACCCGGTGGCGTTTGCAGAATTCGCTGCTCATTCATTAGTTGTATAGCAAAGGCCGTTGATGACAATGCCAAGCCCAAACCAATCACAATACTCCCGTTAACGGACACACCTATTACCGCATACGAAAAAAAACCAATCACTGCAGCTGAAACTAACAACTGCGTTCCACCGCTGAACAGAATTTGGTTTCTCATGCGCCACAAGGTCGCAGGCTCTAACTCCAGACCAATAACGAACAAGAGCAGTACAACGCCTAATTCCGCGAAATGTAAAATAGTATAAGGATCGCTGACTAGATTGAGTGCTGATGGGCCGATGATCACGCCAGCGATAAGGTAGCCCAGAATGGCACCGAGTTTGAGTTTCTTGAATAAGGGAACAGCAACGAGGGTAGCACCCAGAAAAATAGCTACCGAGCCAAGTAAGCTCATAGTAAAAAATCCGATCAACAAAAGTTACTGACCATGATAGTAAAAAACCCCAACAGTCCCTAGTACTTTCAAGGGTCTGTTGAGGTTTGTTCAACAAAATGTGATTTATTTAATGTTGAAGAGCTTATCGAGTGACAACTTGCCTGAGCCCCAGATTGCAACGAGTAACATTAATAAGCCCCAGGTAACATGCTCATTCAACGCAGCTGCTGGCATATCCTCAAAGCTCAATACAGCCACATAGTTCACAATGAATAGACCAATCGCCGCTTTTCTACCAAACAAACCCAGCACTAACATAATTGGCAATACAATTTCACCGAAGGTAGCTAAATAGGCGGCAACTTCAAAATTTAGAACCGGCACGGCATACTCGTATTCAAACAAGAGCAGAGTAGATTCCCAGTCTCTCAATTTGGTTAAACCCGCTTTGAAAAACACCCAAGCCACGTAGAAACGTGCTAGTAGCAAGCCTACCGGTTGTAGTAAATCAAGTTTACCCATTATTGAGTTGTATAGGTTTATTATCTTCGCCATGCTGTTTCTCTCTTATATTCTGTTATTTAGTATTGGTGTCATGTTTGTTCAGCATTAACAAAGACTTGGGTACAAGCCGACTTTAAAAGCTAAACATGTTCAACCGCAAAAATGAGTTTCTTTGTGATTGCATTGGTCAACCAAGTCACAAGATCTACCTTGTGTTCACCAAGCGCTTCAATTATTTGGCTTACAGGCTCTCCACTCAGTATTTTTTGTATCACCAATGCCTCTGCATCCGATAGATATTCAAACTGGGTTTTGTACTCTGCACGCCACATTACAAGAGACCGAGGAGGTTCAGAATTTATTGCATTATTTATTGATTTTGTGATGTTTTTTAGTAATTCTTGCCGTGCTAACACACCTTCATTTGATTGCAAATACGGATCGTGCACAAGTTGATACAAATCGACCACAGGAAACCACGATAACATCAGGCTAAGACCCGGCGCAGGAACAAACCTTAATTCATCACTATCTTCTGTTTCTAACTTGGCAAAGGTGTCTGCTTGAAACTCAATATCGCTTTTTCGTTGAATCTGGTGAATAAACCAATCGAGCTCTGCAGCTTCACTTAAAAAGGGATACTCCGCTAGGGCTTCTTGCTCATCAATATATTCGCTGAAACTATCACCATACTCACCCCAGTCAAACTGAGTTTTAGGCTCATCTATTAAGTAGTGCTTGGCCAATATCCTAAAAGAATCTGCGCCAATAAGGCCTTCCACACTTGGGAAAGTGATTGCCAGTGCCCTAATGCCATTTTCTATGAAGTTATTGTGATAAATGTTCAGTGCTTTTTGTGTTTGTACTGACTGCTCAGGCACCTGCCCTGCGGCTTCTGCTGCTTGCACTTGTTTGCTGAAAATAGCATTGATAAGCATTTCGTCATAGGACTGCTCTTCTTGAGCTTCATTCAGTTCGCTTGCATGATCGCCTTTTTGAATCGGCATCTCAGGGATCCCTTCGCTCTGAACCAAAAGCGATTACTTTTGCTTTTTTCGCTTCACCCAATAGCACCGACCATTCTGGAATTTGTGTATCCCATTCAACCAAGGTTGGCGTGTTTTTGAATCGCTGAATAGCAAACTCATATAAATCCCAACACTGTGCCGAAACCTCAGCACCATGGTCATCAATAATAAAATCATTTGTTTGGGAAGCATTATCGGTATAGCCCGCTAAATGGATTTCACCGACGATTTCAGGTGGCAATTGCAAAAGATCTTGTTTGAGCACTTCAACAGGGTTGTTCGTCTTCTTATTGAGCGCATTTATGATCAGATTATTAAGATCTAATAGCAGTCCACAACCGGCTGAGGAACACATTTCAAGCAAAAACTCAAACTCACTCATGTCATCTTGAGTGCTCGCGTTTAACTGGGCCGCGTGAATATAAGCTGATAAATTTTCAATTAACAGTGGACGCTGAATATTGTCTTGCACCTCTTGAATGTGACTGACTATATTCTTTAAAGATTGTTGATTATATGGGATGGGTAACAAATCACCGCTGTGTACTAAGTTACCCTGAACCCTTGCTCGATTGAAACAAAGGTGTTCTGAAACCAGCATAGGCTTGGTTAACTGAACAAGGTTGGTAAATTTCTGAAGAATAGATTTAGGCACTCGGCTTGAGGAGCCTAAGCCTAAAGATGTGCCATGAATACTTAAAGGATAAGCCTGAGCAATGTCCTGAATGATGGCCTTACTCGCGCCACCCTCAGCAAAGAAATTCTCTGCATGAACTTCTACAAAGTCAACTTCGTGTGAATGACTTGCAGCGTTCTGTAGTGCTTCGGTATAGTGAGAATGACGAAGCCCAACACCGATTAAGGTCTTGGGCTTGTCGTTGGCTTGCTTATTGTGAAGTGTAGAAGACACTCTGAATAAGACTTAAACAATACTAAGCCAAAGGCCTAGCTGTTTTTCTTAGCCTGCATTTCTTTGAAAAGCTTTTTCGCTGCTTTACGGTCGTGACCGCCAAGTTCTTTGCAAGTACCAGCTGGCACTAAACGCCACTCGCCGATATCATTGTCTACAGTAGATTGACCTGCACAGCTGTGTGTTCCAGCTAGGTTTGCACAGTCATTTTGACCTGCTGCAGAAACGCCGTAGCACTTCTCTTTTTTCTTCTTCGCTGCATCTGCAGTGTCGATAACACCCATGGTCATTACTGTTGCTAGGGCTGCGGCCATTGCTAAATTAGTCGTTTTCATATGAAAATCCTCATTGTTTGGATTAATTGCCTGCCGAAACAGGATAGTTATTAAAACCGTGAAAAGAAACAAAAACTTTCACGCTATGTATTTTTTTAAACAAATATTACTGAATTACTACTTCTTTGGCCCCACACTTACCTTGGATGAAGCCTAAATATCAATTTATAAATCTGTTGATGGCGTATCTGCAATGGTTACCCAAATGCTATCAGCTACTTCGATAAGTTCTTCTTTTTCACCTACCCAGCGCGCTTGAACTTTTTTATCTAAATTTAGGTAAAGCTTATCATCAACAACCGCCCATGCTTCTGGATCGATATCGAACTTGTACTCTTTAGATACACCAAACGCACAATAACCGCCATACTGTGGTGCATATTTCGTTGGGTTGCCGTCAAACAGGGACTTGTGCTCGGCTGAACTAAATTGATACGTCGCGCCCAAGTGCTCAGAAGTAAATTGGCTTGTACCAATCACCGGTCTTGCTTGAGTAAAGTAGGCAACTGGGTCGTAACCTTTTATCGCCAAACGAGATTCGTCAACGTTAACTGCATTAATAGAAGACTGCGCTTGAGTCGGAATTAATCCGCAAGAAGTCACAGTAAACGCGATGACTAATGCCGCAGCGCTAAGTAATTTTGAACCTTTCAATCTGGCAAACATGGGTAGCTCCTAATATGTTGTCGCTTTGTTTTGAATTAATCTTATTTGCTTCCCCTACTTCCTCGTCATTCTGTTCACTTTTTCAGTATTGAATGAAGTAGTTTGTTAGCAAATTCGATTATAAGACCCAGCGATATTTCAAATTATTTCAGGCGTAGTTGAAAAAATAGAAATTAGTAGCTTGAATGTGTGAGAAGAGTCAGTATTTCAAAGTGAATAAAAGCTCACCTAAGTCAGGCTGCCATTGAAACTCAGCCAATTTAACGCGATGATTCAATACCACTACATTTTCTTCTTGTAAAAGGCCTGTTTGCTTCAAGGCTTGCTCACTGCCTTTCGGAAAAGCCAATTGTCCGTTTGAACGCAATACTCTATGCCATGCCACGCTTTGTCCTTCGGGGACAAATCCCAAACTTTTACCAACTAGTCTTGCGCGTCCAGGCAAACCAGCTAGATCAGCAACCTGACCATAGCTCGCCACTTTCCCCGGAGGGATAGCGTTCACAGTGGTCCAGATTTTTTGATATGAGGGATTCAATGTGTCTGCTTCCAAAGTAAAGTAGATAAGCAGCAGTAAAACTTATGTCACTGCTTGCTTGCGATTAAACTCTGGCAGTTCGTACGTTTTATCTCGCATCACTTGTTTGAGCGTTTCGATGCTTTGAAATATATCCTGAAAACTGAGATAAGTCGGCGAAAAACCAAAACGGATAATATCAGGCGCTCTGAAGTCTGCGACGATCCCTTTTGAAATAAGCGCTTGGCACAAGGCATATGCCTTGTCATGCGTGTAAGCGAGCTGTGAACCGCGTTGTTCAGGTAATGCTGGCGACGCGAACTTCAAACCCTTGAGGTCATCCGCGTCTTCAACTGCCTGTTGGAAAAATGACGTCAGCGCCATCGATTTGTCTCTGATTTGTTGAATACTAACGTCATCAAACACGCTTAATGCCGCATCCAATACACTCATCGAAATCACGCTAGGCGTGCCACTTAAGAACTGCTTAATACCGGAATCGGCTTGGTATTCAACTGCAAAATCAAAGGGCTTGGCATGTCCCATCCACCCACTTAAGGGTTGTTGTAATTTTGCATGATGTCGCTTGGCAGCGTACACAAAGGCTGGCGCTCCCGGCCCGCCATTCAGGTATTTATAGCCACACCCGACAGCAAAATCCACCTTATGTTCGTCGACGTTCACTGGCAGAACACCCGCACTGTGAGCTAAATCCCAAATGACTAAAGCCCCGTGCTGATGGGCCAATTCAGTGATTTTAGGGAGATTATGGATATAACCAGAACGAAAGTTTACATGCGTTAACATAACAGTAATAAGTGAGTCGCCAAGCTCCTTTATCTTCTGTTCAATCTCCTCTTCCTCGCATAGCACAAGTTCACATTTTCCAGCGCCAATTAATGCTTGCAAACCTTCTACGGTATACAGGTCGGTAGGAAAATTATCGCGCTGAGATAAGATTTTAGTGCGCTTGCCATCATCACTATTCAGTGACAGGGCGGCACATAGCAGTTTAAAAAGGTTAACCGAAATGGAATCACAGCAAATCACTTGAGCAGATGCGGGGTCGTTTTTAATATCTTGCTTTGCGCCGATTAGTGGCGCAATGCGATCACCCACATTAATTGGCAAATCTATCCATGCATGCTTATTCCAGCTAGTAATTAAATCTTTACCCCATTGTGTTTCGACAACTTCCAGAGCACGCTTTTTAGCTGCCTTTGGTAAAGCGCCAAGAGAGTTACCATCTAAATAAATAGTGTCTTCTGGCAACTCATAATGATCGCGTAAATGCGCAATCGCGTCTTGTTGGTCTCTTGCGATCGCAGAAGCTGCGTGGCTTTGTGTGCTTACGTGCTGGGATTTCGAATTTTCACTCATGGTGTATTTTTATCTCAGTGATTCTAAAGTGGTAAGAAGCTGTTTAAACGCATAGGAACCAGGATGGATCCAATCAAAGTGTCCAACACCCTCGAGCATTACTGTTTTAGCTCGCACATGCTTCGCTTGTGAAGACGGTACGATGCTGTCCTGCGTGCCTTGCAGCAAGATAAAGGACCTTAACTTCTCTCCACTTAATTGATAGTTTTGTGGATTAGCTAAATAATAGTTCTGAACTGACTCCGCGGGAAGTCCAGATAGAAAACTGGGCGTTGCCGACTGACAACTATTGCTGCCGTTAGCATAGTCTACAACATTCATGATGCCGGCAAGCCCGACGATATCAACCCGCTTAACTTCTTCTGGTAATGCATCCTCCAGCTTTGCGCCAAGCATGGCTGCTAAGTGACCACCAGCACTATGGCCGATAATATGTATATTTTTAGTGTCATAACCTTGGTCATTTAAGGTTCCTAGGGCTTTTAAGCCAGCACTAAGATCATCCAAAGCAACTGGCCATTCGCCACCATTGCCAGCGCGGCGATATTCCATTGACCAGACTGGATAGCCTTGTTGCGATAAGGCGGTTGCTAATGCGTAAGAATGTTTAATATCAAACGCGCTCAACCAACAACCTCCGTGAATAAACACAATAAGGGGTTTGCTACTACGTTCTGGCGGTGACCAAAATGCTGCATATTGATCGGCATGTTCGCTACCATATTTGTGTGTTTGATCTGGCTCGCGAAATGACAAGGCCGACACTAGCTTGTATGGCGTATTCTTCTCGGCACTCGGAAAGTCGATGAGTTCAGTCTGCTGCGCTTGAGAATGGCTACTAAAAATCACCATACTCAGCGCCATGAATAAAGAGTTGATAATTGTTTGTTTAACAGGCCATATATTCTGAAATTTAGTTTGCACCGATTGAATTCCTTGTCGAAGATAGGGCTAAGAGTCTACCATTGATAAAACGAATATTGCATACAAACAAGAGACCTTGAACATGGCATTTCAATATACGATCAAATTATCAGCAAAGAGCCGAGGTTTTCATTTAGTCACCGAGGAAATCATACGACACTGTGATGATTTAAAAGGAATAGATTGCGGCGTTTTTCATGCGTTCATACAACATACATCAGCGTCCCTTACAATCAACGAGAATGCAGATCCCACGGTGAGAAGTGACTTAGAGGCCCATGCAAACGTATTGGCACCTGAGAACGCGCCACATTACCGTCACACATATGAGGGACCAGACGATATGCCTGCTCATATCAAAGCATCTATATTTGGGAGCAGTGTCAGCATACCAATCAATAAGGGCCGATTGTTGTTAGGCACATGGCAAGGCATTTACTTAGGGGAGCATCGTGACCACGCTGGCTCAAGACAGATTGTCGTCACGATTACTCACTAACTTCTATTTTGTGATATGTCTATTTCCTGGTAATTCTATTTCGTGATAAAAGGCAAAACTGTTGGATCGACATCTTTTCCAAGGTTGAACACAAATACCGGTCCAACAGCCAGTTCAAAATTACCCGTCGCTATTTGCATTGAAACCTGTGTTGTTTTGGCATCGTAGCTTTCCTTCGCGACCCCAGCTAGTGCAAAACTTTGCCAAGTTGTGGTGAGATTAAAATCACGACCAATAACGGTAGTATAGGGCTCAGAACCTTTTTGAACGCCTACGTTCTTTATGACTGCCGCGTCGTCCTCGCTTGGCAGTGCTAGTGCTTTGGCAAAAAATGCCATGTAGATCACATCACCTTTTTCAATAGGCGCGCCTAGCACATTGAATATGCCAGCATCCCATGGGTTTTTGCTAAGATTGGTTTTCACTTCCAAAGCGACACCACCGAGAGCATCGCTTTCTCTATTAAAGGCAGCTTGAATATTTTCGCCAAAGGTTTGCAAACTATCTGCATAGGGAGAAATCATGATTGCGCCATCTTTCGGCAGAGCTGAAACCAATTTGCTGTAAATCAAATCAACCTCTTTTGATTTATCTGCAGCAAGAGCGGCACCCAAAACGCTTTGGGTGAGCAATAGTCCAGCGCCCAATATTATTTTAATTATGCTGTGCATTGTTTTGTCCATTCACTTTTCACAATATTTTATTGTTGTTGTATGTTTAATTGTTTTTGGGCACCGACGTTTATGTGCCTCACGCTAATGTAAACAATTTGTGAAGAAAAATGCAAGCGCTTACATTTTTATAGTATAAGCTCAATTCTCGCTAACATTCTGAGATCAGCGGTATTGTTTAGTTGCTTTCTAAAGTGGTAATGATGGTTTGAAGGCGTTCTTCGACGCTGCCTGAGAGCACCGTGAATTTGATCTTACGCTTAACAAGCTCATTTGAAATGAAGTCTTGGAATGCTTTCTGTTTTACATCGCCTGAGCGCTCCCAAGTATCCTCAAAAGGAATATCATCTGCACATAAAAAAACATGGTCGTAGCGTGCTTTACTCTCGTCGGCAAGTCGACTAAGTTCAGGGAGTGCTGAGTCATGATAATCCAAAGCAAAATGCCAGGTTGTTAGTGCGTTTGTATCGACAAATAGATACGAGTTTGCATCAACAATCGTGCGTTCTTCAATCGCGATATGTTCTTGCGCGATATACAGTAACTGTTCAGGACTCAAGCGACGATTAGACTGATTTTGTTCCCAATATGTGCGACCGAACTCATCAACATGCTTAGTATTGAAGTACTTAGCAGCAGCTTGGCAGATAGTCGATTTTCCGGTGGAAGGTGCGCCCATAAAAACGACTTTTTTTACGGGATTTGAAGCTAATGTATTCAAAAATAAACTCGTTTAATTCTTTAATTGTTGTTTGCTTTGTTGATGCCAAGCGTAAAGGCCTACGCACGCCATAATCAAAAAACAAGCATATAATATGGCTGTTGGATAAAGGGCTTTTTGAAGATAAACGTAAATTGCGACAATATCGACCACAATCCAGAACGCCCAATTTAATATATATCGCCTTGTCATCATGAAAAACGCCACTAAGCTCACACAGGTTGTGAACGCATCGGCATAAGCAAAGCTCGCATCTGTATACTGCTTCATTGCAGTACCAAGCAATAAAAAGGAGACCAGAGAAATACCAAGGAAAATGGTTAAATGCTTCGCCGAAATCGTCTCGACATTCACCGTCGTTTTAGTGTGTAAATGTTGCGACCATTGCCACCAACCATAAATCTGCAATGCCATGTACACCACGTGCAAACCAGCGTCAGAGTATAGCTTTGCTTGATAAAACACCCACACGTACAGTGTGACTTGAACAAAGCCAAACGCAAAATTCCAAATATTCCCGCGAATAAGCAACACCAAACAAATAAAACCGCATATCGCGGCACTTATTTCAATTGTATTGCTGCCAAAAAAGCCGCTGACAAATTCGTTAAAGCTCATTATTCCTCTATGACAACATGGCGAAAACGCTGGCCATCTTGCGTAATAATAAACAGATCGCCATAGTCTTTTTCACTGAGGGTTTTGTCAGGGCCGCCTAATAACGAAAGAAGCTGCGGTGTTGTATTGCTGTGCCCAAGAACTAAAACATTGCCATCAAGCGCTTTCAATTCATCTGCAAAACTAGCCAGGTCTTTCGGCGAATAAAGCGTAACAGCTATATCCAAACGCATAGAAGAAGGCAAAGCGGACTGAAAAGTGCGGGTGTAGTCAGTGGAGTAAATAAAACGAATATTCTTATCTTTCAAGAATTCAGCTAAGCTCTCAGCTTTGTTCACGCCTATTTGAGTTAGCGAGGGACCTTTGTCAGGACGCGCCTTGTTAGGCACGTCGACAGAGGTACTCTGCTTTTGTTTTTCAAAATGACGGATCAAGTAAATATCAGCGGCCATTAACTTCGTCGAGCTAACTACTAACAGCAAAAAAGTACTGACAAGCAGTATCAACGGCTGCTGTTTTACTCGTTTCATTCTATTTACCACCTAATGAATTTAAATTAGAGATGAAAAACTTTCAGTTAGCATTTTCTTCGCTTCTTGACCTTGTTCAGTATCAAGATAAGCTTTTGCTTGTTCAATGAAGTCTGTGATCATTTCCGGTTTCAAGCCTAGGGCTTCAAACTGTTGTTTTAATTCATTTATTCCCTTCAAAGAGTCGCTGTATTCAGACGCTTTGTTTAAAAGGCCTGATATGCCATCTGACGAACCTAGTTCTTTAATGTCTGGCACTGAGTTCAACACTTGGTCTAAGCCAGGTAATGACGCGCTCAAATCGCCGAATGACTCACTTGATACATTATTCTTAACGTAGTTCATGATTGAACCTAAGCCGCCTTCTGCTTGTTCACTGGTAACACCTAGATTTTCAGTCAGCGCGCCCAACATACCATCGATACTTGGCATTTCAGGTACGGCAACTTCTTCAGCGCTATCGCCAAAACCGAGCATGCTTTTGAAAGAGTCGAACCAACCCTCTTCAGCATGCGAAGATGCGGAAAAAGTTAAGCTTGCGGCGAGCAATAGAGAGGTAATTTTTTTCATGGTAGTTCCTTTTTTATAATTAGGTGTAATCCGGTACAACTTTTGAATTATCGAGATAAGATTCCAGCCCGCTAAAGGCCTTGCGCTGTCCTACTATTATAATGGAAAACAAAAGCTTGGGATATTGCTTTTTTAGCCTTTTCACCTGCCAGTAACTTAGGCATACTTAGCGACTTCTCCATTTATTACAAAGGAATCCTTAGATGGCATATGATTTTGGCTCACAAACCCTCGGAATCAAAAACCCCTTTAAAAAAGAGGGATTGTTTAAAGCTATTGCCGGAACGCTTGTCGCCTTAATTGGCGTATATACGCTAATTCAAGTATCAGGCGCGTTGAAAGAAGACAAAATAATTGGTTGGACTTACGCAATTATCGGTTTTTATTTGTTAGTTAGTGGTGCTAGACACACAGGTGTTGGCTTCTTCCAACTATTTAGATATTTCGTTGGTCGCTCGGTACCAACATCTTTAGCATTCAACTTATCTCGCTCTGAGCAAGATTCAGCGAAAATGGAGAAGCCGGCACTTCTTTATAGTGCAAAGTCTCTTCACTCCATGATGATGGGTCGTAAAAATACGACATTCATCGAACCGGTTGGCTTCTTAGGCCGATTTGTGCACTCTATTTTCCCAAAACTCACATTCCTACCCTACCCTTTGCGTAAAATGGCGCAAGAAATAGCGGGCGTTACCATTAACTTCTTAACGGGTATCTTGTCGTTTTTGATCGTGTTTTTTGTTGTCACCACGGGCTTAGCTGGTGAAACTGCGCAGCTGTTTGCTTTGCCTATCATGGGTGTTTTACTACTTCTTTATTTGGTGGTCACGTGGTCATCTGCTGCCAGAGCTATCAACTCAAACCGAGAGACTGTTCTGAAAAGTGCTGGCGGCGCATCTTTTGGTGGCTTGCTTGCTTTATCGATCCTGGTTCCCGTCATTGCCGGTATATACCTCGATGAATGGCTCAGCGTTAGTGACAACACGAAAGAAGTATTTACTGAGGCAAGTGGCATATTCAGCGCTTGGGGCAACTTAGGTCTGTTGGCGATCTCTACTATTGCAGTGTTAGGTGCTGTACTCCCACTCTTATTCGCAAGAATGGCCAAGGCTGCTCCGCAAACAGAGGTGAGTGAATACCGTGAAAACATGCAAGAGTCTGTTCATCCTAACGAAATATTCATCAATATCGAAAATATCGTATTGGCGAATCGCCGCTATAAAGAAATGCCAAACCGTATCTACCGCGAATTTGACCCGCAACTTAACGAACAGTCAGATGGTAAAGGTAGCTTCAATGGCGAATTGCTGATAGAAACACAACCGGCTCTGGCAGAAGAAGAAAATAATACCCAGCAAGACGGCAAGAAAAGTATCTTATCGCTCGTTGGGCAAATATTCTTTATCGCTAGCGCTGTGTCATTCTATTTCTTGGGCCAAAACGTTATCGACACCATTGGCGCTTACAATGACCACAAAGCCCTTGGCACAGACGAAAACCTAACGCTGCTATTGCAAGCAGTAAGCGGCGGGTTATTTACTTTGTTCGCATGGTTAACGTTTAAAAGTGCATCAAAGATACTCGATGCGGCATCTCACCTCTTCTGGGGCGAAATGCACTTTACTTCTTTATTGATGTATTTAAAAACCGAAGGGACTTATACAGAGTCGAAACTTTCTACCGGTATGTCCATTCATGACAGCACCCGCTCAGAAAATACGGTTGTGCGTTCAAGTATCACACCTTGGGTAATCACCTCTCGCATCAAAACTTCAATTTTTGCTACTAGCGGCATGAAGAACCTAGAGCAACCACGCTTTATAATGTCCATGACCAAAAATGAGCAGGAAATGGCGGCGATCGTCGATGAAATCAAAGGCTTCTTACGCGAACGTGAAGCAATTGCTGCGATCACTAACGAACGTGATTTATCTAATGCGAGTCAAATTCACCAAATCAATCAACAATCTCGAGCATTCGAGAGTGGTTCGATTGATAGTCGTTTGGACTTGAAGGAAGACGAAGAAGCCGCTGGCTATTTGCGCAATGAAGAGGCACAAGCCGAAGCAGAGCAAGATGCTCCTAAAGATGCATCAGGCGACGATACCAAGCAACCCTAAGCAAAACCATCGTCATCCCCGCTCTTCCGTCATCCCCGCACTTCCGTCATCCCCGCAAAGGCGGGGACCTAAACCCTTCCGTCATCCCCGCTCTTCCGTCATCCCCGCAAAGGCGGGGACCTAAACCCTTCCGTCATCTCCGCTCTTCCGTCATCCCCGCGAAGGCGGGGACCTAAACCCTTCCGTCATCTCCGCTCTTCCGTCATCCCCGCGAAGGCGGAGACCTAGATCATAAAAACGCTGTATACGCCAAGCTAATGAAATCTAAACCCGGGTTCGGTCTTTTAAAGCCTGCATTCGAGTAGTGTAAATAGCGCAAGGCGATTGAATCACGCTTGTTCTTACCAAACTTCATCACAATACCGAGACGATCTTCGAACTGGTAGTGTGTACTAACATTTTTACCAGCAAAGCGAGTATCATCTAAAAGGGACACACCTATTCCGAACTCAACGAAGATTGGATTCGATTTATACTCTGAGAACTGATATTCAAATACTGGTGATAATGCTAGAACAAAATTGCTGTCATAGTTGTTTTCAACGCCGTATTCCCAGAAGTTAACGCTAGTTTCAAAGTATAGATTCAGATTTGAATTATATTGTTGCAAGTAATCGCTATGATATTGCAGCGCGATTTTTATTCCCCGAACATCACCTTCGCCGTGGATATAGCCAGCCGATACGGCATATTTGCTAATATCCGAGTCAAGGCTTGCAGTTGCAAAAGAATAGGTACTTGCCAAAACCCCTGCAAAGAAAGTAAGTGCGACAATAAAGTGTTTAAAAAACTGTAAAAGATTAGATTTCATCATTTCCCCAGATAGCGCTACCGCGGAGTAGCAAATTAAAATGTGTTAAGTCTTGCTCTATCAATGGGGTAAATTTTAGTGTTTATAAATGGACGTTTTGATTCAAAATTATTATTTTTTGGAACATATAATACAAAAGTAAACTAATTGTAAGGTTTTACTTTGTACTTATGCCAATTAGATTCCTGCCTTCGCAGGAATGACGATGATAAGAAAGCCGTCATCCCCACAATACCGTCATCCCCACAATACCGTCATCCCCACGAAGGTGGGGATCTAAGCTGCAGCGGTGACAACCTCGTCGTCCCCACGAAGGTGGGGATCTAAGTTTTACTATTCAGGTTTTACTTTGTACTTATTACCAATTAGATTCCTGCCTTCGCAGGAATGACGATGATGAGAAAACCGTCGCCCCCACGAAGGTGGGGATCTAAGTTTTACTATTCAGGTAAAATTCATTTTTAATTCAGTTATCGTTCAGGCATCTCGCCCTATTATCCTTATCGAAAACAACATGATGCATTGCAACCTTGCATCACACTTTTATCCAATAAGGAAATATATGAAAACTACATTAGCGTCACTTCTTCTAATTACTGCGACTATCTCTTCACCTGCAGTGCTGGCGGCTGAATCTCCAGACTGGAATTTTGTAGAGGGTTCACTTGAAAAGTTCGATATTGATGATACAGACGAGCTTGCACCATTTGGCTTTGGTTTAAAGGGTTCATACTTGCTCACAGACAACATTTTCATCGACGGAAAATATAGGTTCCTGACTGATGATGTAGACGGTAGTGATTTTGATATCACAAACTTCGATATCAACATTGGTTATCGCTACGGTATTACAAGAACCACTGATATCTATGGTTCAATCGGTCGCAGATCAATCAATGTGGAAGTGAACGACTTCGAAGCTGATGACGATGGTACAGTGTATAAGGTAGGTACTCGCGCTCGTTTATCTGATGAAATTGAAGTGGATGCATCTCTTGCTCACGAACGTTTTGGTGATTTTAGCGACAACACGCTTAGTTTAAGTGGCCACTATTACTTAAATGAGCAACTAGCACTGGGCGCTGGTGTATCAACAAACGATGATGGTGAACAGCTTTCAGTATCAGTTCGCTATTCTTTCTAAGCTGTTTGATACCAAATAGCTGATAGTCTTAAATTGAAGGGACTGTGAATACTAACTCACAGTCCCTTTTCATTTTTTATTTCGCCTCTTGAGTTAATTTGTCTACTGCGTAACTCAAGCGATCTTCTTCATCGCCCTCATCGTCTTTGTTTGGCAGCTTCAAGATGAGTTGTTTTCCGGCAACGAGCCAAGAAACGCCAAATGCCGATAAACAAACCACTTCTATCCAAAACACCGCTGTATCGAAAGTTGGGACAAAATAAGCAATTCCAATAAACAAGGGAATAGACACGACCATGGCAACTAAGCACGCTTTATAGATTAAAATTCGGCTTTTCAAGGTGCTTTTATCTTTAGTGCTAAGCCCCGCGAGCTTTAACTTTCGCCCAGCTCTCAGGTAAAACACTCGGCAAAAATAAATAAGACTGAGAATCAACAGAACCGCAGCCACCATATGAATGGTCGGGGCAGCGCTCACCAGACTTGCATTGCAATACTTTCTATCATCGTCTGGCGCCAGCGCCCTTAGCTCTTCTAATGAGTAAGGCGCTTCACATACACGCTGATCGATAACAAAACCGTTCTCAACCACCCAAAGTTTGTCCATACTTGTGGGGAAAAGAGCGACTGATGCGGCGAATATAGCTGCCAACGAAGCCACTTTCCTCTCTGAAGACGTGTGCCCTTTGTAAGCCAATAAAAATGAACCAACAATAAATAGGATACCCACAAACACATCTCTTGAGCCTAAGTGATAAGTTAAACTTAAGCTCGTGGGATAAGCAGCCGTCTCAACCTCGGCAGAGGCGTTCACATGGTAAAGAATGACACATAAAATGATGATCGCGAAAGCAGCGAGACCAATCAGTGTTCTGAGGGTTCTATAGTGGAATACTGTGTTTTGCATTTTCGTACATCCTTGTGTGGGTTTTGGCACATAAGGCTTAGTATTGTACAAAAAGCAAACAAAAGCTAATCTATATCTGGCGAATGCTCTTCTTTTAAGGCGATGACTTTGGCTCTTAATGCATCAGCCTCCACATCCTTAGGTGCCACGGCTTCACCGATACTTACTGACACTAACGACCAACGCAATCGAGGCAGACGCCACTTGGTTTTGCGTGAAAACATGCTGCCCCATAAACCACCTAGGTGCAAAGGAACAACCGGCACAGGACTTCGCGAAATAATTCTTTCTATTCCCCGTCTAAAAGTATCAATACTGCCATCACCCGTTAATTTACCTTCAGGGAATATGCCCACTAGCTCACCACGCTCCAGCGCATGAGCAACGTCATCGAATGCGCGTTGAAATGCGACAGGATTAGCCTTTTCACTATCAATTGGAATTGCTTTCGCCATCTTGAACAACCAATGCAAGGACTTTGAATAGTAGATTGGGGCAAATACAACAAAACGAATAGGCCGTGGGGAGGCTGCTAGAATAAACATCCAATCCACGAAGCTCACATGATTCCCAATGATGACAGCGGGACCTTCATCCGGAATATTCTTTTCACCTTTAGTGCGAACTCGATACATACAAATAGCAAGCATGTAAATAACGAAACGAAGGAAAAACTCAGGGACTTTAGTATAAATATAGACAGAAATGAGAAGGTTCAAACCGGCAAGTAGCAGCAATAGCTGTGGAATGCTCCATTCTAAGACAGATAGAGTCACGATGCTGATGATGGCACTACCGACCATAAACAAAGCATTGAGCACGTTGTTTGCGGCAATGACCCGCGAACGACTGTTTTCCTCTGTGCGCTGCTGAATCAATGCATATAAAGGTACCGTGTAGAACCCTGCAGCAATACCGATAGCCCCCATCCAAATAAGATGATAAATCATATCGCCGCTGGCAAACACCTCTGACACTGTGAGCAGACTTTCAGGGACATCACGATAAGCGCTAATGTTAGGCTCTTGACTCAGTAGGAATAGAAAAACGGTAATCAAAATGGCGCCAAACGGCACAATACCTAATTCGATTCGAGAACGAGACAGCTTTTCACACAGCAAAGAACCTATCGCTATACTCAACGAAAACACCACTAGGGCAGCTGTCACGACGAGTTCATCCCCGCCCATCTCGTGCTTTACATAGTTAGGCAAGGCTGTGAGTATAATGGCCCCAATCAGCCAAAACCAAGAGATGCCGACAACTGACTTTCCTACCGATTCAGTCTGGGCGTTCAGCGTTTTAAACACGTCTTTGGTTGAAGAAAAAATATTAAACGTAAAATTTAGCTCTGGATCGTTCGCTGGGCTAAGCGGAATAAATCGGCTACTAATAAAACCGACAGTGGCCAGCACTAAGATTGCAATGCTGATATACATCGGACCCGCTTCTTGGGTGATGTAGTAAGTGCCAAAAATCGTGCCTAATAATATGGCGACGAAAGTACCAGATTCGACTAAACCATTTGCTTTGGTAAGCTCATCGCGAGCAACATGTTGAGGCAGAATCGAGTATTTTAATGGGCCAAAAAAGGTGCTCTGCAACCCCATTAAGAATACTGTTGCCAACATAAGCCATATGAGCTGAGTTAGAATAGAAATAGCACCAATTACCATAATCGGGATTTCACAAAACTTGATGATGCGGATCAGGCGCGATTTCTCATTTTTCTCTGCCAGTTGGCCAGCCATCCCCGAAAACAAGAAGAAAGGAAGAATAAACAAACCAGCGGCCAAGTTAGAGTAAAGTGCACCGTCGGCGACGCTCGCAGCTTGGAATATTAATAGAAGTAAAACCGCTTGTTTATATACGTTGTCATTCAGTGCGGAAAAGAATTGCGTAACGAATAAAGGTAAAAAACGTTTGCTGCTGAGTAAGCCGCTTTGGTCGCTGACACTTGATGGATGAGCTGTTTTCGTAGCGTCAGCGCCGTGAATAGGTTCTTTGTTTTGCATAGCATTCCGTACTATATTTCTGCGAAGAGCCTAGATTACACATTAAGCAAGATAAATACGACCTAACTTTTCACTAAATTTCTGACTGCCTTTAAGGCATCAACAGAAAAACCACGGTCGTAGAAATACAAGATTTTTCCATCTGCGTCCAGCAACATCACTCTGGCATTATTCGGGTTTTGATTGCCAGTGTAACGTTGAATTTGGTCACCATCTTCGTAAACAGTTATTACACCTTTCCATAATTCTTTCGGGATCCCTTTACGCATGCCTTCGTCGATAAAGCCGCTGAACATTCTTGGTGCCATACCCTGGATTGTAGGAATTTCGTAAACATTAACCGGCGTTTCGGTCATATCTAGGCCAATCAACCAGCGGTCAATATCGAATTGAGAATCTTGTTTGTAGCCAAATAAAAGTAAGGTCATTTCGCCAGCGAAGTCCTTAGGTATGATCACAGTCTCACCTTCAAGACTCTGACCTTTGGCCTCTGGGAGTGTCTCCCCCAATTGCACTTGGCTCGGATAATTATAATTAGCACAGGCACTGATCGCCAAAGCTAATACTGCAATGCTTAGAACTTGTCTTAAGGTTTTCACTCACTTCCCTCTTTTTTATAAATAACGTAAGTCTGTTACGCAGTATATGAAAATAAAGATGTTTATTTTCTCGGCCAATTTGCATAACGTAGATAAAAAATATCATGGAAATAAATAATGGCAAAAGGTACACACCAATATCAAGACGATCCTCGCAACGAGACTATTTTGATTAACATTAACGGTGAACTCTTCCCTCGCAGTGAAGCCAAAATATCAGTATTTGATAGTGGCTTTATCCTTGGCGATGGGGTGTGGGAGGGAATTCGACTGCATCAAGGCCACCTTGCATTTATTCAGCAACATATGCGACGACTCTATGATGGTGCAAAAGCCCTAGATATAGATATTGGCATCAGTCAAACAGATCTCGTGAAACGAATTTACGATACATGCAAGGCAAACGACATGCATGATGGTGTGCATATCCGTCTGATGGTGACCCGTGGTATTAAAGCGACGCCCTATCAAGACCCTCGAGTGACTATTTCTCCTGCGACTATTGTAATTATTGCAGAGCACAAGAAAGCACTTGGTTTAGCTGATGGTGAAGGGGTGCGCTTGTTCACCTCACATGTGCGCAGAGGTTACCCAGATGTGCAAGACCCAAAATTGAACACGCATTCCAAATTGAACTGTATATTTGCCTGTATTCAAGCAGCTAAGGCACAAGTAGACGAAGCCCTGATGTTAGATCCTCATGGCTTTGTCGCCACTTGTAACTCCACTCACTTTTTTATTGTGCGGGACGGCGAAGTATGGACGTCTTCTGGTGATTTTTGTTTAGATGGTATCACTCGACGCAATGTCATTAATGTGTGCAAACAACATGGCATTCCGGTTTACGAGCGCAATTTTACACTTGCTGATGTTTATGCCGCAGACGAAGCATTTATTACCGGTACTTTTGCAGGCTTAACACCCGTATCTGAAGTAGATGGCCGTGCGATTGGCAAACGTACAAACCAATTAACCAAAAAATTAGAAGCCCTGTATGTACAAATGATCGAAGCAGATCACGCGGCAAATCAACGTACACAACTTTGCTAGGAGAACCAAAGCATGACAATTCGAATAGCAATGTGGTCTGGTCCAAGAAATATATCCACAGCAATGATGCGAAGTTGGGAAAACAGGGAGGATTGTAGCGTCGTCGATGAACCGTTTTATGCATATTATCTTCAACAAACTCAAAGCCCCCACCCCATGTTTGAGGAGGTGCTCAGCTCGCAATCGCGATTTTATAATGAAGTAGCGAACGAGATGAGTGAAGGTAAGTGTGATACGCCTGTTCAATATCAAAAACACATGACGCAGCATATGCTCAATGAGTGTGACTTAGCTTGGGCAAAAAATCTGCGTCACTGCGTTTTAATCAGAGACCCCGCTTATGTTGTCAATTCGTACACAAATAGTAGGGGCGACTGCACAGCAAACGACATTGGTATCCGCCGACAAGTAGAACTCTACGACTACTTCAGTCAGTTTAGTGAGCGACCAATACCTGTCATCGATTCAGCGTCTATTCTAGCCAGTCCAGAAACCGCTCTTCCTCATCTGTGTGACAGTCTCGATATCCCTTTCTCAGATAAGATGCTTTCTTGGCGCAAAGGCAAGCGTGAAAGTGACGGTGTTTGGGCAAGTCACTGGTATCATAGTGTTGAAGCATCCACTGGTTTTGCAAAACCAAAAGAAGCGTCATTTACACTCAATAAGTCACAGCAAAAAGTGGTCGACGAAGTGATGCCCTATTATGAATATTTAAAAACGAAGATTAGTTAGTGTAAGCTTTTTCAGACACCGCAGCGTTAAAACGCTTCGGGGGTGGGAATCTTTTTGCTGTCATACCATCCTCCTTCAATTATAATGGCCACTCGCTAGCATTTTCGAATGCCTGATTAGCGCAGCTATCAATTTGGCTGCACGCTACCAATGACTGTAATGTAACACCAACGAAAGAGAAATGAATGCCTTCTATCCAGCCAGCTTCCCGAAAAAAACACACGCCAAGGATGAAGGCTGAACGAGGCCTGTTTTCGTTCCCCAAATATTGGGCTGAATGCTTCGACCCCGCACCATTCCTACCAATGTCTCGCAAAGAAATGGACCAACTCGGTTGGGATAGTTGCGATATCATTATTGTGACTGGCGACGCTTACATTGACCATCCTAGCTTTGGTATGGCGGTTATTGGGCGCACTTTAGAAGCACAAGGTTTCAGAGTCGGTATTATTTCTCAACCAAACTGGCATTCAAAAGACGATTTCATGCAATTGGGTGAACCCAATCTTTTCTTCGGTGTGACAGCCGGTAACATGGATTCAATGATCAATCGCTACACTGCTGATCGTAAACTTCGCCATGATGATGCATACACAGCAGGCAATGAAGGTGGCAAGCGCCCCGATCGCGCGGTAACTGTGTACACCCAACGCTGTAAGGAAGCTTACAAAAAACCTGTCGTTATTGGTGGGATAGAAGCGAGTTTGCGTCGCATTGCACACTATGACTATTGGTCAGATAAAGTAAGGCGTTCTGTCTTGTTTGACTCGAAAGCAGACATGTTGATGTTTGGTAACGCTGAGCGCCCCCTATTAGAAATGGCACACAGGTTTGCTGCAGGCGAAACTATCGACCAAATGCAGGACATTCGCGGTACCGCTGTTATCAGAAAAGAACCCCTGCCAGGCTGGCAAGGCGTTAACTCAACACACGTTGATACGATCGGCAAAATAGACCCGATTGTTAGTCCTTATGAAATAATTGAAGACAAGTGTGCGATTCAATCGGAAGAAGACAAGCAAGCAGCAATCGATGCTGAAAAAGCTAAACCAATAGTGGTTCAGCCCTTCACATCAAAAACAAAACGCGTGAAACCATGGGAAAAAACCTACGTTCTCTTACCGCCCTATGATGTTGTGCGTGCTGAAAAAACACATTACGCTCATACCTCAAGGATACTGCATCAAGAGACCAACCCTGGTTGCGCTAGAGCATTGGCGCAGCGCCATGGCGATAGATTGGTTTGGATAAACCCTCCTGCATTTCCTTTAGAAACTGAGGAAATGGATGCTATCTTCGACTTGCCTTATGCACGGGTACCGCACCCTAGTTATGGTAAGGCCAAAATACCGGCTTACGATATGATAAAGACGTCGGTCAACATCATGCGAGGCTGTTTCGGCGGGTGTACTTTCTGCTCTATTACTGAGCATGAAGGGCGAGTTATTCAAAGTCGTTCTGAAGAATCTATTATTCGTGAAATTGAAGAAATTCGTGACAAGGTCCCAGGTTTTACTGGTGTGATATCCGACCTAGGTGGCCCAACCGCGAATATGTATAAACTGCGATGCAAGAGTGCAAAAGCAGAGCAAACTTGTCGTCGATTATCTTGTGTTTGGCCAGATATTTGTGGTCACCTAGATACCGACCAAACACCCACCGTAAACCTGTATCGCAAGGCACGCGAAGTCGAGGGCGTGAAGAAAGTACTCATTGCCTCTGGCGTTCGCTATGACCTAGCCATTGAAGATCCGAACTACGTTAAAGAACTGGTTACTCATCACGTTGGCGGATATTTAAAAATAGCCCCTGAACATACTGAAAAAGGCCCATTAGATAAAATGATGAAGCCGGGTATGGGCACTTATGACCGCTTCAAAGAAATGTTCGATAAGTACACCAAGGAAGCAGGTAAAGAACAGTTTCTCATTCCCTATTTCATTTCGGCACACCCTGGGACAAGCGACGAAGATATGCTGAACTTGGCCTTATGGTTGAAAGAAAGAAACTTTAAGTTGGATCAAGTACAAAACTTTTATCCTTCGCCAATGGCTAACGCGACAACGATGTATCACACCAATAAAAACCCGATACACAAAGTGAATCATAAAAGTGAAGAGGTTGAAGTACCTAAGGGAGATATTCGTCGCCGTCTGCATAGAGCACTTTTGCGATATCACGATCCCGCTAACTGGCCACTTATCCGCCGAGCGTTAACGGAAATGGGCAAAGGATACTTAATAGGTAATGGCGCCAAGTGCCTAGTACCTTTTGAAAGCCGCAATGAACTCAAAGGCAGTGAGCAACGCGCTTACGCTAAACGCTCTGTGAACAAAGCTGTTGCGAAAGGTAAAACACCAAAGCATCAGCAGGGCCTAACAAGGTTTAGTGACAACCAGCCTCATAACAAGGCGGCAGAAGAAGCGTCAAAAGCCAAGCCAAAAACCAAAGGCAAACCGAAGCACCGCCGCGGTAAATAAAAAAAGGGGTCAGAGTTAAAATAAAAAGGGGTCAGAGTTAATTTTCCCTTTCAGGTTTGAGCAGGCAATTGATAATGTAAACACGCTTTACGGCATCCTGCCCGCTCCCAAACGGCATCCATGCCGTTTGAAGGTTTACATTATCAATTGCCTGAACAAACCGCGAAAAAATTAACTCTGACCCCATTTTTGCGCAATCCAATTCTGCAAATCTTTATTTTGCCTTAGTTTTCGCTCTCTGCATTTTTGTTAGAAGGATAATGCTGTTCCCACATCTTATTACTGAATCGATTGTTTAGATCAAACTGCTTTTTTAACTTAAAGAACTCATTCGCGCGAGGGTAGCTGGCATGAAATTGTCCGGTGCTTGCGTGCAATTGATAAGGCAAATAATAAGCTCCTCCTTCCGCAATGGCAGCATCAATGAGTGCTTGGCTCCACACTTTCACTCTCGCTTTGTCATCTTCACTGGTGCCCTGTCGGTAATAAACCACAAAAGCAAAGACTTCCTCTCTTGCCCAGGCAAGCAAAGAACCGGTATCCGGCAAAGCGTGACGAATGGAGACATTGAGCACGTTTACCTCATAGCGCTGAAATATCTCAGCCATGTTTTCCGCGAAACTGTTAAAACGATCTACAGGCACAAAGTATTCTCGAAGGGCATAGCTTGTGTCTTTCCTGCTATTTGGCTCTAGCTCGTATAGATTTAAGCTGGCTTCGCGATTGCGCCACTGAACGACGTCACCATGGTTAATAGATGGATCCAAAACATACTGTCGTAACCATTTTCCGATTCGATGATCGGCAACAAATTCACTCACTTTCGGTTGCCACCAATAGTCGGTATTATGGTCAATAAGCCGCTCTTCAATAGTGAGTACTTTCTCTGTTTCTATCCAAGATACGCTGCGCAAATTTTGATACTCAGGGGGATAAATCACTGCATTATGAAACACAATGCCGGTATTCGGTTTTACGTTTTTAGCGAAAAATGATGGGTAATCGCTTCGTGACATCACCTCGCTTTGACGTTCGATCTTAGTATTCGATACAAGGGTTAGAGTTGCTTCAACGATGACACCAAAAGCACCATACCCACCAATTGCACCATAAAATACTTCTGAATTTTTTTGTGGCGAAGCTTCCACTAACGAACCATCAGCAAGCACTAATTTGAAAGATTTAACTGAGCGAATAATCGGCCCCTCGCCCATATATCTTCCGTGCACATTCACGCTTAGCGAGCCACCGACAGTGAAATTAGCGTACGATTGCATAATCTTAACTGACAGGTTTTCGGGGTCGATCACTTCTTGGATATCTCGCCAACGAATACCACTTTGCACAGTAATTTCTTGGCTTTCAACATTTAGCGATAGTACTTTGTTGAAGTTCCTCATGTCGAGGTGAAGCGACTCTTCTAAGGCAATTTGTCCACCTTGACTAAAACGACCTCCGCCAATGGATATTTTGCCAGAAGAAACCATGATGGCATCTTTGATTTGTTGGACAGTTGTTGGGGCAAGAACATTATTAACCAAAATGGGATTTAGCTGAGTGATATCGTTCACCCATTCGGGCGAACGCTTTATTGCCGGTTCGTTTGGGCTAAAGTCGACAAATATGTAACTTGCTAAACCGGCCAATAACAATATGAATAATCCGATGAAAATCAATATTGTCTTTAGTGCTGCCTTCCATAGGCTCATTCTGATCCCTTTAAAGTAAATTCGTGAGTTTTATAGTCAGCTCTATTCTTGATCGAAGAGACTCGAGGTTTCTAGCTTTTCTGCGCAGACTACCTATTTGATCACTATTTTTTTAAGTTTGACTATTCAACTGCATGGGTGTGTCTGAAAACAAGTAACCCTAGCTTCTTTTTGTATAATTAATCTAGCTCGAACTGCTTTTAAAATGTCAGTTTTTTTTACAAAAAATTATTATTAACAAATGAAAATCGCGTAACCAGCTAATAACTATGCAAATTTAAAAATGGAACACTTTATGCTTGGTGTATATGAAACATTACACGACAAATCTGGTTTTTTGATTTGTTGCAAACATAAATTAACCAAGGGAACATATCATGCTAAGTAAATTGTTGAAGACTTTATCTTTTACAGTGCTGCTTGGTGGTTTGTCGTTAACAAGTCATGCTGCCATTATTGAGTACAACTCTAGTTTCTCCACGAATAACACGTCCAATTATAATACAACATATGGATATTCGTTTGGCGACTCTAACTTAACAAGTTCATCTCTCTCGCTCGCTAGATTCGATTCAGGTTTAGGAACATTGACTGATGTAGAAGTCAGCTTCACTAGTGAATGGGACCATTTTTCCTATGCGTCAGCGTACGATAACAGTTCAGAAAGATCTTCTTATAGAGACTGCAATTGGTGGGGCAGTTGCTCTACATACTATCGATACAGAAACGATACCTTCGTGAACATGACTTCGTCTGCAGATTTCTCTTTGTCCTTGATAGACCCGTTCCAATCAACTTCCGCTACACGCGATTCTAATTATGACAATTGTTCACGCAGTTACAGCACCTCAGGTTCTGTTGGTTGTTCGGACAGTACTAATGACGACGGTATATTCAATGGCGTCCTAGATACAAGTATGTTTTCTCTTAACGATTTTATTGGATCTGATGATTTAGATTTCTCCTTTAACATAAATGCGGCTATGACAGGGTATTGCGACAATAACGATAATGGAGACCGTTGTAGTGGATACAATGACGCTTACTGGAGAGGTAATATCTCTGTTGCATATACTTATGATGAGGTAACAGCCCCAGGCGTCGCAGTGCTTTTATCAATTGGTTTACTTGGCCTTTTAGCTCGAAGAAAACGAGCGTAAATAATATTTTGCCATAGCTATTACGACATTAAGTACATCTAAACACAGTGGGCTTATTAGCCCACTTTTTTATTATCAACCAATTGGCTTTTAGTATGCCCAACAACGCAACCTTATTATTATTCGTTATCATCTCATTAATAGTAAGCGGTTGTGATGAACACGTAGCTGTTGAGCCTGATGTAAACCAAAACAAATCTAACTCTTCTAGCAAGCCTTCCCTGAATCAAAGTTTCACCCTCCCGGATCTAACTAACTCTACCGACATTGTTAGAGAGCATTTGCAATACTTATTTATTGAGGCTAAGGAAGCTGATGATAATAGAGCTTCTTTTGCTAGGTATGCAGACGCATTGTTTATAAACTACTTTTACAACGATGCGAAAGATGCGTATATGACTTTGGCTGTAATAGAACCTAGTGGACATAAGTGGTTTTCAATGTTAGCAGTAACATCTCACAATTTGGGGCAAACAAAAGAAGCCCTAGATTACATAAGGCAGGCAAACCAGTTAAATGACGACCATATCGCTTCTCTTTTCTTTGAAGCGAGACTGATGGAAGAAACAGGAAATTACGAACGAGCAAAACACTATTACCAAATTGTATATTCTAAGTTTCCTGACATTGTTGAGAGCAATTTTGCCCTTGGAAAGCTATTGTTTAATATGGGGCAATATGAAAGAAGTCGCGACTATCTGGAAAAAGCAATGCAATTGTCACCAAAGTCGTCGATTGCGAGAGCATACTTGATTCGATTATCAAAAATAGTCGATATTAGTATCGATATACCAGCAGAAAATTTAGCCTACAATGAGGCACAGTTAAGTTTACCGCATCCTTATTATGAGGAGGTAATGACTGAAGGACGGACTTTGAACGATTTGAGATTTAACATAAATCGTTCAATTAGCAAACAGGATAGTCTAGCTACAATTAAGTACCTTAAATTACTAATTACACATTACAACGATCGCGTTCAAGAAGATGATTTTCTGAAACTATCACATTATTTAACTTTTGAGAGAAGGTTAAATGAAGCTAAAAAAACTTACCTAAAAGCAATAAACAGGTTTCCTAGTTCGTCGACATTCCATCTTGGCTTTGCTGATATAGCGCTAAGTGAAAAAAAGTATGAGTTGGCGCGAGAGCATTATGAGAATGCTCTGTCTATGCAGGAATCAGATAACGACAAAGCCAGGTCATTACAAGGTATTGCTAGAATTATTGCAAGTAAAGGAGAGTTTGAACGAGCGCTTTCCCTATTGAACGAAGCTGCAGCGTTATGGAAAGACAATCCTATTTTTCAAATGGACTTAATGAGAGTAAATGCCGACCTTGGTAGGTTTGAAAAAGCTTTTTTTCACCTAGAAAAAGCTGAAGAACTGGGGTTTAATATTCCAAACCAATTAAAAGAAAGGTTGACACGCTTGGCAACGCAGAAATGATCTCCCCAAGAAATGACGTGAATACGAGTCTAGGCAAAAGACTTGCTAAAACTTTATTAGTGACTACGGTTTTGCTTTTCATAAGTGGAATATATCTTACTGGCATTTCGGTGTGGGAGGGAATTTTAGGAGAAAACCTTGAAAAAGCAAACTTTCAATATGTCTTTGCTATCCACCTATTAGTTAGTGCTCCATTTATTCTTCTATTTGCTTTGTATCTAACGTCCCATTTAATTGCCATCAAACATATTAGAAATACCCGTGCACGGACAGCAGGCATATACTTGTCTCTTAGTGTCGTGTTAACTTCATTAACTGGCGCACTTTTGATCCGCGGTGTATTTGATTTTGAACTAAATGCATCCATTTTGAGAAATTTGGTTTATGCCGCGCATATTATAATTCCTTTGCTAGCTATATTGCTCTATTTTCGCCACCGAAAAAACGGCCGCCACCCCATTCAAATAGAATGGTTCTGGACAAAACTGAGTGCCTCTACTCTAGTTTTGATTGCGCTTACTGGCATTAGCGTAATCAGTTTCGACGAAGATGAGCAGACCTTAGATTTTCTGCCTTCTTTACTCAAAGTGAAAACTGATAGCGTCATTAAATCTGAATCATTTATGCTCGATAAATATTGCCAAGGCTGCCATCAAGATACTCACAACCAATGGTCTAGTAGTGCACATAAGTTTTCATCATTCAACAATCCGTTCTATAGCTTCTCTGTGAACAACACGAGGGCGCATATGTTAGAGCGAGATGGAGATGTTGTTGCCTCTAGGTTTTGTGCTGGATGTCATGATCCTTTACCACTAATTTCGGGCGTTTTCGATAGTCCTAGCTTTCCATCTAATAACGAAAAGTCTGCTAAAGCAGGCATAACTTGTACCGTATGCCACTCAGTTATCAGTATTGATTCGACAAAAGGAAATGCTGATTTTACCTTACAAAAACCCACTCATTATCCATTTGCATTTAGTGATTCAGATTTACTTCAATCATTTAGTAATGTTTTACTTAAATCGAATCCGGATTTTCACAAAGAAACATTTTTAAAACCACTGCACAAAACGCCAGAGTTTTGTGGTTCGTGTCATAAAGTACATATACCGGAGAAGGTTAATAAGTATAGATGGTTGAGAGGTCAAAACCATTATGATTCTTTTCTGCAAAGCGGAGTTAGTGGGCATAATGTAGACAGTTTCTATTATCCTAAGCAAGCGAAGAATAATTGCAACAGCTGTCATATGAGTTATCAAATCTCAGACGAAGATAGCGGTGCAAAAATGCAAAGCATTTCCTCTGAGCTTTCTATAAGAGACCATCTATTTGCGAGCGGCAACACTGCGATTGCAGCGACATTGAGCTATGATCGTGACAGTGTTATACAGAGGCATAAGGATCTTCTTGAGGAATCCGTGTCGTTAGATATCGTCGGCATAAGAGAAAACGGAAAAATCAATGGTGAATTTCAATTTCTTCAAAATGAAAGTAATGTCAACTTAGCCGCGAACAAAACGTATCTTATAGAAGTTGTTATACGAACTAAAACTTTGGGTCATCTGTTTACAAATGGTACAGCAGATTCCAATCAGCTATGGGTTCAACTACAATTATTTGATGACGATTTAGAGATTGGAAGCAGTGGTAAGCCACTTGCAACAGGCGAAATACCTGAATTAGAAACACATTTCATTAAAAACTTTTTAGTGGACGCTGAAGGAGAACGAATCAAAGAGAGAAATGTCGAAGACATTTTTACATCAGCAAAAAGCCATCAAATCCCACCTGGAGCGGCTGATGTCGTTCATTTCAAATTCACTTTACCCTCGGGCTATTCAGAAAAACTAAGAATAGACGCAAAACTCAACTATCGAAAATTCGACAAAGATTATGCTAACAAGAGCTTTAAGGCTGCTGGATTATTAGAGCAAGCATTACCAACGACAATTATTTCACAGGATTCAGTATCTATAGTGGGCGACAAAGTTAAAATTGCTAACAGTCGCGCGAAAGCAACTCCACCTCAAAGATTAAATGATTACGGTATTGGTCTGTTACGCAAGCCAAGTAAAAAGCAATATAGACAAGCAGAAGAGATCTTTAAGTTGGTAGAGCAATACGGAGAAGCCCAAGGAACGATGAATTTAGTTCGACTCTATTACAACGAAGGGCAACTAGAGAAAGCTTTTAAAAAGCTCGATTATCTTCACAGCACTGGCATTGACAATAGTTGGTCAGCAGAGTGGTATTCTGCGCTAATAAGCATTGACAACGGTTTTATAAATGAAGGTATACAGTCGCTTAATAAACTAATGAATATTGATAATTGGCCTACTGCGAAAGAAAGAGGATTTGATTTTTCTAAAGATTACGACCTATTAATTAAGTTAGCAGAAACCTTATTTTTATATGCAACAATAAACGAAGGAGATATATTGAAATATAACTCTTTAATCAAGGAAGCTAATATGATTTATAGTAGGTTATTAAGTCTTGATCCTGAAAACGCAAGTGCACATTTCGGTATTGCTAATATAGCCCGAACTCAAGGAGATAGTGATAAGGCAAATTATCACTCAACACTATATAAAAAATATAAGCTGGACGAACATTCAGAATCTAGTGCTGTGACCCTAGCCCGAGCAAAAGACTCCTATATTGATAAAATCGTCAATGCCGTAGTAATTTATTCACTCAATTGATAGAGCTTGAAAATGCGCAATAAATATTCGTCAAATAATTTTACTCTCACCTTTATTATTTTGCTAATAGTTGCAATAAATGGGTGTTCAAAAAAAGAAAAGCAAAACTTCGAATTACCGTCACAACCTGAAATCCAGAAAAGCTCAAATAACAAACTGAATTCGCCTACTATAGACTTTAAAGAAGTTGCCGAAGTCTATGGTATCGAATTTATACACACTAATGGTGCAGAGGGAGATAAACTTTTCCCTGAAAGCATGATGGGAGGTATTGGGTTTATTGACTATAACAATGACGATTTTGCAGATCTCGTTGCAGTAGCGGGTAGTTCTGTTAAGAATGCCGCAGAAAGTAAAAGTAATAATATAGCTATTTATAAAAATGAAGAGGGGAAGCGTTTTGTAAATGTAACTGAAGATTTAGGCTTGATGTTTTTAGGGTATGGGCAAGGATTGACAATTGGAGATTTCGATGCAGACGGTTATGACGATTTGTATATCACGGCTTTCGGAATGAATAAATTGTACAAAAACGAAAGAGGTGAAGGGTTTAAAGACATAACTGACGAAATGGAAGTTGGTGGTGACCAAAGAGACTTTTCAACTGCTGCGAGTTTCGTTGATATTGACAACGACGGGGATCTGGACCTGTTTGTTGGAAACTATTTAAATTGGAGTATAGATAAAAACGAGCAACTAGACATCAACTATGATGGCGCTAATCGAATGTACCCTCACCCCAACTCTTTCAGCGGATCTGTTTCAAAGATTTATATTAATCAATACCCTCAACCATTCACCGAATTGAATCTTGGCAAAAAAGAAGAATTAACAAAAGCTCTAGGTGTGTTACCTGTTGACTTAAATGATGACAATTTAATCGATTTTGTGGTAGCCAATGACTCTATTAAAAATTTCGCTTTTATAAACCAAGGGAATGGAAAGTTTATTGAGCAGGCTGACTCTTTCGGGCTGTCTTATAATAACTTAGGCCTGCCCACTGCAGCAATGGGTATGGATGGCGCATGGTTGGGCCGTGATAAGAGCTTCAACATCGCTATGGGTAACTTTACAGACGAGATGACCTCTGTTTATCGTTATAACTCACATGGTTTCTTTGTTGATGTGTCTCCTCTCATTGGTATCGGAGGACCAACACGTACTTCCTTTACTTGGGGAGTAGTTTTTGCAGACCTAGATCTTGATGGACAAGATGAATTTATTCAAATAAATAGTAATGTAGAACCTGATATTCAAAAAGTACAAAGCAATTTGAGATATAAGCAACCTCCACAAGTTTTTTGGCAGTGTAACGGGAGTTGCGAAAGGCAATTTATTCAATTAGATGTTAGCCAACTAGGTGATTTCTCTAATCCAATAGCAGGGAGAGGAATCGCTTATGCCGATATTGACCATGATGGAGATTTAGACTTTGCGATATCTTCAATTCAAGAAAGAGTACGATTGTATAGAAATGACACTGACAACCAAAATAATTGGATTGCATTTACACTCTATTCAAAAACTAAGACTTACTCGACGGTTGGAACAACTATTTCGATAAAGTATAACGGTGTCGAACAAAAGAAACGAATGATGCCAACAAAAGGCTATTTGTCCCATAGTGAATCTGCAGTATATTTTGGCTTAGGTAAAGCCCAACTCGTTGATCACATAACAATACAATGGCCAGATGGTAGCCAACATATCATGAAAGATATTAAAGCAAATAAACGATATTCAGTAGGGCACGAATAGTCTTGTTTTTAAAAACACTTTTCACTTGTATTTGAATGACTATAGCCTTAAGTGCCCCACTGATTGGACACGATTGGCCCAGGTAAACCATCACTCTATTTCAATCAATACTTCATTGTGTCTTAAAAACGGCAATGTTAACGGCCCATTGTATCCAGCTTTAACAGGCTCACCCACTTGCTTAAGACCTTTGCTCTGCATCCAATTGAGTAAGATCTGAGTGTGCTCATCAACGTTACTATCGCTAAGTGTGCCACTGAACCTAATCGCAGCTACCCTATAATTGCTGACTTCGCTGACCGTGAGGCTGGGATCAGTCGGCTTTGGTGTGCTTTCAAGCGTAAAGCTAGCTGGCATGACAAATGACATAGAAGGTTCATTTGTATTTTCAGCCATAAATACAGGCGCTGTCATCGCAATTTCTGTACCTTTTTGATCTTCATCCATAAACACCGGCGCCGTCATCGCAATCTCTGTTGCACCCTCATTTGCACCCGTAATGTATTTAAATAATTTTCTAAATGCACTGTTGTCGCTCGTGCCATCGATGCTCGCAGAGACTAAAACCATCGATTCGTAATTACGTACTTCAATCTCTTTCGTTTCATCTGCCATTACTAGCTCATAAGGCGCGGACTCGACGCCGCTGTCTCCGAACAGAGAACAACCCGTCAGCATGATAGAAATGGTTGCTATTGTTAGCAGTTTTGGACCAAAAGTTTGCATATTTTTTTCAACCTTGTCTGTTGTGATAAGGCTTATACGCGGCTTATTAAAAAAGAGGTGAAAAAATCTGAAAGCAATTGCGTTTATGGTGAGATTAACCAACAGTAGCGACGTTTTCTTAGAGGTAAAAAGCGCTTGGATTTAGCGGCCAAAGTATCAATATTTTCAGCACTTTTATCTGTGTATAAACACTATCAATTCGTAGTTTTGAGTAGGTGGTTATATGCTAAGAGCATTATTTATCGATCATTGAAACCTATGCCAAAGCAAACACAATCTATGAAAGTCAGCAATCCTGTTCAGTTCAAAAGTGGCCATGAAATGCCAAACAGATTTATGCTCGCACCACTCACAAACACACAAAGTCACAGTGACGGTACGCTATCTGACGATGAGTTTCATTGGTTAACGATGCGCGCTGAAGGTGGATTCGGACTCACCATGACTTGCGCTTCTCACGTACAGAAAATTGGCCAAGGCTTTCCTGGCCAATTGGGGATTTACGGGGATGAACATATTCCGGGGCACAAGCGCTTAGCCGAAGAAATTAAGTCCCATGGTAGCATCGCTGTTGCCCAACTACACCATGCTGGGATGCGCTCACCAGAAGACTTAATAGGACAACAACCCGTTTCAGCATCGGCAGTGGAAAAGCACAACACCAGAGCTTTGTCTTTAGAAGAGGTTCGTACATTACGTGATGACTTTATTGCCGCCGCCGTTCGCGCAAAATCATCGGGTTATGATGGTGTTGAAGTGCATGGAGCGCATGGGTACGTATTGACTCAGTTTTTGAGTGCAGACATTAACAAACGTGACGATGAGTATGGCGGGACACTAGAAAATAGAGCTCGACTTTTATTTGAAATAATCAAAGGCATTCGCGATGCTTGCGGCGATAGATTCTTGCTCGGCGTACGCCTGTCGCCAGAGCGCTTTGGAATGGTCCTTTCCGAAATAAAAACCTTATGCCAAGTGTTAATTGACGAACACAATATCGACTTTTTAGACTTATCTTTATGGGATGTATTCAAACAACCGAATGAATCTGAGCATGAAGGAAAAACACTACTTTCACATTTCATGGAACTCGATTTTAAAGACGTAAAAGTCACTGTCGCGGGCAAAATCACCTCTGGCGCAGATGTAAGTGCGGTCATGGATGCCGGTGTCGACTTTGTGACAATTGGACGTTCAGCGATCTTGCACCATGATTTTCCAAAACGTGTGATAGCAGACTCAAACTTTTCCCCTGTAGAATTGCCAGTCAGTGAGGCTCATTTGAAGAAAGAAGGATTGAGCGATCAGTTTGTGACTTACATGAAAGGCTGGGATGGTTTTGTTGCTTAATCAAAGACACAGTAAGTTGCTACGGGATTGGTTCTTTTTGTTTATAGGAATTTAACGCACAGTTAAGCCGTGAAAACTACATAATAACATTGTCCAATCGCTCTTCATAAATGGCCTTTACGGTCATGGCTGAACACGCGCTACCTGACACTACTTGAATGGTCAAAGAAATTGCATAGTAAAGGCGCGCGTCGATGTAAAAGAAGAAAATTAAAATCAATAAAATAGAGTAATATCGTAATTAAATAAGTGTTGTTTATGTTATTTCCAACTCTTCCGAAGCAGTTGCTTTGTCGGGTTCAGCCTCTGATATTGTTTCAATGAAATTACCCGCGACATCAAATACCCATGCTTTATCTGGTTGATAAAAATATTTGTAACACTGAATGCTACCAAAAATAGGAAGCTCCTTTTTTGATGCTTTGTAATGTACCGCGCATATTTCACCTATTATTATTTGGCGAACTTCGAATTTCATCTGCTCAACTCTGCTAGAGAGCTTTATGCGACGTTGACCCTCACAGAATGCAACGGCAATAACCATCTCGCGTTTGCGCTCAAAATAAGTTTCTACAAAGAGATAAGGTTGGAACTGCTCGTTGCGTTTGTCTTTAATAAAGTAAAGGTTGTTAAAATCATTACCCATTTTTTAATTTCTCCATCTATGGTTAGCAATGAAGAAAGTAACCATTCCCATAAACTAAATTTGTTGGTCAAATTTAGGGGCTCATTCTACCTGATGCGGCAGAAACCACCTTACTCGCCAATAAAGGCAAGCAGGTTGGTGAAGTCTGGCGACTTTCTCTTAATGACGGAGTTAATGTTACCACGCTAAATTACGGACGTCTAGATGTCTATACCACACAAAAAAGATAATGCAATATACTCTAAACCTCCTCCGAGGATTGGTACTAATCTCGGGGATAGGTCAACCCCTTATTGATATTTCAAAAAGGAGCATCAATAAAAAAACCGCCGAAAGGCGGTTTTTTCAAAGATCAAAACTTACTCTCGATTGCATTTTTCATTATGATTGCAACTTTGACGGTTCTGGGTTTCATTTTTGATTGTGTCTGACATCAATCATTTGATAATCTGTAATTAAGTTTGTGACAATTGTGTTGCGCAAAGCTAATAAAGTCAGGGGGGAAGCTTTAATTAAGATTGTGACTTTATAGCAAAAAAATCAATTTGATAAAAATCCTATTTTAATAAAGTTTGTGACTGCGTCTGACTTCTTATTTGGAGCTTGCAATATGGCTTATTCTTATGAATCTTCAACAGCTTAATTTATTAAGTTCTTGCCAAAGTACTTTCATATATATCAATGAAACAGACTGATTGCTGATTAAGACCCAATAATCAGATTATTAGAAATTTTACGGTTTTCTATCTGCGAATCGCTTGCGCAGGAAACGATTACGTCAATGTCATGATTGATGCTTAGCGGCGCGGTATATTGGACCAATGAGCAACAGGCGCAATTTGCTTAGAGCTTAACTGGTCAACCATATCTTTAAAGAATTGGAATGTTTGTGGATGAATGAAAAAGAAGCTTGAACAAACCTCAATTTAAGGCTGCCAATTGTTATAAAAAGTGAGCGCAACCCATTATAACCTAACAAAAATGAGCTTATCGCTTCATCCTATGATAATCTGTCACTTATGATAATTGGTTTATACAAGGATTAGTATTTATTAAAATTTATATCCATGTCGCAAGTTGCTTCCTAGCTGCATTCATAGGCTATTCTGTAGCGGAATTGTCAATAAATCAAAACGATGCCGAAAGTACTGACTCTCAAAATTCAGAAAGTGCGATTAAACCACAAAATCCAGATGTAAATGCAAGTAAATCATCTCGCTATGAACAAGAGAATAGCTCTCTTCGAGTACCCGCACAAAACGTCATCAATGAAAGCGTGAATGCAAATTTAAACAAGCTTGAAAAAGACATAACAAAACTAAAAAAGGCCTTAATTGAGAGAAAAGCAATGCATGCAGAATTGTTAAATAAGCATGAAACGCTCAACAGGAGTCTAGAGGATTTAGGAGAAATATCTCCAAGAGTTTTTGCTGATTATGTATCTGAGCCCTTTGATTTACTTTTAGCTAAGTTTAACCAAACTGAATATGAGGCATTTAAAGGGTTCTTTCGTTCTGAAGAAAAAAACTCACAAACTTATAATTATGAGGCTTTAATTGGTAACTTCTTTGCAACTCAAGAAACTGAGCATTCTATAGAGCTACATAAAGTGGATTGTAGATTAAAACAATGCAAACTTTTTCTTTCTGAGTCAGAACGCAACGCTATATTCAAATCAGTAGACTTACTACAAAGACAGGGTTGGGCATCAGACTTCATTGTAAATGGCTTTATGTCATACACTTACGATAACAATGGTGTTTTGAACTCGGCATTTATATTGTCCTATCTCTTGCCGGCTTCGTCAGGAATTGAAACCAATGAATAGAATATTTCAATTAGGTACAATTTCTTTATCGTTGACACTAGGGTTCTTCGCTAATCTTCATTTGCAGGACCATTCACATCAAGCTAATCTCAAGGCGACTTCAACTGTTTCAGCTGTTACCTCATTACGAGCAATAGAAAGCACTAATTTGAGTAATGACATTGAGGAGTTGACTGATAAAGAGCAATCCAAGTCAGTTCATGAAGGTTTGGTAACAGAAAATAGGTTGATTACTGACACTCAACAAAAACAGCAACTTGATAACGCTTATCAGCAACAAGTAACACGCCTTCGTATCGAACTTATAACTCTTAATAGCGAATATACAAACCTCAATAACAGGTATCGTGCTGCAAAAGCAAGGTTGGATGCTCTAAAAGAAGCGACCTCGTACATTGACCCTCGATTAATTGGGACTTCTTTTGAATCGCTACAAGACCACCTATCAGCACAGGAGTGGCTTGACTATAAAGTGTTTAATGAAATGGATGATTCAGACTCATCGTCTTATGAGCTGCAGACGCTTTTGAGTGACTACTTCATTCTTCATGTAAATGGCGACGTGACTCGCTTACATTCAAGTGATTGTAAACAATTTGTGTGCGTCCTGCATTTGTATAGTAATGACTTTAGCGAATCATCGCATTTACTTGAGTCGATAAATGGGGTGACCAAAGACTACCAATTAGAATTACGTTCATTTAAAAGCTTCTTTATTGAAGAAGGTGCGTTTCAAAATGAAGATTTTGAATATGCAATTTTAGTGAAGATTATAGCTCGGAAAAAATGACTACAACTTAGTGACATACAAGAGCAGACACTCTTTTTTGATTTTTTTAAGGACTTTGTATGAGTTTTAAAACCTAGGCTCTCAAGCCCTCTCTTGAGATTCAACAAATTGCTAAATGTAAAAAGTAATAAACACTTCACGGTTTGAAGAGTAGCACATTATTTAATACATCTAACTAAGAGGCGTCTAGGAAATTTGTGGCGATTCAGTCATCGAAATGGTGAAAACCAAAAAGACTGAGTTGCTTTTTGTTGCCTCTATTTTACGCCAACTTAAATTAGGTGGCCGTGCTGCAGTAGTTGTGCCCGACGGTGTGTTATTTGGCTCATCAAAAGCCCACCAACAATTACGCCAAGAGTTGATTGAAAATAACCAGCTTGAAGGCATAGTCAGTTTACCTAGCGGAGTGTTTAAACCCTATGCCGGTGTTAGCACCGCTATTTTGTTTTTCACCAAAGGAGGCAGTACTGAGCGCGTATGGTTTTACGACCTATTAGCCGATGGTTATTCCCTCGACGACAAACGCAGTGAACTTAAAGGCGAAGGCAGTAACGACTTGCCAGATGCTAAAGTCAAATGGCTGCAATATCGCGAGTTGGTCATGAGCAATGCACCAGCAACAGACATCGAAAAAGCCTTTGGTGATAAAACGCAAAAAGCCTTTGTGGTGGATGCCAAAGATATCATCAGCAATAAGTTTGACCTTTCTATCAATCGCTATAAAGAAGTGGTTTATGAAGAGGAAGAGTATGAAAATCCTAAAGTCATACTTGAAAAGTTGAAAGTTCTGGAAAGCGAGATTATGGCTGATCTTGATGAGTTGGAGAGAATGCTGTGATAAAGATTGGTAGTAGCGAATCATTACCCAAAGGATGGCAATGGTGCGAAGCTAATGAAATCATGGATGTTCGGGACGGAACACATGATTCGCCAAAACCAACGGGCACAGGCATCCCTTTGGTTACTTCAAAAAACTTAGTTAATGGAAAAATAGACTTTTCAACTTGTACTCATATATCAGAAACAGATCATGAATCCATATCAAAACGTTCAGCGGTAGACAATGGCGATATCCTGTATGCCATGATAGGTACGATAGGTAATCCTGTTGTAGTTGAAAAACAATTCGAATTTTCAATTAAGAATGTTGCTCTGTTTAAATTTACAAAAAGTAATCATGTTTATAATCGCTTCATTTTCCATTTCTTAAACTGTGAATTAGCCATCAGGCAGTTTCAGAGTAATTCTAGAGGAGGTACACAAAAATTTGTTTCCTTGGGAAATATTCGTACTTTACAAATCCCTCTCCCCCCACTAGCCGAACAAAAACGCATCGCCGCCATACTCGACAAAGCCGACGCCATCCGCCGCAAGCGCCAACAAGCCATCCTACTCGCCGACGACTTCCTCCGCGCCGTGTTTTTGGATATGTTTGGCGATCCGGTTACCAATCCGAAGGGGTGGGAGGTTAGGGATTTGAAGGACATTGCAAAAATTCAAATAGGACCATTTGGTACTCAGTTACACAAAGAAGATTATATTGAAAATGGAATCCCATTAATTAACCCAACTCATATTGTTAAGGGAAATATAGTACCGAAATCTAACCGAACCATATCTGAAATAAAGCACGGCTCTCTTCCGGAGTATCATTTGAAAGTTGGTGACATAATCATGGGTCGAAGAGGTGAAATGGGACGTTGTGCAATTGTCAATGACGCGGAAAACGGTTGGATGTGTGGCACTGGGAGCTTGTATATCAGACCGAAGAAAGTGGGAGTGTTTTCAGAATACTTAAATAAGCTTCTTTCAAGCCAAGCAATTAAAAATCATTTGGAGTCAGAATCACAAGGGGCAACCATGGCAAACTTGAATAAAACAATTGTCGGTAATATTCAAATACCTGTACCAAGTGATGAAGCTATAAGACAATTTACATTGCTAAAAGTAAAATTTTTAAACTTAGCAAAATCTTTATCGGAGTTTAGAAATGAAACGATTTTTGAATCACTAAGCCAAAAAGCCTTTTCCGGCCAACTCTAATTATACTAATAACAAGGACGTTAATATGTCAGATAAATTTAACCTTTATGATGTTTATGAACAGAACTTAAATTTTCTTTTTGGTGCTGGTGCATCATTCGGCTTTTTACCAACATTGGCATTAAGTATCAAAAATACTGATGGAGAATCCTATACATTTGAGACTCTGGCAAAAGCGTTAGATAAAGAAAATACGAACAACCTCTATACATTGCTGTTCATGCAATATTATAAAACATGTATTCAGCCTGGGCTACCTAAGCCTGTTGTTGGAAGACGACGTCGTAGTCTTGTGTTAAATGAGTATAAGAAATTTTTAGCTATTTTATTGTCAGCGTTAGAAAAACAAAATCGAAATGATAAAAAATGCAATATTTATACAACCAATTATGACTATTGCTTTGAAGTTTCAGCAGATGCCTTGTTAACAGAGCAAGCTGTCAATTGTGTGGTTAACGATGGCAGTGCTGGTTTTCAGCAACGTAGATTTCACACTAAAAACTATAATAACCGAGTTTTGCAGCAAGGTATTTTTGATAAACACGCTGAATATATACCTCAAATTAACATTCTTCACCCGCATGGTTCAGTTTATTGGCAAAAAGAGGCGCAGGGCATCGCTGTTAATTATGGGCATACGCCCTATGAAATTGAATTTGATGCTGAACAACTAAGGTTGCTAACAGCATTTGAAGAAATAGTTAATGACGATAGCAAGGTTTTAGAGGACTTAATTCAGTTTGGTGGTGAATTTATGGAAGATTGGACATTACTACGGACTGCCGAATTTTGGGAGCATTACGATGCTATCCCCATCGTTAATCCAACCAAATGGAAGTTCCATGAAACTGTATTTGAAGAAGCTTATTATCAGATACTTCGTCACCTCAGCTTTGAACTAGAACGCCCAAATTCAGCTCTAATAACTTTTGGCTTCTCGTTCGCTGACGAGCATATATTACATTTGGTACAGCGTTCACTCTCTAACCCAAGTTTGACGGTTTATATCTCTTGTTTTAACGATGATGAAAAGCGTGAAATGCGCAAAAAGTTTAAGGGTTATAACAATGTTAAATACATCACAATTGATGAGGACTTGACTTTTACTCGTTTTAATAAACGTGTATTTACTCTTAAAAAGGTCGATGAGTAAATGAGTATTGCTATTGGCGAAGTTATATCGGTTAAGGGTGTCAATATTGTTATTGAGCTTTATGATGAGTCAAATAAAGAAACCCTTTTTTATGATGGTGAAAAATTTAAAGGCGTATCAATACAAGAACACATTCTGATTAAACGTGGATTTAAAGATATTGTTACACTGGTGCAGGGCGAGTTTTTGGATGAACGCATTAAGTCTAAAGATGGCAAAAGTTATGTTAGAAAAGTCGAATTAAAACCTATTGGTTTTTATCATCAAAATGATTTTTCTGAAGGTATAAAACATCTACCAATGATCCGTGATGTTGCTTATTTGATGAATGAAAATCAAGTTAGGCAAATATATGGTGAGCCGGATGAAAGTTTCGTTGTTGGTGAAATTTTAAAAGAAGAATTACCTATATCGTTGCCTTGGTCAAAGCTATTCAATACGCATATAGGTGTATTTGGTAATACTGGTAGTGGAAAGTCAAATACCCTGACAAACCTATATACAACATTATTTAAAAATAAGTTAGAGCAACTAAATGACAAAAGTCATTTTGTGGTAATTGATTTTAATGGTGAATATACCGGTAACCAACTTGTAGATAACCCTGAACACAAGAACGTTTACGACTTAGACACACGATCAAGCGAAGGTGATAAGTTCCCATTGAGTGAAAATGTCTTTTGGGATGAAGAAGTATTTGGCATTTTGTTTAAAGCTACTGAGAACACCCAGAAGCCTTTTTTGAAACGAATTGTTTCGGGCAGGGAACGGTTTAAAGATACGCAGGATAGTCTTGAGCATTATACTAAGAAAACTATTACTAGAGCACTTACTAGTACATCACCCAAAAAGGAATTTGCAGAGCTAATTAGGGAAATTGCTGGCATTGTTGCTGCCGACGATTTGAAGAGCACAATTATGCAATTAAGTTGGCATAGCAAAAATAGTAATTTTTATTATTTAAATACTAGCATTGTTTTAAATGGTGGCGATGATGATGACACTTATCAACAATATTTTAGTGCTCATGTAGAGGATATTCAGGTAGAACAACTAAGTCCTTTTCGGGAGTTGAAATTAAGGGTAAACCTGCAATTACTGTCTGATTTGATAAGCGGATACGTTCAGTTTGAGCATATTCAACCATTACTCAAACGAGTTGAATCCTCTATTAAATCACTCGAACGTGTTTTTTCAATTGGAAACAACCCTGAAAATAGCTTGCTAACTGTGGTATCGCTTCGAAAAACGAACCAAGAAGTTAAAAAGATTATCCCGCTTTTATTGGCTAAGTATTATTACGGGAGCCACAAAGACAGAGTTATTGAAGATAGTCCACCAAAGCACACCTTTCATATGATCATTGATGAGGCTCACAATATATTATCAATGCAATCCAATCGAGAAAGTGAAAGCTGGAAGGATTATAGATTAGAATTATTTGAAGAAATTATTAAAGAGGGTCGAAAATTTGGCTTTTATTTAACTTTATCAAGCCAACGACCTGCTGATATCTCAGCAACGATAATGTCGCAGATACACAATTTTTTTATTCATAGACTGGTAAACGATAGGGACTTGTTACTGCTTGATAATTCTATAAGTACATTAGATTCATTATCGCGCTCTATGATCCCAAATCTGTCAAAAGGCTGCGCGGTAATCACAGGGACATCATTTGATATTCCGATGGTGGTGCAATTCAAGTCGCTACCCAAAGAGCATCAACCTGATAGTGGGGATGTTGATTTGAAAGGGCTATGGGGTAACTAAGGAAAATTATGGCCAGAGCAATAGAGAAATGTGAATTAGCACTATTTAAGTATAATAAAATTAGGTTTACTTTTGTGCCTTTGAACGCTGGTGAGCAACAAATACTCACTAGTGATCCTTGGTCATTTTTAAGCTCTTATCTTCAAGTAAGACTTAATAATACTAGGGGTAATAACAGAATAAAAATAGAACGGGCTATATATTACGCGGGGCTAGCCGAAGATTTTTATAACGCTGCGTCAGTCAGTCCTCTGCCGGCGAAGGGGGCACTGTTATATTATGGCATGCTCGACCTTGTTAAATGCTACCTCAGCCTCAATAATGTGCCCTTGGAATCCACTCATGAGCACCACGGCCTTATATTACCAGTCGGTAAAAAACAAGAAATTGATGTAAAAGGGAAGATGAAAGGAGCTGTGAACATCTTCTATGAATTTACAAAGCTATTAGGAAAACCGATTAAAACTTCTTCAACCATCCAATTTCAGCAAGCGCTATCCCATATTCCAGAAGTGCACAGTATCTATACAAGCCTAGGCCATTTAGAAAAGCGAAAGTTGCTGCCTGTGGAAATAGAATTTCAGGTTAATGACGCAAAGGATAAAATATTTACTGAAATCATTTTTCAAAAAGAGCAAGAAGCAAAGGTAGAAGTCTCAAAGTTTTATAAAAACTCAAGAAAGACCTATTTCAAAGAGGGTTTTCCCAGAGAAAATAGAATCGTCTATAGAGCAGCAAAAAGAAAATCTTTCACTCAATCTAACATCCACAGAATCTATAAAAATATTTTAGCTGAATACAAGAAGCTGGACGTAGTACCAATATTGACGAAACAAGGTTATAGATATTATGCTGACCTGCGCCCAGGGGAACTACCCCAGTTATCCTACACCTTGCTTGCTATGTTCTACTTAGGTAGTGCTGCTAGGTATAGACCGCTTGAAGTTAAATCATTACTTGAGGGCGAATTGAGGCCTTTAGTAAGTGAATTTGCAAGCTTGTCTCCAAAACAGTTTTTATATCAAATGGTATCACTGACTACAGAAAAGGAGTGTGTTATTCCATTTGCTGCGATTTAAATCCATGGAAAGCTGATATCGCCTAAATACTCTTAAATTGATATAGAAAAGGCTACCTCACCACAAGTAGCCCTTTTTACAAAGTCACAATCTTAATTAAAGTCACAAACTTTATTAAAACAGTCACAAACTTAATTACAGATCATCATCATTCAGCAAAATCCCGATAACTATCCAAATCAGGGCATGAGCAGATCAAGTTTCTATCGCCATACACATCGTCAATTCGATTCACTGTTGGCCAAAACTTGTCTTTTGCGACAGCATCAACTGGATAAGCAGCTAGCTGTCTGTCGTAGCTTCTATCCCAATTGCTGTCACAGATATCGGCTAGTGTATGCGGTGCGTTGTGCAATGGGTTATCCGTTGCATCCCACTCGCCGCTTTCTACTTTTGCGATTTCTTCTCGTATGCAAATCATCGCTTCAATAAAGCGGTCCAATTCAGCTAAAGCTTCGGATTCCGTTGGCTCAATCATCAATGTGCCAGCAACCGGGAAGCTCATAGTTGGCGCGTGGAAACCATAGTCGTTCAAACGCTTGGCCACATCCATCTCAGTTACGCCAGATGCTTCTTTCAATGGACGTAGGTCGATTATACATTCGTGAGCAACACGGTCATTATTGCCTTTATACAAGACTGGGTAATGACCTTCTAATTTCTTCGCCACATAGTTTGCATTCAAAATCGCGACTTCTGATGCTTTTTTCAAACCTTCACTACCCATCATTTTGATGTACATGTAGCTAATAGGCAAAATTGACGCGCTGCCCCATGGTGCAGCAGAAACTGCGCCATTGTTTGCTAAATCTTCGCCTGTACCACCGGCTTCTAAACCAACAACAGAATGGCTTGGTAAAAATGGAGCTAAGTGCGCTTTAACGCCGATAGGTCCCATACCCGGGCCACCGCCACCGTGTGGAATACAGAAGGTTTTGTGTAAGTTCAAGTGCGAAACATCAGAGCCAATCAAACCAGGCGAGGTAATGCCTACCTGAGCGTTCATGTTGGCACCATCCATGTAAACCTGTCCGCCAAATTCATGCACAATGTCACAAATTTCTTTTACCGTTTCTTCGTAAACACCGTGCGTTGATGGGTAAGTGATCATCGCGCAACTCAAGTTATCTTTGACTTCTTCCGCTTTGGTGCGCAGGTCGTCTAAGTCAACGTTACCTTTTGCATCACAGTTAACCACTACAACCTTAAGACTCAGCATCTGTGCAGACGCAGGGTTGGTTCCATGAGCAGATTGTGGGATCAGGCACACATTTCTGTGACCTTCACCTCGACTCTGGTGATAACGAGTAATGGCTAGTAGGCCAGAGTATTCGCCTTGTGCACCAGAGTTTGGCTGCATTGATAGTGAATCGTAACCAGTAATATCAATCAACCAATCACTCAGCTCATCAATCATTTCTTTATAACCTTGGGCTTGATCAATTGGCGCAAACGGGTGCAACTGACCAAATTCAGGCCACGTCACAGGAATCATTTCGGCTGTTGCGTTGAGCTTCATGGTACAAGACCCCAATGAAATCATACTGTGATTAAGCGCAAGATCTTTGTTTTCAAGCGACTTAATATAGCGCAACATTTCAGTTTCTGAATGATAGCTGTTAAATACTTCATGTGTTAGGAAGTCAGTTGTTCTCACTAGTTCTTGCGGTATAGATTCAGAACCATTTTCAACGATAGCCGCGTCCAAGGCTGCGATATCTAAACCATGATTGTCACCTACCAATACAGCGAACAAATCATCGATATCAGTACGAGTAGTGGTTTCATCAAGACTGATACCAACGGCTCCGTCCAAATCAGCTCTGAAGTTCATACCTTTTGCAGTCGCTTTACTTAACACTTCTGCTTTGTTAGCTACTTTCACAGTGATGGTATCGAACCAAGTTGTGTGAGCAAGCTCAAGACCTTTTTGAACTAGGCCCGCAGCGAGAATGTCGGTAAAACGGTGTATGCGATTAGCTATTGTTTTTAAGCCTATCGGGCCATGATATACCGCGTAGAAGCTTGCCATGTTTGCTAGTAAAACTTGAGCCGTACAAATATTCGAATTGGCTTTCTCACGACGAATGTGTTGCTCTCTTGTTTGCAGAGCCATTCTCAACGCTGGACGGCCGCGCGTGTCTTTTGACACACCAATAATACGGCCCGGTAATGAACGTTTGTAAGAGTCACGAGTTGCAAAGAATGCTGCGTGTGGACCACCATAACCCATTGGTACACCGAAACGCTGCGCACTACCAAGTACGACATCAGCGCCGAGCTCACCGGGAGGTGTCAACATGGTAAGTGCCATCAAATCTGAGGCAACGGCAACAATTCCTTTATTTGCTTGAACGTCAGCTATCACTTTGGAAATATTTTTAATTTCGCCAGTTGAGCTTGGATACTGCAATAACACACCGAATACATCGTGGTTTGCTGCTTCCAATGCGTGACCAACGATCACTTCAAAACCAAACATTTCAGCACGTGTTTTTACTACATCAAGTGTTTGCGGATGAACGCCTTGAGACACGAAAAAGCTATTTGACTTTTTGTTTTTAGATACGCGCTTAGCAAGACCCATTGCTTCCGCGGCAGCCGTTGCTTCATCTAACAGAGAAGCAGATGCCAATGGCAAACCAGTTAAGTCAATTGTCACTTGCTGGAAGTTTAGGATCGCTTGCAAACGACCTTGCGCAATTTCTGGCTGGTAAGGTGTATACGCCGTATACCAACCTGGGTTTTCAAGTACATTTCTAAGAATAACGTTAGGCGTATGCGTATTGCTGTAGCCCATGCCGATGAACGAACGATTGATGACGTTCTTTTTGGCAACGGCTTTTAGCTCAGCTAAGGCATTCACTTCAGTTTGCGCTTCACCTACTTTTAAAGGTTCAGGTAAACGAATGCCGGCCGGCACAGTTTGTTGCATTAAATCATCTAATGAATCCGCACCGATGAAATCCAACATAGACGCCATTTCGTCACGGCCAGGGCCAATATGACGACGAATAAAGTCGTTTGGTTGCTCTAAATCTAGCAAAGAAACTGGGGTATTTGATGTACTCATAAATTGGCGACCTAAAAACAAATTTGAAAATAAAAATCAAAGCGCCACTGAAAAAGCGGCGTCTTGACTCAAGGCTTGCAGCCTTTATGTTTGTTTGCGGAGTTGTTCAGTAAAGAATATTAAGTAAAACCAAGTCCGCTAAAGAAGCGTTTTATTCTTCTTCGATTGAGCCTTCGTATGCTTCTGCATCCATTAGGCCTTCAACTTCAGCAGGATCTTCTGCTTTTACTTTAAATAACCAACCATCACCGTAAGGGTCAGAGTTAACCAATTCTGGCGAATCTTCTAATTGCTCGTTTACACCAACAATTTCACCAGTAAGAGGAGAGTAAATGTCAGAAGCCGCTTTTACAGATTCAGCAACAGCGCAATCATCTCCGGTAGTTACCGCATCACCTTCGTCTGGCAAATCAACAAACACCATATCACCAAGCAAATCTTGGGCGTGTTCAGTAATACCGACAGTGAAAACACCATCGCCTTCAGGACGAACCCATTCGTGAGTGCTCGCATAACGTAAATCAGTTGGTATATTGCTCATAATCTTTCCTAGCTATTAGTCAGTTGTTCTTATTCGTTTAGGCATATTGCAAACAGTCGTTTGCTATAGCACGCTTTTTCCATTTCGCACGAAACTTGGTTTTACTACATTAACTGTAACCAATTTTTTGCGCATTTCCACCTCTACCGTGCCATCAATTTCAGTGCCAGCCGGAACGCGCGCCATGGCGATACTGTGGCCCAATGTTGGAGAGAAGGTACCAGAAGTAATAACACCTTCACCGTTCGCAGCAATTACTTTCAAACCAGCACGCAGTACACCTTTATCTGTCATCACTAAACCAACAAGTTTATCGTGGCCTGCGGCTTTTTGAGCTTCAAGCGCTTTACGGCCAACAAAGTCACGCTCTGCTGGTTCCCATGTAACGGTCCAAGCCATGTTTGCCGCTAAAGGCGATATTGTTTCATCCATGTCTTGGCCATATAAGTTCATACCAGCCTCAAGACGAAGCGTATCGCGAGCGCCTAAGCCGCAAGGCACGACACCGACAGCAAGCAACTGATCCCAAAATTCTTCAGCTCGCGCTGCTGGAACCATAATTTCGTATCCGGCTTCGCCGGTATAACCCGTTGTTGCAATAAACAAGTCTTCAGCTTGCACACCAAAGAAAGGTTTCATGTCAGCAACCGCCTCTTTTTGAGCTGCTGAAAACAAACTCTGCGCTTTTGCTTGAGCTGTTGGCCCTTGAACAGCAATCATGGCGAATTCATCACGTTCAGTAATGGTCACGTCAAAGCCATCCGCAATCTTGTTCAACCAGTTTAAATCTTTTTCTTTGGTTGCCGAGTTCACAACCAAGCGATAGTTCGTTGCTTCGAAGTGATACACAATCAAATCATCGACAACACCACCCGCTTCATTCAACATACCGCTATAGAGCGCCTTGCCTTTGGCTTGTAGCTTTTCAACATCGTTAGCTAACAAGTAACGCAAATAAGCTTTCGCCTCTGCACCAATCACATCAACAATCGTCATGTGCGACACGTCAAACATACCCGCATCTTGGCGAACGGCATTGTGCTCTTCAATCTGTGAGCCGTAATTAATCGGCATATTCCAACCGAAAAAATCAACCATTTTAGCGCCAGCTTTAATATGCGCGTCGTATAGTGCAGTCGTGTTCATTTTTGATCTCTCGCTATCGATTTAATGCATCAAAGTATATGGAGTGCCCCCCTACTTTTCTAATTAAAAGTCCTAATGAATACATTTACTTTTTAAATGTATTCACTACAATGCATTAAAACTACTGATAAAAATATCCCTTGGTGAAAAGTCGATGGGCTTGAAGCATTTTGAGCATGCATTGCGATCCCAAAGGCGGAAATGTAAAAAGCTGATGCACTTAAAGTACGGCATGTAGCAAAGTGTCAATCGGCAGGACGCCGATTGCCAAGCGACCCATGGATGGGCCTGAAGCGCCTTTGCTGCATGCTTTGTGACCATCATACTGCGATGAAAAGCTGATGCACTTGAAGCACGGCATGTAGCAAAGTGTCAATCGGCAGGACGCCGATTGCCAAGCGACCCATGGATGGGCTTGAAGCGCCTTTGCTACATGCCGTGCTTTAAGTGTGTTAGCTTTTATTAGCTTTTTAGCTTTTGAGCTTTTGAGCTTTTGAGCTTTTGAGCTTTGAAATATCACAAAGGAAAACTAATGAAACAACTATCACTGGATAATTTGCGCACCTTTGTGACCATAATCGAGCTAGGTGGCTACAATAAAGCAGGCGAGTTATTAGGTCGTTCACAGCCCGCTATCAGCCTGCAGATAAAAAAGCTAGAAGGTCAGCTCGGCAAGAAGCTCTTTGATAAAGTTGGTCAACGTTACCAAGCCAATGCCGATGGTCAATGGTTATTTGAACAAGCCAAACAGATGTTGGCGATCAATGACGACATCTTCCGACACTTAGAACAAGATACCTTGCGCGGTCGTCTGCGTCTTGGCATTCCCAGCGAATTTGCTTCTCGTTTGTTGCCTAGCATTATCGGCGAGTTCAGCGTGCGCTATCCAGACGTATCACTCGATGTGACGTCAGCCTTGAGTAGACAATTATTAAACAACAATAAGCGCAATGACTTCGACCTCATTCTAGCCTTGGTTAACCCAGACGAACCTATGGAAGGAGAACTATTGATTGAGGATGAACTGGTCTGGGTGGGTGATAACAAACAAGCGATGAACACGAATAACCTGTCACTGGTGTTGGCGCCCGACGGCTGCGTGTATCGTTCGAGAGTCATTCAACAGTTAAAACAACAAACCAAAGCATGGAAAATTTCTTACACCAATGCTGACTTGTACGGCTTGATCGCGGCTATTAAACAAGGTTTAGGTGTGACTGCATTGGCAAAAAGCAGTGTGCCGCCAGAGCTAGATATCATCAAAAATAAACGGCTTCCGCCCTTAGGCAAGATCAAGATTTGTTTGTTCAACCAAGACACACAACACCCGCAAGTCAGCCTGACTTTGGCGGACTACATTCGGTCAAGAATCACTTGAAAATTGTACTCCTTGCCTGCTTGCTCTATCACTTCTAATAACTGCGGATGAGAGATGTGATAATCGATGGCGTAAAGCGAAACTGGGCTAGGCAGGCTAGATTCACGAGCATCTAGTGTAAAGTCATAGACTGTCGCCTTAGAACGTCCAGCTTTCGCTAGTTCAACAATATTCACCTCTCGAATAAAAGACCATTTCACACTGGCTTTTTTGTAATCATTCACCCACGTGATCCTTTCAGCGTCAATACTGAGCGAATTACGTCGAGTGAATAGAAGTTTCAACCAGTAAACGCAGCAAATAGCGAAAAATACAGAACAACTGATTGCCAACAGAACAAAACGAAAGCTTAACTTAATGGCCTCATAGTCGAACCAAGCTAACACACCAAACAAGGCGCATAACAGTGTCGTTAGTAATGCTTTGATGAGTATTGGTTGACTGTTGTAAGGTACTTTTATATTAATATCGGACAATCTATTTTCCATGACGACTAAACACATTTATTTGATACTAGGATGTTCTCACTCATTCATTAATGCTGAAGTTCACTCAGCTGTATTTTCTGCTGATTCAAGATGCCACCCTCTCTGTCTCTTGCTGTGAGTATAATTTTGGACTGCAAAAGCGCATCAGCCCACTCAACATTCACTTCACCAAAATTAGTGTCTCTAACCACAGAACCTTGCCTGAATGTATTGCCTTCATTCACGGGGGTAAACTGTCGCGTAATGTCACTAGAGGTAAAATCCCAGATTGGATATGGCACTTCTGATCCCAATTCACCGCTATCTTTGGAAATTTCCATTAAATGTCGGTCACCGCTCAAAAATACAACGCCGTTAGCTTTAGTTTCGCCAATCAAGCGATACATTCTTTCACGCTCATGAGGAAAGATCCCCCAGCCTTCCCATGAATGCTCGTAAGCAACAAATTGAATACTACTGACAATAAAACGAACGTCGGCAGGCTTAAGCAACTCCTGCTCTAGCCAAGCCCATTGCTCTAGTCCTAAAATTGTTTTGCTTTTGTCCGTAACCGGTAAATAGGGCCCCTTGTTCTGCGGTCTACCTTGCGGATTCATGTTAAGTGGGTCGCGGTGATATCGAGTATCTAATACAATGATTTGAATGCGATTCCCTGCATCCTCAAGCATGCGAGAGTGGTAAATGCCAGCTTGCTGTCGGATAGGATCGTCTTCGGCAAATTCAAAGAAATCGAGAAACGCTTCTTGTGATTCTTTCTTCAGTGGAAACTCTTTTCCTGCGTCGTTGGCACCATAATCGTGATCATCCCAAGTGCCCAACATCAATGGTACTTGTTTACGGAAAGCAGCGAATTCAGGTATCGCGTTAGCTAAAGCATAAGCCTCTTCGAAGCGTTCTTTTGATTGCGCTGGATTTTTTTTGCGTTTGCCATCGACCATATAGATATCAGCATAAACATTATCACCAATAAACAAGAATACATCGGGCTGAGTCTTTGCTATTTCGGTCCAAACGGCTTGAGGCTCATACTGATTTGCACAGGATGCAAATGCTAGCGTAAATACACTAACTTCGCTTTGATCGTCAGATGATGGGGCTGTACCGGAACTGCATGCAACAGACAGGCACAAAAAACTCAAGGCAGCGACAAGATGCTTTTTCATCCTTAAAAATCCTTTAATTCCATGAAAACTATTAATAAAAAGAATTGAGCGCCATAAATACAATGAAACCCCTATGGCGTGATAGTACATAAATGATAGTAGGATTTTGTGACATGTCGAGGATTTCATGTCATTCAAATCAATACACAGTGGTGATATTTCATACAATTGTCTACTAATCTTGCCAAAGCGGTGAAGATCTCAATATTTCATCGTATACTGCTATAAAAACAAGAATGGCGGAAACATGTTGAAACTCCTAAGCAAGTACCTATTTTTATTCATTACCATATCGATTATTTCGGTTGCTCATGCAGCTCCCGGCGCCAAAGCGCCAAACAAGACTAGCGACGAAGGAGAAGGACCTTATGAGCGCCTTATCCTGCGTGGTGTGACCGTGGTCAATGGTGAAGGTGCGCCACCTATGGGCCCTGTTGATATTGTGGTTGAAGGTAATCGTATCACTAACATTGTCAGTGTCGGTCACCCTGGCGTGCCTATTAAGGCGAATAAACGCCCTAAAATTCAAGAAGGTGACAAAGTCTTAGAGTTGGAAGGCTATTATGTGTTACCCGGCTTTATTGATATGCATGGCCATATCGGTGGTTCGGCCGACAATATCCCTGCTGAATATGTCTTTAAATTATGGCTAGGGCACGGTATTACCACTGTTCGAGAACCAGGCAGCTTTAACGGTTTAGACTGGGTACTTGATCATGCTAAGCGCAGTGAGAAAAACCAAATCGTTGCACCACGCATTGTTCCTTACCTTGGCTTTGGTATGGGTAGCAAAGAGCCTATTTTCACTGCAAAACAAGCGCGTGATTGGGTAAAGAATGCAGCAAAGCAAGGGGCAAAAGGTCTTAAGTTCTTTGGTGCGACACCAAAAGTGATGACCGCCGCACTCGACGAAGCTAAAAAACAGAATATTGGTACTATGATGCACCACGCGCAACTGAACGTGATGAGCATGAATGTATTAGACAGCGCTCGCTTAGGCTTAACCACAATGGAACATTGGTATGGATTGCCTGAGGCATTATTTGAAGCGCAAACCATACAGAATTATCCAGCAACCTATAATTACAATAACGAACAAGACCGCTTTGCTGAAGCTGGAAAGCTTTGGAAACAAGCTGCGCCTTATGGTTCAGAAAAGTGGAATGCGGTTCGTGATGAACTCATTGATCTTAATTTCACGATCAATCCAACCATGACAATTTATCAAGCCAGCCGTGACTTAATGCGTGAACGAAATGCTGACTGGCATAAAGATTATACGCTACCGACTTTATGGGAATTCTTTAAGCCAAGTCGGTATGCGCACGGTTCATACTGGTTTGATTGGACAACTGATGAAGAGATTGAATGGAAAGAAAACTTCCGTCTTTGGATGCAGTTTCTAAATGATTTCAAAAATCACGGTGGTCGCGTTACAACGGGTTCTGACTCGGGTTACATTTACAAGATTTATGGCTTTGGGTACATCAGCGAACTAGAACTTTTACGTGAAGCTGGATTTAACCCTTTTGAAGTTATTCAAGCCGCCACACTGAATGGCGCAGAAGCCTTGGGCATGGCAGATGAAATTGGTTCAATCAATATTGGTAAGAAAGCCGATATGCTGATCATCAAAGAAAACCCTTTGCGCAACTTTAAAGTGTTGTACGGCACTGGGCACTATCGTTTGAATGAAGATAATCAACCAGTTCGTTCAGGTGGGGTCGATTACACAATCAAAGACGGCATTGTCTATGACGCCAAAGCATTGCTTGCCGATGTAAGAGCGATGGTAGAAGCGGCGAAGGCAAGTGAAAACTCAACACAAGAGAGTCAATAAAGAGAATGTCCAACCCCTTATTATTTGTTGCAACCTGTTTAATATGGGGTTCGACTTGGATAGCAATTAACTATCAAATTAATGTCATCGATCCAGCGGTATCGGTGGCTTTTAGATTTACGATTGCTGCTTGTATTTTAGGTGCGTGGTGCTGGTTAAAAAAACTCCCCATGCGCCTTTCTTGGCAAACCCACAAGAAACTTATATTAGTGGGCGTCTTATTTTACACCCTCGACTACTCTTTTCTCTACGCTGCTCAACAACACATTATTAGCGCCTTACTCGCCCTGCTAAGTTCTAGCGTTATTTATATCAATGTAGTATTAAGACGCTTGCTACTTGGAAAACCTATGCGATTAGAAGTCGTGGTGGGCGCAACTTTTGGTTTATCCGGTATCTTTATGATATTTATTCCAGAGTTTGAAGCCTTGAGTGTAAACCAAGGCTTAATGATAGGTTTATTGTTTGCTGCCGCCTCATTTTTGAGTGCGGGTATTGGCAATGTAGTTTCGGAAAAGATCCTCGACGCCGGAACCCCCGTCATCCAAATGAACTTCTATGCAATGAGCTACAGTTTAAGTTTTACCTTCGGTTTCGCTTTATTTAGTGGCGCCGATTTCACATTGCCCACTACGCCAAGTTATTACTATGCCTTGCTTTATTTAGCCATGTTTGGCTCGGTACTTGCGTTTGGAGCTTACATGAAGCTTCTGCAGCAAATAGGTTCCGATAAGGCTGCGTATGTAGTTTTAGTTTACCCCATTGTCGCCTTGGCTATTTCGACGCTATTTGAGGGCTATCAATGGACGCTTCTATCGGCTATTGGTGTGCTCATTGTTCTTTTTGGGAATGCCGTTGCGATGGGTAAAGTCGCTATGTTTAAACGTACTGAAGTTGGCATATAGTTGGCCCCGCGTGTATTTGTCCTACTTTGCTAAGTCTGGCAGTTTACCCGCGCTGCCCGTTGCTTGCTGAATAAAGAAGTGTTTAATCGGCTGAATAGAGTTTGCACCAGCAAGACCGAGTCCTCTGGCTAATTTAAGCGGAGCAAACGTACCGCTGAACATGCGCTTAAAGCCTTCCATCGTCGCGATCACCTTCATTGCTTCTGCTTTTCGCCAGCGCTCATAAGCTCGCAAAGACTTCAGTGTATGAAAAGGCTTATTCTCAGCCTTTAAACGGGTCAGTTCCTGAACCAATGACGCAACATCAAGTAATCCAAGATTCGCCCCCTGCCCCGCCAGTGGGTGAATGGTATGGGCGGCGTCTCCAACTAAAACAATACCGTCGCTCACCCATTGTTGCGCGTATTGCATTTTCAACGGATAGTGAAAACGAGGGGTAATGAGTTCACATTTACCCAAGTGGTTATCTAGGGCTACTTGTAGGGATTGACAAAAAGCCTCTTCATTTAGCGCGAGCAAATCTTCTGCAACGTCAGTATCTTGTGACCAAACGATAGAACAGGTGTTTGGGTCGCTGAGAGGCAAAAATGCCAGAGGTCCATGGGGTGTGAATGCTTGTCTAGCCACCAGTTGATGTGCTTCTTGAGTTTTCACATTTGCAACAATCGCGATATGGTCATAATCCCATGAGGTCACCGCAAATTTTGCCTGTTTGCGTACGAAGGAATTTCCCCCGTCAGCGCCCACCAGCAATTTACACATCACCATCTCGCCACTTTCGAGTTGAATAAGCTGCTGCCCATCTCCTTGGTTCAAAGATTGGATTTTTTGTTCTTCTAATACCGTTAAATTAGGTAGTAATTTACCCGCTTCAAACAAAGCTTGCGTGATCACAGTGTTTTCGATGATGTGACCCAAGTTATCGATCTGATTTTCACTTGCTGAGAAATGTATCTCACCAAAGCTTTGGTCTTCCCACACATGCATAGCTGAATACGCTTGCATGCGTTGTATGTGCTCCCAAGCGCCGAGATTTCGAAAAATACGCTCACTTGCTTTGCTGATTGCGCTGACTCGTGGAGAAAAAGCGTCTTCAGGCACTGACTCAAGCTTCGCTGCATCAATCACTGCTACATTAAAATCAGCTTGAACCAATCCTAAAGCCAGTGTTTGACCTGCGATACCTGCGCCAACAATAGCAACATCTACACTCAACATTTTTATATTAACCTCATTCTAGCGCTTACCCATTGCAAAGGAGGCTAACTTATCTTTGAACACCGGCGCATGATTCAACGCAAACAAACTGATGTTTCTCCCCACAACGAAGGGGAAATGCTGATTTGAAAAAATACGAACTAAGCCATCGGTTGCCTGAATAACACTACTTTTGTCTTTCTCTCGCAGTTGCTTGTACGAATGTGTTATTTCAAACGTACCCGGGTCAGGCGGTATTGCATCTTGTTTTTGGATGCACTGTAAATAACCATCAATATCTCTTACCCCCAAGTTGAAGCCCTGTCCCGCGATGGGGTGCAAGCTCTGTGCTGCGTTGCCCATGCAAATTACGCGGTGGGAGGCGAATATCGGTGTTTTTACGAGCATGAGAGGATAAGAATGTCGAGGTGATGTTGCTACTATTTTACCTAGCTTGTCACCGAAGAGTCCTTGTAATTCTAGCAAGAACGCCTTATCACTCAACGCCGTGATTTGCTTGGCATTCTCTGTTTGAGCAGTCCAAACTAAGGACATTTGATTGCCGCCTTCCGTTTGCATCGGTAACAGTGCGATAGGACCCTGCGAGGTAAAACGCTCGAACGCACGGTTATGATGAGAACGTTGACAAAGCACGTTGGCTATAATGGCACTTTGCTGATAGGCGTCAACCTCATGAGAAAGTTTAAACAAGCCCCGTGTTGGCGATTGAGCACCTTCAGCAACAATCACTAGCTTCGCTTCTAGCAGCAGTGTCTGCTTACTCGCCTTTTGCTCTGGTGTATTATCAAAGTCTTCAAACGAGCTGTTAATTAAGGTCAAGCTGGTCGACGATTCGCCTCTTTCTAACTCAGTAATTTTAAATGGGCTTAAATAATCAACTCGACTTGATTCAATTAGCTTCAAAAGATGCGTGCCCATATCAGCCAGTGAGACAACATGCCCCATACTCGCCTCATCATTATTCAAAGCGCCAATAGCATTTTGAGCTTTTAACTGAACCTGTCCAAGATGTCCACGATCTGAGACGTGAATATGCTTTATTGGACAGCTTGTGATTGTGTCCATATCTATGCCGAACGCTAACAGCTGTTGGTATGACTCTTGTGCTAAAGCAACGACTCGAGTATCAAAACTGGGGTGAGTTTGATTTCCAGTTGAGCTTGTTTCAACCTTACTGTTGCTTGATACTTCTAGTGGTTTTGCTTGCGTGTCTTGAGCGAATGCTTCCACGACAGCGATTGAGTAGCCAGTATGATTGCTCAAAGCCAAAGCGGCGGCGCACCCGACGATGCCGCCACCTGCAATTACAATGTCATAGCTTTGCTTTGTCATTAAGTTTTCGTCACTTATTTCGCCATCAGCGCTTCAATGTCATCAATTTCTTTGGGCGCATTTTCCGTTAAATTTCTGTGGCCTGTTTCAGTCAGCACGATATTATCTTCTATACGAATACCTATCCCCTTGAACTTCTGTTCAACGTCGGCCGACTCTGGAATATATAATCCTGGTTCAACTGTCATCACCATGCCCGCTTCCAAGGGACGATCTTCACCGTTAATTTTATAAATACCCACATCGTGCACATCTAAGCCCAGCCAGTGACCTAGTCCATGCATAAAGAAAGCTCGCCACGTTTCATTTTCTATATTTGACTCGAGTGTGCCGCTCAAAATACCCAGCTCTAGTAGACCCTCAACTATCACTCTGACACAGGCTTGCATCGCTTCAGATATTGTTTTACCTGGAATAAGTACATCAAGCGCTGCTTTTTGGCTGTCCAACACTAATTGATAGAGTTTTTTTTGTGTATTGTTAAATTTACCATTCACCGGAAAGGTACGCGTGATATCCGCAGCATACCCGTGTAGCTCGCAACCGGCGTCAATCAATACTAGATCGCCATCATGCAACTCACTGCAATTTTCAGTGTAATGCAGAATACAGGCGTTATCACCGCTTCCCACAATAGTTCCATAAGCCGGATAGCGTGCGCCGTTCATGGCAAACTCATGATGCAATTCAGCTTCTAAGTGATATTCAAACTTACCCGGTGCGCTAAATTGCATTGCACGGCGATGAGCTTGGCAAGAAATGCTAGCAGCCTCTTGCATGACAGTGATTTCTGCGTCTGACTTGATTAGCCGCATACCATGAATCAAAGGTTGGATATCGTGTACATGATTTGGTGCGAGTTTCGTTTGTTTAGGGGCATTGCGGCATTCAGCCAATGCTAACGAAATAGTCGACTCAACCGCAGGTCTATCGTCAAAGGAATAATATAAATGCTGATGTCCATCGATAATGTCTGCAAGATACTCATCAATTTCTTCAACATCAAAAGCGTGACTGACTTGAAGAGCTTTTTTAGCCGCTTCAACACCGAGTCGCCTTCCGTGCCAAACCTCAGCAAATGCATCAGTGGGTTGAACAAACATATATGAAGTTTCAGCTTGTTTGTCCGAGGTACCTTTGTTCGATAATAGCAAATAGGCTTCAGGCTCGTTGAAACCGGTCAGGTACCAAAAATCGCTATTCTGCCGAAACGGATACTCAGTATCATTGCTACGAGTCACCAAGCTGTTGGCTGCCACGATGCACAAACTATTGGGTTCACATTGAGAGAGTAATGCTCGTCTTCGTTCAGAAAATTCAGCAGCGCTAATCGCCATGAATAGATGTCCTTTTTTTAGATTTAGTGCACAGAGGTAGAACTGGTGTTGTCATCAATGAGCGGTTTTCCTAACTCATTGAAGCAAAGCATTGCGGTAATGCGCACATACTCCATCACCTCAAATAAAGCTTGCTCTGATTCCTCATCATCATTCATTTCTTCATCCATGCGAGCTATTTCGCTGAAGTCTTCCAAGGCTTCCTTCACATCTGCTGAGCAAGCTGTAAGGTCCGCTTGATGTAGGCCAAAGCCTAGCAGAAACCCTTGTACCCATACGAGCAATGCGGCGCCGCGTTCATTGATTGGTGCGGCATCATCAGGTAAACAGAGTTGGAGAGCGAAATCAGCGTCAAGGTATTGCTGACAGATCTCATTAAACAGATCGGTGATGTCAGTTTTGGCAGTGCCTGTAAAGCCATCGCCTTGATTAATAACATCACTCAATGCCTCTAACCAAGACTGGTCGTTCGCTGACATTCCACCCGCCAGCATACCGCACAATATTCCATGCACCTCTGACGCATCGACAATGATATTATTTTGCGAGAGCATCGCACTGAAGGTTTCATAACTTATTTCGTTTTTAGACACAGATCCATCCCACAATTCAATTGCTGCAATCCTACCAAAGCAGCAAGCAAAGGGAAATAAGCCAGAGGTATTGAAATCAAAAAGTGACCATAAAAAAAAGCCACAATCGAAGAAAGTGGCTTTTGCTCAACATGGTTTGTATCTTTGTCATTCAGCGTCTTGTTTTTACATCAGCGCGTTGATTATTGTTTTTACTTTTACCCGCGCTTTCTTCTGAAGGCAAGAGCAAGTGCTCCAATGCCAAGGAAAAGAATACTTCCAGGTGCTGAGGCTTCAACGACAGCTCGCACATTAGAAATGCCGCGGATATTACTAGGATCGCCGAATCGAGCAGCAGAGTTAGCCAGAGTTAAGCTAGGGCCATCTGGACTAAAGCCAAAAAAGCCTTCACTTTTTACCGTTGCACTGTACACAAGCTCTACGGTTTCATTAGCACCGATAAAGCCAAGGTTAAAATCTTCAACGCTTAATTCAGACCATGAATAAAGGCCATCGGATGCATCATCATCACTCAACGACACTCCCGTTTTGGTCAGTTGATTTGGCACAAGTTGTTGGAAGTTATTTTGGCCAAGCGTCTCAAACCTAGCAAAACTCGAGAAAATACTCATGCCACCGAATGTAATATCGATTTGATATTCAGCAGAGGCCGAAGCATCGTTTTGTGTGATGCAACCAGCATTATCAAATGGGCCTTCTTGTTCGACCAAAACAACTTCTTCAAGTGGAGAACAAAACGCTGAAAGTGAGCCTTGGTCAATTAAGAAGTCGAATAAAAAACTGTTTCCAGTATTGCCCGTTTCAATCGTATACGTTTGAGTGACGTTCGCTTCTGTATAATAATCACCGAAGCCCACCGAACTGAGAACAAAACCGTTGTCTCCACCTGCGATCGCATCCGATCTAGCATCAACTGGCAAGATACTCTGCATACCTTGGCTTAGTTCGTCGCTATCTCCGGGAATAAACGACCCAACCGATGTTGACGCGCTAGCTGTCGTTTGACCCGCTTGATTGGTTTCGGTGACTGGACCATCTGACACACTTAAAAAGTAACTCTTTGTCTCACTCGTGGCAGTTACGCTATAAGTTATGAGTTCTGCTTTGGAGTGCAGTGAAACCGTGCTGAGCAGGGCCAGAGCAATGCTGGTTTTTGCGAAGTTCTTCATAGTACATATTCCATATAAAACAATTGAATCATTCAATTTATGTGGTCTCTATCAAGTGCATGTTTGATCTAATCACGTACCAAACAGGCGCTTTGTTATGACACGAAATACTTTCGTATCAATCCCCATAACAAAGCAATTATTACACCAAAAGAATATATGCAAATAATATCAAACACTTATAGATATATTGACTATTCAAATTCCTGTGCATGTAAAAAAATCTGACAATAATTCGTATAGTTGTGATCTATTTTTCAATCGATTTTCAAAACAACTGTTCCTAATAACACTTCAATGCGAGTCCAGATTCATGTAATATCGCTTCCCCCTGATGAAAATATCATTAGGTTCTGCGCTTCCTGGAATGTTTGCACGTGCATTTCATGTTCCTGGCCGATGCTTAAAACTTAGGAAGTTGACACTATTGCTATTGTGTATGCTCGACCCGTATCGAGAAACCTGAGGCAATGTAGATACCTCCACCGTGTCCTTGTCGGCACACGGACGAAAAATGTATAGCGGCATTTTGGGAAGCACCAAATAAATCCTTCAAACAGTAGATCTGCAGGGAAATATCATGGCAGTGTTCAACTTCGGTTCGATCAATATTGATCACGTTTACTCTGTTCCTCATTTTGTTCAACCTGGCGAAACGCTCTCATCCAAAGATTACCAATCTATTCTAGGTGGTAAAGGAGCAAATCAGTCAGTAGCGCTAGCAAAAGCAGAGAATGACGTATTTCATGTTGGCGCAATTGGCAGCTCTGATGCCGCGTTCATCACCCAAATGAAAAGTGCAGGCGTCAATTGTGCGCATATTAGAGAAATGAGTGACGTTGCTTCGGGCCATGCGATAATTCAAGTGACACCGGACGCTGAAAACAGCATTATTTTGTTCGGCGGTGCAAATCAAACCTTAAGCCATGACCACATAGCAACTGCTTTGGCAACGGCCAAACAGGGTGACTGGGTATTATTGCAGAATGAAACGAATGCCATTGCAGACATCATAGATAAAGCACATGAACTTGGCTTAAATATCGCTTTCAATCCTGCCCCAATGACGGAGTCGGTGAAAAGTCTCCCATTACAAAAATTGAGTTTACTTGTCGTGAACGAAATTGAGGCTGAGCAATTGACCGGTTTCAATGACATTGAAAAAATGAAACAGGCATTGTTAGCGGCCTATCCATCGACCAATTTTGTAGTTACTTTGGGTAAACAAGGCGCTTGGTATATAAACCAAGAAACCTCAGCGTTTTGCGAGGCGTTTAAGGTCAAAGCGGTAGATACAACCGCAGCTGGCGATACATTTATTGGCTTCTTTCTGGCTGCCTTCCAACGTCAAGAAAGTGCTGAAGAAGCCTTACGTTATGCGAGTGCAGCCTCAGCCTTAGCGGTTACAAAAGCGGGGGCAGCCCCATCAATACCCAGTGCAAAAGAAGTACACGACTTCTTGATATCACAGAAATAATTAATAAAATCAATTAAACATAGAGAAACACATGACTCATAAGATAATTTTAGACACCGATCCGGGCATCGATGATGCTATGGCTATTTTCTTTGCCTTTCAGTCTCCGGACATTGAAGTGCTCGGTCTAACCACAGTGTATGGCAATGTTCCTGTAACAATGGCCGCACAAAATGCGCTTTCTCTATGTGAATTAGCAAATATGGATATTCCTGTATGTAAAGGTGTGGCCATGCCTTGGGTTGGTCCAGAGTCCACTTATGCGCACTTTGTGCATGGTGACGATGGGTTTGGCAACATTAATCATCCTGCCCCAAAGGGCCAGTTGGATCCGAGAAGTTCAGCTGAATTTATCGTTGAGATGGCACGCAAGTATCCTGGTGAGATTACCTTAGTCGCTGTTGGGCCGCTAGGCAACTTAGCGTTGGCACTACGCTTAGAACCTGAACTTCCTAAGCTTTTAAAAGCTGTCAATCTTATGGGTGGAGCCGCTTTTGTTCCTGGTAACGTTACGCCGGTAGCCGAAGCGAATATATGGAATGATGCTTACGCGGCAGAGATTGTATTTGCTGCAGATTGGAAACTGAATATGTTTGGCTTAGACGTAACTTACGATTTACCGTTCCCACCTAACTTTACTCAAGTGTTAGCTGAAAAGAACCCAACATTAGGTGGCTTTGTTGAGCGATCTTCAGAGTTTTATACAGATTTTTATTCTGAAGGAAAGGAGACTCGACAGTGCTTCTTCCACGATGCATTTCCGATTGCTTATATTGTTGATCCCTCGCTATTTGAACTTACCGAAGGAAATGTTCGGGTGTCGACAGACAGTTTAAACAAAGGGCAAACTATCTTTGCCCCTTATGGTTCAACAGCCAGTCCAGACTGGACAAATGCAGCGAGCATTAATGTAGCAACGAAAGTTGACCATCCACGTTTAACGCAAATGTTTATTGATACCTACGCACTATAACTGCTGCATTCAAAATAAAAATTGATGATGCGTACATCAACACTTCGGCAAGCACTTCGAGAGTCGTTTCGACGCAAGCGACTCTCCCTGTCGACTGAACAACAAACGCAGTTTGCAAAAGAAATAACAGAACAAGCCCACTCAACTGTATTTCAAGCGGACACCAAGAAGATTGGACTCTATCTTAGCTTCGACGGCGAACTTGATACCAACATTCTAATACAAAGTTGCTGGCATAAAGGCGTTGAAGTCTACATTCCTGTGTTGCACCCTTTTAGTTCCGGTCATTTACTTTTTCAAAGATATACTGACAAAACTCAAATGATTCGAAACAAATATGGGATTAATGAACCCAAGCTAGATGTCACTGCAACACTCCCTTGCAATCAATTAGACATCTTATTCACTCCTCTTGTTGCTTTTGATAAGCTGGGAAATCGGCTAGGTATGGGCGGAGGCTTTTATGATCGAACCCTCTCCCTTTTACTTCAGAATGATTCTTCGAAAACTCGCATAGTCGGCCTTGCCCACAATTTACAGTTATCAGAGACTTTGCCGGTTGAGGCATGGGATATTCCCTTGCCGGCGGTATTAACCCCCTCGCGTTTGTATGAATTTTGATTTAAAACAAACCTTAAAAAATATTTAAAAATATTACCGTCATAGTCCTTCTTTATCTGCGATACTGTCACCATTATCTGAAACAACAGCGCCAAATCTCAAAACCTAATTTTATCCAAGCTTTAAGGAACTCTGTCATGGACCAAAATCAAAAGAAAAAAGCAGCCGCTGATGCAGCACTAGCCTATGTAAAAGCTGATACCATCGTCGGTGTTGGCACCGGCTCCACTGTTAACTATTTTATCGATGCTTTAGCAGCAAAGAAAAATGACATCATCGGTGCTGTTTCTAGTTCTGATGCCTCTACCGAGCGCTTAAAAAAGCTTGGTATCGAAGTCTTCGATCTGAACTCTGTCGATGCACTTGATATTTATGTGGACGGTGCAGATGAGATTACGGAACACAAGCATATGATTAAAGGGGGTGGCGCTGCGCTTACTCGTGAAAAAATCGTTGCCGCCGTGGCCAAAACATTTATTTGTATTATCGACGATACAAAGCATGTTCCGGTATTAGGAAAGTTTCCACTACCAGTAGAAGTTATCCCAATGGCGCGTTCATATGTGGCTAGAGAAATTGTGAAACTGGGAGGCGACCCCGCTTACCGCTCTGGCGTTATTACTGACAATGGCAACGTAATTTTAGACGTTCACAATCTCAACATTCTCAATCCAGTTGAACTGGAAGATAAGCTTAACAATATCGTAGGAGTTGTCACAAACGGGCTTTTCGCTGCCAGAGGCGCCGACATTGTGTTGACCGGAACAGAAAACGGCGTGGTAAAAAATTAATTGCTAAACGCAATCTGACGCTAGGCACTGGGTTTTTATTCTGATATATTTCGATACTTGAATTGGACGTCTAGATGTCTGATGGTAAATTATTTGCATTACGCTAATAGACAGTATCATCAGGCTATCTAAAACCCATTGTAAATCAATCTTCTATGAGGAAGCTCTGTTGCTGACATAGAAGGCACGTGAAATAAATTTGTTGTTTTAAGGTTCAGCTACATGACTAAAGTGTCACTTCCGAAAGAAAAAATTAAAATTCTATTACTTGAAGGCCTCCATCCTAGTTCGGTTGAAACCCTACAAGCCAATGGGTATACCAATATAGAAACCTTAAAAACGTCACTTCCAGAAGACGAGTTGATCGAAAAAATCAAAGACGTTCATTTTGTTGGGATCCGCTCACGAACTCAACTGAACGAGCGTGTCATCGATGCCGCCCAGAAGCTTGTTGCTGTAGGCTGTTTCTGCATTGGTACTAACCAAGTCGATTTAAAAGCGACTTTGGTTCGCGGTATTCCTGTTTTTAATGCCCCTTTTTCTAATACCCGTTCAGTGGCTGAGTTGGTCTTAGGACAAATCATCATTTTATTGCGTGGTATTCCAGCTAAAAATGCAAAAGCGCATCGCGGCGAATGGGATAAATCTGCCATCGGTTCATATGAAGCGCGAGGCAAAACATTGGGTATTATTGGTTACGGCCATATTGGTACTCAATTGAGTATTCTTGCTGAGCACCTAGGTATGCGAGTCCAGTTCTATGATATTGAAGACAAGCTGGTGTTGGGCAACTCAATGCAAGTGAAGTCATTAAAGCAATTGTTGAATACCTCCGACGTGGTCTCTTTGCACGTGCCTGAAACAACTCATACGCAAAATATGATTGGTCAAAAAGAACTATCGCAAATGAAAGACGGTGCTATTTTGATCAACGCCGCGCGTGGCACAGTCATCGATATTGATGCACTAGTCAGCGCGCTTGAGTCTGGCAAGTTGAATGGCGCAGCAATCGATGTTTTCCCAGTGGAACCAAAATCGAATTCAGAAGAGTTTGAATCGCCTCTACGTGCTTTTGATAATGTCATTTTAACACCTCACGTTGGTGGGAGTACTCAAGAAGCCCAAGAAAACATCGGTATCGAAGTTGCTGGAAAGTTAGCAAAATACAGTGACAACGGCTCAACTTTGTCAGCAGTTAACTTCCCTGAAGTATCACTTCCCTCACATATTGACCGTTCACGCTTGTTGCACATACATGTCAACCGCCCTGGCGTCTTAACACAAATTAACCAAGCGTTTGCTGATCAAAATATCAATATTGCTGCGCAATACCTTCAGACCAGTGAAGAGATTGGTTACGTGGTCGTTGATGTCGAAGCTGATCGCGCGGACGATGCTTTTGCACAATTAGAGGCAATTGAAGGCACGATTAAGACCCGTTTGTTGCACTAAGTCAAATTGTTCCAAACTAGTCTCAACCGCGCCCAATAGAATAAATGGTTTGAGATGAGAACAGAAAGCGGCGTATACCAATACGCCGCTTTTACGCCGCTTTTATAACTCTTGTTGATATTGAGGTGGTAAAGCGATGTACACCCGGTAAACCGCTCAACTCAGCTCTGAGTAAGTGATCAAACTCTGTGATATTTGACGACAGCACCTCCATTACATAATCAAACTCACCCGTAATAGCATGGCACCAATGAATACTGTTGTGCGCCTGAACAGCGGCTTCAAACGCTTTGTATTCTGAAAACTCGACAACAACATGCACCAACGCTCTTATTTCTAAGCCTAATTTAGCCTGATCTATCTTTGCGCTATAGCCTTGGATCACGCCGGCTTCTTGGAGGCGCTTCACTCGGTTCCAGCAAGGTGTTTTGCTTAGGCCTACTTTCTCCCCAAGAACGGCGAAGGATTGACGGGCGTCTTGCACGAGTAACGCCATGATTTGAATATCAACATCACTTAAAACAATATTCTGATTATTTGACATATTTTCGCCATTTGTTCACTTAATGAAAAGATAATAAAAACATAAAGAACAATGTTTTTCAAAAAACAGAATACCATTATTGACCAATCACGATAACTACACCATCAAATAATCAAGAAATAAGGTGCGTAGAACGTATGTTTACAAAAAAGTACATTGATGAGTTAAACAATCCGCAAATGCTTGATTACGGCATTTACTTGCAGTGCGATAAATTACTATCTTGTCAAAAACCTCTAGATGAATTGGCTACCCACGATGAGCTACAGTTTCAATTAGTGCATCAGGTGGAAGAATTATGGATGAAGCAAATTATCTTCACGCTGATTGATGTGATGGAAAAGCTCAGCGTAGGCAAGTCTATCGCTGTCTTATCTCAAATGAAGCGGGTTCATATGATCCAGCGCCTGATGATCCAGCAACTCGATTTACTCGAAACAATGTCACCTAAAGAGTACCAAGAAATTCGCTTGCAACTGGGTAATGGTAGCGGTCAAGAGTCTCCAGGTTTCGTCACACTGCTTAAGATGCCTAAAGATATTTGGCACTTGTTTGAGAAGCACTATTTAGTGGCAAGAGAGCAGACCGTCAATGATATTTATGACCAAGCCTTTGCACATTGTGATGCTTACGCGATTGCTGAAAGCTTGATTGAGTTTGACGAATTAATGCAAAAATTCCGTTGGAATCATATTTTCTTAATAAGACGTTCAATAGGTATTGACGCTAACTCTTTGAAAGGCAGACCTGTCGAAATACTGCAAACTGGCGCTCGCCAGCAGTTCTTTCCTGAGTTATGGGACGTCAGAGGGGCAATGAGCGACCGCTGGGGACAAGAAAACGGTAAAGTCAGGGATTCCCTCCGCAAACAAAAAAGCTGAGCGACACAGTCGACTCAGCTCTTCATGGCCAGTTATCTTTACCGTAACTGGCTTCTACTTCAGCTCTGTTTAGAAGAAAGTATAAACAACGCTCACAGAAGTTTCTGTGTCTAAGTTTTCACGACCATCAGCAACATCTGAGTTATGGTCAAACTTCAACGCGACCTTTAATGACAAACCGCCAGCGATTTTTGCACTCACTGCGCTTTCAGCACGAGATTTTGTGTTGTCAGAACCAATTTCAGTCGAAAAGGTCTGCGTAAACTTAGCTGTTTCTGAAATCGTGTAAGCGTAGTTAAATGCACCACGAAGAATTGCACTGTTTTCTTCAACAGTAATGATATTGTCATTTTCATCTACTTCAAAACGGTCAGCGAAGGTATAACCAGGACCGATACTGTATTCAAAGCTGCTTGTAGTATCTTTCCACACTTTTTGGTTCCAACCCGCTGCGATAGTCGCTTGGTAATCAAACGCACCAAAACGGTCATTTTCATACGAGGCAAAACCAAACAGACGATGATCTGGATTATCTAGCTTGTAGTTAGCTTGAGCAGAAGCAAACTTTTTATCTGCTGAAGTAGTTTCAACACCATCCACTTCATCCTTTTTGTATAAAGCTTTAAATGTGTATTCGTTACTCCACATTTCAAGCTCATGCTTGGCGTTCAACGCGCCATTGGCAGAGGTCGTTTCTGTGTTACCGGAGGTAACGATAAAACCAAACTCGCCGTCCATTGTAAATCCTTGCTCTTCTTCAGCTTGTGAAGCAGACGCAAACAAGCCTAAAGCGACAAGCGCAGATATAGTTGAAAGTCTCATAATTTATCCCATAAAATTTAAAAATGATGAAGGTTAGAAACAGCGAAATGCATAACCCTCAGTTAGCGCTTACATATGGTATCGCGAAATTATAAAATGACAAACTAAAAAAACTGGTAAACCAGAGAAATACTGGTTTCTGTGCTTAGATCTTCATTCTGTTGCAAGGTCCCGTCGTTATACGACATCACGAAGGATAGTTTCATGGCCAATGTCTCAACCAAATTGGCAGAGATACTCGTTTCTGAGCGTGAACGATTACTTTCTTGCCCGGCTTCTGTACTTAAGAACTGCCTGAACTTTGCGTTTTTATTGAAAGAAAAACGATAATCAAGAGAAGCTCTTACGATAACTTCTTTGAGTATGTCATATGACTTGTGATTTTCTGCATCAACAACTTCTCTCTCGGAGTAGCTATATCCAGGACCAATGCTATAGCGCAACTGACTGTTTTCTTCTTTCCAAGCGTGGGCGCTCCAGCCTGTTGCTAAAGCAGACTGATAACGAAAGCCATTGAAGCGATCGTCTTCATACTCAGCATAGACAAACAGACGCTTATTTTTTGCGGGTAGTTTGTAATCTAACTGAGCGTTCAAAAATAAACGTTGTGCACTGACAATGATGTCGTTCTCAACTTCGTTTTGCTTATAAGTGATTTCACCACCATAGTTGTTGCTCCAATGGGTGGTTTCGTGCTCGGAGCGCAAGGCTGCTTTGAATGTTGTGGTGTTGGTGTTACCGTTGGCAGCTAGGACGCCAAATTCGCCACTAAGATTGATTCCTTCATCCTTCTCTTTCTTTTTCTTCTCTTTGAGATAAAGCATTTTCAGCAAATCATTGGACGCCGATACAGACGGAGGAGCGAAGAAAAGAGAGCAAAATACAATAAAAGTGACGGTTGTTTTTATTGGTAACATGAGTAAATTTTCTAACTAGGCTAATATTTTTGTTGTTAGGTTCGTGACTCGCCCAGCGGTTTATCTAATGGCCAAAAGCGTCGCTTGAACTTACGAATTAATTACATTCGCTATCTTTGATGTTTCAAGTCGCGAATAACTTAGAATCATATCATAATCTTCATCGCTCAATCCAACAGTCTCTAGGGCTTGTTGGTTGAAACTAGCCATATCTTCCAGTTCACCTTCAATGCTTTCACAAGCCACCATGCTCATTGCAACATATAGAATACTCTCTTCTAAGCTCATTTTTTGTGACGCAGGGTGCAAGAGCTTTTGTAGCGGTAGCACTAAAGAATCCGGTAATTTCCATTCTTGAATGATATGCCCACTGCACTCAGGAAAAGTAAGACCAAAATGCCGTTGTTGCTTCGCGAGTGGCGCAACAAAACTCTGGTCGTTGATATATTTGGTGTAGCTTTCGGTATGTTTACTCGCCACAATCAACTCACTTAAGCCTTGCAGAATACCAAGAACAAAGAATCGCTCACTACCACGTGACTGCTTCTGTTGCGCTATACTTTTTGCGATAACACCGCACATCACCGCTTTGTGCCAATACTCGGCAAAATTTATCACCGGCGTGTTAAACGTTTTAAAAGCAATATTTGCGGTTTCGGCAATGGAAATATTGTAGGCCGCTTCACCACCAATAACATTTAAGGCTTTGGTGACCGTTTCAATTTGACTGGGGAAACGAAATAAAGCACTGTTGGCAAGCTTTAAAATCTTAGCACTTAATGACGGGTCAACAGAGATAAGTTGAGCGATGTCACTTAAGTCTTTTTTAGGGTCATCTAGGGCAGCTCTTAAATTCACACAGGTGTCGGGAAGCGTAAATGACTTGGAGGCAAATTTAACGAGCGGCTTTATTGACATGGGTTTTCATCTTCTAAAATGGGATTGAAGTGATTATACAAAATAAAGTTATCGATAAGGTTGTGAGGATAATACCTATTGAAGCCTATCCATACCTTAGAAAAGGTCTTGTTGCTCCGGGCTAGCGCCAACAAGTTTGCTAGCTGACTGTTTTTTCAACCAAGATTGTTTGCGACGATTACATGCTTTCACAATTATACGTTTTGTTTGATCGTCAATTTTTAACCAATGTAAACGCTCTTCTCGACTTCTAAAACAGCCTTTACAATAACCCCTAGGCCCAGACTGGCACACACCAATGCACGGACTGGGAATTGCAAAGAATTCGAGTTGTTGCATGTCGCTCATCGTGGTTGTGTGCCTCAATTTCAAAAACAAGATAGCTTGCTTTGTTGTCTCTTCATATACGAAACTGCTCGCCTATTGGACTGCTATCATATGATTTCAGAATAGCGTTTAGCAAGCGGCTATCCTTGAAATCTTAAAAAACCAACATTTCGACTGTTTATATGCGAATTTCAAGCGACTTATAGGACCTAAGCTCGCATAAAAAAAGCCGATACATGAGAAGTATCGGCTTTTAAGCTTCATTCTATTAGACTCTTTTGCTGAAATTCAGCTGCGTCTTAAGTAGCGACTTTATTTTTTCTTCGCTTTCGGATTTGGCATATCCGTGATGCTACCTTCGAAAATCTCAGCAGCAAGACCAATTGACTCGTTTAGCGTTGGGTGAGCGTGGATAGTTAATGCAACATCTTCTGCATCAGCACCCATTTCAATCGCTAAGCCAATTTCACCTAACATTTCACCAGCATTAGTACCGATAATGGCACCACCAATAACACGACCAGAATCTTTTTCAAAAATCATCTTAGTCATACCGTCAGTAGCAGCTGATGCGATAGCACGGCCAGATGCAGCCCAAGGGAAAGTAGCTGCTTCATAATTAATACCTTGTTCCTTCGCTTCTTTCTCGGTTAAACCAACCCAAGCGACTTCTGGCTCAGTATAAGCAACTGAAGGAATACATTTAGGATCGAAGTAGTGCTTCTTGCCGGCAATCACTTCAGCAGCAACATGGCCTTCATGCACAGCTTTGTGAGCAAGCATCGGCTGACCCACTAGGTCACCAATTGCAAAAATGTTATCAACGTTAGTACGCATTTGCTTATCAACGTCAATGAAGCCTCGGTCTGTAACGGTTACGCCAGCTTTTTCTGCCGCCACTAGAGAACCATTTGGCTTACGACCTACTGCCACTAAAACACGATCGTAACGAACTGGCTCAGATGGTGCTTGTTTGCCTTCGAAGGTTACGTACAAGCCATCATCTTTTGCTTCAACACCGGTCACTTTAGTTTCAAGCATCGTGTTGAATTTGTTTTTGATTGTTTTCATGTACATCTTGACGATGTCTTTATCCGCTGCCGGCATAAGTTGATCAAGGAACTCAACAACATCAATCTTAGAGCCTAGCGCATGATAAACGGTACCCATTTCAAGACCGATAATACCACCACCTAGTACCAACATTTTCTCTGGGATGTCACGCATTTCTAATGCGCCAGTGGAGTCTATAACACGCTCGTCATCTGGAATAAACGGTAAGTTTACTGGCTCAGAGCCAGCAGCAATGATCGCATTGTCGAAAGTGATTGTGGTTTTACCATCGTTCCCTTCTACTTCTAGCGTATTTGGACCTGTAAATTTGCCATAGCCTTGCACATGTTTTACTTTGCGCATTTTCGACATACCGGCTAAGCCTTTAGTCAGTTGGCTTACAACACTATCTTTCCAACCACGAATTTTGTCCAAATCAAAGGTCGGCTCACCGAAAGTCACACCGTGAGATGAAAGATGCTTTGCTTCTTGAATCACTTTAGCAACGTGAAGAAGTGCCTTTGAAGGGATACAACCCACGTTCAAACATACGCCACCAAGGGTTTCACGTACGTCAACGATTACTGTATCTATGCCTAAATCGGCTGCGCGGAATGCCGCTGAATATCCACCAGGACCTGCGCCTAGTACGACCAACTGAGTTTTAATCTCGCTCATTCTGACCTCAAAAATTTATGGTTAAGTGCATGCAATGCGCGGATCTTACCGATTCCAGCGCCAAGCTGCAAAGTTTTCGCTAACTTGTTTTTAAGGGCGCTAGTGCGCCCTCGTTTTCTATTACAGTAATATGCGTCGTAGATCTGATAATGCACCACTGACATGGACAGCAAATCGCGCTGCAAGAGCACCGTCGATGACTCTGTGATCATAGGACAGTGATAATGGCAACATTAAACGAGGCTCAAAGTCTTTACCATTCCACTTTGGTTTTATTTCTGACTTAGAAACCCCCAAAATAGCAACATCTGGTGCGTTAACGATAGGCGTGAACGCCGTACCACCTATCCCACCAAGACTTGAAATAGTAAAACAACTGCCCTGCATATCGGCAGATTTGAGTTTTCCATCTCGTGCTTTAACGCTGATGTCCATCAATTCCTTGGATATATCCATAATGCCTTTTTTATCAACATCACGCACCACTGGCACAACTAGACCATTTGGCGTATCCACTGCTATGCCGATGTGATAATACTTTTTCATGACCAATGATTCACCCGAGCTTGATAGACTGCTATTGAATGCAGGATAAGCTTTGAGTGCATCAGCAACGGCTTTCATCATAAACACCAGAGGTGTAATTTTCACCCCGAGCTTACGCTTCTCAGCAATTGCATTTTGTTCTTTTCTAAACTCTTCTAACTCAGTGATGTCAGCTTCGTCAAACTGCGTAACATGTGGAATGGTTACCCAGTTACGGTGCAAATTCGGACCTGATAGTTTTTGAATACGTGTTAATGGCACCTCTTCAACTTCACCAAACTTGGCAAAATCAACTTTTGGTTGCGCTAACACTTGCAAGCCACCACCGGTGCCGGTGCCAGCAGAACTGCCCGGATTCATTTTCGGACGAGACAACTCATATTTAACGTACGATTGAACGTCTTCTTTCTGAATACGGTTTTTGCGACCAGAACCTTTTACTTGAGAAAGATCGACACCAAACTCTCGTGCCAATCGTCTTACCGATGGAGACGCATGAATCTTACCTGTTTTCCCTTTATCACCCGCAGATGGATGATGAGGAACAGGCGGCGCTTTTGGTGTATCTGCAACAGGCCTGCTCGCTGCAGGTGCTTCAGATTTGGCTGGTGCTTTCGGAGCTGACTCAGCTTTTGGAGTAGGAGATTCGCTGCTACCTGCCACTTCGAGTGTCAGAACTAAAGATCCTTCCGACACTTTATCACCCACTTTCACCGCTAAGCTCAGGACTTTACCGCCCTCAGGTGCAGGCACGTCCATGGTCGCTTTGTCAGTTTCCAAGGTAATTAAACCGTCTTCTGGTTCAACCGTGTCACCTTCCGCAACCAAAACTTCAATGATATCAACATCAGTAGCATCACCGATATCCGGCACCATGACTTCAATTGTTTTGCTTTCACCTGACGCCTCGTTGCTTTGTGAAGAAGACGATTCAGGTTCAGAACGACTTTCAGAAGGCGCTGAAGCCTCAGATTCTTCGCCACCGGCAACTTCAAGCGTCAATACGAGCGAACCTTCTGATACTTTATCGCCTACGTTTACAGCCAAGCTAACTATTTTACCGGCTTCAGGCGCAGGAACATCCATTGTTGCTTTATCTGTTTCGAGTGTAATCAAACCGTCTTCTGGTTCGACACTGTCGCCTTCAGCAACTAACAACTCGATAATTTCAACGTCCGTTGCATCGCCAATATCTGGGACAGTCACTTCAATTGTTTTGCTGCCGCCTGTGGAAGTACTTGATTTTGCTGGCTCAGCTTTCTTTTCAGGTGCGGCTTCAGCTTTCGGTTCTTCTTTTGGCTCTACTGCAGCATCATCAGAAGAAGACTCACTCGCGTCGGCTCCAGACTCAAGCTGTCCAAGCACATCACCTTGTTTAATTTTATCACCGACTTTCACGCTCAATGATTTGATTGTGCCAGCATCAGTACAAGGAATATCCATACTTGCTTTGTCACTTTCTACCGTGACGATGGAGGCTTCAGCTTCTACCTCTTCACCTTCACTCACGCAGATTTCAATCACTTCAACTTCATCGTCGCCAACGTCAGGAACAACTATATCAATTAGATTTGCCATATTAATTCTCCCTATTACGCGTATAGCGGGTTGATTTTATCTGGGTCAATATCGAGATCTTTCATTGCACTAAGCAATGCTTTCTTCTCAAAATCACCGGCCAAATAAAGCTCATACAAAGTGGCATAAACCACGCTGTTTGCATCAACCTCAAAGTGACGACGTAGATTTTCACGAGAATCTGAACGACCAAAACCATCAGTACCCAAGACACGATAACTACCAGGAACAAATGAACGCGCTTGGTCACTGTACGCCTTAATGTAGTCTGTTGCCGCGATTGTTGGGCCGTCATTACCGTCTTCAAGCACTTGGGTAATGTAAGGTACACGCGCCTTTTTCTCGATATTACGCATATTCCAACGCTCGCAATCAATACCGTCGCGAGTCAATTCGTTAAACGAAGTGACACTGTAGACCTCTGATTCAACGTCGTATTTTTCGGCGAGTATCTTCGCGGCTTCACGCACTTGCACTAGGATCGTGCCAGAGCCCAAGAGTTTCGCTTTTAATTTCGCTTTCTTGTCGCCGACGGTATCCAATTTATAAATACCTTTAATAATGCCTTCTTCACAGCCTTTTGGCATTTCAGGTTGTACGTAGTTCTCATTCATTACAGTTAGGTAATAGAACACGTTCTCTTGTTCTTCTAACATTCGGCGAGTACCGTCTTGAGTAATGACTGCTACTTCATAACCATAAGTTGGGTCATAGCTGATGCAGTTAGGAATTAAACCAGCCTGAACGTGAGAGTGGCCATCTTGATGCTGTAAGCCTTCGCCATTCAGCGTTGTTCTACCCGCTGTACCACCAACAAGGAAACCACGGCATTGGCTATCACCTGCCGCCCAAGCCATGTCACCAACACGTTGGAAACCAAACATTGAGTAGTAGATGTAAACAGGCAGCATCGGCAAGTCATTAGTTGAGTATGAAGTACCCGCAGCAACAAATGACGACATAGCGCCTAATTCATTAATACCCTCTTGCAATACTTGACCTTTTTTATCTTCGCGATAGTACGCGACTTGGTCTTTATCTTGAGGGATATACTTTTGACCTGAATTTGAGTAAATACCAACTTGGCGGAACAAGCCTTCCATACCAAACGTACGTGCTTCATCAGGAATAATAGGCACAACGTTCTTACCCATTTGCTTGTCTTTCAGCAACACCGTGAGTACTCGAACAAAGGCCATCGTGGTTGAAATTTCACGGTCACCCGAGCCTTTGGTAATGGCTTCAAAAGACTTCAATGGCGGTGCTGGAAGATCGTGATTGCTCTTGTTCAAACGCACCGGCATATAACCATGAAGTGCTTCACGCTTCTCGCGCAAATATTTCATTTCAGGGCTATCTTCGTCAAAACGGTAGTACGGCAAGTCGCCGATGGTCTCGTCCGATACAGGAATATTGAAACGATTACGATAATGCTTGACCGCTTCAACGTCCATTTTCTTCACGTTGTGCGCAATGTTTTTACCTTCACCCGCTTCACCCATGCCGTAACCTTTTACGGTTTTAGCTAGAATCACTTGTGGACGACCAACGGTTTCTGTTGCACGTTTATAAGCTGCATAGACTTTAACTGGGTCATGGCCACCACGGTTCAGACGCCAAATATCATCGTCTGACATATTGGCAACCATATCTTTTAATTCAGGATATTTACCAAAGAAGTTGTCACGCGTGTAAGCGCCACCCTTTGATTTATAGTTTTGGTATTCACCATCAACGGTTTCATTCATGACATCTAACAACTTGCCTGAAGTATCACGAGCAAGTAATGGATCCCAATAACGACCCCAAATTACCTTAAATACTTCCCAGCCTGCGCCACGGAATGTTCCCTCTAATTCTTGGATAATTTTACCATTACCACGTACAGGACCATCTAAACGTTGGAGGTTACAGTTGATAACAAAGGTCAAGTTATCCAAGCCTTCACGTGATGCTAAACCGATAGCGCCCAATGATTCTGGCTCATCGACTTCACCGTCACCCATAAAGCACCAAACACGCTGGTCGGAACAATCTTTCAAACCACGGTTTGTGAGATACTTCAAGAAACGCGCAAGGTAAATCGCTTGCATTGGGCCCAGGCCCATCGATACGGTTGGGAACTGCCAAAAGTCAGGCATGAGTTTCGGATGCGGGTATGAAGACAAACCTTCACCATCAACCTCTTGTCTGAAACCGTCTAATTGACCTTCAGACAAACGACCTTCGATAAATGCACGAGAATAAATACCCGGAGAAACGTGGCCTTGAACAAATAGATAGTCGCCGCCGTCTTTGTCATTTGGTGCACGGAAAAAGTGGTTGAAGCCAACATCGTATAACATCGCTGAAGAGGCGAAACTAGAGATATGTCCACCAAGCTCAAGATCTTTTTTTGAGCCACGCAATACCATCATCATTGCATTCCAACGAATAGCATTTCGTATCTTAGTCTCGATAGTCTGGTCACCAGGCATGGTAGGCTCTTGGCCAGCTGGAATGGTATTTATGTATGCCGTTGTCGCATCGTAAGGCAAGTGCGCTCCGCTGCGTCTGGCTTTTTCAATCAACGATTCAAGTAAGTAATGAGCACGATCAACGCCCTCTTCTTCTAAAACCGCTTCTAGTGCGTCTAACCATTCTTGCGTTTCTGTTGGATCCACATCTGGATGCATCACATCGGTCATGGTGCTTTCCTATTCTATGTTTTAACTTTGAAAGTAACTCGTTTGAGCCACTTCCCGTTTAACTACCTATAAAAAATCCGAGCGTCGGTTATTTAGTCGCAAATAACCAATCGACCGGAACTTATATTCATCAGAGATTTATGACGCGATGTCACCGCTCTCTTTTACTGCAATTCTGCGCATAGCGCGTTGTAATTTGATATCTCGTTGGTTTATACCCAAAAGAGTACTCTCTACGAATCCTAAGTGCTGATTACTCGCCTTTCTTGCGGCTTCAGGATCTTGAGCACTAATGGCTTTTACGATGGCATGACGTTGCTCTCTTATTTGAGCTTCGACATCGGCACCACCTCGCAACATTTCTAAGTTACGTTGAATGTTCTCCACCAGCATACCTTGCATACTGCGCATCACATGTAATAACACCATGTTGTGGGCAGCCTTTGCCATGGTTAAGTAGAACTCAACTAGCGCTATGGCTTCTTGCTTACTGTCTGTTGATGTATTCGGTAAGCTATTCAAGGCATTGTTCAATGCTTGATAATCTTCTGGCTGACCACGCAGTGCAGCATAGTAGGCAGCCATGCCTTCCAGTGCGTGTCTAAATTCAAGTAGGTCAAATTGCGTTTCTGGTCTACTGCCAACGAGTGCTAATAAGGGATCAGTCATTTTCGCACTCAGGTTTTGAGTGATAAAAGTACCGCCACCTTGTTTGCGTTCGATAAGACCTTTAGCTTGGAGATTTTGAATAGCTTCTCGCAAAGAAGGGCGAGAAACTTGAAATTTTTCAGCGAGCAAACGCTCTGGCAATAACTTTTCACCCGCCACCAATGTACCGTCTAGAATCATCGTTTCTAAACGTTCGGTAATAACATCAGACAGCTTTTGTTGTTTAATGCTTGTGTGCAAGTGTTCGCCTCGTGGCCAAATTTAGTCGTGTTTTGTTGAATTGATATGTAAATAAAAATGTTACTAAACACTCAATGGTAATACCAATTAACCAAACTAGTGTAAGCAACTTTTTGCATTTGAACAAGTACTGTCGCAACTAATAGACTGTTGAGTGCCTATTTTTATTTACGCTAACGCTTTTTAAATGTGTAACTTGCAGGCAAAAAAAAAAGCAAAAGTCATTGTTATTCATGAACTTTTGCTTTTATATAATTCTACAATGATAGAAACAAAATGCTGTTTATGCGACTGCTCCGACCATTGTGAGCAAGGATACTCCCACCAACATAAACATCACATTTCGCTTTACCAGCCTCACTAAAATACACGGTTCATCAATACAGTTTTGTGTATCAGGTTCCACTTCTTCAGCGGCAACAGCAACGCTCACCAAAACATCTTTAGATGTGGTTTTAGTATCTACCAATAAAGGAAGCCATAATGAAAGTGCGCGTGAGAAGTGACCCACAATTAAGAAACCTAAACCTGTTAAGCGAACGGGTACCCAATCAATCACATGCATCACTTTATCGATTGCGAGTTCAGCGTTATCCTTTTTGCATTCGCCCAACACTTCGTCGTCAATTTCTTCAAGCATGTTATCTGGGTTACACGAACTCATTTTATGCATGAATATTTGGAGTTCTTTTGCAATTGAATAAAACACGACACCAGGCACGCCGAAAATGACAAAGGCAATGATAACTGCAGCGTACTGGCGATAATTAATAAATACGAGTTGCCGACCTACTTTGGTGAGATCGCCGTCTTCATTTCCCAATGAAATACTGTGTAAGGAACAAGCCTCAAAATCTTTTCTTGTCGCCGCTTGTAAATAGCGCTTGTAATTTTTACGGGTAATAGGACAGCCTAGACAAACCCACAAGGTGAGTAGCTGTAGCAAAAAAGTGAAGAAACCATTATTGATTAAGTGATCGATCAGTATTAATAGCACCGCGGGAGCCGCTATTATTAGCAATACATTTAATAAGGAAGCAGTTTGACTAAACCATGAGCGCGATTGCAAGAACTGAATATAGTGGCCAACTAGAGCATGAACGTGCCATTCGGGTGCTTTAGAAGTCACCCTTTCGAGTGCCATTACAATCAAAAGTGAAATCAGTGTCATTGGATATCCTTGCGTTATTGGACAACTATTATCAGCAGAACTAAAGTAAGTATATGAGCCAAGTAAATAAGTGCCAAGATGTTTAACAAGAAAGTGCGCACTTATATTCCTTTATAAAGATGAAACAAGTAATATTCCACATTGTAGTCTGATTATTTACGTCAATAACCCGCTTAACGCATCCAAAAAAAGAATAAAAGAAGCCATATGTCACTGATTAAACAATTTCAAATCGATATTCCACGCCAAGTTACCGATGCTCTGCTAGAAGATTTAGGCGGGAAAATTGATGCTCAAAGCGATATTACTGCAATGTTGATTGATGCAGACACACAGATGCAAGCAAAAATCATCACCCGTGAGCCAGCTGTAATATGTGGTATAGAATGGGCAAATGAAGTATTCAGACAAGTTAACCCCTCTGTGCAATTAGAGTGGCTATGCAAAGATGGTGAGCGCGTAGAATGCGACCAAACCTTAGTTAACATTCTTGGAAACGCAAGAAGCATCTTGACAGCTGAGCGCAGCGCTTTGAATTTTTTGCAGACCTTAAGCGCAACTGCAACCACAACAGCTTTATATGTTGACGCAATAAAACACAGTAAAACCAAGCTCTTAGATACTCGTAAGACCCTACCAGGAATGCGTCAAGCACAAAAGTATGCGGTTGCATGCGCAGGCGGTGTCAATCATCGAATGGGTCTTTACGACGCATTCCTCATTAAAGAAAACCATATTGATGCATGCAAAGGTATAGAGAATGCGGTCTCCAAAGCAAAATCGATGTACCCGGGCCTACCAATTGAAGTGGAAGTTGAAAATCTTGATGAACTTCGTCAAGCGATAAATTCGGGTGTCAACACCATCATGTTAGATAATTTTTCAACAAAACTGATCGAAGAAGCAGTTCTTATTAATGCACAAAGATGTAAGCTAGAAGTGTCTGGCAACATTACGATTGAAAGACTACAAGAATTGGCTGCAACAGGCGTGGATTATATATCTTCAGGGGCATTAACTAAGCACGTTAACGCGATAGATTTATCGTTAATCACCTATAGTTAAGGCTCCTCAAAATACCCTCATGTCACTGTTAGGTATATTTGGATGTGTAGGAACAAAGACTTGAGTATGCCCCTGCATACTTCACATATGAATCTCTCCTCTTATACTTGGTCTCGAGGTTAAGGAGGTAAGCAATTACCGCACTTACCTTTTTAACTAATCATAAACAAATATTTAAAACGCGTTGACCACGCTCGGAGATTTAACATGAAAAATTCAGCTCAAAAAGGCTTTACACTAATCGAACTAATGATCGTTGTAGCAATCATCGGTATTCTTGCAGCTATCGCGTTACCAGCTTACCAAGGTTACACAGAGAAAGCGAAGTTCACTGAAGTAACGAATGCAACTGCAGCAGCAAAATCAGCTGTTGAAGTATGTGCTCAAATCAATGGCGCAATCACAGATTGTGACGGTGGTGCTGAAGGCATCCCTGCTAACATCGTTTCTGGCGGTGCTGGCGTGACAAATGACAGTGTACTAATGACAACTACTGACGGTGACATCACTGCGACGGCTTCTGTAAATTCTAAAATTTACCAAGCAGACGGTTCAACTCCAGCTACATTCTTACTAGACGCAACATATGCGAACGGTAAAGTGACTTGGGTATCAACCTGTAACCCAACTACTCTTTGCTAATCAAAGGCTAGTAACTAAGTTTCAAAGCCCAGTTTAACTGGGCTTTTTTGTCTCAACACTCCACAAGTAGAGATTACCATGGCGAAAACAGCAGAAACATTCACTTGGGTTGGCACTACCAAGGGCGGAAAGTCTGGTAAAGGTGAAATTACCGCAGGCTCGCTTCATGAAGCAAAAAACTTACTTCGTAGACAAGGTGTCTCAGCCACAAAAGTAAAAAAAGTTGCCAAACCTTTGTTTGGTGGCAAGCAAAAAATCACCGCACAAGACATTGCTGTATTATCCCGTCAGCTAGCGACCATGCTTGGCGCAGGTGTTACCCTTATTCAAAGTATTGACATGATTGCCCAAGGCCATGCCAATCCTTCTATGCGTGAATTGCTGAACAGTATTGGCAATGAGGTTAAATCAGGTAACCCCTTATCTTCCGCTTTACGTAAGCATCCTGACAAATTTGATGATTTATACTGTGACCTGGTTGAGACCGGCGAACAATCCGGTGCACTAGAAACGATTTATGATCGAATAGCACTATACAAAGAAAAAGCAGAAGCGCTGAAATCGAAAATCAAAAAAGCGATGTTTTATCCTATCGCCGTTTTGGTCGTGGCATTTATCGTAACCACCATTCTATTGATATTTGTGGTACCGCAGTTTGAAGAAATTTTTAATGGTTTTGGCGCTGAATTACCTGCATTTACCCAGATGGTAATTGGTCTATCGGGCATGATGCGAGACTATGGCCCCTTCGTCGGAGTCGCGGTTGTTATTGGCGCAGTACTCTTTAAGAAAGCCCACTCGAAGTCAATTGACCTAAGAGATAAAGTCGACAAAATGATTCTGAAGATCCCTGTCATTGGTGAGATTTTGAGAAAAGCAGCGGTTGCTAGATTCACACGTACACTGTCAACTACTTTTGCTGCAGGTGTTCCTTTAATTGGTGCACTTGACTCTGCTGCTGGCGCGTCGGGTAATGCAGTTTTTCGTGATGCGATTTTATTCGTGAAAAAAGAAGTAGCGGGCGGTTTACAAATGAACGTCGCGATGCGAGCAACAAATATCTTCCCCGATATGGTGACGCAAATGATAGCCATCGGTGAAGAATCTGGTTCGGTTGACAGCATGCTAGATAAAATTGCTACCATTTATGAAGCGGAAGTTGACGATATGGTCGACGGCTTAACCAGCCTACTTGAGCCTATGATCATGGCGGTACTTGGCGTGGTCATCGGTGGTCTGATTGTGGCAATGTACTTGCCCATATTCGAAATGGGTAACGTGGTATAAGTCACAAATTTGGAATCTAAAAACCAGCACTTGTGCTGGTTTTTTATTTTCGACCAAACCATTACACTCACAATATAAAAATCCTTAATGTAAGTGCACTGCACAGGCGATATACTGTTTAGAAGCCCGTCAGAGCAACTACCTAAAACTGGCACAAATCATTTACTATCTGGAATTTATTCATGGAAAATATTGCTATCATTCAATTGATTGCCGACTCACCTACAGCATTCATTGTGTGCACCTTTATTGTGAGCCTACTGGTTGGCAGTTTCCTGAACGTCGTTATTTATCGCCTCCCTATTATGATGGAGCGAGAATGGCAACGCGATATAGAACTCACGCAAAACCCAGATAAAGAGCCTAGTCAACAAGCCACTTTCAACCTTATCAAACCAGATTCAACTTGCCCGAACTGCAAGCACAAAATCCGCGCTTGGGAAAATATCCCGGTAATTAGTTGGCTTGCACTTGGCCGAAAGTGTAGTGGATGCAAAACGCCAATATCAGCGAGGTATCCGGCTGTAGAACTGCTAACCGCAGTCCTTTCCGCTTTAGTTGCATTTCAACTGGGCTGGGGCTTAACCGCATTTGCCTTTATCTTTGCTACATGGTTATTAGTGGCAATGACTTTTATCGACTTAGATAAAATGCTCTTACCTGACTCACTCACTCTATTGATGTTGTGGGTAGCTTTAGGCATTAGTTGTTTTGAATCAACCATCAGCCCCGTAGATGCAATCATAGGCGCAATGGTCGGTTATTTGAGTTTATGGTCAGTGTATTGGGGTTTTAAATTACTCACCGGTAAAGAAGGCATGGGATACGGCGATTTTAAATTACTCGCCGCCATCGGTGCTTTTGTTGGTTGGCAACACTTGCCTATCGTCATTCTACTATCCTCTGTTGTCGGTGCGATTGTGGGCATTAGCTTAATGTTCATCAAACGCAAAGATGGCAATCTTGCAATTCCTTTTGGCCCTTATCTCGCTGCCGCAGGATGGTTAACCATGCTATATGGTGATGCGATTGCAGATTGGTACTTATCGAGTTTTGTATAATTCGCAAGGCCAAAACTAAGGCAGCAACAAGAGAATCATTGCTAGGTAATTAGGGCACACGGTAATATAGTCTACGTAAGTAGAATTTAGGCTAACAGGGACAGACTAAATATGAGTTCGCTAATTATCGGATTAACTGGCGGCATCGCCTCAGGTAAAACCACCGTCAGTAATATGTTTGCAGATCTGGGGATTGATATTATCGATGCCGATGTGATTGCACGTGACGTTGTTGCGCTAGGGTCAAAAGGGTTACAAGCAATCGCTGCCAGATTTGGCGACAAAATACTGCTGAAAAACGGCGAACTTAACCGACCAGCTTTGCGCGAAATCGTATTTTCTCAGCCAGAAGACAAAGCTTGGTTGAATGCCCTCCTACATCCAATGATCCGTGAGCAAATGCTGGCACAAACTGCACAAGCAAAATCACGCTACTGTATTTTAAGCGTCCCCTTATTGATTGAAAATAAGTTGGATGAAATTGTTGATAGAACCTTAGTAGTCGATATTGACGAACAATTACAGTTGATGCGAGCCATGGCTCGTGACAACAGCAGTAAGTCTGTCATCGAGGGCATTATGCAATCCCAAGCGACTCGTGAACAACGACTCAAAGTCGCCCATGACATTATCTATAATGACAAAGATATCTATCGTTTAGAGGAACAAGTCAAACAGTTGCACGAATACTATCTGCAACTGGCCTATTAACACGCTTGCAAAGGTCATACTGAGTATCTCGGCATTGTCCAATTGCATAATAGACAATGCAAAATACATTCTTTCTCGAGCAACATTGTCTAAACATTATGAACAAAAACCTGTAAACTCTGTCTAAACGGACATCGAGCTTAAAGGAGACCTGAATGCCAATCGCAATTTACGAATTCCCACTTTGTGAAAAGGTGAGAAATTATTTGCGATTAGAACAGCTTTTTAAGCAACTCGATCACACCTCTGAATTCGATAGTGAATATGAAAGCCTTTATTTTTTTGACGTGCTTTTTACCTTGCTCGACCTTCTTGAAAGACTCGATATCCGAACTGATTTCATTCGCGATATTGATGTGCATGAAAAAAACCTTGTCCATTGGTCAAAGCATCCCAACATCGACAGCGCAGCCTTAGAACAGACGCTAAAAAAACTGCACCAATTGCTATCCGAGTTAAAGCGCACTAATAAGCTCGGCTCAAGCTTAAAAGATGACCGTTTTTTAGCAAGTATACGCCAGCGTTTCTCAATTCCTGGTGGCGCCATGAGCTTTGATTTGCCTCACTTATTTTGCTGGTTGAAACAAGCCAAAGCAGTCCGCGAGAAAGATATTCACATGTGGGTGCAGCAACTCGGTCTAGTTCGCCAAAATATCACCTTACTCATGCAATTTTTGAGAGAGCGGAATCAATACGAACAGGTCGTTGCAAACAACGGCTTTTATCAAGGCGTGGTAACCGATAAAATTGATTTAATTCGCCTTAGATGTGCCAATAGCGAGGGCTATTACCCTGTACTGAGCGGCAATAAATATCGCTACGGCATTCGATTTATGCACTTAGTTCCGGAAGAAGGTTCTTCGGGTAGCGTAAGCGATAATATCAATTTTGAAATTGCGTGTTGTTAGTGATAAAAACTATTATTATAAAAATAACGTCCGCTGTTAACCAACCATCAGTAGCAATAAAAAAGAGTAAGCATGAACGTAAATTGCCCCACTTGTAAGAAAACCGTCGAATGGGTAAGCGACAACCAGTTCCGTCCCTTCTGTTCGAAAAGATGCCAATTGATCGATTTAGGTCAATGGGCAAACGAAGAAAATGCAATTCCAAGCGGAGCCAATAAAGATGCTGAAGCTCCGGTACCAGAAATCGATATTGAAGATATCGAAGCTATGATCGCTAAACAAGAAAAAGACTTTTTCAATAATTAAGAGCAGCCCATCATCACTATGAACTCATCTCCTTTTGAACCGATCTCAAAAGTACTCATTACCGCTGGTACGCATGGCAATGAATTGTCCGGCATTGAACTGCTAAACAATATCAAGCGACAGCCGTCAATTGCTGAGAAGGTTTTTGCAAACCCGACAACATTGAGTATAGACACCTTAATAGTGAACAAAATGGCAGTGGCCAAACGCACGCGTTATGTTGAAGAAGACCTCAACCGTCAATTCAGTCAAGAGAAGTTATCTTGGCTCGCCGGTGAGAGTTTAGAGCATCAATTGGCAATTGAGTTTAATACTAAGTACGGCCCAAAACACGAATCCAGCATTGATTTAATCATTGATATTCATAACACGACAAGCAATATGGGCCCAACGCTCATTATATTAGAAAGCGATGCTTTCCATACTCAGTTGGCTCGCTTTGTTAAAATCAATATGCCTGAAGCGATAATCCTCATTGAGGACCAATGTCCAATGAAACAGCATGCCTATTTGTGCACGGTGGGCAAACGCGGCCTGATGATTGAAGTGGGACCACAAGCTCAAGGGGTACTATGCCCAGACGCTTATTTGCAAACAGAAGAAATGACACGTCTTATCTTGGCATTTTGTGAAACATGGAACACTCAGGCCGGTAATGTTGAGAATCCTGAAGTTGACGCTTTTCGCTTAAGCGAAGAAGTGATGTTTCCACTTGACGATGAAAACAACAAAACGGCGATGATTCACCCGGATCTCCATTGGAAAGACTTTCATAAACTGAGTAACGGCTCACCTGCGTTTCTGAGCTTTGAACATCAAGAAATATTATGGGAGGGTGAAGATGCTGTATACCCACATTTTATTGGAGAGGCAGCTTACTATCACCTTAATATCGCGTTCGCTTTAGCCAAGCTCACTCGGATTTAATCTAAATGTCGAACAGCGTATCCAATACCTGTTTGACTTTCACACCAACATCTTCGTTATCGATTTGAAATCCCATCAAGCCTCGGGTGTAAGTTAAGCCAGAAATTGACGAAATAACAATGTCTGCTAGCACATTCGATGATTGTTTTTTCGTAATATAACCCTGCTTCTTTCCAACGCTTATTAAACGAACAAGCTCTTTTATTGTAGGTAAATAACAGCGGTTGTAGTGTGCTTTCGACATCTCTTGATTGCTTAGCGCCTGACTGATCATTAACTGGTCAAAACGCACAATTTGCGGGTCAAAGATAATATCTAAGAGATTAGTGCAGAAAGAGTGTAAAACCTTTTTAAAATCTTGACGATTATTAATTTCGACCCTTGTAGGCTCATAAATTCTAGCCACTTCCTTTTCGACCACAGCCTCAAGCAACTCATCTTTATTCGGAAAATACTTATACAGTGTCATCTTTGAAGTTTTAGCGGCTTTAGCCAGCATATCAGTAGTGACCGCAGCAACCCCATGCTGAAGAAATAGTGTGCGTGCGGTCTCTAAAATTCTACTTTGCGCTGTTCTACTGCTCATTCACGCTTCTTCCTCTTTTAAGAACCCCAATAGGAGCTTGTGATTAAAATTTTTGATTCTCATGACATTCATCAAAATAGATGGTACTGTACAGTACAGTACACTTTTAGAAAGTGCAAATGTTGGTTTATAAATTTGTCCAAGAAGGCTCTATTTTCCTGCTTGGAGATGATAAAAGGCGTAGTCATGCAAATTAAAATGGGTTTCGGTGTAGTGGTCATTCTGGTGATGGTGTTATCGGCATGTAGCAAATCTGAGACCGACGCTAGCGAGTCGACATCGGCTGGTGAAGGTGTGCCTGCTGGAAAAAAAGTATGGTCAACTGTTTTAGTGCCCGCCTCTGAGGGACGTAAAAGACACTTAACCGGAACGATTCAGGCCGCCGATGCTGTATCAATATCATTTGAGGTTACTGGGGTTGTTGCCAAAATGCATGTCGATCTAGGCCAATCATTTGAACAGGGTCAGTTATTAGCTGAGTTGGACACTGCTGTCTATGTGCTAGCGGTTAAACAAAATGAAAGCAACTTAGGTGAGGCTGAAGCGGCGCTCACTGATGCTAAACAAACCTTCGAGAGAAATAATACGCTAAGAAAGCAAGGTTTAGTGGCCCAGGCCGCTTTAGATAATGCAAAAGCCAGCTACGACATTGCACAGCAACGAGTAGAAGTAGCACGCAGTGCTTTAGCGCTATCCAAGGAAAACCTCTCAGATACAAAACTGCATGCTCCTTATGCGGGCAGAGTCTCTGCGAGAATGGTTGAACCATCGCAACAAATTGTAGCTGGCTCATCTGTATTAAGTATTCAAGGCAATGCGAAGCTTGAAGTCAGTGCCGCCATCCCAGAAGGCCTAATTGGTAAAGTGAGTTTATTTGATAAAGTGCGCGTTGTGGTACCATCAATCGATACTAAGCAAAGCTTCCCTGCAACATTGAGCGAAATTGGCGCACAAGCATCTGTAGCCAATGCGTTTCCTATCACGGTTACCTTTGATGAAAATCATCAAGGGTTTTATCCCGGCATGTCGGCTGAACTGATACTGCAAGTAAAATCTGATTATGACAATGAAGCGCTTTTTGACATTCCGCTCAGTGCTTTTAGTACCGATGGGAAAGAATCGTTTATTTATCTCATTGAGCCGACAGAGAACCAAGCCAATGACTTAAAAGTGCATAAAACACTTATCGATATTATGGAATTAAAGTCAGATAGCGCAGTGATCCGTATCCAGGATCAAGCGTCCTTGCGAGCAGAACAACGCATTGTACGCACTGGTTTAGACTTCCTACGCGACAAACAACGCGTTTCCGTAGTTGAGACCGAAACCCGTATATATAACCAATAAGGGATAGCTGTATGTTAAATCTCTCCGACATTGGTTTGAAATACAACCGACTTATTATGACTCTAGTCTTATCACTGATGATTTTTGGTGGTATTTCTTATTTTACCTTGCCTGCGCAGGAAGACCCTTCAATAAAAATCCGTGAAGCGGTGATTACGACTAACTTCCCCGGTATGCCCGCTGAAAAGATAGAACTGCTTGTCACCAAGACGGTGGAAGAAGGCGTGCGTAATGTTGATGAAGTTGAAGAGATTCGGTCTATTTCGATGCAGGGAACTTCCGTTGTCTATGTTGACTTATATGACCGCTTTTTTGACCTAGACCAAATATGGGACAAGGTAAGAAATGAATTAGATAAAGTTCAAAATCAACTTCCTGACGGCACGCAAGATCATATCATCAATGATAATTTTGGTGACGTTGCTATTTTGACGGTAGCCTTGCAGGCCGATGATGGTATTTCCATGGGCGATATGTTTGACATGGCGCAACATGCTCGGGACATGATGTATACCGTAGAGGGCACGCAATCAGTCGATATTCTGGGCGCGCAACAAGAAAACATCGTGATTGAAGTATCTGATGTGAAAGCGGCGCAACTAGGGCTGTCACCAAATCAGTTGATAGATACATTACAACAGCAGAATGTGCTGCGTTCTGGCGGCACCATCAACTTGAGTGGAAAGAGTTTTAATGTAGTGCCTAGCGGTGACTTCTCTAATATCCAATCTTTGCGTGAAGTCATTTTCACCCTACCCAACTCAACCAGTACCATTCACCTTGAAGATATTGCAAAAGTATACCGAACAACTCAAGACCCAGCTTTTCAAACCGCTTATTTTAATGGCAAGAGAGCAATTGTGCTTGCGGTAGCAAAGAATAACACTTACAGCGTCACTGAATTCAGTCCTCGGCTTGAAGCCATGATTAAGGAGCTTGAACAGCAGATGCCAGCCGGTATCTACTTAAATGTGATCACCCGGCAAGCAGACCAGGTGAATGCTGCTGTCGATGGTGTATCCATGAACGTGATTCAAACCCTCGCAATCGTCCTTGGGGTGGTTATCTTGTTTTTAGGGTTTCGTATTGGGATTATCGTTGGTGCTATCGTTCCTGCCGTCGTATTAATTGTGCTGGCCATATTGAACTTCAGCGGTATGGCCCTAGAACGCATGAGTTTAGCAACCTTAATCATATCATTGGGTTTACTCGTCGATAATGGGATAGTCGTTGCAGAAGACTTCAAGAAGCGTTTGGAGAATGGTGAAAAGCGCAGAGACATTGTGTCGAATATCGGCAGTTCCTTAGCGATACCTTTATTAACCTCTTCGGCAACAACCATGTTGGTATTTCTCCCACTAATGTTAGCTGAAAGTGACTCAGGCGAATACACGCGTTCGGTGTCTATTGTCATTATCTATTCCTTGTTCACATCTTGGTTATTATCCTTAATGGTCACTCCTTTTCTGTGTTATTTATTCATCAGGGACAAAGGGACTAAAAAGCCAAATGTTTTGCAAGCCAAAGTCGCTAGTTTCTTTGATTTACTTAATCCCGCGTATAAAAGTATTCTGCATTTTGTCCTGAAGTATCGGGCATTCACCATCATATTATCCGTGCTGCTCTTTATTGGTGCCGGGGCGGCGATGAGCACCGTTCCCGTTAAGTTCTTCCCTGACTCAGACCGAGCACAAGTACTCGCGTATATTGATCTTCCTGCAGGTTCATCGATGCGAGAAACGGAAGCCGTATTAAATGATGTGTTCACGAAATTGGATAATAAAGAGCGTTATTCTCATGTAGATAATTATGCCGCCTACGGTGGTTTTGGCGGGCCTCGTTTTGTTTTATCGCTTACGCCAATCACACCCGAAGCCAGTAAGTCTTTCATCATGCTGAACCTAAGTGATAGGCGTTACCAAGATGAAACCATTGCGAAACTTCGTGAAGACTTCGCTGAACACTTTCCTCAAGTGAATGCGCGCGTGACCAAGATGTTCTTAGGTCCGAGCGATTCCAACAAAATTGATGTGCAGGTAATCGGCCCAGACAAAGACTTCATCTATAAAACTGCACTTGAAATTCAGGAGATATTTAGACAGCTAGACGGTACTGTTGAAATTAAGAATGACTGGGAAAATAAGGTGATTCAGCTTGATGTGCAAATTGACCAAGCTAGAGCAAAAAGAGCAGGTCTCACTTCAGCCGATATCGCGAGATCATTAGAAACTTTCTTTTCTGGTCGTGTTATTTCTGAGTTTAGAGAAGGTGACGATCTTATCCCGATCCTGATCCGTGGTGAAGCACAAGACCGTTTCGATTTGAGTCGTATTTATGACATTAATGTGTATTCTGCACAACGCAATATTAACGTGCCTTTAGAGCAAGTAGCCGATATTCGTTTTACCCCGCAATATGCGCGCATTGCTCGAGAGAATCTATTCAGAACCGTGACTATCGAAGCTAAAAACTTGTACATGACCGCAGAAGATATGGTTCCGCTACTTGAACCACAGTTTGACGAAATTAGAGCCAAGCTTCCTCCAGCTCATCGCCTTGAATTTGATGGTGTAGTAAAAGATTCAAAAGAATCTCAAGCCTCACTAAATGCTAACCTACCCTTATGCTTGGCTGTTGTTATGCTGGTATTAATAGCACAGTTCAACTCCTTACGCCGGGCTGGCATCGTGATCTTAACTGTTCCCCTTATCCTCATTGGCGCAGTGCTTGGTTTGCTGACGGTGCAAGCTAACTTTGGCTTTATGGTCATCCTAGGTTTATATGCTTTGGCTGGTATTATTGTGAATAATGCCATCGTTTTGATAGATCGCATTGATATAGAAAGGAAAGAGCAGGACGATCAGTATGAAGCCTTAGTAGAGGCATGTATGCGCAGACTACGCCCGATCGTCATGTCGACAGTCACCACCATATTAGGTTTGTTACCGTTAATTATTAGCCAAGATGCGCTGTTTTTTGGCATGGCCTCTGCCTTAGCTTTTGGACTTGGTATTGGCTCGTTGCTAACGCTGGGCGTGGTGCCCGTGCTTTATAGCTTACTGTTCAGAATGCCTGGAAAACAACAGAAAGAGGCCAGCGAGTAAGCTGACAAAGCCAATGCTAGCGAACAAGATAGCGAAACCCCACAAGTCGAAAAATGAGGTCTCGACGGCGGTTTCGTTAACATGTGGGCTATAGACTAAGTCGATACTCTGACCTACCGTAAATGCGTCTTTGTCTTTCACAATGTCGAAAACGAAGCGCACGTCTTTTCTCGTTTCTGAGTCAAACGTAACATAGACCTTATAAGACAACTCGTCTTTTTCAGTGAATGCTTGCACTTCAGTAACAAACCCAGTGGCCTGTTTCGCGGTAGATAAGTAGGTTTGAGAGTTAGCGTAAAACAAGTAAGCTAGGGCACTTAGCAATAAACCAACGATGAGCGACGCGATAGCCGCATTCCTCTTTACCATGACAGACTCCACTCAGTGTTTGAATATTAAAATTGAGTTTACGATTGGGCTCTCTTAACAAGCGCTTGAATAATTGCCTGGTTCGCCTCAGGGAAATCTAGGCTTGCCAAACCCGATAAATCTACCCATTGACTGTCTTGGCCTTCTTTTCCATAGGGTTCGCCTGTAAACGCATCCACTATAAGCACAGATAACAATACTCGCTTGTCACCATAGTCATGCGCTATCTCGATGAGGTTTTCGGACGAGATTAGCTTAATACCAATTTCCTCCATTAGCTCACGCGTGAGTGCCTCTTCGACGCTTTCATGAGCTTCAACCTTACCACCAGGAAATTCCCACTTACCGCCCTGATGTTGTTCCACCGAGCGCTTACAAACAAAAAAGGTGTCGTTTCTACAAACGACACCTACTGCTACATGAATTTGTTTCACTTCTGCTCTCTTAACGTAGTCAAAAGATACTTAGGCAAGAGTCTTACGACAACTTACCATGGCACTGTTTATATTTTTTCCCCGAACCACAAGGACATGGATCATTACGCCCTACTTTAGGTCCAGAGCGCTGCACTGCAGCTTGCGGTTTCTCTTCGGTCGCGCTTGCTGACTCATGCTCGAACTTTTTCTCAACGTCAGCTGCACGGCGTTGCTCTTCAACCGCTTCTACATCTGATTTCTGTTGAACTTGCACGCGGCTAAGAATACTGATCACCTCAAGCTTCAAGGTATCAAGCATTTGAGAAAACAACTCAAAAGACTCACGCTTGTATTCTTGTTTCGGGTTCTTTTGCGCGTAACCACGCAAATGAATGCCTTGACGCAAATGGTCCATGGCGGCCAAATGCTCTTTCCACAAACTATCTAAGCTTTGCAGCATTACCGCTTTTTCGAATTGACGTATAACATCGGCACCTACCGCTTCTTCTTTCTCGGCGTAGGCCTTGTCTACGTCTTCAGCGATACGCTCACGCAGCTTCTCTTCAAACAATTTATCGTCTTCATCAAGCCATTGTTGGATTGGCAAATCGATTGAAAAATCACTTCTTAAGCGTTCTTCCAAACCGCTGATGTCCCACATTTCGTCTAAGGATTGTGGCGGAATGTATTGGTCGATGACGTCAGAGACAACATCTTTGCGAATGTTAGCAATGGTCGCTCCAATATCACCTTCATCAAGCAGTTCGTTACGTTGTTCATAGATAACTTTACGCTGATCATTAGCAACATCATCATACTCAAGCAAAGACTTCCGTATATCAAAGTTACGTCCTTCTACTTTGCGCTGTGCATTCTCGATAGCGCGAGATACCCAAGGATGTTCAATCGACTCACCTTTCTCCATACCCAAGCGCTTCATCATGTTGCCCATTTTTTCAGAGGCAAAGATACGCATAAGAGCATCGTCGAGAGAAAGATAGAAACGTGATGAACCTGCGTCACCTTGACGACCTGAACGTCCTCTTAATTGGTTATCGATACGACGCGACTCATGTCGCTCTGTACCGATGATATGCAAACCACCGGAAGCCAAAACAGCATCGTGACGTTTTTTCCACTCGGCTTTGACATGCTCGAGTTGTTGTTCGGTAGGCTTTTTCAGCTTATCAATTTCAGCTTGTAAGTTACCACCTAACACAATATCAGTACCACGGCCGGCCATGTTGGTTGCAATTGTCACCGCGCCGGGTAAACCCGCGTTTGCTACAATATCCGCTTCTTGTTCGTGGAATTTTGCATTGAGTACCTTGTGCTCAATCTTCGCTTTCTTTAACACTGAAGAGAGTAACTCAGAGTTCTCAATTGATACGGTACCTACAAGCGTCGGTTGTCCACGTTCAACGCATGACAAAATATCTTGCACAATGGCGTCATATTTTTCAGCTGCCGTTAAATAGATCTTATCTGCGCGGTCATCACGGATCATCGGCTTGTTAGTTGGAATAACGACCGTCTCTAGACCGTAAATGTGACGAAATTCGAACGCTTCTGTATCGGCGGTACCTGTCATACCAGCTAACTTTTCATACAAGCGGAAATAGTTTTGGAATGTAATAGAGGCAAGCGTTTGGTTTTCATTTTGAATGTTAACGCCTTCCTTTGCTTCAACTGCCTGATGCAAACCTTGCGACCAACGACGACCTTCCATCGTACGACCAGTATGCTCATCGACAATGACTATTTCGTCGCCTTTCACGATGTAATCAACATCTTTTGAGAACAGCTTGTGGGCGCGCAATGCGGCATTAATATGGTGCAACAGGGAGATATTGGCTGCTGCAAACAAAGACTCATGCTCTTCCAGCATTTTGTGTTTCTTGAGCAACTCTTCTACATAGATTTGACCCGTTTCGGTCAGGTGTATGTCCTTCCCTTTTTCATCAATGGTGTAGTGACCATCGCCAATATTGTCTTCTTCGTCTTCTTTTTCCTGTTGCTGAAGCTCAGGAATAATTTTATTAATTTCTCGATACAATTCTGAACTATCTTCAGCTGCACCAGAGATAATTAGCGGCGTTCTCGCCTCATCGATTAAGATACTATCTACTTCATCGATCACCGCATAGTGCAGCGGACGTTGTACACGATCTTGTGGACTGAACGCCATATTGTCTCTTAAGTAATCGAAACCAAATTCGTTATTAGTACCGTAGGTGATATCACATTGATAGGCTTCACGTTTTTCAGCTGGATTCATACCCGGAATATTACAGCCAACGCTTAAACCTAAGAATTCAAATAACGGTCTGCTCCAATCAGCATCACGTTTAGCTAGGTAATCATTCACGGTAATTACGTGAACACCTTTATTGGTAATCGCATTTAAGTACGTTGGTAAGGTAGACGTTAAGGTTTTACCTTCACCCGTTCTCATTTCAGCAATCTTGCCTTGATGTAGAACTAAACCACCTTTCATTTGAACATCAAAATGGCGCATATTGAATACACGCTTACTCGCTTCTCGAACGATAGCAAAGGCCTCTGGTGCAATCTTTTCAAGAGATTCACCCTTTTCTAGGCGCTCTTTGAATTCAGTGGTTTTAGCTTGTATTTCGTTATCAGATAGGGCTTCAAATGCTTGCTCATAACCATTTATCACCACAACTGTCTTTTTTAATTTTTTGAGTAACCGGTCGTTGTGACTGCCAAATACTTTCTTAAAAATGCTTGCAAACATGCTATTTGATTTTCCAAAAATGACTAAAATAAAAAACGCCGACATAATAACAATTATGAGACGAATAAACTATAAAACCTAGGCTATCCATAACAAAAGAGCGCTTTTTCTGCGTTCTATGCCACTTAGCTAAGCGCAAGTTGGTGAGCTTGTATGTAGTTGACCAGCATTTGAACAATAATGTTCGATAGGGGGATTGTTAGCGGTAAACGTACGGAAGTGGGTCGATTTGCTGGCCGTTCTTCAAGACTTCGTAATGCACATGTGCACCTGTAGAGCGACCTGTGTTACCAACGACTGCAATCGTTTGACCTTTTGTTACTACATCGCCTACTTCAACAGTTAAGTCGGCGTTGTGTCCGTATCTTGTTCTAAGACCATTACCATGATCAATTTCTACTAATTTGCCATATCCATATCTATCGCCGGACCAAGTTACTACGCCAGCACCTGTAGAAATGACATCGTCTCCGGCTTTGCCTGCGAAATCGATGCCTTTGTGCATTGCTGGTCGACCTGTAAACGGGTCTTTTCGCACGCCATAATAAGATGACAGCCATCCTTTACCTACAGGACGTCCGCCTAACTCACTCTCTTGTTCTATATTGAGGCCCATCATCAAAGATTCAAGGGCTGTGAGTTGTTGAATTTTAAAATCTAGAGTATCAGACATCTTCGCAATCTGATTTGTTAGCGACACCTCATTGAGGTCAAGTGCTTTCATTTCTTCGCCAAGGGTAAAGTCTTCTGCGTTTAATCCGGCATTCTCTGCCATCGTAGCAGTGAGCGTCTCCATCTGATTGATGCGATTTTGCAAGGTAGCCAACTGATTGACAATGCCACCTAACTGTTGCTCAGTATTTGTATGTAGTTGTTGAACCAGCTTAGCTTGTTCTTCAAGCCCCGTCTTCACCACGTTGACTCTCACATGGTTTTCATAGACTGATTCTGTAGAGCGACTAGAAATAAGGAAGAGTAAAGAAGCCATCACAGAAAGGCTCAACAACTTACGAGCGGATATCCGCTTCGCAAATCGGCGATTCTTGCCTTTATATAGGATTGTAAAACTCATTTTACTCTCGTCGACCTATTTAATATGTTTACTTTGAAGGATAAAACCTTATCGCTTCGTTTTTATAAAAAGCCATTGTCGGCATTTTGGTGTCGCCAACAAAAAGATTGATGGCGACTTTTATGACTTATAGTCTACCTAGGTTATCGGCACAAGTGAATTTTCTATAAGACACCTAGTTATCTTATATAATACCCAATAAAAAAGAGTAGCGAAATGTAGCGCTACCCTTTGTTTTATAAGACCTTTGCTAGAAAGCTAGTGAAGGTTCAATATAACGAATGGGCAAACTTTCTTCATTTTCAAACTCAACGTATTCCCATGCACTCGCATCATTGAGTATTGCATTCAATAACTTATTGTTCAAACCGTGCCCTGTTTTATATGCAACAAGCTCGCCAATAAGACTGTGGCCGCCTAAATAAAGGTCACCAACAGCGTCTAGTATCTTATGTTTTAGAAATTCATCTGAATATCGTAAACCTTCAGGGTTTAATACTCTGTATTCATCTAACGCAACGGCATTGTCCATACTACCGCCTAACGCGAGGTTCATAGAGTTCATGAGTTCTAAATCTTTCATGAAACCGAAGGTTCTCGCTCGGCTAACTTCGTCGACATAGGAGTCTGTGGAGAAGTCGAGTTGGACTTTCTGTCTGCTTGCAGCGATCGCTGGGTGTTCAAAGTCAATTTCGAAATTCACTTTAAAGCCATCATGCGGGCGAAATTCAGCCCACTTATCACCGTCTTCAACGCGTACTGTTTTGGTTATTTTGATGAACTTTTTAGGGGCATCCAACTCTTGCACACCGGCACTTTGGAGTAGGAAGATAAACGGAGACGCACTGCCATCCATGATTGGAAGCTCGTGGCTGTCCACTTCAACAATAATATTATCTATACCAAGTCCAGACAGTGCAGAAGCTAAATGCTCAACTGTGTGTATGGAGTGGCCATCTTCATTCGTAATACATGTGCATAGCATAGTATCGCCGACTGAATCAGCTTTGGCTTGGATATCTGCATAAGGTTGTAAATCAACGCGACGAAACACAATACCGGTATTTGCAGGCGCGGGTCTCAAGGTCATGGTTACCTTGCGTCCTTTGTGCAATCCGATACCTGTTTCTTTAACAGATTCTTTGATAGTACGTTGTTTTATCATTTAATTTTGTTCACCAAACAGAAAAACGGCACGCAGTATACTTGCTCACCCCTTTAATGTCAAAGAGTTACAATATTTCAAGCTTTTTTTAACAGAAAACCAACTGTTCAGACCACTGTCGCTAAACAGCGACAGCGCTAGGGTTTGGCACCCTAGTCTGCTTGTTTTCTCAAAAATGCTGGAATATCGAGATACTCTAGCTCATTGCCTGGCTGCGCTTCATCATCTATTTTCAAGGCCTGGTTGCCGTCAGTGCCGCCAGAACCTCTTACTTCGTTTGTGCTCGAAGCATAATCGCGACCTGTTGCACTAACTCTTGCGTTGTCATTCACTAAGGTGATGTCTGGTTTTCTTTCAGCGCCAATACCTGTTGCAACAACAGTAACACGCACTTCATCGCTTAATTCTGGGTCAATAACTGTTCCCACAACAACCGTCGCGTTTTCTGAAGCAAAGGCTTTTACAGCGTTACCCACCACTTCGTACTCGTCGATTGCGAAGTCGAGGCCTGCAGTGATATTAACCAAAATACCGCGAGCGCCAGAAAGGTCGATGTCTTCCAAAAGAGGACATGCGATAGCTGCTTCAGCGGCTTCTTCAGCTCTATCTTCACCAGAAGCGATACCGCTTCCCATCATCGCCGTACCCATTTCAGACATGACAGTCTTCACATCGGCGAAATCGACGTTAATTAAACCTGGGCGAGTAATTAGCTCGGCAATACCTTGAACAGCACCACGAAGTACATCATTTGCTGCACTGAAAGCTTGAAGTAAAGGCGTGCCTTTACCCATTACCTTAAGTAGCTTTTCGTTTGGTATTGTGATCAATGAATCAACGTGCTTTGATAACTCAGTAATGCCTTGGTTTGCGAAATCTGAACGCTTTTTACCTTCGAAAGGAAACGGTTTGGTAACAACAGCAACCGTTAGAATACCCATTTCTTTGGCAATTTTAGCCACTTCAGGTGCAGCACCAGTACCTGTACCACCACCCATTCCGGCAGTGATAAAGACCATGTCAGCACCCTCAAGAGTTTGACGGATCTTTTCACGATCTTCTTGTGCCGCTTCACGACCCACATTTGGATCGGCACCTGCACCAAGCCCTTTGGTGACTTCATTACCAATTTGTAATTTTGTATGTGCAGATGACGTTTTCAATACCTGGGCGTCGGTATTCATGGCGATAAAATCTACGCCTTCAATCACTTGCTTGACCATATATTCGACGGCGTTACCACCGCCACCTCCGACGCCAACAACTTTAATGACGGCTTCGTCGCTTTGACTGTCCATTAGCTCGAACATTCTGCTTCTCCGGTGTACTGAAACCTAATTATATTTTTTATTTCGGCTTCATATTGATTTAGCGCTTACTTAAAGGCCCCCTAAAATTCGCCCTTAAACCAGCTTTGTATGCGTTTTAACACGCTATCTTCGCCTTTCTTTGAAGACGTTCTTTTATTATTTATATTTTGTTTGCCATACTGTAACAGACCTACCGCTGTAGCAAAACAGGCATCGTCTACATATTCTGCTAATCCGCGCACTGAATGAGGGTTTCCTACTCTTACTGGCATTTGGAAAATCTCTTCAGCAAACTCTACAGCGCCTTCCATTTTAGCAGTACCACCGGTGATAACTAAACCAGCAGCGATCTGCTCTTCAAGGCCACTTGCTTTAATTTGTTCATAAGCAAGTTCAAATAATTCTTGGTATCGAGGTTCAATCACTTCAGCCAAGGTATGTCGTGACATGACTCTTGCGGGTCTACCACCAACACTGGGTACCTCAATACTTTCTTCCATGCTCACCATGTCTTTCAGTGCGCAGGCATAATTCGTTTTTATCTCTTCCGCATTGCTCATTGGCGTGCGGAATATTTTAGCAATATCGCTAGTAATTTGATTACCAGCTAATGGAATCACGGCAGTGTGTCGAATAGCGCCGTCAGTGTAAATCACGATATCCATTGTGCCGCCGCCAATATCGACGACGCAAACACCTAGCTCTCTTTCGTCATCTGTCAACACGGCATAACTTGAGGCCAATGCTGAGAAAATAGTTTGGTCGACGCTCAAGTCACAACTCTCGACGCATTTCACTAAGTTCTTTGCCATATCGTCGGCACACGTAATGATGTGTGCGGCTGCTTCCATTCTTACGCCAGACATACCAATGGGGTTTTTAATTCCCTCTTGTACATCGATAACAAATTCTTGTGGCAAAACATGTAATAATTTACGTTCTGCAGCCATAGGCACAGAGCGAGCGGCATGGATGACGTTGTCGACATCATCTTGGGTGACTTCTTGATTATTGATGGGCACCATGCCACTTTCATTCTGGCACTGTACGTGACGCCCTGAAATTGACATAAATACTGAAGATACGCTGCAGTCGGCCATCAATTCCATCTCATTAACCGCTTGTCGAACAGACTGAACCACTAGGTTCAAATCGTTCACACCACCCTTATCCATACCACGGGATTTATGTGTGCCTACACCGATGATACTAATACTGTCATCATCTAGCAATTCGCCAACAATGGCTTTAATCACACTGGTGCCTATGTCTAAACCAACAATTAAGTCTCTATCCATTGTCTTAGACATGTTTTTCTTCACTCATTTTAATCATTATTATCAGTAATTTCTTGTACTTTTTCATCATTTTTTTGCCAACCTACAGCAAGGCCTATATCATACCTTAAATCAATGTAATTAATCGCCTTATTTTGTGCCTTTAATAAGGGAAAAATATCAATAAAACTCTGTAACCTATCGATAAACTGTTGGCGACCTATATTTAGCTTGATTCCGTTGTTTAATTTGACTCTCCAAGCAAAGCGTTCACTCAAAAATAGTTCATCAATCGACAGACCAGTTTCACTTAACAATGACTGCATGGCATTGAATCCCGCAAGCGCCGTTTTTTCGCTTCCACCAGGGCCAAAAAGCTTTGGTAAACCCGCCGACACTTTGCCACCATCAAACACTTCACCTTGGGTATTCAGCAACAAATCATCATTCCAAGAAGCGACGGGGACTTGCTCAATCAAGTAAATATGCAAACTACTTGGCCAACGCTTCCTCACCGATGCCCGATACACCCACGGCATATCTTCCAGCAAGAGGTGAACTTCGTTAACATCGAGAGCAAAGAAACTGCCTTTTTGCGACGCACGAATCGACGCTTCCATTTGAGCATCCTCTAGCACTTTCCTCTCACCACTGAAGATAATCCGCTGAACCGGTAATTGCTGCTCATCTTGCAGCCATGCTTGCACTTTTATCGCGCCAAAAACTAAACCACCAATCACTAAAAGGAAAAAGATAAAGCCACTCAATCGGTTAGCGTCAGACTCTCTTTCCAATTCATCTGGCGCATCCGAGGCAGCGAGTTCATTTTGTTTACTGGTCGCGGGATCAGCGGCAAGCAACTCTTGCCGTTTTGATGTACGTTGAAGCGACCGTTTTTCTGCCAAGTTACCGCTCCAAACTCGACATTAGAATTCGTAATACGAGTTCTTGGAAACTCATCCCAGCTTGTTTTGCTGCTTTCGGCACCAAGCTGGTTTCTGTCATACCCGGGACTGTATTTGACTCCAGTAGCATAAAACTCCCATCCGAAGTGCGCATGACGTCCACTCTGCCCCAGCCAATTCCTGACAGCGCGGAAAAGGCAGAAAGGGCCAATTCACCCAAGGCTTTTTCTGTGCTGTCGTCTAAGCCACTTGGGCAGTAGTATTCGGTTGTTGAGTCTCGATATTTTGCATCATAATCATAAAATACGTGGGGTGTAGACATCCTAATGGAAGGAAGAGCCTGACCATTAAGAATACTAACCGTATATTCTGGTCCATCGATATAGCTTTCTACCAATACATCGTCGTCGTATTTCAACGCTTCAGCAATCGCAGCGCACAATTCGTTTTGGTCAGACACTTTAGCCATGCCAATGCTAGAACCTTCGCGTGCAGGCTTGACCATAGCAACGCCACCTAAATAGGCGAGAATCTCATCGTAATCTAAGCTTGCAACACCAGCGCCCCCAGCAATATCCGACTTTCTCACCACGCGGTATTTTGCCGTGGGTAAACCCAAGGCCGACCAAACTTGCTTGGAGTAAACTTTATCCATGGCTAAGGCTGAACCTAAGACACCGGTGCCGGTGTAAGGCATACCTAAAGTCTGCAATGCACCTTGCATACTGCCATCTTCTCCACCACGGCCATGCAAAATAATGAATGCACGATCAAAACCCTGCGTAAGTAACTCGCCAATGGGGTACTCGACTGGGTCAAACTTGTGTGCATCCACGCCCGCCTCTTGCAAAGCGCTTAACACACATGAGCCTGAAGCCATACTCACTGCACGTTCCGCCGAATGGCCACCAAACAGGACTGCAACTTTACCAAAATCACTTGGCTGGATGGTTTTATTGTCAAACCCTAGATTTGCGTTCGTCATTGGCCGCTTACCTCACCACTCTGTATTTCTTTCATCGAAGCAAGTAAATTTATCTTGTCTAAGCCAGTGCTTGCAAGCCGTTGTGCAATATCGCCAATATTACCCGCGCCTTGCGCAAAAACTACGTCACCGTCACTCAGTACATCAGCAAGTATCTTCATCAAGTTATCTTGTGAACTCACATAGATAGGTTCCAAGTTGCCTCGTTGACGAATCGAACGGCAAAGTGACTTACTATCAATACCTTCAATAGGCGCTTCACTTGCTGCGTAGATATCGAGCAATAATAAAGTATCAACTTGTGATAAGACTTCGACAAAGTCTTCATACAAGTCTCGCGTTCGAGAGTAACGATGCGGTTGATAAATCATGACAAGACGCTTATCTGGCCAATTGTTTCGAGCTGCTGAAATTGTCATCGCAACCTCTGTTGGGTGATGCCCGTAATCATCTACCAAAATGGCTTCACCATAGTCATTCTGGTATTCGCCCAAGACTTGAAAGCGTCGCCCAATACCTTGGAAACTCTCGAGGGCGAGCAGAATATCTGCATCACTTATTCCTTCATCACAGGCTGTGGCAATCGCCGCGCTGGCATTCAAAACATTGTGAATACCTGGCAAGCTCAGCTTAACGGGCAAATCGCAAAGTCCTTTGCGTTTCAAGGTGAAGTAGCTGTAATTGAGTTCGAAGCGCACATCCACAGCTTGGTAATCATTGTGCGCTTGCTGTCCGTAGGTAATGTATTTGCGACCGAGTTTAGGAAGCAGTTCATTGATGACCGGATCATCTCCGCAAACAATAGCCAAACCGTAGAAAGGTAAATTATGTAAAAATTCAATATAGGCCGATTTCATTTTTGAAAAATCGCCTTGATACGCTTCTAGGTGGTCAGCTTCAATGTTAGTGACTACCGACACTGTGGGTTGCAAATGTAAAAATGACGCATCGCTTTCATCAGCTTCCGCAATCAAATACTTACTATCTCCCAGTTTTGCATTGGTGCCAGCGCTATTGAGTAAGCCACCGATAACATAAGTAGGGTCTAGTTTCGCTTGCGAAAAGATAGTGGCAATCAAGCTAGTTGTTGTTGTTTTACCGTGCGTTCCTGCGACGGCAATGCCATAGCGAAAACGCATTAATTCTGCGAGCATTTCAGCTCTTCTGATGATTGGAATACGCTCTTCGGTGGCTAGCGCTATCTCTGGGTTCTCAGGGTTAATTGCACTTGAAACGACAACCGCATCAACATCCTGAATATTTGAGGCATCGTGACCTAAATACACTTTTGCCCCAAGGGATTCCAAGCGACCGGTCATCGCACTGCTTTTCACATCAGAACCGCTCACCTCATACCCTAAATTTAAGACGACCTCGGCAATACCGCCCATTCCAGCGCCACCAATACCAATAAAATGCAATCGCTGTACGCGCCTCATTTTATGCGGGCGTAAACTTGCTTTATTAGCCGAGGCCTTATCTCGATTACTCACTATTCTTCCTTAATCCTTCTTGTATACAAGCTTGCGCAACCCGTTGGGTGGCATCTTGTATACTTAACTGTCTGGCGTTGCGACCTATCGTTTCAATTTTGCTCGGATCCGATAGCAAATTCTCTAGGCTATCTTCAAGTTTTGTAGAGAGCGATTTCTGTTGAATTAAAATGGCCGCGTCATTGTCACTAAGAGATCTCGCATTGTAAGTTTGATGATCATCGACAGCAATTGGTAAAGGGACAAAAATGGCACACGAAGCAGACGCTGCAACCTCTGCAACGGTTAATGCGCCCGCTCGGCAAATGATAATATCCGCACTCGCAAAAGCGCTTGGAATATCATCAATGAATTCCTGCACCTCAAAACTAGATGCGGTTAATTCGCTCTCATTGCCTGCGCTATGTTGAATTGAATCATAAGCAATACGTACTGGCTCAGCTTTGCCTTTGCCAGCTTGATGAATAACTTGCAATGGATATCGATTCGCCAAATTGCCGAGTACTGCAGGTACAATTTGGTTCAAAGCTAAGGCACCTAGACTGCCACCCACTATCAGAATACGAAACGGCGACGTTGCATTTTGCTTGTTAATATCGAAAAATTCAGCGCGAACCGGATTGCCAACAAACACGCTGTTGTTGGGTGCTTTTGATTTAAAATCAAACCCACAAAACACCCGCTTAGCAATTTTTGCTAACCATCTGTTGGTCATGCCAAATACCGCATTTTGTTCGTGCACCAACACTGGTATTCCTAGTGTCCAGGCGGCAATACCACCGGGACCACTGGCAAAGCCACCCATGCCCAATACGGCTCTGGGTTGAAGTTTACGCAGATGTGAACGCGCTTGGAGCACCGCAGATAAAAGCATGAAAGGCGCGCTTAACTTGGTTATTAAGCCTTTACCACGAACGCCCTTTACATCGATAAAATGAATTGGAAAGCCATGCTGAGGAACCAGAGTTGCTTCAATTTTCTCGGCTGTGCCGAACCAAGCAACTTGCCAACCTTGAGATTGCATTTCATGAGCAAGCGCTAAACCCGGAAAGACGTGTCCTCCTGTACCGCCGGCCATGATAACGAGTAAGGGCCTATTCATCGTCGACGACCTTGGTTCTTCGGGTTTTTCTGGTTTTACTGCCATCACTTAAGGTCGCTTTTTGTTGTGTGGCTTTACTACTGCCTTTTGCTTTGTTTCCTCGCTTTAGTGCTTGAACACCATCAACACGAAGTTCAAAATCAATTCTCAATAAGATGGCAACCGCTATAGACATCACTATCAGTGAAGAACCACCATAGCTGACCAAAGGCAGTGTTAAGCCTTTAGTTGGCAATATTCCAGAGCTCGCCCCCACGTTCACTGCGGTTTGGAAACTAAACCAAATACCAATACCATACGCTAAGAACGCATCGAAAGGCCGATCTTGAGACATCGCTTTGTTGCCAATCTTTAAAGCAATGGCAACCAAGCTTAAAATCAGTGCTAGCACCACTAACACGCCAACATAACCCATTTCTTCAGCCAGTATTGCCATGATAAAATCGGTATGTGCTTCTGGGAGAAACTCGAGTTTTTGTAGACTATTTCCCAAACCTTGGCCAAACCACGAACCGCGCCCGTAAGCCATCAAAGATTGCGTGAGCTGATACCCAGATCCAAACGGGTCTGCCCATGGATCAAGAAAAGCCGTAACACGCTTTACTCGATAAGGTTCAAACAAGATAAGCGCCACAACCGCTAGCACGCCAGTGAATACCAAACCAAAAAACTGCCATAACTTTGCACCGCCCAAAAACAACAGACCAATTGTGGTAGCAAACATCACAATCACCGTGCCAAGGTCAGGCTGATTTAACAATAAAAGCGCAAGCAAAAAGAACACCGCCAAGGGCTTGATAAAACCTTTGAAATTTTCCGTTATTTCCTCATAGCGCCGCACTAAATAACCGGCCAAGTAACAGAAGAAAAATAATTTTGCAGGTTCGGCAGCCTGGATAGTAATTGGTCCAATGACAATCCAACGTGTACTGCCGTTAACGGTGCGCCCAATAATCAGCACCGCAATCAGCAGGCCAATGGCAAACAGGAGTAAGTAAGGATTTGCAACCCGCCAGAAATTCATAGGCAAGTTCAGTACGATCATTGCGGCAATCACTGCTAAGCCAATGTAGATAGCATGTCGAATCGCGAAATAAAAAGGATTATCGTGCAGGCGTTCCGCAATAGGCATTGATGCTGAAGTCACGATGACAAAACCAATAGCAAAAAGCGTGAGTGCAATCAGTACTAATGTAAGATCGTAGGGACGTATCTGTGTCGTTTCATCATGCTTGGCGGCGAACAACGCTGACAGGCGATTATCTTGTTTAAATTCTGCATTAGCCATTTGCCACATTCCTCTGTGCTTCTTGCTCCAATACCGCCTTTCTGAAAACGTCACCACGCTGCTGATAATTCGCAAACATATCCAAGCTTGCACAAGCGGGAGACAAAAGCACCGTAACCTTTTCTGCAGATGACTGACTGGCATGGCTTGCCGCTATAGATACCGCAGCTTCTAGCGTGTTAACTACAATCGCTGACGGGCACAAAAGAATAAACTGTTTGGCGTCTTTACCAAATACAATCAGCTGATTGACTCGATTATTTAGTGCTTCTTTCAAGGGATGTAAATCAGTCCCTTTGGCATCGCCACCTGCCACCAAAATAAGTTCATCATGCGTATTCTCAAAGCATTTCAAGGCCGCTAGACAAGCGCCAACGTTGGTAGCCTTGGAGTCATTTATCCACGTGATTTTACTATTTTGAGAGACTAGCTCAAAACGATGGGCAAGGCCTCCGTATGTTTTTAATGCTTCGATAGGTTTGCAGAGATCAATGTGGAGATGATGACAAATTGCCAACACCGTCATTGCGTTAATGTAGTTGTGAGCACCCACCAACTTCATATTATTCACGTTCAACAAAGCCTGTGCCGCTTGCTCACTATTGGAATGGTGCAAGACAGCACCGGTCTCTTGGTCTAGGTAAAAATTAGCCACTGGATTATCAAGACTCACTGAAGCACTAATCTTTTTTTGATTCGCAGGCATACTGGTATCTTCACCAAGATTGACCACGATAGCTTCTGTCATATCAAAGATCGTTTGTTTTGCTACTTTGTAGTTTTCGAAACTACCATGACGATCAATATGATCTTCGGTAATATTTAAGATGGTCGCCACTTCTAAACGCAAACTTTGACAGACTTCCAACTGAAAACTAGAGAGCTCAAGAACGATGAAGTCGAGTGTATCGCCATTCTCTTTTGGGTAATCAAGTAGCAAATCGAGGGCACATTTACCATAATTCCCTGCTAACTCAATATGCAAACCAGCTGCGCGTAAACATTCACCGAGCATATCGGTAACAGTGGTCTTTCCATTTGAACCGGTTATGCCGATTAATGGCGTTTTGTTAAATAAGGCAAACAGCTCAATATCACCAATCAGTCGACCTTGCTTGCTTTTGTAGCGTTCGAAACAGATCTGATGTGGACTGACACCGGGGCTAAGGATCACCCAATCAAACGAAGATAAATCCATATCATCGCGGAAGCCAAGAATTGAAATGCTTCCAGCGCTATCCGGCATATCTGCCAAGATTTGATTGGCAAGATCTTCACGTTTATCAATCACCGTGACATTTGCTGTTTTAGAAAGCAAAAAACGGACGCAAGCGCGTCCGGTGATGCCATAGCCCACAACAGCGATAGACTGATGTGCAAGATGAGGATTCATTTAACGTAACTTCAATGTTGCCAGTCCGATCAGGACAAGAATTAATGAAACGATCCAGAAGCGCACTATCACCCTTGGTTCAGGCCATCCCTTCAATTCATAATGATGATGGATAGGTGCCATTCTGAAAATACGTTTGCCACGCATTTTGAACGATCCCACCTGCAGTATCACCGACAAGGCCTCAACCACAAAAACGCCGCCCATGATAATAAATACAATTTCTTGCCTAACTAAAATTGCCAACAATCCTAAGGTTGCACCAAGAGATAAGGAGCCAACATCACCCATAAAAACTTGTGCTGGATACGTGTTAAACCATAGGAAACCCAAACCTGCACCAACAATGGCTGTTGATACAATCACCAGTTCACTGGTCATGGGGATAAAGGGAATATTCAAATAAGCAGAGAAATTAATATTGCCGGTAACGTAAGCAAAGATAGCAAATGCCCCCGCGACTAAAATAACAGGCACAATCGCCAAGCCATCCAACCCATCGGTTAAATTCACTGCATTACTTGTACCGACCAAAGCAAAATAAGAAATAATGATGTAAAACACACCTAGCTGTGGCATGACATCTTTGAAAAAAGGCACCAACAATGATGTCTCTGCTGGGATATCTGGATTAGCCGTATAGTACAAAAAGAAGGCAACACAGATAGCAATAGCGGATTGCCAGAAGTATTTCCAGCGCGCAATCAAACCTTTCGGGTCTTTACGCACAACTTTTCGATAGTCATCAACAAAGCCAACTAAACCATAGGAAACGATGACAACTAGTGTTACCAACACATACTTATTGCTTAAGTCAGCCCATAGAATAACGCTTGTCACTATTGCTGCCAAAATCAGTAAGCCACCCATGGTAGGTGTACCCGCTTTGGAAAGGTGACTTTGCGGACCATCATCACGTACCGTTTGACCAATCTGCATATTCTGGAGCCATCGAATCATCTTTGGTCCAATCAGAATTGCGATCAATAGCGCGGTTAAGGTGCTGAGAATTGCGCGCAGGGTGAGATATTTGAATACACCAAAACTAGCATCAAATTGCATTAGCCAATCGGCTAGCCAAATTAACATGCTATGCGCTCCCTACGCCTTTCGAACTTTCCCACAGGGCTTTCCTCGATTGCTTTCACGACTAATTCCATTTTTGAACTTCTTGAGCCCTTCACTAAAATACTGATATCACGTTGCTCGTAGAATAAATTTTCATTAAGCATGTTCACTAACGCTTCTTTGTCATCGAAGTGGAAGCCATTTTCGTCATAGACTGAGCTTGCGCACTGGCTCAATACACCAAGAGAATAAATCGATGTAATCCCCTTTGATTTAGCATACTCTCCCACTTGTTCATGATAGTAACGGGCTTTGTCTCCGAGCTCAGCCATATCCCCCAGTACTAAAACTCTGTTACCTGGAAACGTTGCCAATAAATCAATTGCAGCATTCACCGACGCAACATTGGCATTGTAAGTATCATCCAATAAGCGAATTTGATTGGTCAGTTGTTTCACATTTAAGCGACCACCAACTTCACGCATATTAAATAAACCCAACTGCACATCTTCTAAGTTTGCACCTACATTTATCGCTAGAGCAGCAGCAAGTAGTGCATTACCCACATTGTGTGTACCCGGAATGCTCAAACGGATAGCTGCTCTGCCGGTTGGACAAACCAGTTCAAATTCAGCACAACCATCCATCCCCATAGCAATGTCTTCAGCGCGATAGTCGCCTTCATCTGATTCAGGAGAAAATGTCTGACAGTTAAGGTGAGAGGTTTTGCCTTCCCAGAATGCATAGAATTGGCTATCTTTGTTCAACAGTGCCGTACCGCTTGTTCCTAAGCCTTTAAAAATTTCACTTTTTGCTCTAGCGACACCAAATAAACTGCCAAAACCCTCGAGGTGAGAAGCTGCAGCATTTACAATCGTAGCAACGTCGGGCTTGACTAAGTTGGTGGTATAAGCGATTTCCCCTAAATGGTTTGCGCCCATTTCAATGACAGCATATTCGTGTTGTTTCTCTAAGCGTAATAGAGTGAGAGGAACGCCGATATCATTGTTAAAATTACCCTTGGTAGCTAATACTTTGCCCTTTACTGATAAAATGGAAGCAACCATTTCTTTTACTGTTGTCTTCCCACTACTACCAGTGATACCCACCGTTTTCGGGGCAACCATCTCTTTTACTGCAGCGCCTAGTTTTCCAAGTGCGGTCTTTGTGTCGTCAACCATAATGGTGGGTAAAGGACAATCCACAGCTTGACTCACAATGACGGCCGCAGCCCCTTTTTCAAGGGCTTTGAATAAATGGTCATGAGCATTATGATTAGGCCCAACAAGTGCGATGAATAAATCACCGGGCTTGAGCTCTCTTGTATCAGTACTCACACCTTTGATATCTAGCTCTTCGACACTTTTTGTATTTAACGTGCCTTCTACTTTTTCAGCAATCCAAGATAATGAAACGGAAATCATCCTTTTAACTCCAAGGTTAATTGGTTAACGTATTCCCTCTCGTTGTAATACTCGCGCACTGAGTTTAACTCGAGGTATTCTTCATGGCCCTTACCCGCTACCAAAACCAAGGCATCATTTTGGCTGTTCAAAAAGGCTTCCCTTATTGCGGTTTTTCTATCTAGTTCTATTTTTAAATTTGATTTGCCCTGCATGCCTTGCATGATGTCGGCAACAATATTCTCTGGTGATTCACTGCGGCTATTGTCTTGAGTCAGTACTATTTCATCTGCCCACTTTTCAGCAATGCGCCCCATCTGCTCTCGCTTAGAGTTGTCGCGGTCACCACCACAACCAAAAATCACAGTCAGGTTTCCTAAGGCATGCTGTCGCGCAGCCATTAAAGCTTGCTGTAATGCATCTGGGGTATGTGCATAGTCGACGATGATATTTGCATGTTTACGTGACTCAAACACTTCCATTCTGCCCGGAATACCGCGCAAATGCGCAATGGCAGAAACCAACTGTTCGAAATTCAAACCTTGCATGAGCAGGGCTGTTAAAGCTGACAACAAGTTAGCAATATTGAACATACCAATCAGAGGCAAGCTGATTGATGCTTCTCCCCAACTGGATTCAATTTCGAAAGCGCATCCGTTGGGTGTAAATCTTAAAGTTTTCGCGATGCAATACTTATAATGGTGAGGATGTGATGAAAACTCAGCAAACAAAGAGGCTTTATCACTTGCTTTGATAGAACATAAACATACCGATAAATGCTCAGGTAGTTCAGCAGCCCACTGTTGACTTTCGTTGTCATCTGCATTGAGAACGACACAGCGCAAACTTTCTTGTTTTAATAGTTTGCGTTTAGCTTTGGCATAGGCTTCTAGTGTTTCATGATAATCCAAGTGATCTTGGGTCAAATTTGTAAACACTGCAGTATCGACTTTAAATCCACTTAAGCGATTTTGATCAAGACCATGAGATGATGCTTCTATGCAAATTCGTTGGCCACCATGATGTTTTACGAGATGTGTAAAGTGGTGCAGAGAAGCAACATCCGGAGTCGTATTTATTGTTTCTGCCAGTTTTCTGCCGGTATGTTGAGACTCTTTTGTATATAGACTGACGCCCATAGTACCGATAGTGCCAGCCGCCTCTTCACATGCTGCCGATAACTGCGCGCACAAATGGGTTACCGATGTTTTGCCATTGGTACCGGTTACTGCAATCGTTTGTAACTTACTTGAGACGTGCCGATGGAAAGCGCTGCAAATAAACCCAGATTGTCTAGGTAGCTCAAAGAAATGGATGATCAGGGCTTCGCCCATCGCATCAATCTCACCGTGCATTTCTGTTTTATCGGTATTCGCTAGAACTAGCTTGGCGCCTCTCTCAACGGCATCACGAATATACTTTCTACCATCTTCTTGAGTACCAGCTTGAGCGATGAATAATGAATGCTCATTGACTTCTCGACTATCCAGCACGATATTGGAGATATGCAGGTCAGCGAGTTTTAGGTCGTTGTGCTGATCATCCGCCGCAATGTCAAAAATCGCCAGTACTTCGGCGATTGGGCGGGTCGTTAATGGATTATTGAACGTCATCTGGACCTCCAACAAACATATTCGCGATGGTACTGTCATCGTCAGGCGGCACATTCAACATTTGCAGAGTACCTGACATAATCGCTGAAAACGTTGGTGCTGCGGTATCGCCAGAGTGATATAAATCTCCACCAGGCTCGTTAATTAATACAACGACTGCAATCTGGGGATCAGAGACCGGCGCGATACCTGCGAAAATATTCACGTACTCTTCGCCATAGCCACCCGCAACAGCTTTTCGACTTGTGCCGGTTTTACCTGCCACTCGATATCCAGGTACGCGTGCTTTGATACCTGAACCGCCCTCTTGCGTCACGCTTTCCATCATCTCGATAATAGCTTGCGCATTCACAGGGCTGATCACTCGTTCTGGTAGTTCCAGAGCCTGCTCATCACTTTTTATAATCGATAAGGGCATTTTCACGCCGCCATTAGCGATGGTGGCGTACATTCTTGCTAGTTGGATAGTTGTGACGGAAATATTATAACCGAACGATAATGAGGATAACTCATGCTCAGACCAGCGTGAACGCTCGTGAAAAATACCGTTCGATTCGCCAACCATATTCGTGCCGGTGTCGCTCATTAAGCCCATGTTGTAATAAATATCCATCAGGAAATTTTTATCAACCGACAACGCAAGTTTTGACGTACCCATATTGCTCGACTTTTTAATGATTTCTTGCAAACTGAGCTTTCCATAGTTACGCGGATCTTCAACTCTGCTGCCACCTAAACGCATCCAGCCTGGTGAGGTATCAATAATTGTGTCGGTTTGCGCCGTACCATATTCAAGAGCGGCTAGCACTGCGAGAGGCTTAAGTGATGAGCCGGGCTCGAATGCATCAGTAATCGCGCGATTACGCAAACGATGGTTCGACACTGTTTTGCGATTATTCGGGTTGTACGATGGCGTATTAGCAATGGCGAGTATTTCACCCGTATGCACATCAACCACCACCACTGACGCCGAAGCAGCTTTGTAGTATAAGGTCGCTTCTTTGATTTCACGGTAAGCAAGGGCTTGAATACGCTGGTCGATGGTCAGCGTTAAATCTCCCGCTTTTTCACCTTCTTGTTGCTCGATGATTTCAACTTGCCGACCTTTCGCGTCGCGACGGATCTTACGTTTATCCGGTGTGCCTGTTAACCAGTCATTATATAGTTTTTCTATGCCTTCAATGCCCTTGTCATCAACATTAGTAAAGCCAATGACATGAGCGGACACTTCACCGGTTGGGTAATAACGTTTTGATTCGTTACGCAAATAGACACCTGGGATAGCAAGCTCTTCAACATACTTCGCCATAGCCGGTGTCACCTGGCGCTGGATATATACAAAGCGTCTTTTCGGGTTACTGACCTTTTTGTAAAGGCTTTCTACATCCCTTCCGAGTACTTTTGCTAACGCTTGGAAACGTCTCTCGTCTAAGGGTTCTGTTGTATCAGTCTCACTGTCATAGGCGTTAACAACCTTAGGATCAGCCCAGATTGCTTTAGAAGGCACGCTGACCGCGAGTTGTTCACCATGGCGATCGGTAATTAAGCCTCGATAACTTGGATTATCTCGAACCCGAATAGTACGGTTGTCACCTTGCTGAATAAGCACATCAGGCTCAATCACCTGTATATATGCAGCTCTTGTGGCAAGTGCAAAAAACACCAAGAATACGCTAAACAATACCGTTAAAAAACGCCATTGCATTAACATAGGAGAGATATTTTGTTTCGCTTGGCGATCTTTACTGGAACCTCTTTTCACAGTCGAACGCCTATTCGCGTTAGCTGCCATTCGGTTTTCCTCGTACTAGAACTTCATCTTCAGGGCCAGGTCGGCGCATGTTTAGTTTTTCACTGACCAATTGCTCAATGCGGTTGTGTTCAGTTAGCGCACTTTGCTCTATCACTAAGTGACGCCATTCCACATCTAAAAAGTCTTTTTCTTGAATGAGTTGTTCGTGAGCAATGGAAAGCTGGCGATTATGATGGGCACTCAAAACAACTGCGATCGCAGATGCGATGACAGCAATAAATAGCACCAACTTAAGCAGGTTGCGTCCTAAGTCGGCGGTCATCAATAGCAATAGATTGAAGTTGGTACTAGGCATCTTCATAATTTTTCCGCCACTCTTAATACCGAGCTACGAGATCGCACATTTTGTGCAATTTCCTCGGCGGAGGGTTTCATTGCTTTGCCTACGCCTTTCACCACTTTATCAGCGTCGATTTCGGCTTGCGAAATAGGTAAACCATGCGGAACGACTTTGCCTTTGCTCAGGCCTCGTATAAATCGCTTAACGACGCGATCTTCCAAAGAGTGAAAGCTAATGACGGCTAACCTTCCACCGCTCTTTAACACTTTGACAGCACCTTCTAAACCTTGGTTCAATTGATCTAGCTCACCATTAATAAATATGCGTACACCCTGGAAACTTCTTGTTGCAGGATGTTTAAACTTATCTTTAACGGGTACTGCTTTATCAATTAACGCGGCAAACTCTGCGGTGGTTTCAAGTGGCTTTATAACTCGTTGCTCAAGCACTGCATGGGCAATTCTTTTACCAAACTTCTCTTCACCGTAAGTTTTAAGTACCGTCGTGATTTCATCTAAATCAGCTGTGTTAAGCCAATCAGCGGCACTGATACCGCATGAACGGTCCATCCGCATATCGAGAGGACCATCTTTTTGAAAGCTGAAGCCTCGAGAGGCATCATCTAGTTGTGGAGACGAGACCCCAATATCCATTAACACACCATCTATCTTGCACATCAACTCAAGTTCGTTGACCACGTCTATAATGTTTGAAAATGCTACATGGTGAATACTGAATCTGGGATCATCGCGAAAACGCAAAGCAGACTCTATCGCTGTATCGTCGCGGTCAAGCGCAATTAGGCGTCCTTTGCTAGATAAATGCTTTAAAATCTCGGCGCTGTGACCGCCACGCCCGAAGGTCGCATCGATATAAATGCCGTCTGGCTGAATGTTTAGGCCAGATATGGATTCTTGTAAAAGTACCGAACGGTGGACAAAAGTCTCTTGGGTCATAGTGAGAAATCCTGAAGACGTTCCGTAAGCTCGAATTGACCTTGCTTTTCCGTTTCAATGTCTTCAGAGATTTGTTTCTGCCAAACGTCGGCATCCCATATTTCGAACTTATTCAATTGACCTACCAACATGATTTGTTTATCGAGCGCAGCGTGCTGGCGTAAAGTTGGTGCGATCAGTATTCGACCGCTTTTGTCCATCTCACCTTCCATCGCATACCCTAAAAGTAGGCGTTGAAGACGACGTTCTTGAGGATTAGTACTAGAAAGCTTACTCAGTTTAAGCTCAATTTCTTCCCATTCGGGAAGTGGGTAAAGTAGCAAACAGTTTTGGGAAGTATCAATCGTACAGACCAGCTGTCCCTGGCAATCATCCAACAGCGACTGACGATACCGTGTAGGTATCGTTAGCCGACCTTTGCTGTCCAGATTAATTGCGTTAGCGCCGCGGAACATTCCCCTAGCCTTTTATTTTTATTGTTAGCTCATATTTATTATTTTTATTTTTATTAGCTGGTTGCACTTGACTGAAAAAACCATTTTTCGCCACTTTGACCCACTTTTGACAGTTTATGTACCACCATGCCCCCCTGTCAAGCTAATTTCGTGTAAAAATGACAATTAGTCCTTTTGCCATAACTGTACATAAACACAGGCCTAGGCCAGAATACAGACACAAAAAAACCACCCTAAGGTGGTTTTTACTATGCTTATTAGTTGCTTACATTTTAAGCATCTGCTTTAGCTTCTTCACCTTCCTTCGGCACTGGACGAATTTGCACAGTACGAATAGGTTTGTCACTTTTGTTCGATAGTTCAACTAAACGATTCAATTGAGCAAGAGACATCATCAAAGCGTACATTGCGCCAAGGAAGCCTGCTTTATGAAGTTCTACTACAACAGCATCATCTAAGCCATTTAACTTCTTCTCATCAATGCTCATGATACCAGTTACGTTACGAGCAGTGCCGTCTTGGTACTGAATACCAATTTGGATCTGTTCTAACAAATCAAGCTCTACAACGCGCTTAATAAAGCGCTGGTTCAGCATTTCGCTGTTTGCTAGTTCTGCTAAGAACTGCTGACGATTCTTCAAGAAATCAGTCGGCTCACCGGCTTCGGTAAATAAAGCTTCACCTTGCTCAGCAACTAAGTGGCTGTTTTCATCAAAGAAAACACCTAAGTGTTCGCCGTCAGGACGAATGTCAAATGGGTAACGTTGAATATTCAAAGGAACATGAGGTCCCTGCCACTTGTCTTCTGCCCAAAACAAATTTTTGTTCTGGTCAAGACCCAGCATGGCAACTGTGTGAACGTTTTTGTTGCTAGGATCTTCAATGAAAACCACTGGCATCGTTGACGCTAGTTGAGCAAATTCACGAATTGTCGCTGCTGCCAAATGTGTTTCTTTTGAAAAACCAAGGTCCAACTGAGGAAGGATCTTTATATCTTGGTGTTTATCTTTATCTAAAGGAATGTAGTTAATAGCCATGTTGTTATATTTCTCTTACTTAAGTTTTTTATGCGGCCAATTTTATAAAGTAGCGCTGCACGTTTGGGTTATGAAAGCAGAACGACTGCATTCATAACGATGAAAATTCGTATTTACCGACACACTCACAAAAGCCGGTGAGCGGCAACAGCAAAACAAGCATTATTGCGTAAACGGCGCTCGATGTCACTGTGTAACTTGGTTTTACAAAACACAATCGCATGATTAGAATCAACGCTATGTGAATCAATAATTTACGCGTGAGTAAGCCGGCGAAATTTGTTCATCATTGAGTAGCTCAAACTTGCCAACGATGATAAATTAAACAACGATACGCCAAGGCTATTCTCATTTATTCAATAAGGGACTCAAGATGCATTTCAAACCAACTACCATCGCCATGTTACTTTCGATGTTCAGCCTTAGTGCTTGTAACGCGACACAAACACCAACAGAGAATCATGCTGAGGCTGCGAAACGAATTACACAACAAAATATTATTGTCGATGGACATATAGATGTGCCCTATCGCATACAAAATCAATGGGTAGATGTAACAAAAAGTACTTCAGGTGGCGATTTCGACTATCCTCGTGCAGTTGAGGGCGGGTTAAATGCCCCGTTTATGTCTATCTATGTCCCTGCCAGCTTAGATGACTCACCTGAGTCCACCGCCTTAGCTCATCGACTAATCGACTACGTTGAAGCTATAGTAGGTCGCGCACCAGACAAGTTTGCATTGGCTTACAGCGTTGAGGATGTCGAAAAAAACTTCCTCGCTAATAAAATTTCATTGCCGATGGGCATGGAAAACGGCTCACCGGTTCAGGGCTCGCTAGACAACCTCAACACCTTTTACGAGCGCGGCATTCGCTACATCACCCTAGCACATAGCCAAAGCAATCATATTAGTGATTCGTCATATGATTTGCGTCGCCAATGGAAAGGCTTGAGTCCATTTGGCAAAGAGCTCGTGGGTGAGATGAATAAGCTTGGTATTATCATCGATATTTCGCATGTGTCAGATGATGCCTTTTATCAAGTGGTTGAATTAAGCAATGCGCCAGTAATTGCCTCTCACTCATCGCTACGTCAGTTTACGCCAGGGTTTGAAAGAAACATGGATGATCAAATGGTGAAGGCATTAGCTGAAAATCAGGGCGTTATCATGATTAACTTCGGATCAGGCTTTGTCAGCCCCGTTGCGAGAGCTTGGCGCGACAACCGCACAGAACAAGCTAAGAAGATAGCAGCAACCTTTGGTCAAGACAGTCAAGAACTCGCTGATTTTATTGAGAAGTACAATACCAACAGTCCGTACCCTTTCGCGACGCTTGAAATCGTTTTAGACCACATTGATCATGTTGTGAGCTTAGTGGGCATCGACTATGTCGGCATAGGCTCTGACTACGATGGCGTGGGTGATTCATTGCCAGTCAACCTTAAAGACGTGTCAGACTTCCCTAATTTGGTAGAAGGTTTACTAGATAGAGGCTATAGCGAGAGTGACATTAAGAAAATCCTTAATGAAAACGTATTAAGAGTTTGGCGCGAAGTTGAAAAAGTAGCTAGAGAGTCGTAACAATCAAAGAGCGTGAGTTTACTCGCGCTCTTTTTTCTGCAAGCCCTTCATATAATAATCCAACATTAATGTCATGCTTCCAAATAAGGGGTTTGGCTTCGGTATTGCGCAACGCTCATCCAAGCGGAGTTGACGCTTGTCCACTTTAAAATCAATCATCATAAATGAGGACATGACAAGGTCTTGATGACATGTGTCATAGCTTTTATCAATCGTAAAGACCTGATGATTCCCATTGATTCGCTGAATTAAATCTTCGACGCCACGAAATGGCGTAATGATATCCGCCATAGAATGAGCAACAAATATAGGTTTTGTGTAGTTACCTTCGTCTAATATATCGCGAATTTCAAAAATCACATCTGCGAGGGTAAGACCGGCGTAACCCGCAACATCGGGATAGCGATAAGGATACGGCCCACCTGTTTCAAAATCGCCATCAAACAGTTTTGCCAAAGACTTCATCCCCCATATTCTAGCGAGATTCTCAGCACTATTAGATAGCGCTAGCGCCCCAGAAAAGAGAAGTAATCCGTCTACCTCTTCAGAATGCAGCAGCATATAACGTGTTGCCAATGTGCCACCTGTTGAAAATCCGCCAATAAAGCGCTGTGTTGAATAAGGGTTCACTAGTGCCATGACATCATCCACATGCTGATACCAACGTTGTTTTAATTTTGGATCTTCCATGTCTGCATCAGCAAACTTTTTGCCGTGCCCGGGGGTTAGTGGGACGACAACTGTATAACCTCTAGATTGCAAATGTTCGGCGATGCCGCGCAGGTAAAAAGGGCTATCAGTGAGACCATGGAAAAGTACGACTATCGGCGCCGGTTCAGACGAGCCTCTAACGTACAAAATGTAGGGGGCATTTCCCTCGTTGCGCAGGTGCTCAGAACACACCTTATGTTCTAAAGCTGCAACATTACCCTCACAACCTTGGATGCTGCCTAATTCCTGACGGTAAAGATCGGAAAACCCTTCGAACAAACTGATCGGTATACCTAGGGCGTTTTCTGACCCTTTTTGCATAGCAGAAAAAGCGGGAAGGGAAAAGGCACAACAGACTGTTAAAACCATTAGGTAAGGGAATGCCTGCCAGCCCTTACTTTTTGTTTCGGTACGAGTGTGATACCCAAAGGTGTCGCGTTCCATGACGTTCATACTTGCCTAACTCAATCTGTAAAACCAAAGAATAACGTAATATTGTGACGAAATCTGCAAACATTAGTATCTCTATCACTTGCTATCATCATCGCTTAGAATATATGTATAAAAAAAGCCCACCGAAGTGGGCTTTCTACAGAGTATCCTGTTGGTTTACGATTGCAGGAAAGCTTCCAAATCGTCACTACCACCAATATGTTTACCGCCAATGAAAACTTGAGGTACGGAATCGCGGCCAGAAATAGCTTTTAATGATGCCAAGGATGCTTGAGTACCTAACACAATCTCTTCATATTCATAGCCAGCATCGCTTAACAATGTTTTCGCTTTCGAGCAGAAAGGGCAGCCTGGTTTGGTAAATAACGACACTTCTTGCGGTGCTTTCGTACCTGGCGCTAAATAAGCTAGCATCGTATCAGCATCGGACACTTCAAAAGGGTCGCCTGGTACATTGGGTTCGATAAACATTTTTTCGACAACGCCATCATTCACCAACATCGAGTAACGCCAACTACGCTTGCCAAAGCCCAAATCATCTTTATCAACGAGCATCTCCATGCCAGCTGTAAACTCACCGTTTCCATCTGGGATCACGGTGATATTTTCGGCTTCTTGGTCTGCTAACCACGCATTCATTACAAAGGTATCATTTACTGACATACAACAGATTTCATCAACACCCAATTTCTTAAACACGCCTGCTAGCTGATTGTATCTTGGCAAATGTGTAGACGAACAGGTTGGAGTGAATGCCCCAGGAAGTGAAAATAACACCACCTTCTTTCCTGCAAAGAGTTCTTTAGACGACATACGCTGCCAGTCTTCGCCAACTCTCACTGGCCAAGTAACTTCGGGGACTCTCTTGCCTTCTTGATTAGGTAAAGCGCTTGGTTGTGCCATGTTGTTCCTTAATTTAACGTATTTAGAAGTATGCTTAAATATTAATAGATATTCACAAGATTACTAGCAATAGGAGTAATTTTAATTGGGTTGGGGCAAGTTAGTGAAGATTATACGCTTTAAAGTGGTTTCGCTTACATATATCAGAAGATACTAAATTTAATAATAAAGGTGAGTAAATGATAGTTTTAGTCGGCGGTGAAAAAGGCGGAAGCGGCAAAAGTTGTATTGCACAAAATTTAGCAGCAATGTTGACAGTGGAAGAAAATGCGAGCGTTTTAATTGTGGACTGTGATGTTCAAGGGACCACGGTGGACTGGATCCAATCTCGCAACAATAACCCAAATGCAACAACCATCGATTGCGTTCAATTGAATGGCAAAATTCGAAACCAACTTTTGGGATACAGTAGCCAGTATGAATACGTGATCGTCGATTGTGGCGCTCAAGATACCCTTGCTTTGCGATCAACCTTATCCACCGCTGATGTTGCGCTGCTGCCGATGCGTCCAAAAAGACGCGATTTAAAAACCTTATCTCATCTCGATGAAATGGTACACAGTTGTAAAATGGTGAACCAACAACTGTCTGCACATATTGTGTTTACCCAATGCCCCTCACAACCAAACCAACAGTCTAGAGTCAATGAAGCAAAAACAATGGCTGATTTATATGACATCTCTGTCGCTGAACAAATTTTGCATGAAAGGCATATTTATGACGACAGTGAGGAAGGCGGATTGTCGGTCATTGAGAAAGAGCCTAAAGGAAAAGCGGCGGAAGAACTGCGCGCGCTTTTTTCGACACTTGTCAATAAACCAAACAGCGGAATGACGGACAACGTGGTCAGTTTCGCATAGGCCTTAATGTTAGCAGTAACAATTGGGCTTATGCATTGCTCTTAAGATCCTCTAAATGATATTTATCAATCAGTGAGTATAGAGTTGGTCTCGTGACCCCTAAGAGCTCTGCAGTTTTCGAGATATTTTGTTCCGACTGATGGTAAGCACGTCTTATCGCCTTACTTTCAGCTTGTTCTCTGACTTCCCGTAAATTCAGTACTAATGTTTCTTCTTCAGTTTTCTTGGCTAACAAGCTTAGGTCATCGGCGGTGATTACATTACCCTCAGCGAGCACCACAGCCGATTTCAATTTATTCTGTAGCTCGCGTATATTGCCAGGCCATGGATGCGATAGCATGGCTTCTATTGCGTCCTCACTGAAGCCTTTTATCTTGTTGCCATATTCTTCTTTATATTGATTTAAGAAAGTCCGCGCGAGCAACACAACATCTTCATCTCTATCTCGCAATGGTGGAATACTAATAACAATTTCACCCACCCTGTAGAATAGATCTTCTCTAAACGTTTCTTGTTGCACCATATCTTGAAGATTACGGTGCGTTGCACATACAACACGAATATCAACGGGGATTTCACTGCGCCCGCCTACCCTTTCGATAACACGTTCTTGCAGGAAACGAAGCATTTTGGCTTGCAAACCAACTGGCATATCGCCAATTTCGTCAAGGAACAAGGTACCGCCTTGTGCTGTTTCAATTTTACCTAAGGTGGTTTTGTTTGCCCCAGTAAACGCGCCTTTTTCATAACCGAATAACTCACTCTCAAGTAGGTTTTCTGGAATAGAAGCACAATTGATCGCAACAAAGGGTTTGGCTTTACGGTGACTATGTTCGTGAATACTGCGAGCAAACACTTCTTTACCCGTACCACTTTCACCAAGCAGCAGTGCCGATATATCAGTTAAGGCAATTTTTTCAGCCTTGCGACTGATCGACTGAATCGCTTCACTATTTCCAATAATTCGCCCCATTGACGGGTTCGATAAACTCAATAGGTGATTTTCATGCTCTAAGGCGGCTAAATTCAAAGCACGTTTAATCAGAATATTGATAGTTTCTGAATCAATGGGCTTTTGGTAGAAATCATAGGCACCCATGCTGATTGCTTTCAATGCGTTTTCTTTTTCGTTGTTTCCGGTAACCACGATGACTTTAGTGCGTGGCAGCAAGGCCATAATCTCTTGCAGTGTTTTTAAGCCTTCTGATGCATTAGCAGGGTCAGGCGGCAAACCAAGGTCGAGAGTGACAACTGTCGGTTCAAATCGACGCAACTGCACAATAGCCGAAGCTCTATCGTCTGCGAAGACAGTATCAAATTCCGATAATGCCCACTTCAGTTGTTTTTGGATCCCGAGATCGTCGTCGACTACTAGTACTTTGTCCATTACTCTGCCTTGTATTGTTCCATCATGGGTATTCTTAAAGTAAATACCGTTCCTTCATCAGGTGCACTATCAACGTCGATAGTACCGCCGAGCTCTTCAATAAAATTCTTCGCATCGTATGCGCCAATGCCCATTCCCGCATTGCCTTTAGTGGTATCAAAAGGCTTGAACAAGCGAGTATTGATAAAATCTTGGCTCATACCTTGGCCATCGTCAATAATTTTAATGACGGCCCAATCACTCTGCCCGTCAAATTCTTTTTCAATTTCTACCACAACTTTACCACTTTCCGAGGTGGCTTGTTGCGCATTACTCACTAAATGATACATGACATTGCTAAATTTATCGGCATCTATTTCTAGCAACAGTGTGTGTTCGGCCTTCAACATCGGCAAGGGCAGAATGGATTGACAACGTTGGCGAAGTACTTCTTCACTTAGAGCACAAAGGTCAATTTCCCGACTTCGTTGGGTTTCAGCGACTTTCTTCTCTGTTAGCTGTTTCAGCATTTTGTCCATGCGTGACTTGGTGTGCTCTAGCGTCTCGAAAGTATCATCAATAAATTCTGGATTTGATTTATGCTGCTGAGCATTCGCAAGTATCAAATCAATCTGTGCCATGACATTCTTCAAATCATGTAATACAAATGCCGACATCCTACTGAAGGCCGCAAATTGTGCATTCTCGGCCAAGGCATAAGCACCTTCAAATTGCAGAATATAGTTCGCAACTTGCGCTTTTACCGCGTTAATGTAATCACGTAGCTCCCAATTGAGAGATTTACCATGTTCATTATCTGCATCAATAATTGCCATCCCCCAGAACTCATCCTGACGAAACAAAGGAATGATGAGCTGAAAACCGAAATGATTCATGAAGTAGTCTTTATCGTCTAATTCCTCATATTGGTGAGGCTTAACACGCAGCTCAGAAATATCGACAATCCACTCTTTATGCTGAAAGTACTGGGTAAGATAAGCTAACTTTCCAAAGTCGAGCTCATTCTCAACGCTAGTGTTAACAGAGGCAACCGCACTTAAGCCAGACTTGCTGTGCTTCAGTAGAACGCCTTTCTCATACTCCATTGCATCTAAGATACCACGCAAAGAGGCTTGATAGACATCATGTAAAGATTGGTCTTGCCCACTAATGCTTTCAGTCAACTTTACCCATTGCACACGATAATCAAACTGGTTTGCATAAAAGTGTTTGGTAATAAAGACTTTTATACGAGTCCTGAAATTATGCGATAAAAACAAGCTGATCAATAAGACCAAAGACACCGCGACTAAGACCAACTGAAGAGGGTAACTCCAAGAGCCACCAAGAAACTTCACCAAATAGCCAATCAAAGCCATAAAGAACAGATAGCCACCAGCAACCAATAAAAGTGTACTGTGCAAGACCACGTCACGGCTAACAAAAATAGCAACACCCCAATAGGATATTCGTCTAATTGCTAGCACTAAGAAAGGTAACAAGCAGAAATAAATATACCCTCGAGCATAAATATAGTTTTCACCAATTTGGTTGATCATGGTCGCGTTAGCATAGGTTACAAAGTCAAATAAACTCATGGAACCTAAGAAAAGTACTAGCGGCTTATACGCCCACTTCTGCTCGCCAGCCTGGCGGTAAACAAGCTCCAGTACAATTAGCATCTGCAGAGCGACAATGGTATGTAATGAGAATTGCCATAAACTAGGCAAAGAAGACGTAATAGCAGCAATCAATGCCGCGGTAGGTAAAACCAAGAGTGACAGCGTAATCGGCCGCAACACGATTTGTTTGAATGAATGGAAGTCAGAACGTAAGCAAGCTGCTAGGAACAGCATCCAAACCCACTGCCGACTAGCATCTGCCGCAAAAAAGTGAGCAATACTCTTTTGCCAACCTAGCCCCCCAATATGGCTCGCCGCCCATAAACAGGTCACTAAACTCGCAGCAATAAGTAAATATTTTGCTATCCCCGACTTTCTCCCTGTCAGTAGGAGCAGTATAAGCGCGAAATATCCTAAGGCAGCTAAGGCATATCCTAAACTTCCAAACATCCGTATTTATCTTTTCTGTACTAATAAACTACCAATTGAGTAACCCGCGCCAAATGAGCACAGAATACCGAAATCCCCACCAACCAAGTCAGTATTGTAAAGATGAAACGCAATCACAGAACCCGCAGACGCTGTATTAGCATATCGATCGAGCACAATAGGCGCTTCTTCAAGGCTTGCTTCTCTGCCTAGCAAGCGTTTGCTGATCAGCGTGTTCATATTGATATTTGCTTGATGTAACCACCAACGACGCAAATTATCTGGGCCTAGGTCGTGCTTACTCAAATGTTCACGAATATGCTCGGCAGCTAGTGGGCAGACATCTTTGAAAACCTTCCGACCTTCTTGGTGAAAAAGCTTATCGGGTCCATATGGGTCAGTATCATTCGCGTAGTTTAGATAGCCGTGATTTGAACGAATATTACTAGAAAACTGAGTGAATGCTTTTGTACTCAATACATTATAGGCGTTATCACTTGTGACCGTCTCTTCGGCTTCAAGCACAACAGCGGTAGCCACATCACCAAAAATGAAATGACTGTCACGGTCAGTATAATTAATTTGCGGAGAAACGAGCTCAGGGTTAATCACTAGCACACAGCGAGCCGTTTCAGCTTTTATCATCTCATATGCTCGATGCATACCGAAGGTAGCAGCTGAACAAGCCACCAACATATCAAAGCCAAAACCTTGGATACCTAACTCTGCTTGCACTTCGATAGCAATCGCCGGATAAGAGCGCTGAACATAAGCGCAAGAAACGATGACTGCATCTATATCTTGCGCTGTTTTATTCGCAGCGAGCATGGCTTCCTTTGCTGCGGCAACTGCCATTTCAGCTTGATTAGAGATTTGATCATCGCTTCTTTCTGCAATAATCGGACGCATGCGGTTGATATCTAAAACACCGTTTTTTTCGTATATATAACGGCTTTTAATACCGGATGCTTTTTCTACAAACTCTGCGCTAGAGTGAGGTTTTGCGATGATTGTACCGGCTTCAATCTCAGCCGCATTTTCTTGATTAAATTTATCTGCATATGCATTGTAACTAGCAATCAATTCTTGATTGCTAATGCTGTGCTCCGGCGTAAATAAGCCAGTGCCGCTCAAAACGACGTTTTGTGTCATGTGTGTAGCCTTATTTTTTATTAGAGCGTGTTGCTCTTTGCTGAACCAAGCTTAGCGCTTTATTACAATTTTGTCATTATACGAAAAGCGACGATGAAGAAAAAATAACAGGGCGGTAAAAACATAAAAAGCGCAATCAAATCAATGATTGCGCTTCTTCATTAGATACTCAAGCTAAAATATTGTGACAATATTTCAATAAAGCCTACTATTATTTTTTGTGTGATTAATTTGGTGTCACTTCGTACACACTCACCGTGCCACTCACTTCATTACCAACAATGACTAAGGCTTGACCTGTAGCACTATCGACGGCATCGACAAATAGCAGGCTTTCTGGTGCTAAATCACCAATCCCATCAATTACGGTGCTTCCTTCGGTTAAATCACGGTTAATGACGTAATCAGCGAAGAAAGCGTCAAATGGGTTAGTCACATCATAAACAAAAATGCCGCCCATTCGCTCCGTCCCAACAAAGGCATAGTTACGGTCGCCAATTTGACCCACGGTTAACGCTTCTGGCTCCGGACCTTTGTTCTCTGAGCGAGAATCACCTTCGTTCTCATCATCGCCATTATTGAATTGCGCACCATGGATAGATGCTGTGATTCTCTCAAGGTCATCGCCTGAATCAAACACGACAAGTCCATTTTGATCCCAAATGGTAAATGAACGGCCACCATAGGTGTAGGCTGTTTCATATTCGCCATTGCCGTCGCTGTCGCCTAAGACATCGGTCACTCGCAAATCATTCAAACGCCCATCAGCCTGGAGCGCTTCAAGTGCAGAACCCGCTTCTGCTGTTAAGTCTTCTACTTTCACTTCGTCGCTATATGCTAAACAACCATCATCTGCGTCATATGCCTGGCCATTAGCAGCAGTACACGCCGCTTCGTCAGCTACGTCAAAGAAATACTCTCTCGCATCACCTTCATTAGCGGTCACCAAGAATGTAGCGCCTTTCCAATCATAATTAGCGATTGTATCCGGCATGTACACACCACGTAGGCCTTCATACTGACCAAAGCTAACGGCCGCGTTTTCTTGACCATCAAAATCGAGTCCTGACCAGTTTTTGCTGCCAAGGCCAACAACCTGAATGGAAAGGTCTTCAAGATCAAGAATAGCTAGGCCATTGTTTTCTTGCAGAGTGATATAAGCGGTACCATTTTTAGTAGTCACATACTCTGGCTCAAGGTCTTGAGCCACTGTCGTTGTAATCGCGTTGCCATTGATGGTGCGACCATCTGGATTCGGGAAGTGCATGCCTTGCGCTTCTAAAGCAGCTTGGGTGCCATTCAAATCCGTAAATGTGACCGTCTCAGCAGTTTCTTCAGGTTCGCCACTGGCAAGGATATCAATCACTGATATGGTACCTTCAGGGTCAACCGAGTAATCATCATTTGGTTCACCTTCGTTGGCAACAACTAATTTCCCTCCATCCGGAGTGAAAGCGATTGAGTCTGGTAATGCACCAACTTCGACACTATCAAGGAAAGCAGGCGAGCTATTGTCTAAGCCAGTGTAGAAAAGAATGAAACCATTATCTGTCTTATTAGCTGCAGGCATTGCTACGGCGAGTAAGTCATTGGAAATAGCAATGCTGGTCAAACCACCTAAATCCACTCCACTTGCAGTGGTGGGTAATGTGATACTCGATACAGTTAAGTTCACTGAACTGGTTGGGTTAGAGAGTTCAGTTGACGTAATGCTATCAGCCGCAATAATGGCGATTGTATTATTTGCTGAATTGGTCGCGTAAATGGTTTGACTTGCTTTGTGGTATTGCACAATTTCAGCCGAGCCTTGTGCACCCAACGCTGCGCGTGCAACCAATGACATCGATACGCCAGTGGAGGCATCAGTACCATCACTGCCATCTTCACCATCGGCGCCATCTTGACCGTCGTTACCGTCATCGCCCGGATCGCCTTGTGGCCCCTGAGTACCTGTTTCGCCGGTGTCGCCGTCGTCGCCGTCAAGACCACAACCACTTAAAACGAAGCCCAAGGCGATTGCCAAAAGACTGATTTTAAACTTTGACTGTAACATTACTTGTTCCCTCAAATTTTTATTATTTATGATTGTTAGAGTTAACGATTCGTGTCGCCAACCTGATGTGCCTAAATTAACACCATATTAGCCGATTTTCATCGAATTTTTGGATTTATTCTCACTAAATGGTGACAAAATACTGTGACATATTTATGAAAGTCTGGCTTGAAGCATTTTGCTTCAAATAGTAATCGAAGAATACTCACCATTAAACAGGCCAGAAAATGTCAAAGCAAACCCTTACCTCTGCCTGCTTTCTCAAACTGTAGGGATCGTGTTATGAACCCTATATGTGTTATATCGTGAGAATTGGGCTCGATGAAATGCATTGATCGCAGTAGATATGTACTCTACCCCCTTTAACTACCGTATTTCTGCAGCTTGGGGAATCAAGGGAGCAATCACTTTTGCCAAATGTCGAAATAACTGTATACGGGTCGTGCCGTTTCGCCAAACTAAGCCAATATCCCTGAATGCATTATCCTCTGCGGGTAAGCTCACAACATCGGTACCTGCCAGTATATTTTTTTGCAAAGCCATTTCCGGCAAAAAGGTATAACCCATCTCACTGTTCACTAAGGAAACCAGTGTATGCAAACTATTGGCAGTCAGCGAACTCACTTGCTCCTTATGCTTCAAGCCGCAGGCACTTACAGCATGCTCAGTGAGACAGTGCTCTTTCTGCAACAAAAAAATACTGTCTTTGGGTAAGGAATCAACGTCTGGCGCAAGCTCTAAGCCCATTGCAGTATTTCTATGCGCAATCAAATGAAAGGGGTCGTGACCTAACAATAATTGTCGACAGCCAGGCGTTTGCATTGGTAAAGCTAAAATAAGGAGGTTTAGCTCGCCCTCTTCTAGTCTGGCTAGCAAGTTATCCGTAGTATCTTCATGTAACTGCAATGTGATGTCGGGTAAGGACTGGTTAATTGTTCTTATTAAACCTTCGAATAAAAAAGGCGCAATTGTGGGAATAACGCCAATTCGTAAAGTACCCGACTTCCAATCTCCAGCTGATTCGGCGAACTCGATCCACTCATGAGTATGGCTCAGTAAGGCTTTGCTTTTTTCGACTAATGCTTCACCAAAGTCTGTAAACACGAAGTTTTTATGTTCGCGCTCTAGGAGTTGCTGGCCCAAGCTATCTTCGAGGTTTTGTACTGCCGCACTTAAGGTAGATTGGCTGACATTGCACTTATCAGCAGCACGATGAAAGTGCTGCTCTTTATGCAAGACCGTGAGGTAATGTAAATGTTTTAAATTAGGTAATTTCATTTACGCCTTCGATTCCACTATACCCCAAATGCAAATTTTAGGATGAAGAAGAAGATAATTGAGAGTGTCGCACCTGCCGGTAAGGTAACAACCCAAGACACGACTATTGTACGAATTATTTTCATGTTCAATGCGGCAACGCCTTGGACAATACCAACACCCAATACGGCACCCACGAGTGTTTGTGTGGTAGAAATAGGTAAACCTGTGCCAGACGCTATCAATACGGTCGTCGCTGCAGCTAGTTCAGCGGCAAAGCCCTTACTCGGCGTTAGGTGAGTGATACCTTGGCCTATTGTTTTCATTACGCGATGGCCAAACAATGCCAATCCCGCCACAATACCAACACCACCCAGTGGCAAAATCCACCACGCTAGCGGCGAGTTGTCTAAAATCAGACCGTCGTTACTGACGACACTGACAACTGCAGCCAACGGACCGATAGCATTGGCAACATCATTTGAACCATGAGCGAAGGCCATACAACAAGCGGTCAATACCATTAAAATAGCAAAAATTTTCTCTACGCTTGCAGACTGCTCTTCTTGTGTTGACGATGTTTCAACATGTAAACGTCTAATCAAAACCATACCAATAATGCCAACCAAGACACCAATAGCAATGGCTAGCAAATAACCTTGCTCAGTAGGAAGACCAAGTCCAACATGCTTTAAACCCTTTTTAATGGTAACGAGGGACATAATAAAACCGGCCATACCCATATAAATTGGCACGTATTTTACCGCGTAAATTAGTGGAGTGGCGCGGTCAAAAATGAGCTTTTTAGCACTTAAGAATATGAGTATCGCTATCATGCCTGAGATTGCAGGCGTCACGACCCAACTGCCTACGATACCGCCGACTTTGCTCCACTCTACTGCGTCAGGACTTACGCCAATTGCTGTAAAACCGACAATCGCACCAATAATAGAGTGCGTCGTTGACACTGGCCAACCAAAGTAGGAAGCAACCGCCAACCAGATGCCCGCGGCTAGCAATGACGCAATCATGCCAAGCACTAAGTACTCAGGAATGTTGGTAAAATAGGAGACATCAATGATGCCTTTACGAATAGTTGATGTAACTTCGCCACCGGCAAGATAGGCACCGGCGAACTCGAAAATCATTGCAATGATGATGGCTTGCTTCAAGGTGATTGCTTTGGAGCCTACTGAGGTGCCCATTGCGTTCGCAACGTCATTTGCACCAATACCCCAGGCCATCACAAAACCTACAACAGCGGCCATTACTACAAGTAAAAAGCCGTAACTTTGAATTAAATCCATATTTGTATTTTGCCTAGAGCTGAAAAACGGGTTAGTTCATTGAAAGCATGGAATATGCGCTCCGTGCCTATGAAATGAGCAAAGTGATGATTGCAGAAGAATTGGGTTTTCAAACTTATAATCATGGCCGAGCTTCATTATTGAGACGACAGTATGGTACAACATGAGAGTATGATCGCAATAGCAGAAAAGCAGATTTTTTTATTGGCCGCTTATTTCATGAGCTTTTTTACTGTCTTTTTCATCGAACTATGGCGAACATCTTTACCATAGGTTAAAAATAGTACGTATTCACACAGGTTTTTACAGCGATCACCTATCCTTTCAAGCGAGCGAATAGCCCACAGTACGTCGAACCAAGCCTGCATATCGTGCTTTTGCTCTGACATTTCTTTTGCGGTTTGTTTGAGCAACTCTTTGTGTTTTTTATCAATACTATTGTCTTGCTCATAGACTGCCACCGCTGAACGCTCATCCTGTCTCGCAAAGGCATCAAAGGTACCTCGCATCATAAACACGACTTTTTCAGCGATCATTAACATACCACTGAGCACAATATCTGAAGGAGGAAGACGATCTTTTGTCACTAGTTTTGCAATTCTGCATATTTCATCGCCTATACGCTCTATATCTGTTGTCGCTCGCGACACAGTCATAATCAATCGCAAGTCACTGGCGGTTGGATTACGCTTAGCTATTATCCGCATACACTCATCGTCAATCTGAACTTCCATCGAGTTAATTTTTAGATCGTTCAACAATACCCGTTCAGCCAAACTTGGGTTGTTCTCTCTAACAGCAGTGATGGTGTTGATTAACTGCTGTTCTACCTCACCGCCCATCGTTAACACTGAGTTGGTAAGCTTTTCTAACTCTTGGTTAAACTTGCCGGAGATATGTGTATTTAATTCGATATTGCGTTTCATAGTCTTCTCAGTGAGCGCTTATTATCCGTAACGACCGGTAATGTAATCTTCTGTTTGCTTCTTTTCAGGCATCGTAAACAAGGAGTCACTGTCTGAATACTCTATCAATTCACCTTGATGTAAAAATGCTGAATAGTCCGACACTCGCGCAGCTTGTTGCATGTTATGAGTAACAATAACGACAGTACACGTGCGCTTGAGCTGATTAATAAGCTCTTCTATATGCAAAGTGGTCAACGGATCTAATGCCGATGTTGGTTCATCTAGTAACAACACATCTGGTTGTAAGGCCAAGGCTCGGGCAATAACAAGGCGCTGCTGTTGCCCACCTGAGAGTAATAGGGCCGAATCAAATAAACGATCCTTTACCTCATCCCAAAGCGCTGCATTTCGTAGCGATCGTTCGACGATATCATCTAACGAGCGACGTTCGGTTTTACCCTGAATGCGTAAGCCAAAACAAACGTTCTCATATATGCTCATTGGAAAGGGGTTTGGACGTTGGAAAACCATCCCCACTTGCGTTCGTAACTTAGCAACGTTCTCTTTTTTATTATATATGTTGCGCCCATCCATGTGTACTTCACCCGAGTAGGCATAGTTCTGATTCAGCTCGTTCATGCGGTTGAAACTACTCAGTAAAGTCGACTTGCCACAGCCACTCTGACCAATCATCGCTGTGATTTTATTTTTAGGAATGCGCATATTGATGTTGTTCAGAACGCGACTATTATTCAGCCAAACCGATAGGTCCCTGACATCTAGAGCTGTTTGCTCATCGCTCAACTTATCTAATGAGAGCGTTTCTTTTTCAAATAATTTCAACATGCGTACATCTTAATTCTGATAGTCAATGGGTGCCTTTCCACTATATTCTAAGGTAGCGATCACGTAGTTTGTTACGCACAATTATCGCCGATAAATTTAACACAAAAACAATCAATAGTAAGAGCATACAACTAGCAAACATCATAGAAGAACCCTGTGTATTCGTTTGATTGTGAAATGCGCCGTCATAAACAAAGACACCTAAATGCATAAATTGTCTTTCAAAATGGATAAAAGGAAATTCTCCATCTATCGGTAAGCTTGGCGCAAATTTCACCGCGCCAACCAAAATCAAGGGGGCAACTTCACCGGCCGCTCTTGCAACGGCGAGAATGACACCGGTCATAATACCTGGGCTAGCAATGGGCAATACGGTTTTCCAGATTGTCTCAATTTTTGTTGCTCCAAGTGCATAACTGCCAGAGCGCAGACCTTTTGGCACTCTGCGTAAGCCCTCTTCAGTGGACACGATTACCACGGGCAAGGTTAACAACGCCATGGTAAGTGCAGCCCAAAACAAGCCAGGTGTACCAAAGGTGGGGGAAGGCAAGGCACTACTATAAAATAATTCGTCAATTGAACCGCCCAAAGTATACACAAAGAAGCCTAGACCAAACACGCCATATACTACGGATGGGACACCGGCCATATTGCTAACACAAATACGGATGACCGATGTTGTCTTGTTATTTGGTGCATATTCATGCAAGTAAATGGCAGCCATCGCGCCAAAAGGCGCGACGATGATCGCCATCAATATGACCATCAGTACAGTGCCAAATAGCGCAGGAAATACACCGCCACTGGTGGATGCTTGTTTGGGTGACTCGCTAACAAATGCCACCATTTTTTCCGCAGCGTAGGAAAATTTATCCACCCAAGTCAGTTGATTGGGTTTAAACAAGCGCTCAATGTCTTTCAGATAGAGCGAAAAACGCTGCCCCATAGCATCGGTAAACACAAGTCGATAAGCATTAATTTTTTCATTCAAAATATCAGCTCGACTCTGCCAATAGTCGAAGTCCGCCTGTTCTTTTATGCGTGCTGGTGCATCTTGAGAGACCTGATTTTGGTTTAAGCTTGCAATATTGCGATGCAATTGAATTAAATGATTATTTTGAATACCGCTCAGCTCCTCCTGTAAGAGTTCCACATCAGTCTGCACATCATTCAGCGCATCTAAAGAAAAATAGGTATTTTCATTGGTCGATATGTACTCAAAAAATCCATGCATAGCGGCGCCAGAATACATATTAATTTGATACACATCTTCCACCTTCTCCACTACGACCTGAGGCATGGCTAATGTGGCATTGGCGAACTGAACATCTAGTTTATCAACAATGCTTTGGCTAAAGACGTCAATATCACTAGCACTTCGCACAAAACGACCAGTATCAACAGGCTTTCCTAGTTCAGCGTCACTTTCGTAAGTGGTCACTTTAAACACTTGAGAAGGCCAGAAGTAGGCACTTCCCTTAAGTACAATAAAAAATACTAAACTGAACAAAACAATGAGCAATACAGCAGCACTTAAACCAGTGCCAAAGCTGGTAATATTTTGCTTCTGTTGGGGTGTAAACTTAAGCATAGTTGTACAACAGCCTGAGTCGATTGCGGAGAATTTCAGCCGCTGTATTGACGATAAAGGTAAAAATAAACAAGATACCTGCGGTCAAGAATAGAATATTAAAGTGACTACTATCACTACTGGCTTCCGACAGCTCGATGGCTAAATTCGCTGTCATCGAGCGCAAGCCTTCTAATATGTTCCAATCACTAATAGCTGTATTGCCAGTGACCATAAGCACGATCATCGTCTCGCCAAAGGCACGACCAAAGCCGAGCATAATTGCCGATAGTATGCTGGGAAACGCCACAGCAATAATAACATTTCGCAAGGTCTGCAATTTGGTAGCCCCAAGCGCATATGATGCTTGTTTAATGCTATCCGGGACTTCAAACAAAGCATCTTCGGCCAAAGAATAAATACTGGGTGATATTGCAACGCCAAGTGCAATCGCAACCACTATAGTTGTTTTCGAAATATTCAGTACTTGCGCCGAGTTTGAGCCCGATTCAGCTAAGGCCTCTGTGCCAAACAGCAGCAAACGCCAAACATCACTTAAAGAGAAGCAAAACAATCCAAGTAGAATAACGCCCGAAGCTATAAAGGCTAGCTCCCATTGCTGCCCTACTCTGTCTTTTATCAGATTGCTTATTTTAGTGTGTAACATTGCACTAGATACTAATGCAATTGGAAGTAAAATAAGGAACAAGATAACGGACAAAAGAAACTCTTCAGCTATCGGCACCAACCAAACGGCAGCAATAAAACCAATGACGACTGACGGCACGGCTTCTAACATTTCAATGGCAGGTTTAATATAGTGTCTTATTTTTGGGTCAGCAAAAAAGGACGTATAAACAGCAGCCCCCAGAGCCAAGGGGATAGCCACGAACAATGCTAAAAACGATGCTTTTAAGCTACCAATGATGAGTGGCACAATACTCATTTTGGTCTCGTAATGCGCCGTCGCGCTACTGGTTTGCCAAACAAATTCTGGCGATGCATGACCTTCATACCACACTTCTGCGAATAAGCTTTTGGCTGTGGTAATTCCTTGCAGATCGCGGATAGCTAGCTCGTACACGCGATCTGAAACGACAACATAGACCGACTCATTGAACCAATAGCTTGTATCCGCATTAACGCCCAAGTTTTGTTCACCGAATAATTGATTGGTGACTCGATTCAAAAAGGCATGCGATCGGTCTTCAAAAAAGACCAATGCGGCATTTGAGTTACTATCAAATGCAATACTTGCGATCCGTTTATCCAACTCTGCTACATCACTCACATTCTCAGTAAAGACAAACTTGCCACCTTGGTTTTGCATCAGCCACTTAGTGAATTCGCCTTTTGAATTCAAGGTAAACATTGCCCGTTGACTTGGCGCCATGATTAATTGCTGAATAGGAGCGCGTAATATTTGAAGATCAAGCTGTTGCTTGTCTTTGTCATATAAGGTCCAAACGTTCTCATTTATGGTCACCAACTGCCTAGAACGCGATATCAATTGAAAGTGCTGAACATTGTCAAATGCCCGATACTCAAAGCGTTCAGGGTGCAGCTTATCAAACCAATAGGTATGCAATTGAGTCTTATCAAGTGACCCTAGCATCACGTAGTTGTTCGAGATGGAAAGTGAAAACACTTTGCCAAAAGCATGTTCTTTACGCAAAGCGATAGAGCTTTCCAGGGTAAACTCATAGGCAGAACCGGTATATCTCAACTTATATAATTCAAATAGACCACTGGGCGTAATCACTCCGGTATAATCGAAATTACCACTGCTTGGGAAGACAAATTGATGCTGGCAGGAGAAGGGAACTCGCTTCACTTCCTGCAAGCTGCGATATGCAGTCGCTTCAGCGATACGGGCAGCAGACAGAAAAGTCGGTGTCGCTTGCCGTGCATTGGCATAAACAACTAAGTCGCAACTATCTACCGCCAAAGTATGGTAGCCATTGGATAACTCCAACATGCTATGAAAGCTCAGTGTCGTTTCTTGGGGCGCAGAACGAGAGCTGGTCGCTTGGGTATCCGAGATATAAGTTTCACTGAGCGCGGCTTGTGGGGTTTTGAATAAAGGGAAGGCGTTACTAAAAATATGCCAAATAATTAACAAAAAGGTAGCCAAGACAAGCCAGCCAAAAACGGTAACGACTTGTCGAGCAATCCAATCTTTACGAAATCGCTCTTGATTAAATTCTCTTTGTTGATTATTCATTTAGCTTATAAATTTGGGATGAAAACACCGAATGACTTGGCGCTACTAAAGCACTATACTCAAAACAAATCAATAGCTAAGGAAGAATCTATTATGCAAGCAATGGTATTAACAATTGTGGGTGATGACCAACCGGGTTTGGTGGACGCAATTGCAAAGTGCATTACTGATGCCCAGGGTAATTGGCTGCGTAGCAGTTTTTGTCAGCTATCTGGACAGTTTGCGGGCTTTATAGAAGTGATGCTACCACAGGAAATGCACAATGAGCTTGTCGCGTCTTGCCACAAGCTGGCTAATCTAAAAATCACGCTTGTTCCCTCAGCTGATTTGCATAGCCAAGCCGACAAATCTGCGCAGAAATCAGCCATTATTACAGTGACTGGGAACGATCGACGCGGGATTGTCAGCGATATTACCTCAACCTTAAAAACCTTTGATATCAATATTACAGAGATGGCCACGACGTGTGAAAGCGCACCGAATTGGGGGAATTTGTTATTCACAGCGAGAGTCACCATTGCTGCAGCACCCGAATTGGACCTAGACAAAGTTCAGGACGCCATAGAGGAAATTACTGATGATGTGATGGTTGAAATTGCCGTCTTACCATCGCAATAAGATAGTCATACGATTGTCATGGATGAATGCAATGATTTAAGGTCGCATAAAGACGCCTTTCGTCACTGTTTGTTAATACTGAGAAAATTGAAAATATATTGTCATGATAAATGAAACTGAATTGTACTACCCAAAAGAGTTGAGTTGGCTCTCATTCAATGAGCGAGTGCTGCAAGAAGCCGCCGATGAAAATAACCCAATTATCGAGAGAATTCGTTTCCTCGGGATATACTCTAATAACCTAGATGAGTTTTATCGTGTTCGCTTTGCTGATGTAAAACGTCAAATTACTATTTCTCATAATGATGGCAATGAAGCGCAAGCTATTGTCTTTGAAGAATTACTAAAACGTATTCAAGAAAAAGTACACGACTTATCACAGCATTTTGACCGAATTCACAAAAACGTGACTAAAACGCTGCGCCGCTACAACATTCATATTTTACAGCACAATGAACTCAGCGAATCGCAGCTTGTTTGGGCACGCCGTTATTTTAATAGTAAAGTCCTGTTGCACGTTGCACCGATACTGTTGGATAGTAAAGTCCAACTGATACAGCGTTTGAATGATAGCTCTGTCTATTTAGATGTCGCCTTAAGACGCGAAGGTCGAAATACAAAATATGCAGTGGTAGAAATACCGACGAGTTCCATTAGCCGCTTCATTGTGCTGCCCCCTGAAAAGACCAAAAAGAAAAAGCAAATCATCCTGATAGATGATTTAATAAAGTTATGTCTTGGTGACATTTTCAAGGGCTTCGTAAAGTTCGATTCAGCCGATGCATACTCTTTCAAAATCACTCGGGATGCGGAATATTCGATTAACGATGAAATCGATGAAAGTTACGTAGAAAAAATGTCTGAAGGTATGAAGCAACGACTTATTGCGGAGCCTGTGCGTATCATTCACGATGACGGCATGCCTAGCGACATGATCCAAGATTTACGTAAACGCTTGAGAATTTCGTCTGAAGATACGATTCAATCAGCCGGTCATTACCGTAACTTTAAAGACTTTATTGGCTTTCCAAATGTGGGTAGAAACTATCTTGAAAACGAGGCACTGCAAGAGATTACCAACAAAGATTTTGCCACTCATGATACCGTTTTTCAGGCAATTGCAGCAAAAGATATCTTGTTGTATTACCCCTACCATGAGTTTTTGCATTTTACCGAGTTTGTGCGTCAAGCTGCGTTTGACCCACAAGTGAAACACATCAGGCTGAATATTTATCGCGTTGCGTCACAGTCACGCATCATCAATTCACTTATCGATGCCGTTGATAATGGTAAGTCGGTGACCGTGGTGGTTGAACTGCGCGCTCGCTTTGACGAAGAAGCCAATATTGCATGGTCCAAACGTATGACTGACGCAGGGATCAAAGTGGTGCTGGGTAACCCTAATGTGAAAATCCACAGTAAACTTTGTGTCGTGTCTCGTGATGAACGAGGTGTGACCAAGCATTATGCTCACTTCGGTACCGGTAACTTCAATGAAAAGACCGCGAAAATTTACACTGATTTAAGTTTATTTACGTGTAATCAAGAGCTTGCGCTTGAATGTATTCAAGTTTTCGACATGATCCAGAATCCTTTTAGAAAGCTTAAGTTCCAGCACTTACAGCTTTCGCCGATTAATGCGCGTAGTAAGATCCAGTCTTTGATCCGCCAAGAAATCCAGCGCGTGACAGAAGGTCACAAAGGCTTGATCACACTGAAAATAAACAATCTAGTCGACAAAGAGCTTATCGATAACCTCTACCATGCGAGTCAATCCGGTGTACAAATCAAAGCCATTATTCGTGGTATGTGCTCGCTGATCCCTGGCGTAAAAGGGCTCAGTGAAAACATCGAAGTCATCAGTATTGTCGACCGCTTTTTAGAACATCCACGTATTATGATGTTTGAAAACGGTGGTGATAAGCGAGTATTTTTGTCTTCAGCAGATTGGATGACACGGAATATGGACCACCGCGTAGAGGTAGGTTGCCCGGTCTATGATCCCGATGCAATCAAGATGATTGAGGATTTACTCGACCTGCAGTTTAAAGATACCTTAAAGGCGCGTATCATCGACGAACACCAAGTAAACAATTACGTAAAGCGTGGCAATAGAAAGAAGCTGCGTTCACAAATTGAAACTTACAATTACCTCACTAAAAAGGAAGCATTGTAGCTTGCAAACCTTAGAACATGTTTTCGAAGATGTCGAAAGTCGCGACGTTAACTCTTACGCGGCTTTGGACATAGGTTCCAATAGCTTTCACCTAGTCATTGCAAGAGTTGTTGCTGGCTCCTTACAGACAGTGCAAAAAATTAAACATAAAGTGCGTCTTGCCGACGGCCTCAATAACAAAAACATGTTGTCTGACGAAGCCATGGAACGTGGCTTGAACACACTTGAGAGCATGGCTGAGAGTATGCAAGGCTTAAGCCCTTCGCATGTTCGTGTCGTGGCAACTCATACATTGCGCAGAGCTAGAAATGCTCGGGCCTTTTTGGCCAAGGCCAGAATGGTATTTCCGTTTCCTATTGAAGTGATTTCTGGCCCAGAAGAAGCGCGTTTAATCTATGCTGGCATTGCTCATACTACCGAAACCCAAGGTCATCGTTTAATTATTGATATTGGCGGTGGCTCTACAGAGTTTGCTGTTGGTGAGGACTTACAACCTAGTATATGCAAAAGCGTACAAATGGGGTGTGTCAGTTATCAGCAACGCTATTTCCCCGAAGGCAAACTCAGTAAGCGAGCATTTCAACGAGCCATTACCGCCGCGCGTCAAGAAATTGAGTTGGTTGTTGGAAACTTAAAGCGCTTTTCATGGGACACAAGTATAGGTGCTTCGGGCACTATTCGGGCTATATGCGCAGTATTAAGTGCCGTTGCCGAAAGTGAAAACGATGTGCCAATCACCAAAGCAGGTTTGAATGAATTGATGCAACATTGTGTTGATGCTGGTCACACTGATTTAATTAACCTGCCCGGCTTGAGTGAAGATCGCAGACCTGTGTTTGCAGCGGGCCTAAGTATTTTAATCGCCATATTTAGAAGTCTTAATATTCCTCAACTGGAAACAAGCAGCGCTGCCCTGCGTGAGGGTGTGCTATATGAAATCCAAGATTTACAAAATAACAAGAGTATTCGTGAACGTACAGCGCAGAGTTTAGCCACTCGCTATGATGTCGATACGCACTATGCCAAAAAAGTGTGGGCAACATGCATTCAAATTTTTGAAAGCACCGCTGAAAACTGGGGCATCAACACTTGGGATTTACGCCATCTACTGGCTTGGTCTGCGCTATTGCATGAAGTGGGTTTACAAATAAACTCGCGAGGCGTGCAGCGCCATTCTAGCTATATTATTGAACAAACTGATTTGCCCGGGTTCAACCAAGAACAACAAAAACTCTTATCGACGCTAGTCCGTTATCACCGTAAAAAGATCAAACAGGCTGAACTGCCCAATTTCGTGAATTATGACGAAGCCACCGTGATGAAACTATTGGTTATTTTACGCTTGGGTATTTTGTTGAATATTAACCGTCAAGAGACACAACTGCCTGAATTTAGCGTCAGTTTGTCGAGTGATAAAATTGTGTTAAATTTTCCGGACAATTGGTTTGATTTATCGCCTCTGTTATTGGCTGACTTGGAACAGGAAAATGCGTACCTAGAAAGTACACCTTACAGCATAAAAATACGTTAAAAAAGCGCCTAAAGGCGCTTTTTTTTTGGGGTATCAAATACGCTTAGCTTTAGCTTGCGGATGCTTGATAAATGCCTTCAATAGCGCTATCGAGTGTTGCATTAAACTCGTCATCTGACTGTTGCGCACTGACACCTTCCGTTAATGCACGTGAAAAGCTCGCTATCATGCCATTATTCTCGCTTAAGCGTTGATTCGCAGTATCACGATTGTAACCGCCCGACAAAGCCACAACTTTTAAAACTTGAGGGTGATTAATGCAATCTAAGTAGAAATTAGCTTCTTCAGGAAGTGTTAATTTCAGCATCACGAATTGGTCAGCAGACAAGGCATTGAGTTCTGCCATCATCGCAGCCCTTAATAATGCTTCTGCTTCCGCTTTTTCTGGGCTATGGATATCCACTTCTGGCTCGATAATGGGAACTAAACCCGCAGCAATGATTTGCTTACCCACTTCAAATTGTTGCGCAACAACCGCATCAATGCCTTCTTTGTTCGCTAGCTTAACAACAGAGCGCATTTTAGTGCCAAAAACGTTTTGTGCGTTCGCTTTTGCTAACAACTCATCCAAGCCTGGCATAGGCTTCATCAACTGTGCGCCATTCACCTCATCAGCTAAACCTTTGTCAACTTTTAGGAAAGGAACGACATTTTTCTCTTGCCACAAATAAGCCGCACTAGAAAGGCCATTAACGTCACGATCAAGCGTATTTTCAAACAAAATAGCGCCTAACACACGTTCGCCGTTGAAGGCTGGGCTCGTCATAATTCGTGTACGCATTTGATGAACACAAGTAAACATTTCTTCATCATTGGTATAAGCGGACTCATCAACACCATATAGCTTCAGTGCCTTAGGTGTACTACCACCACTTTGATCCAATGCGGCAATAAAGCCTACATCATTTTTGACTTTCGCCAACATGTCTTGCTGTGCTTGAGTTGTCATTCAACGCTCCTTTTTTCGTATTAAAGAGCAGAGTTTCTGCTCATATAAGCTATGTTTTGTGTCCAACTTTATATCCCGCCGTTTGGGTGAGTTGTGCATCCCACACGTCGTTTTGTATTATTTTTGGTATCGAAAACCAAACATTATGGTCTATCGAGTATTGCAACAGCAGGTAAGGTCTTACCTTCTAAGAATTCTAAGAACGCGCCGCCACCCGTTGATATATAGGATACCTTATTCTCGATATTATATTTATCTACTGCGGCTAAAGTATCACCACCACCCGCAATTGAGAAGGCATCGCTATCCGCAATAGCCATTGCTAGGGCTTTCGTTCCCTCACCAAACTGATCAAATTCGAATACGCCAACAGGTCCGTTCCAGACTATTGTGCCTGCATCCTTCAGTATACCCGCAAGTTTCTGAGCAGTTTCAGGACCGATATCGAAGATCATGTCTTCATCAGAAACCTGATCAACTGGCTTGATACTCGCTGGGGTGGTCTCTGAAAACTCAGTACCCGTGACAACATCGGTAGGCACTGGAATTTCACCATTATTGTCTTTCGCCGCTTGCATTAAGCGTTTTGCCTCTGGAATTAAACTTTCTTCAACTAAGGACTTTCCAACCTGGTGTCCTTGAGCCGCAATAAAGGTATTGGCAATGCCGCCACCAACAATAAGTTGGTCAACCTTACTCGCCAAGGACTCTAGTACAGTGAGTTTAGTCGACACTTTCGAACCACCCACTATCGCAACTAATGGACGCTTCGGATTATCTAGCGCTTTTCCAAGAGCATCAAGTTCAGCTGCGAGTAAAGGTCCGGCGCAGACTTGATCTGCGTATTTAGCAACACCGTGAGTAGAGGCTTGCGCTCTATGTGCGGTGCCGAATGCATCCATAACAAACACATCACACAAAGCAGCATACTTCTTCGCTAATGCATCATCATCTTTCTTCTCACCAACATTAAAGCGAACGTTTTCTAATACCGTGACTTTTGCACCTGTTGATGCAAGGCCATTTAAATAATCGCTGGCTAACTCAACACCACCATCTAAAGCGTCGTTTAAGTAATTCACTACGGGTTGAAGTGAGAATTCAGCTTCGGCTTGACCTTCAGTGGGTCGGCCTAGGTGAGACATAATCAATACTGTTGCCCCTTTTTCAAGAGCAAGTTTAATCGTGGGTAGCGATGCACGAATGCGTGCGTCAGAGCTAACAACCCCCTCTTTAATAGGCACATTTAAGTCTTGTCTGATCAGGACTCGCTTCCCGTGTAAATCTAACTCTTTCATTTCGCGAATAGGCATCATTTTCTCCTTCAGACGATCACTTAGTTGTTCATTTTTAAAAGTTGTACCTGCTGTTTGCGAACTACACCTGCTCTTCCAACTGGTGCATATACAATGCAGTATCGAGCATTCTGTTTGCAAATCCCCACTCATTGTCACACCAAACAAGTGTTTTCACTAATTGCTTATGACTCACTCTTGTTTGCGTACCATCCACAATCGAAGAATGTGGATCATGGTTAAAGTCCACAGATACTAGTGGCTCTTCAGTATAATCAATTATCTGTTTCAATGCGCCACGAGCCGCATGCTTCAAGACAGTGTTTACATCATTTACGCTGACTTTTTCTCGTAAAGTGACACTCAAATCCATAGCGGTTACGTTAATGGTGGGCACCCTAACTGCAATCGCTTCGAACTTGCCTGCAAAGCGCGGTAATATGCGTTCAATGCCAGCAGCCAAACGCGTATCCACCGGAATGATAGACTGGCTAGCAGCCCTAGTACGGCGCAGATCAGGGTGATAAGCATCGATAACTTGTTGGTCATGCATTGAGGAATGGATTGTTGTAATTGTACCACTCTCGACACCATACGCTTCGTCCAATACTTGAATAATGGGGACGATACAATTGGTAGTGCAGGAGCCATTGGATACGATCTTATCGCTCGGCTGAAGACTCTGATGGTTAATGCCGTAAACAATAGTAGCATCCATATCTTGCCCACAAGGCTGTGAAAACAAGACCTTCTTGGCACCGTTCTTTATATGTTGTTGTGCATCTTCTCTGGCGCTGTAAATCCCTGTGCATTCCAACACAATATCAACAGCTTGTTCTGCCCAATTTAATTGTTGGATATCGCTTTGTTGATAAAGTGGAATTTTGTCACCGTTCACGATTAGACATTGATCAGTGTAATCTACTGTGCCTTTGAAACGGCCATGTGCAGTGTCATACTTTAATAAGTGTGCTACCCCCTCGGCAGAGGCGACTTCGTTAATAGCAACGACTTTGATGTGGGATTGTCTACCCGACTCATATAGAGCGCGCAGAACATTGCGGCCAATGCGGCCAAAACCGTTGATGGCAACACGCAACATTAGCATGTACCTCGAGAGAAGACAGGCTGCTGCCCATCGTTAAAAACAATGAGCAAGCAGCTAGTGCTGATATTCAAACCTTAGTTTAATCCTTTTGCCGCAGCATAAACCGCTTCTGCAGTAATACCAAAGTGTTCGAATAACTGGCCTGCTGGTGCAGACTCACCGAAAGTGTCCATACCAATAACAGCGCCATTAAGACCAACGTATTTATACCAAGTATCTTTCGCCAACGCTTCTACTGCAACTCGCTTAGAAATAGACGATGGAAGGACTGTCTCTTTGTACTCTGCAGATTGACGATCAAAAACATCTGTACATGGCATTGAGACAACACGCGTTGCAATGCCCTCTGCATTTAGCTTCGCAGCGGCTTCAACAGCAAGTTGAACTTCTGAACCGGTCGCAATAAGAATAGTGTCAGGCGTGCCCTCACTATCAACCAATATGTATCCACCACGTTCAACATCGGCTAACTGCTGTGCATCACGCGCCTGCTGAGGCAAACCTTGGCGAGTGAAAATCAAACTCGTTGGGCCGTCGGTGCGTTCAATTGCAGCTTTCCACGAAATGGCTGATTCAACTTGGTCACAAGGGCGCCAGTTGTCTAAGTTAGGTGTTGCACGCAAAGCCACAACTTGCTCAACTGGTTGGTGTGTTGGGCCATCTTCACCTAGACCAATCGAGTCATGGGTGTAAACAAATATGACTGGTTGCTTCATCAATGCTGCCATACGCACAGCATTTCGAGCATACTCCATGAACATCAGGAATGTTGCACCATAAGGCTTAAACCCGCCGTAAAGTGCAATACCATTCATCATGGCAGACATGCCGAATTCACGAACACCGTAATACAAATAGTTACCTGAAGCATCATCGGCACTTACACCTTTGCTACCAGACCAAATAGTCAGATTTGAACCCGCCAAATCAGCTGAGCCACCTAGGAGCTCAGGTAGCAATGGACCAAAAGCATTCAATGCATTTTGAGACGCTTTGCGCGTAGCGATGTTTTCAGGGTTTGCTTGCAAACCTCTGATGTATTTGTTTGCGTCATGCCCCCAGTTTTCTGGCAAGCCATGGGTTTTACGACGAATAAATTCTTGTGCCAATTCAGGATGAGCTTGTTGGTATTCAGCAAACATAGCATCCCAAGCCGCTTCGGCTTCAGTACCTTTGGCTTTGCCGTCCCACCCTGCATAAACGTCGGCAGGTACGTCAAACGCAGCATGCGGCCAATCCAATTCTTTTCTGACCAATGCAATTTCATCGTCACCTAGTGGTGCACCGTGACAATCTTCTTTACCTTGCTTATTTGGCGAACCAAAACCGATCACTGTTTTACAGCAAATCAAACTTGGACGAGAGGTTTCTGCCTTCGCTTTTTCAATTGCAGCGGCGATTTGCTCAGGATCGTGACCATCAACACCTGCAATCACTTGCCAGCCATAGGACTCAAACCGTTTCGGTGTGTCGTCGCTAAACCATCCTTCAACTTCACCATCGATAGAAATACCATTGTCATCCCAAAATGCGATCAATTTACCTAAACCTAAGGTACCAGCAAGAGAGCATGCCTCATGGGAAATGCCTTCCATTAAACAGCCGTCGCCTAAGAAAGCATAGGTTTGGTGATCAACAACATTGAATGAGTCTCTATTAAACTGCGCAGCAAGCACTTTTTCTGCGATCGCCATACCAACCGCATTCGTTATGCCCTGCCCTAAAGGACCTGTCGTAGTTTCGACGCCTGGCGCATAACCATATTCCGGGTGACCTGGGGTTTTAGAGTGTAATTGACGAAATTGCTTTAATTCCTCAATTGGCAGTTCGTAGCCTGTGAGGTGCAATAGAGAATATAAGAGCATCGAGCCATGCCCATTGGAAAGCACAAAACGATCACGGTTTGCCCAGTTAGGATTGTTCGGGTTGTGCGACATAAAGTCTGTCCACAAAACTTGCGCAATATCGGCCATTCCCATCGGGGCGCCAGGGTGTCCTGACTTGGCTTGTTGAACAGCGTCCATACTTAACGCTCTAATGGCGTTGGCTAAATGACGACGTGATGGCATGAGCTCTCCTTGATACTTCGATTACATAATGCTGTAAGAATCCGAGGGCTTGACCGCGGTTCCTCAAACTGAGGGCGTATTCTCATACACCGAGCGACTTTGTTCAATCATTATTCGGCGTTTCTGTGTTGATTTTTTTGCTTTAATCGCATTTTTAAACATCCAAAATTCTCGACAAGCCGTATCAGCCCTAAACCCGACTAGACTTTTAGACGTCTAGAAGTAAAGATTGGTAAAATTCATTTTTTCGACTACAATGTCGATATTGAACTGAAGCAACGAAAATCCAAGGGCCAATTCGTGTTCATTATTGAGAACGCGTCCCTTGGTTTGTAACTATAGGATAATTCATGGCTAGCCATTTATTTACATCAGAGTCAGTGTCTGAAGGACATCCTGACAAAATTGCAGACCAAATTTCAGATGCCGTTTTAGATGCCATCTTAGAAATAGATCCAAAAGCGCGCGTCGCTTGTGAAACCTTCGTCAAAACGGGGATGGTTTTGGTTGGCGGTGAAATTAACACCAAAGCCTGGGTCGATATAGAAGAGTTAACAAGAAAAACGGTAAAAGAAATCGGTTATACCCATTCTGATATGGGCTTTGATGCTGATTCTTGCGCGGTATTGAATGCTATTGGTAAACAATCGAACGATATTAATCAAGGTGTTGATCGCTCTTCACCAGAGGAACAAGGCGCGGGTGACCAAGGTTTAATGTTTGGTTACGCGAGTAATGAAACCGACGTCTTAATGCCAGCGCCAGTCACTTTCGCCCACCGTCTTGTGCATAAGCAAGCGGAAATGAGAAAAAGCGGCAAGCTTAATTGGTTGCGTCCAGATGCTAAGAGTCAAGTCACCTTTGTTTACGAAGATAACAAACCTGTAGGCATCGACGCAGTGGTTCTATCAACCCAGCACTGTGACTCAGTCAGTAATGAAGTGTTACGTGAAGCAGTCATGGAAGAAATCATTAAGCCAGTGCTTCCCGCTCAGTGGCTTACTAAACAAACGCAATTTCACATTAACCCGACCGGTCGTTTTGTTATAGGTGGTCCAATGGGTGATTGTGGTTTGACGGGTCGTAAAATCATCGTCGATACCTACGGTGGCATGGCACGTCATGGCGGCGGTGCATTTTCAGGTAAAGATCCGTCAAAAGTTGATCGCTCGGCGGCATATGCTGGTCGTTATGTGGCTAAAAATATCGTTGCCGCTGGTCTTGCTGATCGTTGTGAAATTCAAGTTTCCTATGCGATTGGTGTGGCTGAACCGACTTCTATTTCTGTCGAAACCTTCGGAACAGGCAAAGTCAGTGATAATGTGTTAACGAATTTAGTGCGTGAACATTTTGATTTGCGTCCCTATGGTTTAATTACTATGCTCGACTTAGAGCGCCCTATCTATAAAGCAACTGCAGCGTATGGGCACTTTGGTAGAGATGAATTTCCATGGGAAAAAACCGACAAAGCCAATGACCTGAGAGCAGCTGCTGGGCTATAATAGTTCACAAGGCTTAGGTTCAGAGTGCCAATCGGTACATTGAGATTCAAATAATGCCTCCTGTATGGGGGCGTTTTTTTATAAGGAATTAATATGCTTCGCAGATTTATCATGGTCAGTTCCGCTGCATTACTGAGTGTAGCGCTAGTCGCTTGCACAACGTCGCCAACAGGCCGTTCTCAGTTATTGTTGTTTCCAGAGTCACAGCTGAGCGAAATGGGCGTACAAGCATTCGCTGGGATGAAGTCGGATATCAAAATATCTAATAAAGCGGTGCAAAATGAATATGTACAATGTATTGCTAAAAGTATCACTCAGCACGTGTCTAAAGACGTGTTTGATGGCGAATGGGAAGTCGTCGTTTTTGATGATGCTCAGGTAAATGCCTTCGCCTTACCTGGCGGCAAAATAGGCGTATACACAGGCTTATTAGATGTAGCAGTAAACCAACATCAAGTTGCTGCTGTTATCGGACATGAGGTAGGTCATGTAATCGCTCATCACGGTAACGAAAGAGTGTCTCAAAACGCCGTGATTGGCACGGGCCAACAAATTGTAAACCAAGTACTGCAAGCAAAAGAAGTGTCCAATAGCGGTTTGATTATGTCGGGCCTGGGTTTAACTACTCAATATGCTGTCGCCTTGCCATTTAGTCGCACCCATGAAAGCGAAGCTGATGAAATTGGTTTAGACTTGATGGCCAAAGCGGGCTTTGATCCCAAACAGTCAGTCGAGTTATGGAAAAATATGAGCAAAGCGAGTGGTGGAGAATCCCAAGCAGAGTTTTTCTCGACTCACCCAAGCCCTACAACACGTATCGAAGATTTACAAAGTAAAATGGACGCAGCGTTGATCACTTATAAAAGTGCAGTAAACCGTCCGAAATGTGGGCCTTAGTGTAAAGACAAAAGGAACTTGGCCGTTAACTCTATAGGCCGACAATACTTGTATCGTAATTAGCATTAATCACAACTCGGTTTTGCATACGCATACAGTGTTAAAATACGCGCCTCGCTGACGTTTAAGCGTGGTGCGATAAATAGAGTAAAAATATGTCCAACTTAATGTCGTCAATAGACCAAAGAACAAAGCTAGTAGGTGAAAATCGCCTTGAGCTACTTATGTTTAAACTTGGGTCTAGGCATACCTTCGCATTAAATGTATTCAAGGTCAGGGAGGTTATTACCGTACCTGCAATGAATAAAATGCCAGGCTCACACTATCATATCGTTGGCGTGACCAATTACCGTGGTAAATCTATTCCTATTATTGATTTACGCTCATCGATTCAGATGACAAACAACAATACCGCATATAAACCTGAAAACGTCATCATTACTGAATACAACAGAAGCGTTCAAGGCTTTTTGATTGGCCAAATCATGAATATTGTGAACACCAGTTGGAGCGATATTCAACCACCACCAAGCACTGCAGGTAAAAACAATTACCTTACAGCAATCACTCACTACGAGCAGGATGGGCAATCAGAGCTAGTCGAGATTATTGACGTTGAAAAAGTGCTTTCCGAAATTGTCGACTACGACACTACTATTAACGAAGAACTCTTAGATGAAGATATTGCCAAGCACCTCGTTGGCAAAAAGATTTTAGTGGTCGATGATTCTGCTACCGCCAGGTGGCAAATCAGACAAACGCTCACACAGCTAGGTTTAGAAATTATCGAAGAAAAAAATGGCTTACGAGCACTGCGCAGATTACAACAATGGGCCGATGACGGGATCAAAGTAACGGACGAAATACTGATGATGTTTACCGATGCTGAAATGCCAGAAATGGACGGATATCGCCTCACCGCGGAAGTGCGAGAAGATCCCAGAATGAGTAACTTGTTTATTGCTTTAAACACATCTCTCAGTGGCAGCTTCAATGAAGCGATGGTGAAAAAAGTAGGCTGTAATCGCTTTATATCTAAATTCCAACCAGACCTACTCGTCGAAGTTGTGCAAGATAGAATGAGAGAGGCTCTCTCAGCATAAAAAAACCACCGTCCTAAATGAACTAGGAACGGTGGTTTTTAATCTATAAGAGCGGCTAACACTCGCTTATCAAAAAGCAGCTCTAGTTATACAAATCCAGTTTAGTCTTGCTTCTGGACGTGCACATCCATTTGTGGGAATGGAATAGAGATATCTTCTTTGTCGAAACGCAATTTGACGGCTTCCGTGAAATCAAACATGACGCCCCAATAATCACCGGATTTGACCCAAGGACGAACAACAAAGTTCACACTACTATCACCAAGCTCGGCAACTGCAACAGTTGGCGCTGGATCAGCTAAGATACGATCATCTGCACCTACCATTTCTTCCAACACTTTTTTCGCTTTAAGCAGGTCGTCGCCATAGCCGATACCAAATTTCATGTCTACACGACGAGTATCTTTAGCGGAGAAGTTGATAATGTTTCCGCCGTAGATATTGCCGTTAGGAACAATAATTTCTTTGTTATCTGGTGTATTCATGATGGTAGAGAAAACACCGATACTGACTACAGAACCAGCTACACCACCCGCATCAACAAAGTCACCTTTCTTGAAAGGACGGAAGACAAGTAGCATGACACCCGCTGCAAAGTTTTGCAGAGAACCTTGCAAAGACAGACCAATTGCTAAACCGGCCGCAGCAATAATGGCAGCGAGGGAAGTAGTATCAACACCCAGTTCATTCAAGGCCGCAATAATAACAAACAGCATCAACACCGCGTTAACGATTGACTTGAGGAAATTGATTAGCATTTCGTCGTATTTTGACTTGGCTAATAACTTACCAAAAGCGGCAACTAACAGTTTCACAACAAACTTACCCACGACATAAATGACGATTGCCATTGCCAGGTCTATTGCAAAAGGAATGATATAATCGTCTAAGTATTTCGACATATCGTCTTGGGTGAAATCAAACATGGTACATATCCTATGTAATTTATTATTTTTTGTGTGTTTGCCTAACTACCGAACAAACTGTATATAAAGTATCATTAATGATAAATAAAACAAGCAGTAAGACACAATGAAAGCGCTACCGACAAGAGTGAGTTTCTGATCCAAATGACACATCCAGCACAGATTTGCACAACTTTTGTACTAAAAAGCAGTTGAAATTTAATTCATTTTGGCTAGACTTAGAAACACTTTGTAACTGGTCAGATTTCATACCCCGATGACTGTCGCTAATAGCAGACACTTTCATCAAGAGAATTTATTCACGTTTTACCCAGAATAAATCGTATAATGGCTAAAGTATGTAAGCTCTCCAAGGATGGGATTCATTTAACCGCACTGTTTAGTGCTCTACGTCATAGGATTTGGCAATGGCTATATATATTTTTGCGCTCGTTATAGTAACCGTAGTGTCTTTGTTTTTATTTTGTTTGAGTGAGTCAAAAGGACGCAATAGTCCTCATGCTCGAGGCAAGAAAATACGTCAAGGCAAAATATTTAGTCGCGCAGAGCAGTAAGCTGCGCGGCCTTGCTCGGCAACAAACCTTCAAATAATCACCGCACATTCGTTAGAAGATTCAGAGACCCAATCTACTGGACGTGATAATATACGTTTAACTTTGTAGTTAATTGGAAAGAAGAAAAGTCGCATGCGAATATCTCGCTTTTACGTTGATTGCTCACTGTCAGTAGACAATGAAATTCCCCTATCGCAAGAGCTCTGCCATTATATCAATACTGTGTTACGTTTGAAGCAAGGCGATCCTATCGTTCTGTTTAACGGTGATGGCAATGAATATAGTGCTGAAATACTTAGCATTTCTAAAAAGCAGCTCGTTGCATTAGTGAATACTCAATTGAGTATACGCAGCGAGTCACCCTTAAGTATTCACTTAGCCCAAGGCGTGTCAAAAGGCGACCGAATGGATTTTGCTCTTCAGAAATCAGTAGAGCTTGGCGTCACTGAAATTACACCAGTGATTACAGAACGCTGCGTGGTGAAGCTCAATGAGGAACGTTGGGCGAAAAAGCATGAGCAGTGGCAAAAAATTATTATCTCGGCATGCGAGCAGTCTGGTCGAAATGTTTTGCCAACCTTGCATCCGCCAATTGCCCTCTCACGTTGGCTAGGACAAAGCACCGAACAAAGTAAAGTCATTTTATCCCCAGGGGCAAGTACTTACCTTTCTCAACTTCCTCGCTCGGTGAAAGGTTTTAGGCTACTAATCGGTCCTGAAGGTGGGCTTTCTGAACAAGAAGTATATACCTGTGAACAAACCGGCTTTTTGAGCGCTAATATTGGCCCTCGAGTACTGCGTACAGAAACCGCAGCGCTTGCTAGTATCACAATTTTACAAGCGACTTTTGGCGATCTGTAACTTGAAATATGGGCATTAATGACCATTTAATAATTAGACATGAATAGAGTGGAAAAGCGATGAGTGCTGAGAAAAAACAAATCAAACTCGGAATAGTAATGGATCCTATCGACGCCATTAATATCAAAAAGGACACGAGTTTTGCCATGCTGACTGAAGCACAGTCGCGTGGTTATGAAATTTATTACATGGAAATGGGTGATTTGTACATTAACAATGGTGAGCCGAGAGCCAAGACAAAAACACTGAGTGTGAAAGACGACAGTGATAATTGGTTCACGTTTCTTGCTGAAAAAGATATCTGTTTGGGCGAGTTAGACACTTTACTCATGCGCAAAGATCCTCCCTTTGATAGTGAGTTTTTGTTCGCGACTCAAATTTTTGAACTTGCCGAGCATCGCGGATGTTTAGTCGTTAATAAAGCACAAGCCTTGCGGGATTTTAATGAAAAGCTTTTCACTTCGTGGTTCCCTGAACTGATCCCTGACACGCTCGTCACCAGTAACAAAGCGCTCATTCGAGAGTTTCATGCAAAACATAAAGATATTATTTGCAAACCTTTAGATGGCATGGGTGGAACCTCGATATTTCGAGTGAAAGAAGACGGCAACAACCTTGGTGTTATTATCGAAACACTCACAGAGTTAGGTACGCGTTATGCCATGTTCCAAGCCTACATGCCACAAATTTCTGAGGGTGATAAACGCATTTTGATCGTTGACGGACAAGTTGTTCCTTATGCGTTAGCAAGGTTACCCGCCAAAAATGAAACACGTGGTAATTTAGCCGCTGGCGGTACTGGAAGACCTCAGAAGTTGAGTGACTCTGATTGGCAGATTGCGGAAAAGATTGCAGCCAATATGAGTGAGAAAGGTCTGTTATTTGTTGGCCTAGATGTAATTGGCGATAAGGTAACGGAAATCAATATCACCAGCCCAACTTGCGTCAAAGAGATAGAAGCGGCTTACGATATTAATATTTGTGGCATGTTATTCGATGCCATTGAAAAAAGAGTGATATAGGACAAGACCAAGGTTAATGAAAAGTTTAAGTAGTTTACAAAATCAATTGCTTATCGCAATGCCATCGATGACTGACCGATATTTTGAACGTTCGGTGATTTATATGTGTGAGCATTCTGAAGAAGGGGCAATGGGCATTGTGATTAATCAGCCATCGACCATGACATTTCGAGAGCTAATTCACCAAGCGGATAAAGATGCCGTGGTTGAAGACTCAAAGAGCGAACAGATTGTGGTTTGTGGTGGCCCCGTCAATCAGGATCGCGGATTCATTCTGCATCAAACTCAGCCAGGCTGGGGCTCAAGCATTGCCGTTAGTCACGATTTAATGGTCACAACATCGAAAGATATTTTAGCGGTACTCGGCAATGACAAAGGACCTGACAAATCAATCGTGGCTTTGGGCTACGCAGGTTGGGAAGCGAAGCAGTTAGAACAAGAAATTCAAGACAATTCATGGTTAGTGGTTGAGGCTGATGAAGATATCCTTTTCAACATGCCAATTCATGCGAAGTGGCAAGCTGCAGTAAATAAGCTAGGAGTAGATGTGTGGCAACTTACTCAAGATGTCGGTCACGCATAAATGCAAAATCAAACGATCTTGGCATTTGACTTTGGTACTAAAAGTATCGGTGTTGCCATTGGTCAGAGTATTACTGGTACTGCCGCTCCTTTATCAGCGTTGAAAGCAAACGACGGCATTCCTAACTGGGAGGCCATTGAAAAGCTCATTGAGCAATGGCAGCCTAATGGCTTATTAGTTGGTTTGCCGTTAAATATGGATGGTACTGAGCAAGAAATTACGCAACGCGCCAAAAAGTTTGCGAATCGATTACATGGTCGCTATGGCCTAAATGTCGTCACACATGACGAGCGCTTGAGCACCGTTGATGCGAAAGCAAGGCTGTTCGACCTAGGTGGCTTTAAAAAACTGAGTAAAGACAAGGTTGACAGTGTTTCCGCCTGCCTTATCTATGAAAGTTGGTTAGAAAACACCTTCTAGCATCGACTAGAGTCTAAAAAACACTCAATTCTTGTTTGAATTTTACATTATTTATTGCAAACATTACTATCTTAACCGTATAAGTTTTCCCTTACAGTTAAGCGCTTTCATACTCATACTGTGCAGTCTGAAGCATAAAGCTTCGTTATAGGCTCCTAGCGCTAGATTTTAACTAAGAGTCACATTGATGTTTCACAAAGGTGTATAGTGAATAATAAAAGTAAAGTGCTTATCATCGATGATGACTTAACCAATCTAGAAATTGTTAGTCAGATATTGAAGTCTGAGTACACTGTCAAAACATCACATTTGCCGCCAGAAGGGATAGAAGCAATAGAGAGCTTTGCGCCAGACCTAATCTTAATGGATGTGAAAATGCCTGGCATGGATGGCTTTTCTGTTTGTAACGAAATTAAACAAAACCCAAAGACTAAAGACATTCCCGTTATTTTCTTATCTGCATTTGCACTGGCTGATTTTCAAGAAAAAGGATTCGCTGCAGGGGCTGTAGATTATATTACCAAGCCATTTATCGGTGAAATACTCAAAGCGCGTATCAGAGCACATTGTCAAACGCATACCAAATTAGCGAACTATCGAAATCAAGTACAATTCGATGCCAGTACACTTAACCAAAACAATCAAAAATTTCATCAACAACTGCGCTTTGAATGCGCTAGAGCCCGTCGAGCAAAGGGTTCGTTGGGTTTGCTAGTTTTCAAGGTTGATGATTTTGAGTATAAATTAGCCGATTACGAAGCGGAAGAAATGACAACCGTCTTAATAGAAATGACGAATACCGTTAGCCGCGCCGCAGCAAGGCCATACGACCAGTGTGTTCGCGTTGGCGAGAATGAGTTTGCTGTTATATTACCTGAAGCAGACCTGCAAGGATCCGTGCTAGTAGCAAACAGGATTAAACAAACCCTAAGCCAAGAAGCCGTTAGCTTCGATATTGCCGGTAATGACCTGCTCACAATCACCATAGGTGCTTCGTCATTAACTCCGGAAAGTCCAAATGATTTTATTGCCCTGTATGATGACGCAAAAGACGCACTGCAAAAAACGAAACTTAGCGGCAAGCACAATACCATTGTCTTCAATGGCTAAGATCTTCGGTATCTAAGACACAACGCTATTCCGCTAACAAACTGTTTACAATCGTATTCATAGGCCTCTTTCTGCATAGTTTATTGAAACATTGAAGGACATCAATCACACTCTGGCGTACCTGATTCGTTTTTAATCAAAGTGATCTGCGCTTATGACAGCAAGATTAGCAACTTATTCTCCTTTCCATCACATCGTTGTATTTTGCCGATTTTTGGTATGCTTATTATCCGTCAGCGCCCTATCAGCTTGCCAATCTGATAAAGCCTCTACGTCGCAACTTGCTTCACCTGATTGGGGAGAGCAAAAGGTGTATTTTGTGTTGCTAGACAGGTTCAATGATGGCGAGTCTTCGAATAATGATTTTGGGCAAGGTGAATACTCACCAACCCAAGAAAGCCATTTCAACGGCGGCGATATACAAGGTTTAATCGACAAGCTTGATTATATTCAAGGGATGGGTTTTACCGCCGTTTGGGTCAGCCCGCCGGTGTTGAATCAGTGGTGGAGTCCAAAGGCTGAATATGGCGGCTATCATGGCTACTGGGCTAAGAACTTCAAACAGATAGATCCCCATTTTGGAAATCTGGATGACTATAAAGCACTGGCTAAAGCGCTGCATTCAAGAGGAATGTATTTAATTCAAGATATTGTTGTAAACCATACTGGAATTTTCTTTAGCTACAAGGGAAACGAATTTAATCCAAACTCCCCCCTCACTAACTTCTACCTTAGTGCACCAAAAGAAGACACATATGACGCACCAACTCAGTCCCCTTTCGACCAAATTAATTTGCTAAACCCTAGCCATGAAAAAGCCGCTATCTATCACTGGACGCCAGAGCTTGAAAACTTCGATAGTGTTGAGCAGCAATATACCTATCAACTCGGAGGCTTAGCAGATCTCAATACCAGCAACGAAGCAGTACTTGCGGCATTGAAAGAGAGTTACAAATATTGGATAGAAGAAGTGGGAGTAGACGCCTTTCGAATCGACACTGTGAAGTATGTGGAACACGATTTTTGGCATCGCTTCTTGCATGACGAAGATGGTATTTATCCTTTTGCTGAGTCTCTCGGTAAGAAGCACTTTCTAACGTTCGGCGAAGTGTTTCAGTTTTCAGAGCCTCTGCAGAATGACGGTGAAAAAGCCATCGCAGAATACCTAGGTACCGGTGAGAAACCCGAATTGAACGCAGTGATAAACTTTCCATTGTATAAGGACATTTCTCGCGTATTCGCCCAAGGTATCGCCACTGAAGAACTTGCCTACCGTTTGCAGCAGCATATGGAGGTGTTTCCTCACCCCAGATTTACGCCTACTTTTATCGACAATCATGATACTCCCCGCTTTCTTGCAGGAGGTAGTCAGGACGCGATGTTGCAGAGTTTAGCCTTGCTTTATACCACCCCAGGTATTCCAGTGGTGTATCAAGGTACAGAGCAAGCCCTCCTAGAAACTCGCCAAAGTATGTTTGCCGGCGGTTTTGCATCTCAACAGTCACATTTCAATACCCACTCTTCTTTTTATATGCATATCCAAAAGTTAGCCGCAATTCGAGAGCAACAAAGTGCCTTTACAGAGGGTAAATTGCGTATTTTAAAAAGCCAATCATTTGGTCCGGGAGTGCTTGCCTATCAGCTCACGTCAGTGCACGAGCATAGCGATAAGAGTGAAAGTGCGCTTGTCCTTATGAATACAGCAGAGCACACCGTTGTCACCGGTAACATGAGTACTTCCTTTGGGGCAAACAATCAATTAAACACTCTGTTCGCACACAAGGTCGAGCCAACACAGTCTATTGTCACAAATAACAACGGTGACCTACAACTTGTGCTGGCCGCGCGGGCGATCATGATACTAGAGAGTGGCCAAACCTTTAGTACCACAAGTCATGGAGAACCATCAAAACAAACGCTAGCGCCATTTTCAGTCAATGGCCTCGAAAACATCGCCGGTCTCACGTTTACCGACGATACCGGCATTCAAGGAAGCAGTAATCGACCCAATGCCCAACTTGCTTTCATACTCGACGGTATGTGGGATGAACGTATCACTGTGAACACTGACGAAAATGGGAACTGGGACTACACTTTGCAGATAAAAGATTTGGGTAGAATGACTAAGACGCTGATGATTTATGACACCGCAAGTCAAGCGCTCAGTGAAACGGCTACTTTTACCGCAGTGCAAAACCGTGCTACACAAGAAGTTCGGGTAAGCGATCCACAAAATGACGATGTTGGCCCAACAGGCACTTACCAGAACTTGCAACATACGCAATCGGGCAAGCAAAGAGATATCCTTGAATTACAAGCTAGGACCGGTGGCACAAACTTACAAATCACCGTTAAAATGCAAGAAGTCAGTGAGGTATGGGCACCTGCTTTTGGTTTTGATAACGTCAGTTTTAGCCTCTTTTTACATGTACCTGAGTTAGCAAACAAAAACGCTAGCGCAACCTCAGTTTTGCCAATGATGAATGCTTCGGTGCCTGAAGGCTTCAACACAAACACTTGGCACATTGGACATGTTGCCTTCGGTTGGGGAAACTACTTATTTGATGCGTCAACGGCGAATTCTGAACGTCGCGGACAAAACCTAGGCAGCGCCCCGGCTATACACGTCAACCATGACGAAAACACTGTGACATTTACTTATTCAGGAAAAGCCATGGGGATAAGCGATTGGTCAAACACGAGCATTTACATTAGCACTTGGGATATTGCAGGTGAAGGTCACTACCGAAAAATATCAAAAGAAGGCGGACTCTGGGAGTTTGGTGGGGGCGACAGTACTTCCCCCAAAGTGCTCGATGATGCTTTTCTACAATTGCACAATTGAAGCTACGCTGGATTAATGTCCGCCGAAACGTATTCTCAAGCCAGCATTCACAATAAAGCCATCGTTGCGTGACCAGATGTCTGTGGTCCACTGTCCAGCGGCTGAGCGAGACGGCAGCACGAGCGGATCTTCTTTGGTTTGGCGAATATCTAAAAGATTTTCAAAGTTAATAAACCAACTAATATTTCCAATCGTTTTTTCGCCCATTAAGCCTAAGTGCCAGTAGGTGTCACTGTGATTTCGGTAAGGGTTATCGTCTAAGCGTTGTGTACCAGTATAGTACGCTTCAAATCCCACACGAAATTCGCCATGCCTTTCCCACATAGCGACTAAACTTGCTGAGTGCTTGGGTGTAAGAGCAAGCTTTTGTCTACGCTGGGTATTTTGATCGTATTCTGTTGCATCTAAAAACAGATAGCTGGCAGTGAGTTTGAAGTCATTCCACTTATACCGCAGTAAAACCTCTGAGCCATAAATACGTGATTCTTCCTCAGCATTTACCAACCGGACACGGTCTAGCTCGCCGTTATTTTCTGCAGAAAAAGCAACTAACTCAGTAACGCCATCAACCTTTGAAGAGAATAAGGTGAGTTTAGTTTCAAGTTTATCGATTTGATAACCTATATCTAGCGATGCTGTTTCGGCTCGTTCCTCTTGAATATTGCTTAATGGTGATAGGCGACTTAAGCCGGCAGCTTCAATTTCCTCAACAAACGGTGTTGGCGCAAAGTAACCCTGACCATATGATGCTCTGATGGTCCACAATGCAGGGCGGTAAAGGAACGACACTCGTGGACTGAGTTGTTGACCAAATTCACTGTGATCGTCAAGTCTGGCACTCACCGAACTTGATAAGTTATCGCTAAAATCATAATCAACTTGACCGAAAATACCAGGCGCGGTGTAATCAAAATCAAACATTGGAAAGTCTTCTGACTCAAAGCGCTCCGATTGTAAGGCAGCCCCTACAACCCATTGCATATCCACAGTATAGCCAGAGATTGAGCTTTCCAACAAATAGGATTCATGGCGATCATCTTCAGTTCTTATACCAAATTGTTTAGCATGTCGTTGTGTCATGGCAGAACTACGCACATTCCATGTTAACGTATCTGCAAGTGGACCGGTGGCAGTTAAGCCCAGATCGAAGCGTTCGCTGTCTTGGTTTTGCTGAAAATCAAAACCGTCTGATAACAGCAAGTTTGTGCGAGTCCCGCCATCGCGATTCTCAGTCATCGCGCCAACCGTCGCGTATACACGTGCGCCATTGTCACTTTCCCAGAACAAGCGTGGGCGCAGGGTATAGCGTTCGTAACCCGCCATATCTATCCAGCCATCGTTATCGAAGTCTTGCTCAGCTTGATGGTGAGCACCTGCAGTAATTGAAACACCGCTTGAATTATTCAGCGGGCTGGCTAGGTACGTGGTCAAGTCTTGCCCATCACGACTTGTGCTATTCAACAATAATTCAGCTTCGAATTCATCGCCCGGCTCTCGCGAAATCAAGTTTATCACGCCGCCCATGGCTGAACCGCCATAGAGTGAAGAGGCCGAACCCTTGATTATTTCTACTCTTGCTAAGTCTGTCGGGGGTATCTGCAACAAACCAATGGAAGCTGCCTGACCGCCATATAAGGGTAGACCGTCATTCAACAGTTGCGTATAGCGCCCATATAGGCCCTGTAGCCGTATATTTGCGCTACCCAAAGCAGGTGACGTTGTTTGCACTCTGACGCCGCCTGTTTCAGCCACCAGCATTGAAATATTGCCGGGGCGCATGATAGCTTTTTCGGTCAGTTCTTCTTGATTGATTACTTCAACTCGAATCGGTTCACTATCAACTGTTCTGCCAGAACGCGTTGAGTTTACTTGTATTATTTCAACCTCATGTTCATGCTCATCGCTATGAGAATCGTGATGCTCATCTGCGTCATGATGCTCATGTTCCTCCTTTGACTGTGCAAAAGTAACGCTTGAAAAAGAAGAAAAACAGAACGCAGCAAGCAAAAGTGCGCTGAAAGCATGAAAGCGAGGAATAAGCACTACAATAAAATCCTATTAGAAAATATTAAAAGGTTGTGAGGTTGCTTGTTCTATTGCTGGAAATTGACTGGCTAAATTTTCGAATAATAAGATATCGACTACTTTTAAGCGATGAAGCCTACGATAATGCGCAGTGGTCAACTCTGTCCGAGCAAGCAAGCCCAAAATAAGTGACCCATAATCATACTCGAAACCAGCGCTATTTGCCATATCGAGGGCTAGCATAAGCGCATCTCTGCCTTTCGGAAAACCAGCTGTATATTTCGCTTCGGGCCTCTCCAATTCGTTCAACAAACGAATAGCTTCATCAACCGAATAGTTATTTAGTTCGTGTACGATAGCGCTCGGAAAAGTATCTGGGTGAGCGAAAAACTCTTGTTTCACCTTGCCGTAATAGTCAGCAATTTCAAACAAGCAACTACCCGTCGTTGTATTGTTATAGTCGATAAACTGGGCTAAAGGAAAGCTTGCATAAACGCCCTCTAGGTCAAATTCTTCACACAATTTTTCAACTAAAAATTGGCGTTGGAATAAATCCATTTCAAGTTTGGAAAGTGCTTGAGAGAGCTGAGAAAAGTCAGCTCGAATATCATCAATGCTATCCACTGCATCCTCGATATCGCCAGTATTCGAGGTGTTGCTCAAACTTTGTTTGTAATAGACATCGACTAAGGTTGGTGAGGTCAGGGCTAAATGATCAACCTGCGCCTCAAAAGATAGGTTCGGCTTTAGGAATGGCGTAATATCAGAGATCATGTTCAAGCCAGGAAGTTGGTTTTTCCACGCTTGTTTTAAAGGCGCACAAGTGCTTTTTTTATCTGCATATTCGCGTCGACTCTGGTTTAGTTTTTCTGCCGTATCATCAAAGTAAGTGCGAGTTTCAGTATTTAAATTACTGGGCTGCGCGCTAACTAGCTTTCGATAAACTTGAGCCTTTATATCCAAAGCCTTCATTTGATCACGCAGGTCGTCATTGATGATAGACCCTGGATATCCCATCAGCTGCATTTTTTTCAATTGTTCATTCGGCCACAGATGTGCAGCATGCTCGAAGTTACGCAAAAGCAATATCATTTCCAATTGTTCATCGCTCAAAACGGCGCGCTCTGTGGCAATCATTGCTTGCATCAAAATAGTATTCACCGGAGAAAACGTAAATTGCACATTGGTCAAACTATCTTGTTCCAATAACAGTTGCAGCACATCGATACTGTTAGTTTCAATTGCAACTTGAAGTGCCGTTTGAAGCTTTCTGTACTTGGTATAAGCAGGCTTATTGGAAAAGTCCATAGATGCAAGTAAGCGACTGACAGAAGCGGTATCTGCGCCCGAGCGAATCGCCTGATTTAGCATCGCATGTGTGGCTGGCACGACATTAAGAATAGCTTCAATGTTTATATTCGACTTCGTTGCTATGGCGTGCCCTACCATCGTCTCAGGGGAAAGTAGCGTCTCTTTTTGTCTAACTCGTGTTAGCAAACCTTTCTTTTCCGATAACTCTCGGAAGTCCTTCATTGACTCAGATAAAAGACTCAAGTCACCATTATTCAACGCGAGAGAAATCTCTTGTAGATTTTTCATCATGTCTTTTTGGAATTGGTTTGGAGCTGAGCTCGAATTATGATGTTCATAATTTTTACGCAAGCGTCGTAACTGATAAAGATTAATTTGCGATAAGGCTTCTTGCGCATCTACTATGCCTAACTCATGCATATGCATGACTGCCAACGCCCATTGTTTCTCATCATTAATTTTGGTCAATGCCGTATCAAAACGCTGGCGCACTACTTTTTGCCTGTAATCGATATTCAAAAGTTCTTGCTGACAGGTATTATGCAATCTACTCGCTTCGTACATCGAGCTTAGCTCGCTTGCACTAAAGTCTATTTTAGTAATGATTGAGGCTTGCTTTGTAGTAGTGGCTGCCGCTTGGTCACTTACCTGCTCGATAACAACTGTCTTTGCAGTTATTTCTGCCGATGGTGTAATTGATTCTGAAGAATCGGGAGTATTAAACGGATATAGAAAGGCGCCAACGCCAATGATGACCAGTGCGCTTGCACCTATAGTAACAACCAAGTTGCTTTTCATAACAACTCCTTTTGGTTTTGAATGCATTGTTTTTTTATTGCTTTAATCCCTACTCAATCATGTGTGATATGACATTGCAGCGCTAATTTGGATACAAGCATAACCCATCTAAAAAAACGATTACTATAATCTATTAAAATCGTTTTATTTAATCAATTATTTTCACTATCTTTGTCTTAACGACATCTTGAAACGATAAGGCAAATAAAGGAGCCAAGTATGACAAAGATAATATTAGAAATTAACAAACGACTATTACTGATCAAACAAAACAAAAAAATCCAAGTTTGCAATTACAAAGATAACTATTATGGAGATCAGCACTGTTGCAGTGTAGACCAAGTGAAACTGAAACAGCCTACGCAATAATACAAAAGAGCAGTCAGATTTCTCTGCACTGCCCTTTTTTTATTTAACCCATATCTATTGAGACGTTACTTAGGCTGCCTAAGCCTGTACCCTCATCACTTGATAGTTTAAACATCAAGCGTAGATCATTCGGCGAATCAGCACTGTGCATTGCTTGGTCTTCACTGATTCGATTCTGTTTGACGAGTTCGAACAGTGCCATATCAAAAGTTTGCATGCCTTGCTCTTTACCTTTCATCATCGCTTCTTTTAAGCTGCCAATTTCATTGCGTTGAATGAGGTCAGCGACCAAAGGCGAATTCAACAAGACTTCAATAGCGGCTACACGCCCCTTACCATCAATCGTGGGCACCAATTGTTGAGCAACAATGGCACGAATGTTTTGGCTTAAGTCAAAGCGTAGTTTTTGGTGAAGTTCTTGTGGCGCCAAGTGCATGATACGTTCTATTGCTTGGTTTGCGTTGTTTGCGTGCAAGGTAGCTACACACAAATGGCCAGTATCGGCAAAAGACATCGCATATTCCATGGTTTCCATGGAACGGATCTCACCAATTAAAATAACATCAGGCGCTTGTCTCAGGGAGCTTTTCAATGCATCGTCAAATGTGTGTGTATCAATACCCACTTCTCGCTGGGTGACGACACAATTATTGTGATCATGAACAAATTCAATCGGATCTTCTATTGTTAAGATATGGCCATGTGAATTCTGATTTCGATGTCCAATAAGTGCTGCTAATGAGGTCGATTTACCAGTACCTGTGCCTCCAACGAACAACACCAGGCCTTTTTTAGCCATGATGATATCTTTCAATACAGTTGGTAAGCCAAGCTCATCAGCTTGTGGGATCTGAGTGACGATTCGGCGTATTACCATACCAGCTTGGTCTCGCTGCCAGAATGCGCTGCAACGAAAACGGCCAATACCATCAACAGCTATAGCAAAGTTACATTCTTTCTCTTCGGCAAATGCGGCTTTTTGTTTGTCCGTCATCGCGTCATGAACCAGTTCTAGTGCTTCACTTTCGGTCAGATTCATTGCCGTCAACGGCGTCATTCGACCGTTAATTTTAGCACTGACTGGCATACCAACGGTGATGAACAAATCTGACGCTTCATTCGCTACCATGTCTTGCAAACACTGATGTAAACCCATCATAACTCTATACTCCTAAACGAACTACATGCCAATAGAAGGCGCTTTGTCCGTAGACTTAGACGCAGCATCATTCGCCGTGATTACACCCATTGCCACCAAACGCTGTAAACACTGATCCATTGTTTGCATACCATGTTGCTGCCCGGTTTGGATTACTGAATACATTTGCGGTACTTTATCTTCACGGATAAGGTTTCTGATGGCAGGAATACCAACCATAATTTCATGAGCAGCAACTCGCCCACCGCCCACTTTTTTAAGTAGCGTTTGAGAAACAACAGCTCGTAAGGACTCTGACAGCATTGAACGTATCATTTGCTTTTCTTCTGCAGGGAATACATCAATGATTCTATCTATGGTTTTTGGTGCCGAGTTGGTATGCAGCGTACCGAATACTAAGTGACCGGTTTCTGCGGCAGATATCGCTAAGCGGATAGTTTCTAAGTCACGTAGCTCACCCACTAGAATAACGTCTGGGTCTTCCCGCAATGCAGAACGCAGCGCGTTATTAAAACTTTTCGTATCGCGATGGACTTCACGTTGATTCATCACGCACAATTTGTTTTGATGCACGAATTCGATAGGATCTTCAATCGTAAGTATATGCTCACGCTTGTGTTGATTAATATGGTCTACCATTGCCGCTAATGTGGTACTTTTACCCGAACCTGTCGCACCTGTTACCAATACAATGCCGGTTGGCTGATCAATAATTTGTTTGAAGATTTCTGGGGCACCCAGTTGATCAAGTGTTAAAATTTCACTTGGGATCGTACGTAGTACTGCTGCTGCACCGCGGTTTTGTACAAAAGCATTAACCCGGAAGCGAGATAAATCTTTAATTTCAAAAGAGAAATCGCATTCTAGGTTTTCTTCGTACTCTTTACGCTGCATGTCATTCATAATACTGAATATAAGCGTATGAACTTGTTTATGATCGAGTGGGTCGACGTTGAGTCTCCGCATTTCTCCGTCAACACGGATGATAGGTGGTAATCCTGCGGTCAAATGTAAGTCTGAAGCTTTATTGCTTACACTGAAGGCTAATAGTTCGTTAATATCCACTGTGGGTGACTCCAAAAATAGTTGCGTCTTCGAGCGCGTGTTGTATTACTGAAAATTTCATAAACCTTATGAGAACCAAACGATGACAAATCAAATCGCCGAAAACCTCGAGGCCATTCATGCCGAAATTCAGCATTGCGCGCGACTGGCTGGTCGTGCTGCGAACAATATTGAATTGTTGGCCGTAAGTAAAACCAAACCGGTATCGGATATTGTTCTTGCGTATGAAGCCGGACACCGTTCATTTGGCGAAAATTATGTGCAAGAAGGTGTCGACAAAATTGCAGAACTGAAGCATTTATCTGATATCTCATGGCATTTTATCGGCCCGTTGCAGTCAAACAAGAGTCGTTTAGTTGCAGAAAATTTCGATTGGATGCATTCACTCGACCGTTTAAAAATTGCCAGTCGTTTGAATGAGCAACGACCAGCCTTCGCCGAGCCATTGAATATTTGTGTACAAATAAACATCGATGAAGAAGAAAGTAAAGCAGGTGTACTACCAAGCGAACTGATGCCTTTGCTAGAGCAGCTAGCGCCCTTGTCTAAGCTTAAAGTCCGGGGGCTGATGGCTATTCCAAAGTCGAGCAAAGTGAAATCAGAACAACTTGCCAGTTTCCAAAAAATGCATGACTTATTCGCGACTTGTCAGCAAAAGTACCCGCAATTTGATACCCTATCGATTGGTATGAGCGCCGATTTGTGTGCAGCAATCGAAAACGGATCAACAATGGTCCGGATTGGTACTGCTATATTTGGCGCTCGCGACTAGTTTCAACATGCTATTTAGTGAAATAAAGGAGATCCATGCAAGCACGTAGACTGAGTTTTATTGGCGCGGGAAATATGCCCAGAAGTATTATTAGTGGTTTGGTAAAAGGTGGCTACGATCCCAAGTTGATTACTGCCTCCAACCCCTCACGACCTAAACTCGACGCATTAGAAAAAGACTTTGGTATTGTGACAACACAATCGAATCATGAAGCATGCGACAAGGGCGACGTTGTTATCCTATCGGTGAAACCACAAATCATGGCCGACACCTGCAAAGACTTAATAGAACATTGCGACATTCAAGGCAAGCTAATGGTGTCCATTGCTGCTGGTATCACCACCGGTCGCTTAATGGAAATGCTGGGTGATTACGCCAAAGTAGTTCGTACCATGCCGAATACTCCCTCGTCTCTAAGCTTAGGCATGACTGGTTTATACGCTCCAGAGTCAGTTGACCTAGAAGACCGAGATTTCATTGCTTTTGTGTTAAATCACGTTGGCAAAACCCTTTGGGTCGATACTGACGAACAGATAAATACGGTTATTGCCGCCGCCGGCAGCAGCCCTGCTTACCTGTTCCTATTCGCGCAAGCCATGCAAGATGAAGCCATGGCAATGGGCATGAGCAAAGATGACGCTCGTTTGTTAGTCCAACAGGCCCTGTTAGGCAGCGCAGAAATGATTTGTCACAATCCAGAACTTGAATTAAGTGAACTTCGGGCCCAAGTTACATCTAAGGGTGGTACAACCCATGAAGCGATCTGTACCTTTCAAGACAACCAACTTGAATCCATTGTGAGCAAAGCGATGCAAGCTGCCGTAAGACGCGCAGGCGAAATGGCGAACGATTTTTAAACGCCAATTATAGATAACTGAAAAGAGAAGCAACTATGCAAGCAACCTATACTTTATTGGACTTTTTATTTAACACCTACGCAATGATTGTGCTTGCAAGAGTGTGGTTACAATTTGCCAGGGCGGATTTTTACAATCCTCTGAGCCAATTTGTAGTGAAAGTCACGCAACCTGTAGTTGGTCCAATGCGCAGATTCATTCCTGCCATCGGCCGGATAGACAGCGCGACACTGCTATTCGCTTACTTAGTGATTGTACTCAAAGTTATCGTTATGCAATTGATATTTGGCACTGGCATGCCGCCTATTATTCCAGCCATTATTGCGAGCCTATTTTTGCTGCTAAAGGTTGCCTTCAATCTGCTTTTCATTGTTCTTATTATTAGAATGATTCTGAGCTTCGTTAGCCAAGGAAATAACCCGATGGAATACGTGTTGCACCAACTCACTGAGCCAATGCTAGCACCTATCCGTCGCTTTATTCCTGTCATTGGTGGCCTTGATTTCTCCCCCTTGGTACTCATTTTAGGGACTCAGTTCATAATCAATCTCATTGGCGAGTATGTGCGTATATAACTAGTAGGATTGAATGAGTAGGGATGACAGCGAGGGGTCGTCATTCCTGCGCAGGCAGGAATCTAGGTCCCCGCCTTCGCGGGGATGACAAAGAGGGTTGGTCATTCCTGCGTATGCAGGAATCTAGGTCCCCGCCTTCGCGGGGATGACAGCGAGGGGTCGTCATTCCTGCGCAGGCAGGAATCTAGGTCCCCGCCTTCGCGGGGATGACAAAGAGGGTTGGTCATTCCTGCGTAGGCAGGAATCTAGGTCCCCGCCTTCGCGGGGATGACAGAGACATTAGCGGGGATGACAGAGGCCTTTGCGGCGATGACAGTCAAATAGACAACAAAGGAGAAGAGTATGCGAGTATTGAGTTGGTCGTTTCTGGTGGCAGTATGTTTAGGTTTACTGCTCCCCAGTGTAAGTCAAGCTGAGCAGAAAAAGACGCTGGGTCAATGGGATGTTCACTACATTGTATTAGACACTACCTTCCTGACGCCTGAAATTGCAAAAGCAAATCAAATCGTGCGAAGCAAATACAATGCTTTGGTAAATATTTCTGTCTTAGATAAAGACACCCAAGAAGCGCAAAACCTATCAGTCACAGGCTCAGCTAGAAATTTATTAGGAAGCAAAACAGACCTAAACTTTAAGAAGGTTGTCGACGGTAAAGCTATCTATTACCTTGCTGTTCTGTCACATGATCACAGAGAAACGTTTCGGTTTGACGTGACTGTTCAGCAAGGCAATAAACAAGAAGTGCTCAAATTCCAAGAGGAACTTTACGTTAACTAAGTACCATTTCTCAGTATTGTCTATTTTAGTTCAGCTCGCTTGAATACGAGTTCATTCGGCGAGCTGTCTGCTTCACTGTAGTGATATCCAGCCAAATCAAACCCTTTTAAGCCTTCAACATCGGTGATGCGATTTTGAATAATGTATCGCGCCATCAAACCACGAGCCTTTTTGGCATAGAAACTGATTATTTTGTACTTGCCATTTTTCTCATCTTTGAACTGTGGCGTAACGATATTTGCATTCAGCAACTTCTTTTTAACAGACGAGAAGTACTCATTACTTGCTAAGTTTACTAATACTTGTTGGTCGCCATCGGCAAGTTCTTCATTCAACGCATGAGTGATACTCTCACCCCAAAACTCATAGAGTGATTTACCACGATTATTTTGAAGTTTAGTACCCATTTCAAGACGATAAGCCTGCATCAAGTCCAGTGGTTTTAATAAACCGTAGAGCCCTGAGAGAATCCGCAGATGCTTTTGAGCGAAATCAATATCCGCTTCCGATAGTGAAGCTGCATCTAAGCCCCCATATACATCACCATTAAACGCAAACACTGCTTGGCGCGCATTATCAGGCGTAAACGGGGTGGTAAAACTAGCAAAGCGCTCGGCATTTAAAATGGACAGTTTATCGCTGATATGCATCAAGCTCGCCAAATCACTGGGCGCTAGCTTCTGGCATGTTTCTACCAGTTCTTCAGCATCTTTCAACATACTTGGTTCAGTGAACTTTGTTGTTGGCAAAGGGGAATCAAAATCGAGGTTTTTTGCGGGTGATACAAGCATTAACATAGTGCTTTTTCTTTCCTTACTGATTTAATTAATCTGTGTTTTTACAATTCGACAGTCTGTGCTTACTGAGCAATAGCTTATTTTCAAATACCGTACTATCTAATACCGCACTACCTAATACCTTGCTTACAATAAAGCACGCCCTGATGTTCGCCCTGTCTTGTTCTTTTCTACGCAGTGATATCAATAATTGCTCATTCCACAACTAATTTTGTTGACGGAAATGTTTGCATACGATAGTAATGATGTTGGTACGAACCCTCCAAATTACAAGGCCAAAAGCAAGATAAACGCCCTCAAGTAAAACTATCACTGACCATTTTCAGCAAAACACGTAGCAAACTGACTCGTCTAAACAAAGCAGCGTTTTCTTTTGGTCATAATCTATATTTTCATAATATAAAAATCATCATTCACAACTAGCCAGAATGTCATACAATCTGTACTCTATAGGAGGCTATAGTTCCTGACTAAACACCTTTTACCGACGCTATTTTACTCAAAAATTTAAGCCACTTGTGATTTTGAATAAGATAGTTTCATATTACCGACAAAAGATTATCAACACGAACACCAATTAGACACAAATAATGGGAAAATAATGACAACACAACTAGAATCATTACGCACGTTAACTACCGTTGTTGCCGACACTGGCGATATCGACGCAATCAAAAAATACCAACCTGTAGATGCGACAACCAACCCGTCGCTACTTCTGAAAGCAGCTTCTTTGCCTCAATATAAGCAGTTAATCGCAGATGCCGTGAAATGGGCGAGCGAACAATCCTCTGACACTGAACAGCAAGTGATTGATGCGGGAGACAAACTGGCAGTCGCTATTGGTAAAGAAATTGTTGATGTGATCCCTGGCCGTATTTCAACTGAAGTTGATGCACGATTGAGTTTTGACACAGCTGCGACAGTGAAAAAGGCCCATAAGTTAATAAAACTATACGCCGATGCTGGCATCGATAAATCGAGAATTCTCATTAAGATCGCATCGACTTGGGAAGGAATCAAAGCAGCCGAACAACTTGAGAAAGAAGGTATCAACTGTAACCTTACTTTACTCTTCGGTTTTGCCCAAGCTCGCGCTTGCGCCGAGGCTGGCGTGTTTCTGATTTCTCCATTTGTTGGTCGTATCCTCGACTGGTACAAAGCTAGCACAGGAAAAGCTGCGTTTCCGGGAACAGAAGATCCAGGTGTTATTTCGGTAACTGAGATTTACAACTATTACAAATCACACGGTTACAAAACAGTCGTGATGGGTGCAAGTTTCCGAAATATCGATGAAATTTTATGCCTTGCTGGATGTGATCGCCTAACAATTAGTCCTCAGTTATTAGAAGAACTTTCGAATACAGAAGGTGAAATCAAGCCTTACTTAGTTGATAACGGCAAAGTGAAAAACCCAGGCGAACTGATTAATGAAGCGGACTTCCGTTGGCAGATGAATGAGAATGCCATGGCAACCGAAAAATTGTCAGAAGGCATAAGAAATTTCGCCGCCGACCAAGTCAAACTAGAAACCTTATTAAGAGACATGCTGTAACAATTACATCGGAGAGATACTGTGGAACGCATTCGTAATACTGAAGCCTGGGGCAAATTAGAATCACTTGCCGCAAATGTGAAACGTCAGCATATGAGAGACTGGTTCGAGACTGACCCTTCGCGGGCTGAAAAATACTTTTTGGCTGCCTGCGGTATCTCTCTTGATTACAGCAAAAACTTAATTACTGATGATGTGCTTTCGCAACTCATCGCGTTAGCTGAGCAACGAGGCGTTAACGACAAAATTACCGCAATGTTCAAAGGCGACATCATCAACACCACTGAGAAACGAGCTGTTTTACATACGGCATTACGCAATTTCTCAGGTAAGCCTGTTATGGTTGACGGTGAAGATGTTATGCCAGAGGTAATGGCTACTCTCGATAAAGTGGAAGCTTTTACCAACAAGGTTTTATCGGGTGAACATCTCGGCTGTACAGGTAAACCTGTCAAACGGGTGGTTAGCATCGGTATTGGCGGTTCATTTTTGGGCCCCAAAATTGTCAGCGAAGCGCTAAAGCCTTATCGTGATGGTCGAGTAGATGTAACGTTTGTCGCGAACGTAGATGGCTGTCATATTCAAGACGTACTAGCAGACTGTGACTTTGAAGAAACCTTGTTTGTGATGTCTTCGAAATCATTTGGCACTCAAGAGACTTTGCAAAACACACTCACGGCAAAAGCGTGGTTTTTAGCTCAAAAGTCGTCTACGCATAGCGTGTCAGAAGCTGATATTGCCAAACATTTTGTTGCAGTTTCATCAAATGTAAAAGCCGCTACTGAATTCGGCATGGCCGCCGAAAATGTTTTCCCTATGGCTGATTGGGTAGGTGGTCGCTATTCTTTATGGTCTGCAATTGGTTTACCCATTTCACTTGCTTTAGGTTATGACAATTTCAGAGCCATTCTTGATGGCGCATATGCCATGGATGAGCACGTTCAAACTGCGCCTCTCGCGGAAAACTTACCTGCCATTCTGGCAATGCTTGGTGTGTGGTATCGTAATTTTATGGGCGCTCAGTCTCATGTACTTCTCCCCTATTACCATTATTTACGTGGCCTTCCTGCATACGTGCAACAGTTGGATATGGAAAGCAACGGTAAATCGACGACACTTGGCGGTCAAGCTGTGGATTGTGGTACTGGCCCAATCATTTGGGGTAGTGAAGGGACCAACGGTCAACACTCGTTCCATCAATTGATACATCAAAGCACCTTGCCTATCCCGGCAGATTTCATGCTTCCCTTAAATGTGCCTAATCAAGATGATACGCACCATGCAATGTTAGCGTCTAATTGCTTTGGGCAAACTCAAGCTTTGATGCAAGGTAAAACCTTTGAAGAGTGCTACGCTGATCTTGACGGAAAAGGCTTATCTGACGAAGAACGTGTTAGTTTAGCTGCTCACAAAACGATGCCTGGAAACAAGCCAAGTAATACTCTTTTGTTCGAGCAACTCGACCCAAAAACCTTGGGAGCATTGATTGCAATGTACGAACACAAAGTGTTAATTCAAGGTGCTATATGGGACCTAAACTCCTTCGACCAATGGGGTGTTGAATTAGGTAAAGCATTAGGTAACGACGTTCTTGATGTGATCAACGATCTCAAACCTCTCGATTCTGTTGATAGCTCGACCGCCTCACTTGTCGAAAAATTCAAAAACGCGCAAAAATAAAGTGTAAGACCACGTCTTCTGTCATAGAAATGAAACACATTGTTAATATAAGGTTAACAAATGTGTTTTATTTCTTTCATTCTTATGGTACATATTGAGTGTAAGCAGTCGACAGCACCTCCGCAGTCCGACTGTTTGTGTAGCAAGCGGTTTCGATAAGGAGATGCCCGTGGAACGAAGCGATATTTTATCAATTGTAGATACCGAGTCCCGCCCAGTAAAAACCAAAAGCAAAAAACGAAAGTGGCGAGAAATTGAAGCAATCCATGACAAGTATAAATTACAGCGCGAACTCACCGAAATGGATATGAGTTTAGAGTATGAACTTGACCAAATGATGCGCTAGCGAAATGAATTTAAATGCCACTTTCTTAGTGGCATTTTTGTTTCTGCTATAGTCTGTCATTCCTTCTATAGTCTGTCATTCCTGCGTAGGCAGGAATCTAGGTCCCCGCCTACGCGGGGATGACGATAGTAGGCAGGAATCTAGGTCCCCGCCTACGCGGGGATGACGATAGTATGTAGGAATCTAGGTCCCCGCCTATGCGGGGATGACGATAGTATGTAGGAATCTAGGTCCCCGCCTACGCGGGGATGACAGGTTCGCGTGGGTGACGAGGCTGCTTTGGATGACGAGTCTACTGGGTTATGTATAAGGTATTACTTAAACTTGCCAGTCAATGGGGGGTTTACCTATCTCTTTTAGAAACGCATTAGTTTGGCTGAAGTGCTTACACCCTAGGAATCCGCGATGTGCAGACAACGGTGACGGGTGTGCACTTGTGAGCACTTTTTGACGCTCTTCGCTGATTAACTGCATCTTTTTTTGAGCTGGTGCGCCCCACAGCAAAAACACGATATTATCAAAGTGTTCATTTATTTTCTTAATGACCTCGTCCGTAAATCGCTCCCAGCCTATCTTCTTGTGCGAATGGGCTTCGCCCTGTTCCACAGTGAGTACCGTATTTAATAGTAGTACCCCTTGCTTTGCCCACTCACTTAAGTCACCGTGCACTGGCGCAACAAAGCCTTCAATATCTGAGCTTAACTCTTTATAAATATTACGAAGCGATGGCGGTATTTTGTTACCTTTCAATACAGAAAAACTCAAGCCGTGCGCTTGATTAGGGCCGTGATAGGGATCCTGTCCAAGTACCACGACTTTTAGATTATTCGGACTCGTTAATTTGAAAGCATTGAAAACATCTTGTGCTTCAGGGTAAACGGTAACGCCTTCAACGCGCCTTGCTTCGACATAAGCAAGTGCTTCTTGGAAGTAGGCTTGTTGTTTTTGGTCACCTAAAATGCCTTCCCATGCTTTCATTGTTTTTTCCGATTTAAAATTTAACGCAAAGTAGCGAAAAGGTGCTTTTTCAATGCCTCATAGCTATTTTCAACGTCAACTGAAAAGTCTGGTTTACCGACACTATCTGCCAACGCTTGTGGCAAGCTAATGGGCTGACCCAAGACATTCTCTACGGTTTCTCTAAATTTTGCAGGGTGCGCAGTACCTAAGAAAATACCCACTTCGTCTTCAGTCAGTGAGCGAGCCAAAGATCGATAACCAATGGCGGCATGCGGCTCAGAAACGTAACCTAAGCTTGCTAGCTGACGCATGGCAACTTGCGTATACTCCTCGTCGACGCCCTCACCCATTAAAATATCTTTCGATATATAACCCTGCTCAACAAGAGCCTCAATGCGAGGCCAGTTATTTGGCTGGCTCACATCCATTGCATTAGAAATTGTGGCAACGGTTGGCTTAGGAGCCCATTCACCGGTCTTTAAATAACGAGGCACAGTGTCATTAGAGTTTGTTGCTGCGATAAAGCGCTTGATTGGCACACCTAGCGCTTTTGCAATAATGCCCGCGGTCAGATTCCCAAAGTTACCACTAGGCACAGAAAATACCACTTTCGCTCTGTCCTCTATTGGTAATTGCGCTACCGCTTCAAAATAATAACAAACCTGAGCGAGTAAACGGCTAATGTTAATTGAATTTGCAGAATTCAAATGCAAGCCATCACGCACGTCAGTGTCGTCAAAAGCGGCTTTCACTAGCTGTTGGCAATCGTCAAAGTCACTCTCAATCGCTACCGTATGTATATTATCGCCTAGCGTGGTGAATAGTTTTTCTTGTAACTTACTGATTTTACCTTTCGGATACAAAATCACGACTTGGATGTTGTCTATGCCATGGAATGCATGGGCGACGGCCGCACCGGTATCACCAGAGGTAGCCGTTAAAATAGTGATTGGTTCGCCTTTGCTGATATTCGCAAGGCATTGAGCCATAAACCGACCACCAAAATCTTTGAATGCCAAAGTTGGACCATGAAATAACTCAAGGCAATGAATTTGACCACTCACTTTTGCCAAAGGTGCGCCAAACTGAAAGGCTGTTGTCACAATAGAACTTAGCAACGCTTCGGGTAATTCATCACCAATCAAGTGTTTTAAAACATGAATGCTTCGTTCCACGAAAGGCATAGCCAAAACATCATCAATATTATCGAAAGGGATGATATCTGTTGGAAAATATAACCCTTGGTGCTTCCCTAGGCCTTTCTTTACCGCTTCAGAAAAGCTAACGGCATCACTGGCATCTTTTAAATTTACTAGTTTCACTTCTTAAACCTTTGTTTTATGCACTAGGTAACACCTGGGTGCCTTGTGTGCTTAACTGACAAACATGGCTAAAGCCATCTTCGTTTTGTATATATTCTTTTTCTAGCCATGCTTTTATAGCATTAGCATCATCAAGCTCTCGTGCCACCGCAAACACGGTCGGGCCGGAACCAGAAATACCAAACGCAAGCGCGTTGTTTGCGTTAGCGGCTTCTCTTGCATCATCAAAACGAGGTAATAATACCTTCCGATGCTCTTCTGCTATAACGTCGGTCATCATCTTAGCGGCCAACGCTTCGTCTTTCGCATATAAGCTATGCACAAAGACACTGAGTTGTCGGCCAAAATCTAATGTTGACGATAAGCTGTACTCTTGAGGAAGCAACCTTCTGGCCTCGGCAGTTGACACCGAAATTCCAGAGTAACATACAACCCAGTACCAATTGTCAAAACACGGCAACTTCACCGCCACGGGTGACTCTTCGCCCGTCATTAAAACCAAGCCACCTAAATAGCTCGGAGCAACATTGTCGTAATGTATACTACCGCTAATTTGCCCCTCAAGCTCGCCCATCATTGTCAATAACTGATCTTCATCAAACGGCTTATTCGCATGTTCGTTCAAGGCGTAAAACGCCGCAACGATAGAGCTTGCGCTAGAGCCAAGACCACTGCCAATTGGTAGTGCTTTATGTAGGTGCATGGCCACGTTCAACGGTGCTTTATTTGCATCAGCTAACGCCGTTTGAAAGAACTCGAAGCACTTTGTAACGATATTATTGTCACTACCCGCAGGTAATCTATCGGCAAATGTACCATCTACCGTAAGAGAAAATGCCTCTGCATCTTTGACTTCAACCCAATCACCTAAACGCTTTCCGTCAATAGGCTGGAGAGCGGCTCCGAGAAGATCAAAGCCTAAACTGACATTACCTATTGAAGCGGGTGCGAAGGCCTTTGTTACTTTAGCGCTAGTTGTTTCTTTATTATCACTCATTAAGCAAAATCCTGTGTCCAAGGCATGGTGCGTAATACGTCTGCGAATACACCCGCAGCAGTTACTGTAGCGCCCGCTCCGTATCCTCGAATAACGAAAGGAATTGGCTGATAATACTTACTGTGAATGGCTAAGGCATTTTCACCGTCTTTAACTGCCGCTAAAGGATGTGATAGCGCCACTTCTTGTATAGATACTTTGCATTTGTTCTGCTTAATTGAACCGACGTAGCGAAGTACTTTGCCGTCTTCATTTGCTTTTTGCGCGCGCTCTTTTATTTCTGCATCGAGGCTTGGCAAGTTTTCGAGAAACTGCTCAATGGACCCCGAGGAGTCGAAACTAGCAGGCAACACCGATTCAATTTGAATATCTGATAGCTCTAACTCTAAACCTGACTCTCTTGCCATGATCAACAGTTTTCTAGCCACGTCCATGCCAGATAAATCATCTCTTGGATCAGGCTCAGTGAATCCATTCGATTTTGCCACTAATGTTGCTTCAGATAGGCTCATTCCCTCGTCTAACTTACCAAATACATAAGATAGTGAACCTGACAATATACCTTCAAAACTCTCTAGCTCATCACCCGCAGCAACTAATTTTTGTAAATTGTCGATAACCGGCAGGCCAGCCCCAACCGTTGTTTCGTATAAATACTGACGATTGGTTGATTGCGCAGTGCGTTGCAAGGCTTTATACTGCGCCATGGTTGACGTATTTGCTTTCTTGTTTGGCGTAACAACGTGACAACCACTGTTCATCATTTCTAAATACAAATCAGCAATTGTTTCATTGCTAGTACAATCAATAATGACCGGATTTACCAAACTATTGTCATTTACAAATTTATGAATACGAGCAACTGAGAAACCTTCCTCGGCATTGTCTAATGCTCCCTTCCAGTCGCCATTTAAATCAATACCGTTATTATTCAAAAGCAATTTGCGACTATTTGCGATACCAAAGACCTCGAGACGGATGTCTCTGCCCAACAGAGATGCTTGCTGTTGTGCGATTTGCCTCAACAACTCAGCACCGACGGTGCCGCAACCAATTAAAAAGGCATCGATAGTATGTTTCTTAGTAAAGAAATTCTGATGGATGACTTTTACTGCTTTTTTCGCTTTCGCGTTTTCAATCACGGTACTAATTGAGCGCTCGGATGAGCCTTGAGCAATAGCAACATTGTTCACCCTAGCCTGCGCTAAAGCACTGAAAAACTTCGCGGCCATGCCTTTAGATTGACGCATACCATCACCTACTAATGTGACAATGGCGAGTTCTCGACGAACTTCAATGGGTTCTAACAATTGATTGCTAAGTTCTAATGCAAAGCTTTCATCTAATAAATCAAGTGCCCGGTCTGCATCTTTTTGCTGAATACAAAAGCTGATGCTGTATTCAGATGAACTTTGTGTGATTAAGCTAATTGAAATATTGCCCGTTGAGATTACATCAAAAATGCGACTTGCCATACCCACCATGCCTTTCATTCCAGGGCCTGCAATATTGAACATCACTACGTCTTCGAGGTGTGATATACCTTTCACACTGGTCCATTTTTCACTCGCTTCATGAGAAATCAATGTGCCAGGAGCGGCCGGGTTTAAGGTATTGCGAATAAGGCAAGGGATGCTGTACTGGGCAATTGGACCAATTGTTTTAGGATGAAGCACTTTTGCGCCGAAGTAAGACAATTCCATCGCTTCTTGATAAGTTAACTTATCTAGTAAAACAGCGCCATCAACCTGGTTAGGATCGGCGTTATAAACACCATCTACATCTGTCCAAATTTCGCAACAACTAGCATCAATGCACGCGGCGAGTATTGCTGCAGAGTAATCCGAGCCATTGCGCCCTAAAGTGACTTTTTCACCCAGATCATTAACCGCAACAAAACCGGGCATAATCAGTAGTTTTGAGCCATCTGTATTGACCTCACTAAAACGCGCTTTGCTCGCACTTAAGTCAGCGATACTATCAAGGTAGCTGCCATTTGCGACAACATGTTCGACGGGATCGATAATCTCATTGGCAACACCTTTGGCATTCAAAATTTCACTAAAGATGCGAACGCTTAGATACTCACCCAAACTCAATATTGAAGCAGTAACTTGTTCAGGGCAGGTTTTCAGTAAGGCGATGCCTTTTAATTGCTGTTCTAACTCACTCAGCTTTAGCTTAATAAAATCGCTAAGCGGCTGATAAGAAAAGTTGTCGAGGGTGGCATTTAAATCGTCTGCGATACCATGTAAGGTCATATTCAATTTGGCAAACAATTCGCCATAATCCGCGCCAGACTCAGCTTGTTCACATAACAATGAGAGGGCGTTTGTTACGCCTTTAGGTGCTGACAATACAACTGCCGCGCCTTCTGTTTGATGTGTATCGGTGCTAATTTCCAACACGCGCATGTAACGTGTTGCATCAGCTAAACTCGACCCACCAAACTTTAAAACCTTCATGTATTACTCCTGTACTCTCATTTTATCTGTTTACATTCTTCTACTAGCCGCATACAAAAAAGCCCGCTATTTGCGGGCTTTCGTTAACTTTAAATCTTGCGCAAGCTAACGACCGCCCCTGGTAAGGATGGTAATCATACCCATAATCGTCATAGAAATAGTTAGCGTCAACTTGGCTGATGCAACCACCCCTAATATAAGGTTAATGTCGTTAGTTTTTATTGTTCTTTTCATAGGGTCAATTTGCCGTATAGACGTCTATATGTCAACCACGTTTTGGACATAAACGCGATATTCACTCAATTAAATCATGTTAAATGAATTTTCATCATCAAAGAGGCTGCTTTTTTGGAATATTCTCTTCTTTTGCTGCTTTTTTGCGCGCCCTTCTTTTTCGCACAACTAGTTGAGTCGGAGCGCTAATAACAAGATTCAACAAGAGCCCTAAGATCACACCGAACAAAATGCCCTCTGTGCTAATCGGTAGGCCAAAAGTGAATTGCTTCAGGGTTTTATCAAGGTATAGCCAACCCGATGGCGACAGCATAAAGCCAATCTTTTCTATCAGATTCCCCTCTGCAAACACTTGAAGACCTTTTCCAAGGTCATTCTGCCTCTGTAGTGTGCTTTGTTTTTGGATTGCATCATCGCGCACACTTTCTACATCATTTTTCAAATGGTGTTCGATCATATCGTCGATTGAAGGGTAACCGTATTTGTCAGCCGTCGTCTGGTAACCGTCAATTTGCCATTGGTTTGCATCATAAACGCCTGCAATGAATTGATGATACTGATCAGCAAGCTGTGGTACCTGCAAAGCAAACAGTAAGGTTAGGCCAAAGAATAATTTGTCGATAGTGCTATAGATCAAGGAAGCTCCTTCCATTTTTGCGCTAAGAACCTATACCTTAGTCAACAGATAGCCAATATAGGTTTCAATTATGCGACATCTCTTTTCATACACAGTATATTCTTACTTTATCAAATAAACACCTGCGCAGAAAAAGATACGCCTTATGAACGAGAATCAAGCATCAGAGGTAGATACTAGCAAAGTTGCTCGCCACTTCGCTTACCAAGTGATTAGCGGTTTCGACCGTTCATACCGACGTCACAGTCGCATCACAGCTGGCGCAAAAGAGCGATTTGAGCAATCCTTATGGAGTGAATCTCAATTAGCGATCAAAGATCGTATTGCCGTGTATGAACAAAGCTTGAGTGAGATTGTTATTGACTTGTATGAACAAGTACACCCTCGTCAACAGGAAAGTGAATTTTGGCAAGAGGCAAAAGCGCAGTATACCAAGCTACTGAATAATCACCCTCAGTTTGAACTTGCAGAAACTTTTTACAATTCTGTGATTGGACGTATTTTCAAACATGCGAAAATTGATGAAACAATGATGTTTGTGTTGCCAAGTCGTTGTTATCTTTCGGGGCCTGACCGCGAAAAAGTCATTTACCGCTTTGACACCTCAGGCACAGTCAGAGCGATGCACGAAGCAATCTTCGATACATTTCGCTTTGCAGTCCCATTTGATAATCTTGAGCACGATTTGCAAAGTATGGATAAAGCCTTACGAGCACGGCTCGACCGTGAACAGTTAGCAAGTGTTCACACTGTCGAATTACTCAAGCCCGTTTTTTATCGTGGAAAAGCAGCATATCTGGTCGGTCGAATTTGTATGCCTGATGAAACGCTTCCCTTCGTGATTGCCTTAAAAATGACCCTAGACCATAAGCTCGTCGTAGATGCTTTGCTCACTGAACGTCATCACTTAAGCGTCATTTTTAGTTTTGCTCGTTCTTACTTTATGGCAGAGACGCAATATCCTGCAGAGGTAGTGGCCTTTCTGCAGGAGCTTCTGCCTCATAAGAAGCATTTCGAACTGTATATGTCTTTGGGTTTTTATAAGCATGGTAAAACTGTCTTTTATCGCAACTATCTGCAGCACTTAGATACTAGCGATGATGAGTTTGCGTTGGCACCTGGCATCAAAGGCTTGGTAATGGCAGTTTTCCATTTGCCCAGCTATGGGGTCGTGTTTAAAGTGATTAAAGATGAATTTGCTGAAAGTAAAAAAATTACTCGCGACTATGTAAAGGATCGCTATCGATTGGTTAAAACCACTGACCGCGTTGGTCGTATGGCCGACACACACGAGTATATGAACTTTCGTTTCCCCAAGCATAGAGTGTCCAAAGAGCTGCTCGATTACTTACTTGAAACTTGCCAGAGCAGTATTTCAATAACAGAAACTGAAATAGTCATTTCGCACTTATACATTGAACGTAAAATGACGCCATTGAACCTTTACCTTCAGCAGGAACAAGATCCTATCAAGATAAGAAATGTGCTGAATGAGCTTGGCTTGTGTATCAAACAGATTGCCTTAGCTAACGTATTTCCGGGTGATATGCTGCACAAAAATTTCGGCGTCACGAAAACCGGACGTGTCATCTTCTATGATTATGATGAGATTTGTTATATGTCTGAGCGGCATTTTAGAAGCTTGCCGAAAAGCGATGACCCTTATGCGATAGACACGCTATCAGTGGGGCCAAGTGATGTTTTTCCAGAACAGTTCGAACACTTTATTGTTGGCAAAAGAGAATTTAAAGAAATACTTAAAGAGCTACATGGTGACATTATGACAGCCGAGTATTGGCAGAGTATTCAAGCCCTAACCAGCAGCGGTGTTATTCCAAACTTCACACCCTACCCTGAACACTATTGCTTTCCTCGGCCCGCTTGAACGCAGTTTCAGTCAGAAGATAATACTGGTTAATTTAGGAGGTAATAATAGTGAGCAGCGATGGTTCCCATGCCAATCACCCAAACTGTGCTGCGTAAAATATCCCAATTCATCCAATAGCAGATTAAATAGAGTAAACGGCATACGACGAACGCAAGACATAAATATGCCGTGGTAAGAGTGACAGCATTGAGCGCAATGACCAGTAAAATACTTGGTCCGAAATACGTTGTCGCTTCAAAACAATTTTCATGTGCAGCATGGGCACGAGCACCAAAACCATCTAATGCTTTTTGCTGTGCACGAGGCGACTTGTTATCATATTTTCCAGATTTGCTCATTGCAATTGCCAAGGGCACTTTCGCCAGCATTGGCATAAACACTACAATGGCTAAACAAATAACGACTATGGTCAAAATTTCTCTCCTAATTTCAGAATATCGGTCTAAATTTACCTATTCTGCGTATCTAAACACAATAAAACAAAGGCTGCACGCCCTAAACCTCTCGAGCGTCGCTTTGTACGTGAGAACTTAAAGAAAAAGTACATAAATTATGAAGATACTTATCGTTGAAGATGACCCAACCGTTGCGAACTTTATCTACAAAGGTTTCACAGAGTTGGGACATGTAGCTGACCTTGCACAAGATGGTAAGAAAGGCCTTACTCTCGCTACTGCTAATTCCTATGACGTCATCATACTCGACAGAATGCTGCCAGAGCTTGACGGTATTACTTTATTGAACACCATTAGAGCCGCCAACGATAATACGCCAGCAGTGATTCTTAGTGCTAAAAATAAAGTCGAGGACAAAGTAAAAGGATTGCGTTCAGGGGCTGACGACTATATGACCAAGCCCTTTGCATTTGAAGAACTGTTAGCTAGAACGGAAGTTGCCGCTTCTCGAAATAAATCGGCAAGCCCTGCAATCACAGAACTCAAGCTTGGCGACTTAACCCTCGACCTTATCAATCGCAGAGTCACCCGAGATAATCAAATCATCGACTTACAGTCTAAAGAGTTTAAGCTGCTCGAATATTTACTGAAAAACGCAGGAAAAATTGTCACGCGAACCATGCTACTGGAAAAAGTATGGGAGTATAACTTTGACCCTCAAACCAATGTCATCGATGTGCATATTAGTCGCTTAAGAAATAAAATAGATAAAGGTTTTAGTTACCCCATCATCGAGACCATACGTGGCGCGGGTTACCTCGTCTCAGAGCCCAAACGGCCCTAGGAGTCTGTATGCGAGCTATTGCTGCCTTTCAAAAAAGTTCGAGCTTTACACTGAGTATTGTTTTCACTTCCTTGCTTATGATGGGCGTTGTGTTCATTACCTATTTCTTAATCTTGTCGAACGATGATTTATTGATCCGAGAATCTGAAGCGGCGATTAACGCTGATATTAGAGGTTTTAATTCTCTATACCGTGTTGCTGGTGCCCGAGCGGTCGAGAAAGCCCTAAACGATAGGATTGCGGAAAATGGCAACGACTTTTTCTATCACTTGAAGGACAATAATGACAAGTTTGTGGCCGGCAATATGCTGTTCTGGCCCGAAAAAGGGTCTAAAGTTGTGAAAAACGGCATGTTGTCTCTCAAAATTGGAGACGACTCTGCCCAACAATATGATGTCATGGCGAAAATAATGACGTTCACTAACGGACAAGAGCTATTGATTGGTCGAAACATAGACGACATTGAGATTGTTCAATGGGTTGGTAAGACCTTTGGCTGGGTCATGATATTAATTCTTTGCTTAATTTCTGCTGTGAGTATTTGGGTTGCATATTACGTAGTGAATCGCATTAATTTGATTTCTGACAAGGCGGACAACATTATCACCACCGGCAAGCTTCATGAACGTCTTCCGGTAGATAGTAATTGGGACGATTTAAGCAAGCTGACTATTGCCTTGAACAAAATGCTGGAACAATTTGAAACTTCCGTGCAAGGAATAAAATCGGTATCTGATAACATCGCGCATGACCTTCGCACACCGCTCACTCGCCTACAAACACATATTGAAAGTATGTCAGATAGTAGCGAAAAAGAGTCACTGCTAAAGGAATCCAACAATTTATTATCCATATTTAACTCTCTGCTGCGTATTGCTGATTTGGAGACAGAGCAGAAAACCAGCGCGTTTACGAATGTTGATCTAACGTTGGTATTGGCCGATGTCATCGAACTGTATGAACCAATAATTGAAGAACACAAGCTACACTTAGAAACCGTGATTAGCATTACGGACGCTACTTTATACTGCGATAAAGACTTAGTATTTCAGACCTTCGCCAATATCATCGATAACGCAATTAAATTTAACCAAGCTGGCGGCAGTATTTTGATAACCTTAGATGCTGCGAAGCTTGGTGATCAAAAGCATGCAGCGTTTCGTGTTTACGATTCAGGCATGGGTGCATCAAAAACTGATTTTGATAAACTAACGAGACGCTTCTATCGCGCAGACAAAAGCAGAACTCGCTCCGGCAATGGTCTGGGCTTATCGCTAGTCCAAGCCATTGTTAACTTACACGAAGGGCAACTTCGATTTGTCGACAATCCATTATCTCAGGCCTCAGGCTTAGGTTGTGAAGTAATGCTGCCATTAAGAACACTGCAAGGTGAGCAAGCAGAATAAGGAGGCATGGAGAAGCCAATATTGCTTGCGGTCGACGTACTAGCTTTCTGCTTCAGAAGGACATATGCTAGCTTTGTAGAAACTTGCGAAATCAAGCAGTGGAGACAGCAATGCAGGAGTATCAGCGCTTTTATCAAGGCAAAACAGTGGTCATTAGTGGCGCCGCTTCAGGTATTGGTTCGGCCCTAGCCCATCTCTTTGCCGAGTTTGGTTGCAAAATTGCCATTTGTGACATTGACGGTTCAGCCTTAGCGCAAGTGGTTGAGAGTATTCAAGCGACTCTGCAAAAGAATCGTTCCCATGCTGATGTCAGCAGTCCTATCGTAAGTCAGGTGGTTGATGTGGCCAGCAAAGAGGCATGGTCTGCTTTTTTGGCCAAGTGCATTGATACTCACGAACATATTGACCTTGTTATCAACAATGCAGGAATAGAAGGTTCTAGCCAACCTATCTGGGCCTCCTCTGATGACACTCTCGAAAGAGTAATGGATGTCAATTTCTATGGCATGGTATTTGGCAGCAAAACGAGCCTACCCTACCTTGTTCAGCGCCCTTGGGCGGCTTTGGTCAATGTGTCGAGTATTTTCGGTTTAGTTGCCCCTCCAAACACAGCAGATTACAGCGCCAGTAAGTTTGCAATTCGAGGGTATACCGAATCTTTGCGTGCCGAACTAGAACTGGTGCACCCTCAGGTTCAAGTCCACTTGGTGCACCCTGGTGGGATTAACACCAACATTACGCGGCTTGAGCACAGTCAAAAATTTAAACAACGATTCCTCACGACTGAGCCTCGCGCCTTGGCCTTGCAAATTGCGAAAGGAGTGATGCGCAATAAAGCCAGAATCGTTTTTGGCAATCAAGCAAAGCGGACAGCGTTTGCGTCTCGGCTTTTACCACTAAGCTGGTTGAGTAAAATTCTAAGCAAAGAAATTGATGGTTTAGGATTAGAGGGTGACTATATTCGCGAACATGAAGGTTTTAAACTACCTAACAAAAACGACAAAACAGATAGCTAGTTTGTTTTGTCGTTTAGTAACTAAGTAACGAAGGGCCTTAAAGGGCTTGATTATTGCTTTTGCATAAAAATCGTGACTTCAGCCATGACTAAGCCAAACTTTTTGATATATGAGCGATTCATCATGGTATTTTCATCGAAAGCCCAGAACCAGTCATCAAAGTTAACCCGATATGTACTGTCATCTACCGCCAAGTCCATTTCATAAACGAAATTGAATGCATTTCCATAGGGTGTACCTGTTGCTGGACCCGCTATATCACCTGCATTACCAGTATAAGTGCCGTTAGCATTCTTACTCAAAGTCCACACTCGGGTCAATGGGCCTTCACCGACACCGTACTCGAAGGTTTCATCAAGAATTAAATTACCTTCTTTCATATACCCGTCGATATTCACGACGAACCGCTGCACAACATCTCCGTCGCGATTCTGCACGATACCCCACGCTTTCACCTTGCCATCAAAAAACGATTCAATGTTAAAGTCTGGCTCGACGGCTTTATATTGTTCACCGTCAATGGACACCGAACATGCGCTTAAGAATATCAACGAAAAAATGAGATAAGTAGTGGTTCTAAATAGCTTCTGTGTCATGTTGCTCGTCCTTTAATTCAGTCTTTTGTCATACCCAGAAGTTGCTTTCGCATTTCTGGTTCAGAGGTATTTTTATGCAGCCATATGTCAAAGAAAGATTGGCCAAAACTAATATCATCAATACTCCCTATCAATTTTCCTTGATAGTAAAAATGAGTGTGTTTGTTAGTATCGAGTACACCCGTAATATTTTCCCCTTCCTTCACATTCGGAAATACCGACCGCATCTGCTCGTACCATTTTGCCAATTCAACTTCATCTTCGTAGCCAATATCGCGCATTTCATCAACCGAACGACTCGCAATATCTTCTCCGTCAAAGTCTCGTAAATAAGTTAAAGATAACGCGAATGGGGAGTTAGCTTGCCACTGCCCTTTGCTCGCGACTAGCTTGGCATCATAGATTTTCCAAAACATGATTTTTAATCTTGCCTCACCCACTTCCTCAGCCTCTGGAATGTAACGCTCGGCTATCTGATTTAAATTCAGTGGTGTTGTATTTTTAGCGCTGTTAGCCGACATGCTTGATGTCTCGGTTGCTACCGCTTTACCATCATTGACTGTTGCATCATTGATGTCAGCACTTGTAAATGTGCTTAAGCTCAAAAGGCTAGCAAACATAAGCGGCTTCAATGCGCCTTGTTGGTTTAATCTCTTCACTCTATTGCCTTTATGTTATTGGTTACACTGAGCTTAAACGATCTGTGTTGTACATATAGATCATTGCCCGCGATTAAACTTATTTAATCCAAATATAACGCACTTTCGCTCGCTCTGTGCGTAAAGATAAGCTACACCTTACTTATACTCACATTGCGCTAGTAGTAACATTCCTCTTGAAGGCGCACATACATTGAAAAAGGCTCAACATGAAAACACGTATCCACCATATAACCGCGCTGATCTTTTTAGGAGTCTCAATCAGTTTTACTAGTCAGGCAAAACAAACAGGATGGTATCTCGGTGCTCAAGGCAATTAGCGGTGGCATTGAACTCACCAGCGAAGAAAATGCAGTGGGTCTAGTGGGTGATCTCGACTATAATCCTCTGACCTACAGTGCGAGTGTGAAAATTTCGTTTTAAGACAAGTGACATTTTAAAATGCGAGTAAAGACTGAATCTGAGTTACTGACTGACTTGGCGATAAATTTACCCTCTCCACTGGAACAGATCTCACTGCCTGACAGCGCAGCAAAGGGTGTCGAAGTTTGGTGTAAGCGAGACGATTTAATCCACCCGATTATTTCAGGCAATAAGTGGCGAAAGCTACAACAAACCTTGGTGAGTTGGTATAGCAGTCCGCCATCGCATGTCATTAGCTTTGGTGGGCCATACTCCAACCATTTACATGCGCTTGCCTTTTGTTGTGCTCAACTTGGGATCGCCTTCACAGCTGTCGTGCGAGGAAAGTACCTCCAACACCAAGTCTTAAGTCCTACGCTCCAAGATATTTGTCACTGGCAGGGGCAACTGCACTTTGTAAACAAAACAGATTACCAGCGACGCACCGACCCCGCGTATATTGATGAGCTCAAAAATTACCTTCAAGCGGATCTCTGCATTCCGGAGGGAGGTTCGCAATCAGCTGCTTTGCAAGGCGTCGCTGAAATACATAAAGAAGTAAGCTATCAACAACCTGAACTCATGTTCGACCTTGCTCTTCTGCCTGTCGCGAGTGGCGCTAGCTTGGCAGGCCTGGTGAATAAACATCAAGCGACTAGTATTAATACGTTCGTAGGCGTTGCTGTACTAAAAGGTAAAAGCTACCTAGAAGAACTGGTTGGGCAATTTTTAGGTCAAGAACAGCATACCCGATGGCATATTGAGCATGAGTATCATCATGGTGGATATGCGAAAACCAGTGCTGATTTGCTAGCTTTCTGTGAGCACTATAACGCCAATAATTCATTGCAAATTGAACCTGTATACTCAGGAAAATGCTTTTGGGCGGCCAACGATATGATAAAAACAGGAAAAATACGACCTGGTAGCCGTGTGTTATTGCTTCATACCGGAGGGCTTCAAGGTAATCGCGCATACAAGCGTATAAACGTTTCGAAATAATCGACTGAACTATTAAGTAAGATATGTCGTTAACAATGGTGATAAAGCGAAAACAGTAACGCGAGTATCAGTTTGTAGCTTGAGCCGGTACGAACTAGTAAGCCAATGTGAACAATAAGATTTGGTGGTTAACAATGAAACAGAATATGATTTTAAAAGACCAGGTCCAATATGCAGACGTCATCGACAAGGCCTTGCACTTGTGTCGGATTATGCTGTCTCGTTCAGAAACGCTGTATCCTTTCGCCGTTATCTCAATAGATAAAGATATACAGTGTACTTTTTTAGAAGATGAAGACTGTCAGAATACACACCCTAATGGCGCTCACTTTGGCATGATTGAAAAGCTAGAGAGACAAATCGCCATACAAAAAATCCAAGCTAAATCCGCTGTTAGTTTATTAGTCTACGCTGCAACATTGAAAACCCCTGATGCCAGAGAGACCGATGGGCTTATGTTTAGCTTAAGCGATTCTAATGGCGAAAACATCCTCACTCTTTATCCTTATGAGTTTGAGATAAACAGTATCAAATTAGGTAAGCCATTTACCTGTGACTTTTCCGACTAAGTAAGTCCAATTATATTCTACGTTTACCTCTTTTATAAACGCCAAATTTCCAATTATGTCTGCGACAAAAACCGAGCGTTCAAGCCCCTGCCTTTTCTTTGTTGACCATGCTAGGCTTAGATTCACCATGGCAACATTTTTAGACTTGCCAATTAAAAAATTGCTGTTACGATGCAGCGCTCAACCACAGTAAGGAATTTATATGTCTCGTGTACTCATTATCGGCGCTGGCGGCGTTTCATCAGTCACTGTGAAAAAGTGCGCTCGTTTACCTGAAATGTTCGATGAAATTTATCTCGCATCTCGCACATTATCGAAATGTGAAGCGTTACAAGCAGAAGTTGGTGCTGACCGATTAAAAGCGGTTTTCGCCGTTGATGCTGATGATGCTGATGCAGTTGCTGAGCTTATCAACCAGGTGAAACCTGATCTCGTTGTAAACCTTGCACTTCCTTATCAAGATTTACCGATTATGGATGCCTGCTTAGCGACTAAAACAGATTATTTGGATACAGCCAACTACGAACCTAAGGACGTAGCGAAGTTTGAATATTCTTGGCAGTGGGCGTATCAACAAAAATTCCAAGATGCTGGCATTATGGCACTTTTAGGCAGTGGCTTTGATCCAGGCGTAACCAATGTATACACAGCTTACGCTGCTAAACACTATTTCGACGAAGTACATTATCTCGATATCGTTGATTGTAATGGCGGTGATCACGGCCAAGCGTTTGCAACGAACTTCAACCCAGAAATCAACATCCGTGAAATTACTCAACGTGGTCGTTTCTGGGAAAATGGTGAGTGGAAAGAAACAGAACCACTTAGCGTAAGAGAAGATCTCGACTATCAGAACATTGGTGTACGCGCGTCTTATTTGATGTTCCATGAAGAGTTGGAGTCTTTGGTTAAGCACTTCCCAACTTTGAAGCGCGCGCGCTTCTGGATGACCTTCGGTGATGCCTATTTAAATCACCTAAAAGTACTTGAAGGGATCGGTATGACAAGTATCGAACCCGTTGAATTCCAAGGTCAGCAAATTGTTCCATTAGAGTTCTTAAAAGCCGTACTTCCAAACCCAGGTTCTCTAGCTGAAGGATATACCGGAAAAACGTGTATCGGAACCTATATTACCGGAATGAAAGACGGAAAAGAGCGAACGATTTTTATCTATAACAATTGCGACCACGCAGCTTGTTATGAAGAAGTGGGTGCGCAAGCTGTATCTTATACTACCGGTGTACCGGCAATGATTGGTGCTGCACTTATGTTGAATAATACATGGAAGAAGCCTGGTGTATGGAACATGGAGCAATTTGATCCAGATCCGTTCATGGACATGCTGAATCAACATGGCCTACCTTGGCATGTGATGGAGTGTGAGCAGAGCCCGTTTAGTCAATAAATGGAACATAACAAATAAAGGTATATTGGTGAGTGAATGACAAGTAAATATATTCGCGATGACATCCCATCACCCTGTTATGTGTGCGATGAGGCAAAGCTAGAGGCAAACTTGAAGCTAATGGCCGACGTTCAAGCACGCGCAGGTGTCGATATTATCTTGGCCCTCAAAGGCTTCTCCATGTGGTCAACGTTTCCTTTGGTGAAGCAGTTTCTTAAAGGCGCTACGGCTAGCGCTGTATGGGAGGCTAAATTAGCCAAATATGAGATGGGTGGTGAAGTACATTGCTTCTCTCCTGCTTACAAGCAAAGAGATATGGATGAATTGCTAGGCTTGGTCAATCACTTGTCATTTAATAGCCTAAACCAATGGCGTCAGTTCAAGGATCAGGTATTGGCGTCACCTGTTTCTGGTGGTTTGCGAGTCAATCCAGAGAATCAAGAGGCCGATACCCCTTTGTATGACCCATGCGCTCCGGGCTCACGTTTAGGCATCTTAGCCTCCCAACTTGAAGGACAAGACCTGAGCGGTATTGAAGGGTTTCATGTACACAATTTATGTGAATGCGATTCCTTTGCAACTGAGCGTACTCTTAACGCAATTGATATCAAGTTTGGACAGTACTTACCCCACTTAAAATGGTTAAACATCGGCGGCGGTCATTTGATGACCAAGGCAGGCTATGATGTTGAGCACTTAATCGGTGCCTTGAAGGCCTTTAAACAAAAGTATCCAAATTTGCACATCATAATGGAGCCAGGTTCAGCCGTCGCATGGCAAGCTGGGCCCTTAGTGGCAGAAGTAGTTGATATCGTTGAGAATGAACAACAGATCCTTATTTTGGATATCAGCGCAACTGCGCACATGCCAGATGTATTGGAAATGCCTTATCGACCTGTTATTACAGACGCTGGTTTACCCGGCGAAAAGGCTTTCACTTACAAGCTCGGCGGGAACTCTTGTTTAGCTGGAGACGTCATTGAGGAGTATAGTTTTGATCACGCTATTAAGGCGGGTGATAAATTAGTTTTTGAGGACATGCTGCATTATACCATGGTAAAAACAACCTTCTTTAATGGTGTAGAACACCCAGCAATCGGTATTTTACGCAAAGATGGTCACTTCGATTTAATAAAACAATTCACTTACGAAGAGTTTAAAGCAAGACTTTCCTAATAAGACCTTCGCATTCGCTAGGGCACTTCTCGTTCATTAAGCATAAAAAAAACCTAGGTCATAACAACCTAGGTTTTTTTGTGTCTTTCTAAAGCGATGCATTAGGTCACATCGCTATTGAATTACTTCAAATTAGAAAGTGTATTTCACACCGACTCGGATAGAGTAAGTAGATGAACTGCTGAAGATAGACTGTCCACGGTCACCATCAAAGTTGGTGTATGTGTAAGTACCATCGTCATTGATAACCGCATCAACTACTGGCGAGTTGAATTCAAAAGGAACTTGACGTAGCACGCCCCAGTTGCTGTTCAACAAGTTACCGAAGTTACGGATTGCAACATAAACTTCACCTTTGTGACCTTCCATGAAACCAGGGATTTGTTGAGAAACACGTAAATCTACGCGGCTCCACCAATCACTGTTCTGAGAGTTACGAGGTAAAATAGAACCACGCTTGCTCTCTAAACCAGCTTCTTCAATAAAGGTATTGAAAGCAGCTAGGTCGAAGTCAGGGCCGTAGTTTACGAACTGATCATCTTCAGTTGGTATATACAACAAGTTACGGTCTTCAAATGATCTTTCATCACCAAAACCAGGGTCATTGTCGAAGGTATAGCTGTATGCTCTACCAGACTGACGTGAACCGAATAATGTGAAACGAGTGTCTAAACCGTCAATGAACTGAGTAACGTAGCTAAGATTCAAAGTGAATCTGTGCTCAGTTTCATAGTTTGAAGTCGCAATACCTGGCTCTAGCAAATCAGAAACAGACAAGTTACCGAAGTTGGAACTTGCTGTTGAGCTGTTCATTGGGCTACCGTCGTTAATGTTTTGGAAAGCATAACCAACAGTACCTTTGAAGCCATTGTCGAAACGCTTAGTTGCGAAGGTTGAAACAACCAAAGCATCGCCGTTATCGTCAGCATTTGTTAGGTAGTAATCAGTACCAGAACGTCCACAACGACTGATGTCACCGCCAGTTTGACAATCTGCATCAAACGCATCGAAATCTCTGTAGATTGGACGACCATCTGGTGCACGACCATTTGGTACAACGTTCAATGGAATGGTCTTAGCGCTGTCTTTATAACGTGAGTAAATCACGTCTAAGCCAACTAACACGTCATTTTCAAATGAATGTTGAGTACCTAAGTTAAATTTCCAGATTGCTGGTACGTCAAAATCAGCATCCAATGCGTTTACCGCACCGTCACCACCTGTTAGACCAGCAACACTTAGTGCAGGTAGCTCAAACAAGAAGTTTGCAGTGTTAGAACCGTCTAATGCAGCTAATTCAGCAGCAGTGTTACCACTTTCACGCTCAATAGATGATGCTAAGATGCTTACACCATTGTTTGAATAGTTGTTAGACAACCATACATTTGGATTACCACCAGCGAATAAACCACCGCCACCATATACGAAGGTGTCAGAGCTTACGATGTAGTTGAAACCGATACGAGGCTGTAGCAAAGTCATATCAGGCGCTTCTGCGTTAGTGAAACCGTAACGGTCTTCAAAACGTGGGTTAGCAATTGGTGTATCACCAGAGCTCCAGCTGTCTAAACGTAGGCCGTAAGTTAGCGTTAGGTCATCAGTCACAAACCATTTGTCTTGCGCATAAACAGTGGTGTTTTTGAATGTAAATGCAGCTGCACCATCATTTGCGTCAAGTGACGCTGGGATAGCGTAATCAATTTCGCTAGCTAATTGATTTCTGAAGTTGTCGATACCATCAAAAACGAAGACACCTTGGCTACCAGGAACGAATAAGTTGAATACTTCTGTTGCTTGGTATTCAAAACCAGCTGTAAATTCATGGTCGCCCATGATGTATTTAGCAGCAATTTTCGCATTAGTCGTATCGTAGTTCAAAATGTTTGCTTGACGGAAACGGTCAGCACCTAAGAAGATGTCGTTACCATTGTACGCGTCTTCGATTTGAACATCACCAAAGCTAGCATCTGAAGTGAAAGGCTTTTGACCATTTTTCACTTCTGAACTTGCTAAACGAACTTCAGTTGAGAAATCGTTTGTCCAGTTACTATAAACAGAAGCTACCATTGTAGTAAGTTCGTTTGCTCTTTGGTAGTAACGGTCGTTAAATGCATAGCTAGATCTGCCAGCACCTGTAGAACTAATAGTGTTACCGTCAGTATTTTGGTAAGTCAAAGTAGCACGGTGGTCATCGTTGATGTACCAAGACAACTTAACAAGTACTTTTTCTTCACTTTCGTCTGCAGACGTAAGGATGTCACCAACCTGGTAACCGTACACGTCTTGAGCAATTTGACGAACTTCTTCAAGGTTAGCAACAGTTAGGCCTTGGATTGGTGATGCAAAACCAGCACCTTCTGGACCGTTGTTGAATAATTGAGTTGGTTCATGCTTTTCGAAAGCACCGAAGATAAATAGTTTATCTTTAATGATTGGTGCACCAACAGTGAAGCCATAACGCATTTCATCAAATGGTGCTACTTCAAAAGAATCACCTTCGATCGTGTTACCTTGTAAGTCTTCATTAGTGTAATCAACGAATACTGAACCGAAAACGTCGTTTGCACCTTCAAGGATTGCCGCATTGATTGCACAACCTGTAAAGCCACCATAAGTTACGTCAAACGGAGCAAGTTGAACTTCAACCTGGTTGATTGCGTCGAATGGGAAAGGTAAACGCTCAGTTGGGTAACCGTTACCATTCAAACCAAAGTTATCATTTTGTTGAACACCGTCTACAGTGATTGTATTACCGCGGTTGTTACCACCGGCACACTGGATAGCGTTAGAGTTCGTTGAATCGATTGTGATACGTGGATCGTTCTGAAGAACATCCTTGATGTCACGGTCAACAGAAGGTTGGAATTGCAAATCGTCAAAACCATAGTTTGAAGATGGACCTACTGTCTCGGTAATCAAACCGCTCGCAGAGCCTGTTACAACAATTCTTTCTACATCAGAGGCTGGTACCAAGCTGATAGTTACTTCTGATGATTCACCTAGGTTTAGGTAAATATCTTCAATTGTTCTTGAACCTTCGCTCTCAGCAACAATCAAAGTGTACGGACCACCGATGCTCAAACCGCGAGCATTGAATGTACCGTTAGCTGTTGTTTCAAGTGTTCTTGCAACACCAGTACGTGTGTCGATCAGTGTTACAGTCGCGCCTGACAAAATTTCACCAGTTTGAGTCGTTACGGTTCCACGTAACGCTGATGAAGTTTCTTGAGCCATAGCAGCGGTTGATAAGCCAACTGATACCGCAACTGCTAGTGCAATGCGATTCAATTTCATCTTAGCAAACATATTTTAATCCCTATGTTGGTTTAGTTGAGTATTTTTTGCGGTGTGATTGTCTTAGTCTTGTGTTTCAGTTTTATGACACTGTACGTTTCTTTGACGTATTTTTACTAAAATTTCACGTTTCAAAGCAAAAAAGCAATAATTGCTGATTTATTATAAACTATTTATATAAAATATCGCCAGTTTTATGACAGTTAGATGCATTATCTCAACAAGTTGTTGAAAACAGCGGCTTTCAACCTCATAGAAATTGATTGAGAGGGCTTGAAGAGGTATTCTATGCAGAATTATATCTTCGGTCCGAATTCGATTCATGCAAAAGCCTATTATCCTTGCAATCTCCGGAGCTTCTGGCTCTGGTAAATCTTTGTTTACACAAAACCTTGCGCTAAAACTCAGTCAACACGAACGCGACGTGTTGGTGTTGCAAGAAGATCATTACTACAAAGCCCAAGACCATATTCCTATCGAAGATAGAGCCAAAACAAATTACGATCACCCTGATGCGTTTGAACACGATTTGCTCAATCAACACCTCCAAGAGCTAAATGCAGGCAATAGCATCGAATATCCCAGCTATTGTTATGTGACCCATACCCGTTTACCCGATTTTGACGTAGTTAGCCCGTCACCCATTATTATTATTGAAGGCATCATGCTGTTGACCCAAATTCAACTGTTTGATCAATTTGACATTAAAGTCTTTGTCGACACTCCTTTAGATGTATGTCTTATGCGCCGAATGCTGCGTGACACCCAGGAGCGGGGCCGTACTATCAATTCAGTGGCAAAACAATATGAAGATACGGTAAAACCGATGTATCATAAATTTATTGAGCCAAGTAAAACCTTTGCCGATCTCATTGTGCCGCATGGAGGTGAAAATCACCTTGCTGTTGATGTACTCAGCACATATTTGCTTGAAGGCAAAAGCCCAATTTAAATGAGCATGGAATCTCGCAGCAATGGCACAAAAAAAACGCTGTTGTTAAGTAATAATAAGAATAAAAATAAGTGAAAATATTATGACAGGATTACTCGGCATTGCATTTTTAATAGGCATTGCAATACTTTTCTCCTCTTCTAGAAAGAGTATTAATTGGCGAACGGTGGGTGGTGCATTTGCCATACAAGCTGCCTTGGGTGCCTTCATATTATATTCTTCTTGGGGAATTAGGTTCTTAAACAACCTCACTCAATATGTTGCCAATATCATTTCATACAGTGCGGACGGCATTCGTTTTTTATTCGGTGGACTAACAGAAAACGATTCGCTCGGGTTTATCTTTGCAATAAACGTGTTGCCAGTCATCATATTCTTCTCATCACTGATAGCGGTTTTATATCACCTCGGCATTATGTCTTACATCATCAGGATCATCGGTGGCACATTGCAGAAGGTGCTGGGTACGAGTCGCCCTGAATCAATGTCGGCTGCAGCCAATATATTTGTAGGCCAAACTGAAGCTCCGCTTATTATAAAACCCTTCCTGCCGACAATGACGCGTTCAGAATTATTTGCAGTTATGGTAGGCGGACTTGCCTCTATAGCAGGCTCAATCATGGCAGGTTATGCCGGCTTAGGTGTAGAATTAAAATACTTGTTGGCAGCTAGCTTTATGGCTGCGCCTGGGGGATTGTTGATGGCCAAGTTACTAGAGCCGGAAACAGACAAAACCAACGAAACCTTGACTGACGTCAAATCCGATAACGAAGAATATGCTAATGTGTTCGACGCTGCTGCTAGCGGCGCCGCTTCCGGCCTAAAACTCGCCGTTAACGTGGGTGCTATGCTACTCGCATTCATCGCACTTATAGCTTTATTAAACGGCATGTTGGGTGGTATCGGTGCGGTGTTTAATCAAGAAGATTTAACTATCCAATTGATACTGGGATATATCTTCCAGCCAGTTGCATGGTTAATTGGCGTGCCTTGGAGCGAAGCAAATTTAGCGGGCAGTTTCATTGGCCAAAAAATTGTAGTGAACGAGTTTGTTGCTTACCTCGACTTTATGGGGGCCGTTGACCAACTGTCACCTGTATCGCAAGGTATCATTACCTTTGCTTTGTGTGGTTTTGCAAACTTGTCTTCAATCGCTATTCTTATGGGTGGAATTGGCGCCTTAGCCCCAACGAGACGCAAAGAAATTGCGCAATTGGGCTTAAAAGCAGTGCTAGCTGCAACCTTAGCCAACTTAATGAGCGCGAGCTTAGCTGGTATATTTATCTCGCTGAGCTTGTAAAGCGCTAACGATCATACACGACAGAAATAGGTTACTACGTAAATGAAATTAGAAGCTGTTGATTTTACTGCACCAGACGCACCGCAAAAGTTTGTTGAGTCTTTAAGACAAACGGGTTTTGGTGTGTTGAAAAACCATCCGATCAAGCAACAGAGCGTTGCTGATATCTACAAACATTGGGAAGCGTTTTTCAACTCAGACGAGAAACAAGACTACCTCTACAATAAAGGCACTCAAGATGGTTTCTTTCCGCAAAGTGTGTCGGAAGTAGCCAAAGGCTTTAAAAAGAAAGATATCAAAGAATACTATCACTTCTACCCTTGGGGTCAGTGTCCAAGTGCGTTGAAGGAAGAATTAGATAGCTATTATAAGAATACATCTGATTTGGCTGCCGAATTACTCAACTGGATTGAACAAGAGTCACCAGAAGAGGTGAGTAAACACTACAGCATGCCTTTGTCAGAAATGATCAATGGTAGCGACCAGACCTTGCTTCGCGTCCTGCATTATCCGCCGCTAGCGGGTGATGAAGAGTTAGATGCCATTCGAGCGGCTGCTCATGAAGACATTAATTTAATTACTATCTTACCAGCTGCCAATGAACCGGGGCTTCAAGTAAAAGCAATGGATGGCTCTTGGTTAGATGTCCCCTGTGATTTTGGTAATTTAATTGTGAACATTGGTGACATGCTTCAGGAAGCATCGGGTCATCACTTTCCGTCAACGACCCATCGCGTGATCAATCCAGAAGGCACCGATGCGAGTAAGGCAAGAATATCGCTTCCTTTATTCTTGCACCCACGTCCCGATGTGAAACTATCAGAGCGCCACACTGCAGGCACTTACTTGCATGAACGACTCACCGAACTTGGTGTCATCTAGTTAGTAGCGTGATTGATAATACTTGTTGGCAAGGAAGTTGTTACTTTGCCAACAAGTCATTTGTTCACCAAGCATTAACGCATAAAGCTCGATAGTGCCGACAATTTATTCTCATAAACTTCAGCCAATTCGCTGCGTCCCGCTTTCCTTTTTGCCACCTTCAGATACCTAGCCGAATTATCTAAATCACCTTTTTCGAAATAAGCCGACGCAATACCAAAATAAAATTGATGCTGATTGCGGTCTAAGCTGATCGCATTAAGGTAATGTGAAATGCTACTTTCAAAATCACCATAATCACGATCAATTTCAGCAAGCATTTGGTGATAAAACGGGTTTTCTTTTCTTTTCCGTTCTATCTCATGCCGAATATCAGATGCCCGTTTCGTTTTACCCTGCAATTTGTACAAAATAGATAAGTTTTCCCAAGCAGTCAGCTGGTCATCATTAATATTGATTGCTTGCCTGTATGCCATTTCAGCTTTGTCATAATCATTTGCGAGCCGATACAAATAGCCTAAGTTAACCCAAGTGCCAGCATGAGTAGGGTTATTCACTACCGAGGCTCTAAAATAAGCATAAGCTTTATCGAGATCGTTCTCTAATAGGGCGTCTGCCCCCTTATTGTTGTAGAACATCGATAAAACAACAGATTCATCTACAGGTTCAGCAGGAAACTTTTTCGCGCTGATTTCAGAGTCAAAGTCCACGACAAAGGTATTATTAAAAAGCGTTTGTATACCCACTTTGGTACTTGGTTTTATGCGCAAATTGATATGTCCATTAAGCATTGAATAGCCACTGCGCCTGGTCCAGTACTCTGGTATATCAACGACTTGGAAATAGCTATCTAAGCCTGCATGTTTGGCCATTGCATAGGTCATAATGGATAAGGACAAACAATTCGCTTTCGCGCGTTGGAAGGTCACACTGGCGGTCGTATTCGCGTCAGACGCATAGTTCATGCTCAGGTCCGTACGTTCAAATACCGCTTTGATAAAACGGCGTATTTTCGCCTCTTCAGTTCTTAGCCCACGTCCTTGCCTATCAATAAACGCAATCGCAGCCTCATCAAGATAGAAAATTTGTTCGCGGGTTTCTATAGGATACGCTTGAAATGACGGGAATAAATCATCTGACAATAATGACGTCGCCGGCATTAACTCAGCGGATGAATTACTTGGGGTTGTGGCACAAGCGCTTAATATGGAAATCATCATAAGGCAAAGCAAGTGCTTAACACAATTTTTGAGCTTGCAGATAATCAACATCTTTCACCTCTCTTCCATTGTCGTTCACAATGAACACCTTTAAGAATAGCTTAAAAAAGAAGCAAAAGCAGTAGAAAGCGGAAAACCTGGGCTTTGTTAGGTGGAAACGGCAGCATGCCCTATTGTAAAAACGTTGAACGCTTTAGTTTGAAGTAAATCACGAATAGTCACCGAGTTAACTTTATCGAGTTGATATAATTGAGAAAATGCTAGAGTAAGTGTTGCTAAAGCATCATCCAAGGCATTATGGTTTGGGGCTGAAGGTAATTGATGGCGAAGTCTACATTGCTCTAAGGTCAAGGCATTTTGCTTTACCATATCCTGAGATTTATTTAAAAAATACATTTCAAGCAACATGGTATCCAAGGTCGTTATTTGGGTTTTCGGTAAGTTGAGTGCATCTGCAACTCGCGCGATAACTTGCATATCTAAACTCGCGTTGTGCAAGACCCAAATGTGCGACTCAGCCAATGTTTTCAGTTGCTCGACAGCAGAGGCAATATGCTCGCCTTGCGCTAAGTCTTTCGCTGTAAGGCCATGGATGACCGGACTCTGTGCCAAGTCACCAGATGCTCGAATCACCTTGTAAAAAGCAGTGGATAAATCAACTTGCTGAGACTTTCCTTGCAACCAACCAATCGAAGTGATTTTGGCAACCTGAGTATCGAGACTCGTTAATTCTAGATCTATCGATAAAAACGGAGTGTCTGCCAGAGCGCAGCTTTTCCATTCTTCAGGTACCGCTTGCTTGCTTTTCAAGATCTTAGATGCAAAAGAATGACGTCCAAACAGTTTACCGAATGCAGAAGGCATTAACCAATCCCCCCGCTATATTTTAATACAGCCGCTTGCTGCGCGCGATGAATCGCCTGAAATGCGGCCTTTAGTTGATGCTTCTCAATTGATGACAGGTCGCTAATACGAATAAAGTTATCTTGTACTTTATTGTTCAATTGATGACGCCATCGTAAACGATTCAAGAATAACCAAATGTCTTTTAGATTTTTAATATCAGTGCTAGCAATACCGCAATCACTGGGTAAACTTTCTAGTCTTGCGATCGTCCCTGGCAGCGTAATTTCATTTGCTAAGGCGTGGATCCTGACCAAGTTATTTATAATCGCAATCGCTGTATGCTTAAGGTCAATACTGTCTTTCTCTTTCCTATTCTTAGTGTAAACAAACTTTTGAAACATCGACAAAGGTACCGAGCTTTCATTCGCTTGCCTGGCTAATGCAGCTAAAAACATAGACTGTTTAAACAGAGACTTACGCTCACTCTGCAAGCGCTTAAATAGACTACTATCCCCTGCTGCAGCCCTTGCATCTAGGAAGATATTAAATGCTAACATTGCTTCTGGCGTCGGTTGACGCACCCATATCTTAGACTGCTCAATAGCAGCATCAAGAGACTGGCGTAACTCAGGATTCGACGCCATGATATTACCATCGCATAGCTTAATGCCGCATTTGCCTAAGCCAAGACAGACATATTCAGCCATTTTCTCAAAGTATTCAGCTTCTTCTGAATTGGGCTCTCGAGCTAACAATAAAGCATTGTCCTGGTCCGAGCCCATGGTTTGGTCTTCACGGGCTTGAGAACCATAAACTAACCAACAGTAAGGCATTGGTGCTTGCCCATGCTGCTGCTGAAAAAAAGTAATGAGTTTACGTGTCATGACATCAGTGGCTTGGGAAAGCACCTTACCAACAATATCAAAGTCGCCGGGACGTTTTGCGCTCGACGCAAAGTAATGTGGCAATTGCCATGAGCAGCGCGTTAACTCGTACAAGTTGTTCGCTTTCGAAATATCACTAATAACGAAAAGTACGTTATTACGTTGTTGCTTGAAAATATCTGTTGCGGTAATCATCCCAACCGGTGCATTGGTGACCTCATCTAGCACAGGTAAGTGATTGATGGACTTCTCATTCATCAAGGCAACAGCGTCGAATAGCGTTTTATTTTTGGTTAAATAAGCGGGTTTTTCCGTCATAATTTGTTTAACCGGAAGTTGCATATTCATACCAACCGCAACAACACGATTTCGTAGATCTCTATCAGTGACGATACCAATTAAATCGTTTTCTTCAATGATCAGCACTGACGAAATCCGCATTTGACTCATCAGGGCCGCAGCACTCTGAATCGAATCTGTTTGACTGACCGTAATTGGCAAGGTTTCAGCCACCTCATACAGCGGTTTATGCAACCACATAGAGTTGGAATCACTCACGGCATCATGCTGCAATACATCATCTTTTGCCGCATTGAAAAATTGGCTGATCTTAGGATGTGACATCGCAATATCGAAAGCTGCTTTAGGTATACAGAGAACCAAACCCGGACTATCAACAGTTAAATCGAGCTTGTAACTGACTTCATCGAGCAAGGCTGCATAGCCAAAATAGTCACCGTCACTTAAGTGCTTCAAGGCACCATCGCTGTCCTTTACCGAAAACTGACCACTTTGTATAAGATAGAGTGAGTCACTATGCGTAGACAACATTTCATCTTGATTTTCAGCCGCTAGATAAATGATCGAACTTTGCTTTGCGATTTGATTCAAGCGCTCTTCATCAAGTAAATCAAATGGACCTGATTCCTTCAAAAAGTCAGTGACCTGTTGCGGTACAGCCGTCATGGTAACTCCTATATGCTAGAAAAATAGCTAATTTGATTATGCCCTACATACTTCACAGCTTATTGATAAATATCAATAAGCATCCATTAAGCTCTGATGCCTTGCGGCTAAGCTGTGTTTATTTTCTTTCTTGTTTAGTATTTTCAACGAGTAAAATTAAAAAGCCCAGCATAGCTGGGCTTTTGTGTTTTAGCTTCTAGTGAAACTTAGTGACCTGATGCTTCACCTGCCCCTTTCGGGAAGCGGATGCTTTCTACAAGGTCTTGAATTTCTTGTGGGGCTTCATCAGTCATTTTGAATACACCGTATGCTACGGCGAAGTTAATCACCATACCCACTGTACCAATACCTTCTGGTGAAATACCGAACAACCAATTCTCAGTTTTATTCATTTCAGGGCTAACAAACTTGAAGTAAATAATATATGCCGCAGTGAAAGTAATACCAGTCACCATCCCTGCAATTGCACCTTTATCATTCATACGTTTGCTGAAGATACCCATAATGATTACTGGGAAGAAACTTGATGCAGCTAAACCGAACGCAAAGGCAACGATAGCGGCAACAAAATCTGGCGGATGAACTCCAAAGTAACCGGCTATCAGAATAGCCACCGCTGCTGCAACACGCGCCGAGAGTAACTCTTGCTTGTCGGAAATATCCGGCATTAAGTTCTTCTTCAACAAGTCATGCGAGACAGAGGACGAAATAACCAAGAGTAAACCAGCCGACGTTGACAAGGCCGCTGCAACACCACCAGCAGCAACAAGAGCAATTACCCATGCTGGCAGGTTAGCAATTTCAGGGTTAGCCAATACCATAATGTCACGGTCAATTGTCATCTCGTTGCGTTCATCACCCGAGTAGAACATTTTGCCGTCACCGTTCTTATCGTCATGCTTGATAAGGTTGGTTTTTTCCCAATTTTTAATCCAGCTAGGTGCTTCGGCATATGATGTACCGGTTGCTTGAGGACCATTGATTGTTTCAATCATGTTCACACGAGCAAAAGCAGCTAAAGAAGGAGCAGTAGTATACAGGATAGCGATGAATGCTAATGCCCAACCCGCACTCTTACGAGCATCACGTACTTTTGGTACGGTGAAGAAACGTACAATTACATGTGGCAAACCCGCAGTACCCACCATCAATGCGAATGTGATACAGAAGATATCTAGTAGAGATTTTTTGTTTGTCGTGTATTCAGCGAATCCTAAATCAGTAGATAGTGTGTCAAGCTTATCAAGCAAGAATACCGAGCCATCGGCTAAGGTAGCACCAAAACCAGTTTGTGGTAACACGTGACCTGTCATTAGAATCGAGATAAATACCGCTGGAACAAGGTAAGCAAAAATCAACACACAGTACTGAGCTACCTGAGTATAAGTGATACCTTTCATGCCGCCCAATACAGTGTAGAAGAAAACCACACCCATACCAATCACAACACCTAACCATAATTCAACTTCTAAGAAGCGACTGAATACGACACCAACACCACGCATTTGACCAATTACGTAAGTAAAACATACGAAGATTGCACAAATAACAGCAACGGTACGTGCAGTTTGAGAATAATAGCGGTCACCGATAAAGTCTGGAACCGTGAACTTACCGAACTTCCGTAGATATGGCGCTAAACATAAAGCAAGTAGCACATAACCACCGGTCCAACCCATTAAGTACACAGCACCATCATATCCCATGAAAGAAATCAGACCGGCCATCGAAATGAAAGAAGCTGCAGACATCCAATCCGCTGCGGTTGCCATACCATTTAGTACAGGATGAACACCACCACCAGCAACATAGAAGTCATTCGTAGTTCCAGCGCGCGCCCAAATCGCGATACCGATGTAGAGTAGGAACGATGCACCTACAATTAAAAACGTTAATAGTTGTACACTCATGGCTTACTCCTCGTCCACGCCGTATTTCTTATCAAGTTGATTCATTTTCTTCATGTAGTAGAAAATGAGCACAACAAATACGTAAATTGATCCCTGTTGTGCAAACCAGAAACCTAATTTAAATCCAAAAAACTGGACTTGGTTCAGTGCATCAACGAAAATAATACCGGCGCCAAAAGAGACGACGAACCATACAATGAGAAGTTTGAATAGGAGGGATAAATTATCCTTCCAATACGCCTTCTGATCCCCTTCATTTTTAAAAGCCATCTTTGCATTCCTCAGCAAGTTAATAAGATGTAGGTGTTTAACAATTTGCTAACTTAGTGCCTAACTTGCGGTGGATTTGAGCCGTTTATTCTTATAGAAGTTGGAGCTAAATCTCTGCAAAAGGTTACATTAGCAGTGTTGTGCATACTCTATATGGTGTTAAAAAAAGGTAAAATGAGACCATGGTCTTAGTGTTCGTTGAGCACTTGTGGATTGTGATACAGTAATAAATGTTAAAAGCTTGTTAGGAATTTTTATGTCATTTGGATGGCTAGCACTGGCTCTATCGTATCTTTGCTTACTTTTTTGGATAGCAAAATGGGGGGATAGAAACACACCAACCTCACGTTGGCTGACGTCTAATCCTTTAGTCTACTCTTTGGCTTTAGGTATTTATTGTACCGCCTGGACCTTTTTTGGCGCTGTTGGCCAAGCGAGTCGAGACAATTGGTTGTATTTACCGATCCTCTTAGGTCCTGTCATTGTCTATCTGATATTTCATCGCTTCATTCGTAAGCTCGTGCTAGTGAGTAAAAAGCAACATATAAGCACGATTGCCGATTTCATTAGTGCTCGCTATGGCAAGCGACAAATTGTCGCCTTGCTAGTGACTATTATTGCACTATTAGCAACAATCCCTTATATCGCCCTGCAACTCAAAGCGATTGGTTCCATCTTTATACTTATTTCAGAAGAGCAGCACTCTCAAATCGTGATCATGATAGCGACCTTATTTATCGCTGTTTTCGCGATGTACTTTGGAACAAAAAATACAGATGTAACAGAGTATCGACGGGGCTTGATGTTGGCTATATCATTTGAATCGTGCATCAAATTGTTAGCTTTGGTATTGGTTGCCATTGTCGGTTATCAATATTATTCCTCATCGCCCACAGCAACTCACTTGCAGAGTTTTGCAAGTGATGCAGCAATAGACACGTTCTATTCCTTTACTTTTTGGGCGCAAACTGTGATGGCAGCAGCCGCTGTCATTTGCTTACCACGTCAGTTTCATGTGGCCGTCGTTGATAACTTAAATCTAGAGCATCTCAAGCAAGCACGCTGGGTCTTCCCACTCTATTTATTGATCATTGCGATTACTATCCCGATTATTGCTGCAGCGGGTGACGCTATTTTTTCTGACTCTGAAATCAAGGCAGACAACTATGTCCTCGGTTTAGCTATGATGTCGGATTCTTTAGTCTTAGAAATAATTGTTTTCATCGGTGGGCTATCTGCTGCTACCGCTATGATCATTGTTGCGACACTTACTCTGAGCACGATGATAACAAACGATGTGGTACTGCCTAAACTACTCGAATTCACAGCCTATGTACCAGCCAATAAAATTCGCAGAATAAAGCTTTTACGCCGAGCGATTATATTTCTTATTTTGGTGCTCGCGTTTTTATATCAGCAACAAATGACAAATCAATCAAGCTTGGCTTCAATTGGTTTACTTGCCTTTTCTCTCGTTATTCATTTGCTTCCCTCTATTGTTGGCGGTCTTTATTGGAAGCAAGGGCATGCGCACGGCGTGTATGCAGGATTACTCGCGGGCATTGTTGTTTGGACCATGTGGCTTATGCTACCGGTGCTTGGAGGTGGCTCGCCTGGCGTCGACCAATCAGAAACGCTTAGTCAAGGTGCGATGGTTAGCCTGCTGGCCAACGTGATTGCTTATATTACGTTTTCACTGATCACCAAATCTCGTCTTATCGACCGTATACAAGCAGAGGCTTTTGTGTCACCTGCAGATGCCAATTCACCGATTCTCACTGTACAACCACACACAGTGACAGTAGATGACTTAAATACCCTCATTACAAAGTTTACTGGCCCTGAGAGAAGCCAACAGTTATTTGATGATTTTGCGGCGCGCAATGGCACTGAGTTGAATATGCAAGATGCGGTAGACAATGAGTTTCTCTCTTTTTGTGAGAGAGCCTTGGGCGGTGTCGTAGGTTCTTCCAGTGCAAAGGCCTTAATTGATAGTTTAGTTCGAGGCAAAAAGCTCGACATTACTGAAGTTGTGAATTTCTTCGAAGAGTCTGCGCAAGCCGTCGATTTCAATGTCAGCGCACTGATGACCTCTATAGAAAACCTAGATCAGGGCATCAGCGTAGTAGATAAAAACTTTAATTTGGTCGCGTGGAACAAACGATATATAGACCTATTTCATTTCCCCGATAGTCTCGTGCAAGTCGGGATGCCCATTGAAGATCTGATTCGCTTCAATATTGCTCATAGCAATTGCCCTCCGGGGGAATTAGAAGTCAGAGTACAAAAACGTATGGATCGCTTGAAGTCCGGTGAACCACATAAATTAACTCGTCAACGAGATGATGGCAGAGTGATTGAAGTAATTGGCAATCCAATGCCAGCAGGCGGCTTTGTTACCAGCTTTCAAGACATCACTAATCACGTAGAAATTCAACAAGCTTTAGAAGAAACAAATATTAATCTTGAGCAGCGTGTGCGCAAAAGAACCGAAGAAGTGCACTCTATTAATGCTGAACTGCGCCTAGAAATAGAACGAAGGGGTGAAGCTGAAAAAGAGCTTATCCGAGCTAGAAAAGAAGCAGAAGAGGCGAACGCAAGCAAATCTCGATTCTTAGCACTAGCTAGTCATGATGTTCTTCAACCCCTTAACGCTGCGAAACTTTATTTATCAGCGCTGCAAGAAACGAAGCTAGATAGCGATACTACGAAAATCATCAGTAAATTAAATGACTCAGTCGTCTCTAGCGAGGCCTTAATAGGCACAATCCTAGACATTTCACGTTTGGATCAAGGTGAGCTCAAACCCTTTATTGAGACCATTAATGTTGTCGAAACCTTAACGCCAATCATTAACGAAATGGGCATGAAAGCCAAAGAAAAGGGCTTGGACTTCCGTTACAAACTACAAGATGGCTGGATAAGTGCAGACCGCACATATGTTTATCGGATTATTCAAAACTTAGTTTCCAATGCTGTGAAATATACCCAAACAGGTAAGGTGTTGCTGAGTGCTCGCAAACGCGGTAATCGTATGCTTATTGAAGTGCGAGACACAGGTATCGGCATACCTACACTGCAACAAGCGGCCATTTTTAGTGATTTTTATCGGGTAGAAAACTCTAACGAACAGGGCATTGGATTGGGTTTGGGTGTGGTAAAACGTCTCACTCAGCAACTCAACTGCACCGTAAAAGTTGACTCTGTTGAAAACAAAGGAAGTTGCTTCTCAGTGATGTTTGATGCCATGGCACCACCAGAGCCTGTAGGTAAAATTGTTTCCGCAACCACATCTGTATTTACCGACTTGAGAATTTTGTGCGTTGACGACCAACAAGAAAACCTTGATGCCATGGAAACGCTATTGGCGAAATGGGGAGTCAATACTGAAACCGCGTTAAATGCTGAGCAAGCCTTAGAAAAAGCAATTGCGTTTGAACCACAGATCTTACTAGTCGACTACCAATTAGGTAAAGGTCCGGATGGCTTGGCCATTATCGAGTCAATCAGAATGGAGTTGAATATTGTCTTGCCCGCTTGCTTAGTCACTGCAAAACGAGGGGAAGACTTGATAAAAATGTGTAAAGAACAAGGGGTTAATTACCTCAACAAGCCACTAAAACCCGCGAAGCTAAGAACCTTGATTCAAAGTATGACTAAGTTTATACGTTCAGCTAAAACGCAGTAATGTGTAATTAAGACCTGCTACACAGCGGGTCTTTTTCTGCGCACGAAGCTGCGAAATAAAAGCAAAAAGCCAGTCATAGTGAACAACAATGCGCTGATTGAAAATGAGATCAGTAAGGGGTTATTGAAGTCCTCCCGTTCATCATAATCCATAATATGAAGCATCCAAACAAAATCAAACAAACGCCAGATATCACTGCGAATAGAAACTAACTCAGCACTTGTTGGTGAGAAATATAAGGTCGTGGACCAAGTATCATAAAAACGCACTTGCCACACACTTCCTGTCGCCCTGCTCGCTTCGGCTGGCGACTTTTCTAATAGTATTACTTTTTCCAACTCTGCATCACCGAGGTAGTGTTGGTAGGCAAGCTCAACTACTTGGTTTTCTGTAAGGGGTTCAAAACGTTCACCTGTCTTGGCATGAAACATATGTCGTTTGACACTCGTCTCGATTAAATAAGCTGGCTGTCCAGCAAATTGTGTATAAGCCAAGTGTTTAATTGAGCCAGCGCTACTGCTTTCAGTTTGCACTCGAGCAATCAAAGATTCAACGCTAAAAGTATAGTCACTATTGCTAAAATGGGATGGTAAAATTTTGGTAGCAAGGTGTTTTCCGTGCACTTTTTCCAATGGAGTTGCGCTCATTACAACACCACCAGCAATCCAAAACAAAATTTGAATGCCAAGTACAAGCCCAAGCCACTTATGGGCTTTTCGTATGAATCGATGAAATTTAAGCCGCATTAATTAGAGGGCGGCTCCAATTGAAGCTCGCTGGCAATCAATACCGCTTGAGTACGATTATTAATGCCCAGCTTACGAAAGATTGCTGTCACGTGCGCTTTCACTGTCGCCTCTGCAATCTCAAGGTTGTAACCAATTTGTTTATTTAATAGACCGTCACGCATGTAACACAAGACTTTGTATTGTGAAGGCGTAAGGCTAGCAACGTTTTCAGCGAGTACCGAGAAGTTTTCATCTACCTGTTCAATTTGCTGACGAAGCGCCTCTGGAACCCAAACATCGCCCTCTAACATGGCATTAACGGCATCACTGATTTCTTGTGCGCTGGCGGTTTTTGGAATAAAGCCCATAGCACCAACACCAACAACTTTGGAAATTAACGAGGTATCTTCGGTACCTGACACAACCGCAATGGGTAAATCAGAAAAGGTTTTTTGAATATGTAAAAGACCAAACAAGTCACTGCTGCCTGGCATATGAAGGTCGAGAAGTAGTAGGTCTACATCATTTTCTTCTAGTGTCTTTACGGTGGCATTTAAATCACCAGACTCAAGTATATTCAGATCACTAAACGCCATACCTAACGCCCCTTTCAGGGCGTCGCGGTATAGAGGATGGTCGTCTGCAATTAGCAGGTTTACCATACCAATTCCTTTTATTTGTTCAATCGCTCCTCGATGAGTGTATCAACAACTGACGGATCTGCCAATGTTGAAGTATCACCTAGATGCTCGTGCTCATTCGCTGCTATTTTTCGTAAAATTCGACGCATGATTTTACCCGAACGTGTTTTCGGTAAACCCTTCGTCCATTGGATCATATCAGGCGTTGCGATTGGGCTTAGCTCTGTTCTTACCCACTTACGAATTTCTGCGGTTAACTCATCATTTGCCTCAACACCCTCATTCGGTGTGACATAAACATAGATGCCTTGGCCTTTGATATCGTGAGGATAACCTACCACTGCGGCTTCCGCTACATGAGCATGTGCAACCAAGGCGCTTTCTATTTCAGCGGTACCTAAACGGTGGCCCGATACATTAAGGACATCATCCACACGTCCTGTGATCCAGAAGTAATCATCTTCGTCACGTCGACACCCGTCACCTGTAAAGTACACCCCTTCATAGGCGCTAAAATAGGTTTCGATAAAACGCTTATGATCGCCATAAACCGTTCTTGCTTGCGCCGGCCAGCTGTCTTTGATCACCAAGTTACCTTCAGCTGCACCCTCTAGTTCATTGCCTTCGGCATCAAACAACGCTGGCTGAACACCAAACATAGGACGTGTAGCTGAGCCTGGTTTCAACGCATGAACGGTCGGCATTGGGGTAATCATCATGCCACCCGTTTCTGTTTGCCACCAAGTATCAATAATTGGGCAGCGACTCTGGCCGATAGTGCGATAGTACCAATCCCATGCTTCTGGATTGATAGGCTCCCCTACCGAACCTAGGATGCGAAGTGAAGATAAATCACAGCCTTCTACAGGTTTGTCACCATGCGCCATCAAGGCACGAATGGCCGTTGGAGCGGTATATAAAGAAGTCACTTTGTACTTTTCTACTATTTGAGCAATACGACGAACGTCAGGGTAAGTCGGCACACCTTCGAAGAATACTTGCGTCGCGCCATTCGATAACGGGCCATATGCAATGTAACTGTGGCCAGTAATCCAACCAACATCGGCAGAACACCAAAATACATCTTCGTCACGATAGTCGAAGGCATATTTGAAAGTCATGGTCGTCCATAACAAATACCCGCCAGTAGTATGTACAACACCTTTAGGTTGCCCAGTAGAACCAGAGGTATAGAGAATAAATAGTGGGTCTTCTGCATTCATGACTTCTGGTTCACATTGACCAGAGCAATCTTCGGTTAATTCATGCCACCATTTGTCGACAGGGTTCATTGGTACATCACCCCCCGTCAATTTATGCACAATCACGGCTTCAATAGATGGGCAAGCGCCATTTGATAGAGCTTGGTCTACATTCGCTTTCAGCGGAACCGAACGGCCAGCGCGGCGACCTTCATCACAAGTGATCACGACCTTTGCTTGACTATCATTAATACGATCAGCGATCGCATTCGGTGAAAAGCCGCCAAAAATAACAGAGTGGACAGCACCGATGCGGGCACACGCTAACATTGCATAAGCGGCATGAGGTACCATTGGCATATACAGCGCAACACGATCGCCCTTTTTAACGCCTAATTTTTTCAAACCGTTTGCAAGCTTACATACTTCATAATGAAGCTCTTGATAAGAAACAGCTTGGCTATCTTCAGGTGAGTCACCTTCCCACAACAAAGCCGTTTTCTTTGCTCTGGTTGCTAAATGACGGTCGATACAGTTATAGCTAGCATTCAGCTCACCATCTTCAAACCACTTGATTGACAAGTTTTTAGAGTCAAACGTGGTGTTCTTGATAATCGTCGGCGTCTTGTACCAATCAAGTTGTGTCATTTGCTCTGACCAAAACGCATCTGGGTCATTCACTGACTGCTCGTACATCTCGTTATATTGCTCAGGCGTTAAATTGGTATTTTGTTTTAAGGCTTCTGGAACTGGATATAATTTTTTGGCCGACATAATCTTGTCTCCGTAACTGACATTCTGAAAAAATACTTTCTGTGTATCTACAATAGACCTATCTGCGCAAACAAAAATGAGACTTTGGTATCATTTCGATTTGGCCTTCCTTTCCCCCGAATTTTCGACTCAGCAAATAATATACGACCTTAGTCTGATAGACCATGCGCTAATTTGACTTCAAGCAAATTTACGTAAAATTAACATAGCTTAACCATAACTTTACACACAATTAACGTTACTAAGATGGATGCGAACATGAAAAACTCAATCTTGAAATCTGCATTGGCGGTATCTATTGCGCTTAGCGCATCGACATTGTCACTCAATGCTCACGCGGATCTGCTTGCAGGAACCGAAGTTAAATTTACCGGCTATATAAAAGCAGATGCTATGTTTAGCTCATACTCTGACGGCACACTTGCTGCTCAGAACTTGGGTCGTGACTTTTATATCCCAAGCTTAACTCCGGTTGGTGGCACTGAAGAAAGCACACAATTTGATGCTCACGTAAAACAAAGTCGCTTTCGCTTTACAACTAACACGGCAACAGATGATGGCGATAGTATCACTGGGGTATTAGAATTCGATTTTCTCGTAACACCAGGCGGAAACGAAAGAGTGAGTAATTCCTATGTTCCACGCATGCGTCATGCTTTCGTGAAATATAAAGGCTGGACAGTGGGTCAAACTTGGACCACCTTCCAAGATGTGAAAACCTTACCAGAAACATTAGATTTCGTTGGTGCAACTGACGGTGTTGCGTTTAACCGCCAAGCATTAGTTAAGTACCAAAGCGGCTCATGGGAGTTTGCATTAGAAAACTCTGAATCGACTATTACACCATTTGGTGGCGGTGGTAGAATCGTGTCAGATGATGGCGCCATACCTGACGCGGTAGTGCGATATACTCATAACGCTGATTGGGGCCACATTTCAGTAGCAGGTATTGTTCGTCAGCTAAGTGTTGAAATCGGCGATACGCTTGACGACTCGGTGTCAGCAACTGGTGTGAGCATTAACTCGAAAATTAAGATGGGTGATGCAGATGATTTACGTTTGTCATTCACAACAGGCTCTGGCCTAGGTCGCTATGTTGCATTGAATGCCGTTAACGGCGCGGTATTAGATGCTGATGGTAACTTAGAGACCATCGATTCAACGGCATTTGCCGTCTCTTATCGCCACGTGTGGAACAGTAAAATGCGTTCGAGCTTTGTGTATTCACAACTGACTGTTGATAACGACTCTGCCCTAACTGGCTTAGGTGCAACAGAAAGCACGAACAGTATCACAGCTAACCTTCTTTACTCACCTACTAGCAAAATCACGGTTGGTGGTGAAATTAAGCAAGCAACTCGTGAAGTAGAATCAGGCGCAGATGGCGACATGACACGCTTCCAGTTCTCACTGAAATACGCTTTCTAAACCGCTTAAGCACCAAACTAAAAAAGGAGAGCCTCGGCTCTCCTTTTTGTTTAATTGGACACACCTTTTCTCTAAATTGGACACACCTATTTCTGACAATTAGCCCTCAGGTGCGCGGCGATATGACTGTATCGCTCTAATCATTCTTGCCGCTTCAAAACAGGTGTGTCCATTTATCGATTTAAATAGGTGTGTCCAATTTGGGACTAATTTAGGAGACCAGCAGCACAGCACCCAATGGTAGGAGGAAGAACACGCCAGCAATGTAGGCTACGCCGTACAATTTTTGGTCGGCTACTTTTAACGACAGACGATAAGATAAACTTGGTGGCCACTCTCTAATAAACCATAAGCCATAAATCACAATGACAGCCAAGACATTGTAACTAAGATGCACAAAGGCAATCTGCAAGGCCAAAGCCGCATTAGGGCCGACAATTGCAAGTGCCGCAATAAGCGCAGTAATACACGTTCCAATGTTTGCACCTAGCGTAAATGGATAGATAGACCGAGCACTTACAATACCGTTACCCACAAGAGGCACCATCAATGAGGTTGTCGTCGAGGATGATTGAACCAGTAAGGTCATCACTGTGCCCGACGTGATCCCGGTGATAGGACCTCTGCCCAAAGCCTTTTTCAATACTTCTTGTGCTCTTCCAATCATCAATGACTTCATTATTTTTCCCATCCATGTGATCGAAAAGATAATCAAACCAAGACCAAGCAGCACTTTGATGATCCCACTATAGGTCGGCTGCATGCCACTCAAACCATCTTTCACAAGGTCCACAATAGGGCTTGTTACTGCTTTTATTGGATTAAACGAGCTCATTTCACTCGTCGCACCTAACGCCACTATATTCACCATGGCCGAACTGATGTGCTCGAACAAGCCAAACATTATCTCTAAGGGAAGGAAAATGAATACAGCGAAGATATTGAAGAAATCATGGATTGTTGCAGCATTGAAAGCGCGTTGAAATTCTATTTTATTGCCTATATGACCCAGGCTGACGATCGTATTAGTGATACTGGTACCGATATTCGCCCCCATCATCATAGGGATAGCAATACTAATCGGTAAACCACCTGCAACCATGGCCACAATGATTGACGAAACGGTACTGGATGATTGAATCAAGGCGGTACAAACCATACCTATGATTAAACCCATTACAGGATTCGCCGCATACTCAAATAGCTCTCTTGCGTGCGCTTCAGTCGCTAGCTTAAAGCCATTCCCAATCAAACCAACAGCCAAAAGCATGCAGTAAACAAAGCCTAACAATAGGGTCCACCTAATTGCTTTAGGTAGTTTCACTAATCCTGCGGGAGGTAAAACAGCGGTAACGACAACTTTCTCTTGCATACACTTTCTTATCTAATTCTTGAACAGAAACGATAAAGCGACTTAATGACAGAACTATGACAATAAAGTGAAATTTTCGTCGTTTATCTCGATGGTAAACAACGTAAAAAAGTGACGTTTTAAAATGGTATTGCAACAATAGAGACAATAAATTGGGTTCGGTAATTCATACCTTTAGATCAAATATTATGCATTAAATATACTATTAGCTAGTGTACTATTTGCTCAGCGCAATCATTTTCAGAGTAACTACGTGTCGATAAACGATATTCCCTTAGACATTGTCATTAATTCAATCGCAATTGCTGGCCTCTTGCTAGTGCTGTATTTATATCGCATCAGCAAGAAGTCGACTATTGCGACAAAAGACCCAAAAAAGAAACGCACGATCAACACTGCGACGTTTGGTGGTATTCAAGAAGACTCAGAGCCGAGCCTCAAACTGCGTAACCCAAAAGATGTGCCTGAGCCGTCCGATGAGTTTAAAAGCTTTGAACTGCTCGATGACGTGATAAATGATAAACAACGCAAAATTATAGACAACGCATCTAGCCTCAAAAAACCACATCCTTTGTTAATGTCATTAACACGCGATATAAATGACCCCAAAGAACTCATGGACATTATTAAAAATGACCCCGAGTTAGTTGTGAAAGTGATTAAGGTTGCGAACTCATCACTGTTCGCCTTACGTAAATCTATTACCACCATTAATCATGCTATCGTTTACTTAGGAGTATTGCAGGCAAAGAATATCGCTATGCAGTTTGCACTTGAGCACAGTGCAGAATTTATTAGCCAAGAACAAAAAAGAGCCTATCATCGCATTTGGAAAGCAAGCTTTTTGGCCAGCTCAATTGGATTACTAATCGCCAAAGATTTGAAGATGGATAACTCGGCAGAATTATCGACTCGTTGCTTGCTGGATTACTTAGGCGATATTTCTTTGCTAACAGCAAAGCCAGAAATTGCAACATTTTATTTAAATAACACTAGCTTCTTTGAACGTGTACTGAATATTCAAAACATACTCGGTACCAACGCTTCTATTATGGGGAAAGCATTCGCTAAAAATGCCCAACTTCCTGAAGAGATTGTTGAAAGCCTAGGTGCCAATACCCTGCCATTGGTTGATAAATTAAAAGATTCTGAACTCAGTCTCGAACAGCAAGGCGTAGTTGCTTTCAGTTATATTATTTGTCGTATTACCGACATGATCGTATTCGAACGTGCCATGGATAATGTGAATATTGATGAAATTAGCTATGCTGAAACTGGCTGTGAATCATTCTTCCACTCTGAAGCCTTAGTCCAACACTATGGTCTCGGACGCATTAACAGTACATTGCGAAAAGCTAAGTTTAGACAAGACGTAGCCAGCATCGTGGATAGACTAGCACTCAATAGTTAGAATCAGCCTGCGCGATACGTATAATCAGCACAAAGAAGCCTGCACAAAGCAGGCTTTTTATTCTCGCGATTGTCTGCCTAATTGACTAAAACGGAATTGGATAATCCCTTAAGATCTCATCAATTTCATGTAAGCACTGCTCAGGTAACTCGAGCTCAAACGCAGCAATATTCTCTTCAAGCTGTGCCATGGTTGTTGCACCAATAATAGTTGAACTCACGCCGTCAACTTGATCGCACCAAGCGAGCGCTAATTGGCTTGGTGTAATACCGTGCCTTTTCGCAACATCGCAGTAAGCGGCAACAGCCTTCTCGGCGTTCTCGGTATTTCTAAATAAGCCTTGTCGTTGCTCCATTGTCCAACGACTGCCTGCGGGACGTGCACCTCCAAGATATTTACCTGACAACATTCCGCCAGATAACGGTGACCAAGGAAGGTAGGCAATATCTTCAAATACACAAGATTCGATCAGGTAGGGCCAATCTTTCACATGCAACAAATTAAATTCGTTTTGGATCGACACTGGGCGAGCAACATTCAGCTCATCACATAATTGCAAGTATGTGTGAATCCCCCAAGGCGTATCATCAGATAAGCCCCAGTGTTTTATTTTGCCGCTCGACAAGGCTTTGCCTAAACCGAGCACGATATCGCGCATTCTATCTTTCTCTGCCGCTACGTCTTGCGTGCTTGCTTTCACTTGATTAAGCCAGTGTTTACCAAAGTGAGGGGAGGTTCTATTTGGCCAATGAAGTTGGTACACATCGATATAATCGCTTTGTAGTCGAGCGAGAGAATCATCAAGAGCGACTTGGATTGAGTCACCACTGATCATGCTGTTATCTCTTACATAGGGAAAACCGGGACCTGCAATCTTGGACGCAATGACCAGTTTTTCTCGCTGGCTTTCATTACGCGACAACCAATTGCCAATGACTCGCTCTGTGTCACCATGTGTTGCTTCTGAAGGTGGTACCGGATACATTTCAGCGGTATCAATGAAGTTAACGCCTTTGTCTAGTGCATAGCCAATTTGTTGATCGGCATCGGCTTGAGTATTTTGCACGCCCCACGTCATGCTACCCAAGCATACGCGAGAAACCGACAAACCCGAGTTTCCTAATGGTGAGTATTTCATTGCTAAGCATTTCCTTTTTATTCTATATGTGCTGAAGCTTTGAGTTCTAAGCGCTTCGACAATCTGTCACTGACGATGTGATGGATACGATAGTAACAGGGATATAGATGATGCCAAAATCGCTTAATTCAATAATGCTTTTAAATGCATAACCACACTGCGCGATAATGCACTTAAGGCGTATCCACCTTCTAACATCGACACAATGCGACCCTTGCAGTGTTTATCAGCAATGTCTTTTATTTGCAAAGTAATCCACTCGTAATCTGCTTCGACCAACCGTAAATGACCCAGTCCATCTTCTGCATGCGCGTCAAACCCAGCAGAAATAAGGACTAATTCCGGTTTAAATTTATCTAGCTTGTCGAACCAATGTTGCACTAACTCACGATATTCATCTCCCTTAGTCCCTGCCGGAATAGGTGTATTGACGATATGAGCTTTAGTCGGTTTGTCACCGCTAAACGGATAGAACGGGTGCTGGAATGACGAACAAAACATGACTCGCTCATCGTCTTTAAAGATATCTTCCGTGCCATTCCCGTGATGCACATCAAAATCAATAATTGCGACCCGTTGCAAACCATGTTCAGCCATTGCATGTCGAGCAGCGACAGCCACATTGTTAAAAACACAAAAGCCACCCGACTTTGCATATTCAGCATGATGGCCCGGTGGCCTAACTGCACAAAACACAGCATCGGCTTCGTCGCCCATCACCAAATCTACAGCATTAATTCCTGCGCCAGCAGCATATAATGCAGCATCCAATGAGTGTGGCATCATTAAGGTGTCATCATCTAGCCAACGATGACCCTCTTCTGGCGCTTTTCGAATCACATCATCCACAAATTTTCGATCATGAGCGCGGCATATTTGCGCGAGCGACGCTGGTTGCGCATCTATGAATTGAAGTGCTAATTCAACGCCAGAGGCGATTAATTGGTCGTTAATACTATGCAAGCGAGCTGGCTGCTCAGGGTGCTCTGGATCCATGTCGTGTAACAAACATTTCGGACTACTGATAAAAGTAAGTGACATTTACTTCTCCTCCAAAAACAGAACTAGCTCGACTTCTGCCGGATCTGGGTTAAACACTCGTTTAAATTCAAACTGCTCGAACACAGAAATCATAGGTTTATTCTCACTGCGAACAAACGCGACCATTTTAGAAATATGTCGCTGTTTAGCGATATCGATCATTTGCTTCATTAAGCGTGATGCCATGCCCTTCCCTTGTTGATTTTCGCGTGTTACGAAAGCAACTTCACAGGTATTGTCTGGATTGAGGTAATATCGACCCACTGCCTCAATGGCTATTTTAGATCCTTGCTGATTCACAATGGTTAATGCCAGATCTTTGGTCTGATCAACGCTCACAAGATCACAAGAATTTTGTCTACTCATGCCCTGAGGGATGTAATTATAGCGCAGGCGAAGCGTTTCTTTGGTGTGTGAATAAAAGAACTCTTGTAGCTGGCGTTCATCTGCTGGGTTTAAAGGTCGCAGGTAAAAAGTGTCACCTTGAATTGAAATCTCTTTCAGTTGAAGCTCGCCCAATTCTGGCACATCGGTTGGGAATTTAGTTTGATAATCAGGAACCCAATAGTGCTGACGTACTGATGCGAGCAATTCTTCTCGAAACTTAGGGTGAGCGACACGTATCAGCTCTAACGCACGTTCACGAATACTTTTGCCTTTTAAGCTAGCCACACCAAACTCGGTAATCACGTAGTGAACATTACCGCGTGAAGTAACGACACCTGCGCCATCAGTAATGTTGGCAACAATACGCGATACGCTGCCGTTCTTCGCCGTTGAAGGTAGCGCGATAATAGGCTTTCCACCTCTGCTGATTGTTGCGCCAGTCACGAAATCGACTTGCCCACCAATGCCACTATAGAAGTCATGGCCAATCGAATCTGCAACCACTTGCCCTGTTAAGTCTACCTCGAGCGCACTGTTGATTGACACCAGGTTATCGTTCTTGGCAATGTTCGTGGGTTTGTTGACATAACTTGACGGGTAGAATTCAATATGAGGGTTGTTATGCACAAACTCATATAAGCGCTCTGTTCCCATGCAAAAGCTAACCACGGACTTACCCGGGTGAAAGGTTTTTTTACGATTATTAATCACCCCTGATTTGATTAAATCGATCACCCCATCACTGATCATTTCGCTATGGATCCCAAGATCCTTGTGTTTACTCAAATATCGCAAAGTAGCATCGGGAATTTTACCGATACCGAGTTGTAAGGTTGCCCCATCGCTAACCAACATCGCTACATACTGACCAATACGTTCATAGATATCAGTTTTCGGAGCTTGATGCACTTCAGGCAAAGCTTGCTCATGGGTTAAACAAGCAGCAAACTCAGAAATATGCAGAAAAGAATGGCCCGCTGTTCGTGGCATTTTTGGATTGATCTGGGCGATTATTTTTTTGGCAGAACGAGCAGCTGACATCACCACATCAACCGAGACGCCGAGTGAACAATAACCCAGCTCATCAGGAGGACTAACCATAATTAAGGCTGCATCTAAAGGGAGAATATCATCCGAAAACAAACTCGAAATTTCTGATAAAAAAACTGGCGTATAGTCGGCGCGACCTTCGTCCACAGCTTGCCGAATAACCTTTCCATGAATAAAGAAAGTATTTACTTTAAACTGGCCTTGATGTTCTGGCAGCGCCCAGCGCTCATCCGATAAAGTGCCAATATGGGTGACTTCAATATCCTTAATGCCTTTGCCATCTTGGATAAGGCTATCAACTAATGCGTTTGGAATACCGGCATTCGACCCCAAGAAAATCCGGTTGCCGGATTGTAGTAAGTCATGCCACGTTATTTTATTATTAAACTGGGAAACCACCGATTGCATGCGCGCTCCAAGAGGTGTTGTTGAAAACGGAAAATACTGAAAGCCTCACCATAATATAGACAACTATGTTCACCTATACATTGATCTAGCTTACATAATTGCTTAACTGCGCTCCTTTTTTGCCAGCCCGAAATTCATTTAAATTGTCGAGAGTCGTTTGCGCAATATTGTGCAGTGCCTCGCGAGTAAGAAAGCCCTGATGTGACGTAATCACGACATTACTAAACGTGGTTAAACGCGCAAAGACGTCATCTGTGAGCACTTCCCCACTGCTATCTTTGAAGAAAATGTCGGCTTCTTCTTCATACACATCAATACCCGCGGCCCCAATTTTCTCAGATTTAAGCCCTTTGATTAGCGCTTTGGTATCGATCAATGCGCCTCTACCGGTGTTGATCAACATGACGCCTGATTTCATAAGCTCAATCGCAGCCATATCAATCATATGGTAGGTATCTTTATTTAACGGGGCATGCAAACTTATGATATCGCTGTTTGACAATAGCGTTTCCAAATCCACATAACTCACATTTTTCTTCGCTTGCAACTCAGCATCCATGTTCAAATCATAAACTAATATTTGGCAACCAAATCCGCTCAGAATATCAATGAGTACTTTGCCAATTTTGCCAGCCCCGACAATACCGACTGTTCTACCATGCATGTCAAAACCGACTAAACCATCGAGTACAAACTGTCCGTTTCGATTACGCATGTAAGCCCGATGAAGCTTGCGGTTTAGCATTAACATCAATGCCACGCTGTGCTCGGCGACAGCGTAGGGACTATATTCAGGCACGCGCACCACGTCGATCTGATGTTTTTCACAGGCGGCTAAATCAACGTTATTATATCCTGCACAGCGCAAAGCAATTATTTTAACGCCGAAGCCAGCGAGTCGCTCAATGACAGCTTCACTACAATCATCATTCACAAAAACACAAATGGCCAGGCAGCCCTTCGCTTGTGCTGCTGACACTAGATTCAATGAGGTATTTATATAAATGAGGTCGACAGGTGTATCACCTAAGTCTTCAAAAGCGGCTTTATCGTAGGAATGGGTGTCAAAACAGGCAACCTTTAGCTTTCCTTTGTTATTATAGCCAAAGTTCTCTTTTTGAGTTTCCAAAGCATCGATAATTTGCTGATACGCTGCCGGTGTTATCGACTGATGGTGTTCGAGCAAACGGTTAATAAACTCAAGTCGTTGTTTGCCGTTAAATGGCTTGTCAGTCATTGTCGTTTCCTTGCTTTGATGTGAATCGGCTGATGCTACATAGTGGCCTATTGGACCAAGGATTTTAGCCATTCCTTTGGAGACATCCCAACGCGTTTGCGGAAAACACGAGCAAATGCAGAGCCATTTTCATAACCTAAAGTGTGAGCCACGATACCAACCGATTGCTCTTTCTTCAACAGCGTTTGTGCAATGCTCATGCGCCAATCTGCGACATAGTCACCGGGTGTTTGCCCCAGTAATTCTTTAAATATAGCAGCAAATTTTGAACGCGACATGCCCGCATCTGATGCCATATTATCTAATGTCCAATTGGCTTCTGGCGCTTCATGGATTTTGGTTAATACCCGACTTAATTGGGGGTGAGACAAGCCCGATAATAAGCCTTGTGATACGCTATCTTGCGCCAGCACTTCGCGTAAAATTTGAATAATGAAAATGTCACACAAACGGTTGATCATAGGTTGTCGACCACACTTGCTTGCAAAGGCTTCTTCAAATAACCACGCAGCAGAGCGGCCCAAACTGGGATGTTCAGACAAAGGATAGTGGACTAACTCAGGTAAAGCACTCACGATAGGGTTACTGGCGACCGTTTGATAGTGAATAGTGGCGCAAACCAAATCAGCCCCTAATTCTGGATCCGTCTCGAAGCGATGAGTATTGCCACGAGGAAAGTACATCACACTCGGTTCATCTAAAATAATCGGTGCCAAGCCTGGACGAACAATTTTAAGTTTACCCGCACGCAAGAGATGCAAATGTCCATGTACTGGCTCTTCTTTATCTAATTCAAAAGAAGACATGCCACAAAGGTTGCCGGTAAAGAACACACCTGCATCCATCGAGAAGCGATTTAAAATATCTGACAAACGATCCATAGACTTCAACTTGGACGATATGAACGAAAATACAGATTATAACAATCAAAACGTGCCTACAAGTAGTCTATTATGAATTTATTCCCTATTGCCGCAGCAGAGTTTGTTTGGTTTCTTTCTCAATTTGCTTGCGGCGTTTTTTTCACATAGCGCATGGCCACGTTGCAACGTTCATAACTTGCACCATACTTTTCCATAATATCTTTGTCGTGCACAAAGCCATTTTTTTCGTACAAGTGAATAGCAGCCTCACATTTTGCATTCGTTAGCAGAAACAGAGTAGACACCGGCATAGCAAGCGCTTGTTCTATCACATATTGAAGGAGCACTTCGCCCACTTTTAAACCACGTGCAGAATCCAGTACACCCATTTTGGTTAGCTCAAAATTACCGTTCCCTTTATTCAGTAATGCACAAGCACCAACAATGCCTAGTTCAGGATGTTTTGCGAACCAAATTTTCCCGCCTTTATCGATAATATGCATGCGCGGCTGTTGTAATACTTCTTTATCAATCGTTTCTAGGACGAACATCGCATTGATCCACTGAGCGTTGATTTCTTCAAAATAAGGAGCAAGTTCATCTGTAAAACTTAAGAACTCGATATTGTTATTCATAGCGGCCTTATCCATATAGTGTTTTGTGCGTTGTAGTAAATTTTGTTTTTCGAAAGATTTTTCAAAGGTCAGTAGTGCACGATAAAAATCGTTATTGGATTCTTCACAAAGATCCTTTGCCGCTTTTTCAACGGCTAGCCAAATGGGTTTCATCTTTTCTATCGAATGCACACCTTTCTTACTTAATTGAAGCTGACGCTGTCTGGAGTCTTTGCTTCCTACTGTCACTTCAATCAGTTCTTCAGCCAGCAGTTGTTTACAAAATTGGCTAAGTGCCGGCTGGGAGAGACCAAGCGCTTGTGATGCCTCCACAATAGTCACTTGTCCTTTCGCATCGAGTAATGCCAATAAAGTGAACCATTTTGGCTGGATTGCCATGTCAAAAGTTGCATAGACCTCAGCAGCACTCGCCATCACTTTTTCACTAATGCGCTTTAATCTGCTGCCCAAAGCAAGCTCTGCTAATTCATTGAGAAAGTCGTTTTGCATGGTTTATCTTCTTGTTTACGGTGAACAGTATCTTGCTGTTTTTATGAATTCCTCCGAATAATATATAAGCACTTATATAAGTGGTCAACATTTTATTTTGGAATGTGTTAATTTCTTAGGCGCAAGCCTTACAGGGTTTACCATTTGTCGAAATGCTTACTTTGCTCTAGTATGGCTTAAGGGTGGTTGACGTGAGCAAGATACACCAATGAAATATAAAGTACTGTTAATAGAGCACGATGCTTCAAGCCTTCGCGTGTTGAAGCGCGTTATTGGTAAATCAAATCTTGATGTTGTCAGTGCGACTACACTCACACAAGCCAAAGCGATATTTAGTACAACACCGCCTGAAGCATACCTTTGCGCCGTAGTAGACTATAGTTTGCCTGACGCGCCAAATGGTGAAGCGATTGACTTTGCGCTAGACTCTTTTGTACCCGTTATCGTGATCACCAGCAGCACTCAAGAGGATGTTCGAGAGCATATTCTCAGTAAAGCAGTTATCGATTACATTCCTAAGCAAAATGCCCAAATTTATGATTATTTAAGTCGTTTACTTCAGCGCTTGCAGAAGAATAAAGGCGTAGGTGTGTTAGTAGTCGATACGTCCAGGAGACGCAGAGCAGCAATGATTTCCTTGCTACAACGACACAATTTCGATACACATGAGTTAGCAAAGCCTGAACAAATATTGGATTACTTAAGCACCTATTCCAATATTCGATTGATGATCATCGACAATCAATTAGGCGACATTGTAGGCATTGATGTGGTCGCCGATGTGAGAAAGCATTTTCACAAAGATACGCTCAGTATTATAGGGTCTTCTGAACAACAATCTCCTACTGTGCTGGCTAACTTTTTAAAAAGTGGTGCCGATGATTATCTGGCGAAACCTTATTGTCATGAAGAGTTTTTTGTTCGCGTTATGCAGAATGTAGAGTACCTCGAACAAATCGCATTGATCCGTAAAACAGCAAATGCTGACTACCTTACAGGGTTGCCGAATCGCCGCCACTTTTTCAATCAGGTGCATGAACAACTGCGACGAAGCCATACCAATCACACACTTGCATTGATGGACTTGGATCTATTTAAAACAATTAATGACACCTATGGCCATGACCATGGTGATGTGGTGTTAAAAGAGTTTTCAAAGTTACTTGAAAAACACTTTGGCAAATTTTGCATTTCTCGCTTCGGTGGTGAAGAGTTTTGCGTGTTTATCGTAGATATGGACGAAGCGCAGGCTCTGCCCCTATTTGAGGATTTTCGATTAGCGGTCAGTGAGAAGAAATTCACTCGTAAGGGTGTCTCTGTAAACTGCACTGTGAGTATTGGTGTAACGAGCAAATTTAAGAAGAAAGTAGAAAGTATGTTGGGCTACGCTGATGAGAACTTATATAGAGCTAAAGACGCCGGACGAAACCAAGTGATCTCAGACCTTCCTGCCTCAACAAACTAATGAGAATTCATTCATAAATCAGCATTTAATTGGCTCACAGCGAATTTCCGTAAATATATTTTTACAAAACCTCACTTTTCATCTATCCACTCACCTAGCGAACCTGTCCTAATCGGGCATTTTATCGCGCTTTGCCCTAAACTAGCGCCAATTAAAAACGTACCCTGATTGTACGTTATTCAGCATCAGCGAATAGATGCGACAATGCGTCGTGTCGATGAAACTAAAAGAGAGTAAAACATGGCAGATTTATTTGATAACCCAGCGGGATTAGATGGCTTTGAATTCATAGAATTTTCAGCACCTGAAAAAGGACAATTGGAAACGGTATTCACTGCGATGGGCTTCACTCATATCGCCAACCATCGTACCAAAGACGCACAATTATGGCGTCAAGGTGGCATCAATCTTATTGCCAATTACGAGCCAAAATCAGCAGCGTGGTATTTTGCGCGCGAACATGGCCCGTCAGCATGCGGTATGGGCTTTAGAGTAAGAAATGCGGTAAAAGCATACGAGCACTTGTTGGCTCAAGGCGCTGAACCTGTACACGTCGAAACTGGCCCAATGGAGCTTCGCTTACCAGCAATTCGTGGGATCGGCAACGCGATTATTTATTTAATCGATCGTTACGGCGATGAGCTATCTATCTACGATATCGACTTTGAATATATCGACGGCGTAGACCGTAATCCAGTAGGCGCGGGCTTTAAAGTTATCGACCATTTGACTCACAACGTTTATGGCGGTCGCATGGCATATTGGGCTGACTTCTACGAAAAACTGTTTAACTTCCAAGAAATTCGCTTCTTTGATATCAAAGGTGAATATACTGGCTTAACGTCAAAAGCCCTCACTGCACCAGATGGTAAAATTAGAATTCCTCTAAACGAGGAAGGTGAAGGCGGCAAAGGCCAAATCGAAGAGTTTTTACGTGCGTTCAACGGCGAAGGCATTCAACACATCGCCTTTAGCTGTGATGATTTAGTGGCGTGTTGGGATCGCCTGAAAGACATGGGCATGCCATTCATGACAGCACCACCAGCAACCTACTATGAATTGCTAGAAGGTCGTTTACCGAATCACGGAGAGCCAGTAGAAGAGTTACAAACTCGTGGAATTTTGATGGATGGAACAACCGAAGGTGGTCCTCGTCTACTACTACAAATATTCTCTGAAACTCAACTTGGTCCTGTGTTCTTTGAATTTATTCAGCGTAAAGGTGATGACGGTTTTGGTGAAGGTAACTTCAAGGCCCTATTCGAATCTATCGAACGTGACCAAATCAATCGTGGTGTGTTAAATACTAACAAAACTGAGGAAAAGGAGGGCGCATGAGCCACCCAATCCAATTAAATGGTTTTCATCATGTAGCTTACCGCTGCAAGGATGCCAAAGAAACAGTGACCTTCTACCAAGAAGTATTGGGCATGGACTTCCAGTTAGCAATAGCAGAAGACCATGTGCCATCTACTGGCGCCTATGACCCTTACATGCACATATTTATGGATGCGGGTAACGGTAATGTATTGGCATTCTTTGAATTGCCAGAACAGCCAGATATGGATCGCGACCAGAACACACCTAAGTGGGTTCAACACATTGCTATGAAAGTGGATAGCATGGACGCATTGCTTGCCGCGAAAGCAAAAGTTGAAAGCCATGATATTGAGGTGATTGGGCCGACCAACCACGGTATCTTTAAGTCGATTTACTTTTTCGACCCTAATGGCCACCGTTTAGAGTTAGCCGCGAACACACATACTCAAGCACAAATGGACGAGCTTCATCGCGTTGCGCCAGATATGCTAGAAGAGTGGAGCAAGACGAAAAAAGCACCGCGTCATGCTGCTTGGTTGCATGAGCAGATTGCTGAGGATAAGTAAGGGTTTATTTGTTCTTTAAGTTTTTTTCGAAGCGAAACTTTTGAAAAGCGCCTGACTATGGGCGCTTTTTTATGTTTGAAGAATGACCGTCCATCAGCTAGCTTTTTGCTTTCCTATTGAAGCAACAAACACCGCGGTAAATTTACTTTGCCCTCTTTATTTACTGTCGGTCCTTGTAGGAACGAGTACGATATGTATTCTGACTTAGTTCTGAGGCTAAATTATTATAAATTAAAGTACAAATACCAGAGACAAAGATAGGAATAACGTACATCACGTGCCACCAATATGACTCTAACTCAAGCAAATTAACTATCACTAGTAGTCCAATTCCAATCATAAACGATATTGACTGGATTTTATCAACTAAGCCCATATACTCAAAATCATAATCTGGAACTACTTTCGCTTGGCAGTTCGGGCACACATGATATTTTCCCTTTTCGTAGTAGAAATACCAACTATAATTTTCCCCGTCAAATAAGAATTTGCAATTGTAACACTCAAATTTACCACTCATACGAAAACTCCTCCGTTTAAATCATCCTTTTTAGTCTGAAGTCATTAGCACTTTACTTTCGCAGAGAATAATCAATCATAATGTTTTGATGCTAGAATTATTACCAATAGCATACAACGTAAAAATGACCTTTGCATAAGGTACTTAAAACAATCAATGGTTCGCTGCAGCGCTCTCTTAAGACCTCAATTATTTTGAAAAAACACAATAGAGTAAAACACTTCCGATAATAGGGGCCGCAATGCAAAGTAAGGCTATAGCAATTATTTTTACTGGACTATAGTTCTTTCTGCGAACGAGTACAAAAAGGATAGGATAGAGCGAATAAAAACAGGTAATCAATATTGTTACACCAAAGAGGGCGCTGAAGAAAATATCTCCACTAAACTGGTTCCCCTGACTTAAGTTGTAAACAACAGCTATACTTATAAATGCACACCAAAGTTGAAATAGACTTCTCCAATATCCAAGCAGCTTCATTTATTTTTATCCATATCTATTTCGCCTTTAAAAGTCAAAAATGTTACCCCTAATTTTGCTTTATTATCGTGTGTCACACTAGCAGGTCCTGCTTTCAACGATGCATCTGCTTTGGATCCCTCAAGTATAATGACCTCAAGTAAGCCATCTTCAGGTCTGAATAATGCCTCTTCTTTTTCAGCCTGTACTTGAACGTTGGATGGCCCGATATTCAATTCAAATCCAGCGTCGGCTTCAAGAGATATACCTTGCTTGTTTTTATCAGTAGTCATAACGGTAGAAGCTGCTACTTGAAATCCAGTAGCAAGTTGAATAACATCCTTTTTATCGATCAAACTTCAAGAGAGCTTTCCTGAACTAGCCGTTCATATTCTTTGAGCGGTAAACCGTTTAACGGGTCTTCCCGTAATTTTCATCTAGTAACTGTTGGGCAGAACACTTTTCGTTGTAAGAGTTTTTCAATCTTTGAGTCGATGGTAATTTATATATATCGAATTCTAATGCCTCTGCAATAAAGCATTCTGAGAATCTAATTTCGTTTTTCCACGGAGTGAGTTTCGTGAACAAAACCTCAGCTTCTTCCATACTATGGTTAAAATACTTACTGTCTTGTAAGTAAGAGATAAAATGAAAAGTTTCAGTCGGAGTGATTTTAGTTTCTAATTCAAAGGCCAAAGCCAGATTCTCGATGGTCAACAATTCGTTTGCTTTGTTTCGAGGCTCAAACGCGATTATTTGAAGGGCTTTGAATAGAGGGAGTTGGTATTTGTGCGTTTTGTTCTCATTACTATAGGCATGCAATAAAGCTAAACCTAATTGACGTTCTGATTCCGTCCCTAAAAGGCTTGACACTCTTGCTAAAACCCGCAGAGTTTCTTCTCTTCCCAAAATATATGCTTCTGTCCAAAGAGAAATTGCAGCATAAGTATCTCCTTCAAAGTACTTACAATTGCCTGCATTTGTAAGGTGCGGAGTTATACTCTTATCATGAGTGGTTAATTTTAGATGTAACAGGGCAAGTTTGCAGTGCGTTTCAGGTGGATTCCAAAGACTGTGAAATCTAGCAGCAGTCGGTTCAGTGCCGTTAACACTAAAAATTACAAATAGTAGCAGCGTGATTTTTATTGACAATAACCTAATCATTTTTGAATTTTCCTTTTCTTACCATCTCGCTCTTTCCCGCCGAGTACATACTATAAGCCCAATCACTGGATCATAGTATCGTGCCTGCATATAAAGTAATCGAAAACACGATCCAGTCTCTCCTGCGTTGTCGATTATGTCAAAGTAAAGTTGTAATGCCCACTTTTTGTGGGCGCAGGGGCGTGCTAACTATGCAATAAAATTTAAGACGTGAATGGGCTGCCATGTTATTTAAACAGCCCACTGTCAGATTGAGCGGAGGGATGGGTATTGCGATATACCGCACTGAGTTTTGACCGACTGACATGAGTATAGATTTGTGTGGTTGAGATGTCCGCGTGTCCAAGCATTTCTTGCACGTGGCGAAGCTCTGCACCCTCATCTAACATAATGGTAGCAGTAGCGTGGCGAAAGAGATGGCAAGAGCCCGCACGTTTTAGGCCTGCTAGCCTTACATAGCGAGATACCAGTTCAGATAATTGATTAGGTCGAAAACGTTTACCGTTATTTGCCAGAAATAGTGTGGTACCAGAGCCTAAAAACGCAATTTGCGACCGAATTTTACTGATATAAAACGCTGCCCATTCACACGCTCGTTGGCTTATCGGTACAATGCGTTCTTTGTTACCTTTCCCTCGATTCACTCTAACGAGCTGCGAGTGAAAATCGATGTCCTCGATATTCAAATACATCAATTCCGTTCTTCGAATACCCGTCGCAAAAAAGACCTCCAAGATGGTTCGGTCACGCAATCCGAAAGTTCCAAACATCATGGTTTGGCCAAGTATTTTTTCAATCTCTTGTCTATTGAATATGGCTCTAGGCAGAGGTCTGCCTTTGCTTGGCAATTCAATGAGCGCCAGAGTATTCCAAGGCAATAATCCCTTTGCATGAAGCTTTTCAATGAAAGTCTTTACGAAGGTCATCAATGCTCGTTTATTCGACGCGCATAATGGCCTACCGTCCAGTGGCTTTCGATAAATGTTCAGATAATTTAAATATTCATCCATCAAATCCAAATCAATCTGGTCGATAAAATACACGTCTTTGGTTAAACACCATTTGAAGAACTTTTTCAAGCCATGGATTTTGCCCCTGATGGTATCAGGGGCTTGGCCTTTTGCCTGACAAAGATACAAATAGTATTTTACGCAGCACCAAATCCGCTTACTATTAGGCTTTCGCATGAACGAACTTCTCTGCTAGCGCCATTCCCTCTGCCAAATACACATTAGAGTTTGGTCTATTCCAATGAACGGTCAACGACTGCCAATGGCGTATACGCTTGCCATATCGAAACCCCGTCGCCTCTATTATCTTGCCTGTGCTATCAAATTTAGGGAACACTAGGCAGCCACGAAATAGCTCTCCCCCTCGGGCTGTAATAAGCCCGCAGTGCTGCAGGCCACCGCGAATAGCACCACCTTCTAGTGTTCGAGCAACCGGCACTATTGTATGAATAGTGCGGTCGCAAAGCCCAATCACTTCTGTGTTCCGGAATTCACCTGGGATACGCGGACTATCAGCCACAAATGACTGACACCAGTCACTTTTCACAAAACAGGCATGATAGTAATCGAAAACCTGAGAAACATAGATATCCTCCACTGCCATATTGCTAATAAGGGATTCATACATGGGTTCACTCCCTTTCTGCCAACAGCTTTCGTATTGACTCGCCTTTGAGGTTAATTCGATGACTATTATGGACAATTCTATCGAGAACAGAATCCGCTATCGTTTCATTGCCAAACGTTTCATGCCAGGCCGATATGGGATACTGAGAGGTGATTAATAATGCCCCTTTCTGCTCTCGATATTCAATCAACTCAAAGAGCAAATGACGTTCGTTTTTATCCATCAAGGCATTGCCCCAATCATCAATAATGAGGACGTTGAAACGGGTAAGTTTCTTAAGCAGTTTCATCAACTCACCCTCTTTGTCAGCTGCCACCAGTTCCAACAGCAAATGCGATAATCGATAGAACATGACGCTTTGCTGTTTGGCGATAACTTCTTGTGCAAACCTGCAAGCAAGTGATGTTTTTCCTGTACCCGTAGCGCCAATGATGATGACGTTTTTATTGGTATCTACCCAATGGCACTCGCCCAGCTGATTGACCTGATTCACTTTAAGTGACGGGCATAAGCCGTAATCGATGTCAGACAAATAAACATCTTCATATTTAAGTTTCGCCTGTGCGGTCAGCCGTTTTATTTTTCGTTCACTGTTCAATGTGAGTTGAGAGGATAGCAGCGCCTCTAGGAACTCATCGTGGGACGTTGCAGAGAAATCCTCATGTTCAAGGACTTGGAGAAAACCGTCTAGCTTTAGTGATTTACAATGGGCTCTAATCAATTCTGTCTTATTCATGCTGACCTCCTGCATAATAGTCTTGTCCGCGTAAGTTTTTGTGTGACATAGAGGATGCTTCAGGCTCTACGTCATACACTTTAGATTTTAAGATGAGTTCAATTTCCGTAATGCTCATCATGTCGTTATTAAGCGCATGCTCACACCCTGCAATAAACGCTACATCACCAAATTTGTCATAAAGCTTTTGCAATGCCTGACAGCGTTTACCGGCCGGCCGAGAATGTTCGTGCTGAGTTTTGCTATAGAAGTTATCTACGATAAGCTCTGTGGGGATCCCGATGGACTTTGCCCATGTCATATAGTGTGATTTCGTTTTATGTTTTTGAGCGATGTGCCTTGGATGAAGATGTGCATCTATAGACACCACGTTGTTTTTGCCTTCTACGACGTCGTGGGTAACGCGCAATATTCCTTTGTGCAGGATATGAAGCTTGTTGCCTTTGACCCGCATTTCAATGTAGTCATTACGGTACTCATAGGGCACCGAATAACGGTTATTTTCGTACCAAACAAAATAGTTTTCTGGCACCTTGATGACGCTTCGAAAGATGGTGGGCTCAAACGGTTTTTTCGGAAGCGCTTGAAGCTGATGGCATTCATCGGAATAAAACAGGTCATTAGCACTTAACCCTATTCGTTGAATCAGCTTGTCGTTGCGTTTCTCCACCTCTTTTTTAAGATGCACATTCATCTCCTCAATGGAGAAAAACGTCAAATCGGTGTTCATACTTGCAAAAACGCTGTGAGTGAGTTCCTTTACTCTGTTTTCTGCAAGTGGATTGTGAGTGGGTGTGGCGACTTGAGAAGTATCTATTAATACCCCATAGTGTTTAGCAAACTCAGTAGCTGATTTACTGAGCTCTGCCAACAGGCCCGCTTTTTTCACCATGGCCTTGGCATTATCACAATGAATGGTTTCTGGTGCACCATTGAAGAAATCCATAGCCGCAATACATGCCTCTATCCAACTTTTGGCGCTCATATCTTTGGTGGTATATGCAAAGCGTTTCTTGCTGTAACCGAGAGTGGCGACAAACGCATAGGTGCTTGTTTTTTCTCCAGAGTCCTCAAAGGACAATGTTGCGCCTGCGTAATCGATAAACATGACTTCCCCAGGCGCAAATACCTGTAGCATTGATAGTCTCGTTTTCTTAATATAATTGGCAATCAGCTGATAAAAGCGAGAACGACCGTACCCTTTATCCCCGAACTTTTGTTTATATTCACAAAATTTAGTCCATATAGTTTTACGATACTTTTTGTGAGTTTTGATGCATTCAGAGACGATTTCAGCGTAATCAGGCTCAACCTTAAGCGGTATTTTCAACACCATCTTTGGATAGATTAATCTCTTGAGTGCATCGTCATCTAGGTTAATAAACACCTTTGCGTCGATATTGGCGACTATCAGCTTTTTATGCAGGTCATCGACTGTTTGTCTCGGACACTGTGCAAGCTTTCCCACGCGGACATGGGACAGGTTAGCAGGTAATAGGAGTAGCCTAATAATTTCTCTTAATTTGTGGATTTCAATCATATCATGACCTCTATTTATAAAAGATAAAGGCGCAGACTGGCTCAAATCATCAAAAAGATAATTTGACAAACAGCCAAAATGTACGATGATTATAGAGTCTGGACAAAAGACAAATCATCGGCGCCAACATTGAGTACCAGTCAATGTTGGCGTTGTACTTTATGCGCCTTGAAAATTTAACTCATATGTTCCCTTCATCTGAATAACGTTGGCTTGCCAACCATTTAGCGACGTCCTTTGTCATGGCAAATCGACCTCTCCTGTTTTCGATTTTAAACGTGTAAATAGGTAACGTACCTCTGCGAGCCGCCTGCCGAAAAGCGTCTCCACTTCGATAACCAAGCGCCTTTCTCAGTAAATCTCCAAACATCATAGGGCCATTCTCTTCAAACAGCTTTTCTTCCAATTCAAGAGCTAAGGTGTCAATTGTGTTTTGCTTTGTCATATCAGGCCTTATTAGTCCTACTTGTCACGTTACTAGATAACCTAGAATAAAACGCATCAGCCCGCCAGCAGGAGTAAAACGATTAGTAATGATCCTGTAAAAGTTCACTTAAGAGTCGTGACTTGCTATAGTTAATCGTGACATGACGTGGTTTTAGGGTGGCGAGGATTACGTAATGGCAAGACCTACAAAAGATCCCGTAGAGTATCTTCAAGTTAAGTACATGATGCACTTGATTGCATGCAAGGAACATTTGCCACTGAGCGGCTACGCGCTAGAGCGTTTTTTCGAACCGGAAAATGTTAAACCTCGTCAGTACGCAGAGCTAACATATGATTCGGGAAAATGGAGGCGCTTTTTGCATCAAGGAGTATCTCCCGGCACCAAGTCTTTTTCGCGTATACAAGAAAAAGCGGGTTATGCCCTAAAGTACTTGTCATCTCCGATATGGGATGCGCTCGAAACAAAACTTAAAGATGCGGCAGCGTTTGATGCACTATATCGTCGCCTGGATAAAGACACTCAAAACGAAGTAAATAACTTTATCGCTATGGCCCACAGGGTTGATGATCGCGCAGACCGAAAAAACTTTCCCCTGCAACGATTGATTCGAAAGGGTGACGAGCATGCTATGGCTGCACTATTCGGATTATTTCGTCAATTTAATCATCACGTGTTTATTCACGATATTGTAGAGACGGCGCTTTACAACGTTATATTCAACTTTATCTGTCGATTTTGCCCGTTCACATTTTACTCAGAACTATACCATTTTCTTTTTCAGAATTTTTTCCATACCGAATCTAAACGTTTAAGGGCATCGCCCTGGCCAGAATCACCGGAGGTTATTCAGTATATGATTTGGATTGAAACAAAAAATATGATGCTGGCAGAAGATATAGGATTGATTGATAACTTAACTAGCCATGAAGAGTTTTACTTTTGGAAAAATCGCGCAAACAAACACTTAGTCATTCGTGAAATGGCCGGCATTTATGAAGAACCTAATTTCAGCGGGCTATCACCAACCTCAAGTAAAGGGTTGCGTTGGATAGTGAAAAAAATCAACAAGCAACGACCTTCAGAAAATCAACTTTCCATTGCCAGTTTGATGCACTCATATAATTGGTAAGTAGTCCGCTATGCATTTATCTGTTGATTAAATATGCAATTTCAAAAATTCGATAAGTAGTCACTGACCTTTAAGCTATGCCGATTTACTTTGGACCGAAGCCAAATATCATCGGATCGAAAGCTGATTTCTATGGACTCTACAAGTGCAAAATCCACTCACTTTCGGCACGTTCTCCGAAACAATCCAGCAATAGATCCGATTTAAATTGGCAGGTTAGTCCGAATAAAATCAGCTCAAAGGAGTAAGTGCTATGAAAGTCATTATGTTTTGGGGTTTCGAATACACTCAACTTAACCGCTGACTACGTAACATGTGTGACGTAACGAAATATACAAAACGTTAATACCGTTACATTGGCAACGTTTTATTTTATAAAGCTAAGTAATGAGACAGTATTCTTCAAGTGTATATTCCGCACATTTTTTACCAGCTTTCCGATAAAATTTACCACTTTACTGTCAAAGCCCACTGTATAAATCAGTATTTGAACGAAGAGCTTTATTTTTGATTTACAATTTGAAAACTTATCTTTAATCAAAATGCGACAAAAACTCAGAATTACTTCCACGGTTTTGCCAAAGTTTTAAATTTTGCTCCACTATGACTCGCTCATCAATCCAAAGTTATTAAACCTTCTATGAATACAATTGTTAAAAACTAGCACATCGTATCTGTTTTTGATGGAGAAGAATTGATTGGAAAAGTTTTGTGGGGGACCTGAGTTGATGACATGACATACCGATTCGCAACGGACGATTACATTAGCACATCCAAAATAGTAGAAATCTCGTCTCATAACCAGCTAATCAAAACTGCGAATGGCAGTCTTTATCAAGTTATTGGCGAGGGCCAAAAAGCTCAAGTTCAATTAAGAGACTTCGAACTCCTTCGCCACGGCTTTCAATAACTTCTATCTACCTCGTCACAACCTACAGGGAAGATTTTGATACAATCCGTATCACAGCTTTCACAATAATTTACTACCCACAACCTGTGTCTATATTGCTCACCCATTCTTCTTTAATTTCGCCAAACCTTGTTATTTTGTAACAAGCATAAAGAGATACCGGAGATAAAAGACCAATAATCACGTTATAATCAGCCTTAATTTGCCCCGACCTAAAATAGACCTCTAACATTGGCAGCAAAATTTTTGTTTTGTAGATAGTTTGCATTTCATCAATATTTTGGAATTTAACGTAAGACAAGCCCTCTCCAGCGCAGAGCACTTTGTAAGTATTTGTATTATTGCTAGTACTAATAAAGCTAGTCATTTCACAATTTATGCTTTTCTCCTCTCGCATAACATCAAAAAAAGGTGCTAAATCTTCTTGAGCATCTTTGACATGAAAATCTATATAAACATTGGGTATTATCCAACTGAAATATAATAGGGGAGCAACCACTTTCCGATTTCCAGAATAATAAAAAATAACATATAGAAAAACTATTGGAAAAAGTACTATGCCGCACACTCCCAACAATACGTTTTTTTTGAACATGTCAACTAAAACAACCAAAAACAACACAATCCCGATTGCAAAGAGTATAATAGCGAGCGCAGTCATGACTTAGTCCTATCTCCTATTGTTCATTATCTATTTTTGTTACATCAATCTCTATTTTTAACGATGCCACAGTTATTGATAACTTTCCATCAGCCTTCAATCCTGACATACCTTTTTTAAAGTCAGCGCCTTTTAAATCAGACCCTTCAACTTGTAGGTCTGAAATTGAACCAGTCGAAGGGTCAAAAATGGCAGATGCTTCAAACACCCGTACTTCGATCGAACTATTCTCGCTTAATGTATTCACGCTAGCATTTATCTCGAAAGAACCTTTTATCCCTTCAGGGGATGAAGAGTTAGGTGATGAAGCGCTTACTTTTCCAGCTAAGTTGGCTCTTGCTCCCATACCACTAGGGAGTTTACCCCCAAAGCTCAATCCAGCTTTCCTTTCGACAGTAAGTGAAGTGGCGGCTGCAACTTCTTTGACAAACTTATTAGTTCTTCTAATACCCTCTTGACCACCATGCCACTGAACCATTCCTATGGGGTTGTGCGAACTCTGTCCATCTGGATCTATATATTTATAAGGGTTGTTGTTTGCATACGCATACCGATTAAATCCGTGAATACCATTTTGCGTATTTAAATGAGCAACCGCTCCAATCGGATCATTTGAGTAGAAACGCCCAATCACTGGATCATAATATCGTGCCTGCATATATACGAAACGGTTATCTTAATCACATCCTTGCACAATAATTAGAAACAAAGATACATAAATTTTACCTTCAATTCACTTGTTATAAACGATATTACCCATAACAAAGGAGGCTGGCATTTCGAAGAAGTAGGCTACTCTCATGTAGTCAAACCAATTTTGAAAGGTAAAGAAATGAAAAAAATCACCGGAAGTTGCGTTTGCGGAAAAGTAGAGTTTAGCGTTGCTGACCAGTTTGTTTATGCAGGTTATTGCCACTGCTCAATGTGCAGAAAGTCGTCTGGGGCAGCAGGAACAGCAATTGGCGGTATTCCTAAAAACCATTTCTCAGTAACCAAAGGGCAGGATCACATTAAACGTTTTAATCGCACTGAAGAAAGTATTTCTTGTTTTTGTGAGCACTGTGGTTCTGCTCTTTACGGAGAAAAACCCTCAGTACGGATGGTTCATGTAAGGTATGGCGCGCTAAATAACAACCCTACCCTATTACCCCAAGCGCACATGCACGTATCATCAAAGGCTCAGTGGTACGAAATTTCAGATGAATTGCCACAATTTAGTGAGTTTCCTGATGCTTAACTGCTAATACACTGCGCTACGACCAGTGTTTATATTTCACCTTAGATTCACTTTATTATAGTTATCTTAGTTCATGACATTTACATAAACATGAGGGAAATGATGCCTTTACTTCGTAAAAGAGCAATAAGTGTAGCAGGACTATTTGTTTTACTATTGGTTAGCCATAACGGTTATGCACAACAACAGGAAAATAACGACAGGCTAAAATGGCGCGTTGGGACAGGATGGCCTTTTATTCTTGTACCTACTGTTGGTTATCAATACAAAGATATTACCTACTATGCAAACTACAAATTAGGATTGGATGACGGTTTTTCATTCGGGGCTGAAAAACAATTTGGTAAACACTCAGTAGGCCTTTTCTTAGGCGCAGTGGGTGCGAGAAAAGCAAACAGCAATTGTGAAGGAATATTTTTTTGCATTGTTATATTTGATAACAAAACAACGCAAGGCGTTGGGGGGGCTTATGAGTACAAATATAGTGAAAATACATATGGTTGGGCGATAAGAGTAGAGGCAGGATACGGAAAAGAGTCTCGTTCAAACAACAATCGAGCCGATGCCAATATTCAATTAGTATATCGCTTTTAAAATATTTGTTTTATCGCTTATTGTTTGGCACAAGCAAAAACCTTATCAACAGGTCAAAATAAAGCGACAGGGGGAGCTCATAAGCATTCCTCTGTTATTGCTGTTTGAATTTCTACTATATAACGTGTGTTTTTTTGCTCAAGGCGCAAAGTCCAGTGCATATTGTTGGCAATTCTTTCAACTAAATACAGTCCATGCCCTAGCCCTTGGTAATCAGGTCTTTCATTTTCACCGATGTTGTTTTCAAATATAATTGAGCTACCTTTATTGTAAATCGACATACTACCATTGCCACTGTGATAATAGGCGTTATTAACCAAGTTTTGACACAGAAGTAGCACTAGGTTTGGGTTGCCTATGACCGTAAGTTGCGGATCGAGTGCAAGCTTGACATCAAATGTCATGTCTATGTTGGCTTTATACAAATTTAATACACTGCGTTCCAAAATGGGCAATACGCGAATTTCATTAAATATTAGGTTTTCGTCTCTTGCTAGGGCCAATAATACCTCTATGGTTTTTTCTAAATCCTCTGAAACCTGTGTAAGTAAGACTTTGTCGGTTTCAGTAAATGGGGAGTTGGTACGCAAAGTGAGGGTATTTTTTAGCAGCGTAATAGGGGTTCTTAGTTCATGACTGACGTCTCGAGTGAAGTTTTTCTCACGGGCTAACAAAATATTTATGCGCTCAAAAGCAGCTGAAAAGGCTAAATTCAGCTTACCTATTTCGTCGTTTCGTAATTGCGCTATCGTCGTGTTAAATAGTGCACCAGCTTCATGACCGAGCACATTTTCGGTGAGTTGCTTAATTGGCTTAGCAATACGCTGAGATAGCGCATAAGCAATTATTGTCGAGATCAACATGACTAAAATAGTTACGCCAAGCACAAACCAAAACATCACCGAGCTAACATGGGTTATTACTTGAATGTCTGTGCCGTCAATGGTTAACCACAAATCCGAGTTATCACTCAATAAATAGCGTTCTATATGTATGTTTCTGCCGTTGACAGAAAATTCCTTTTCAAATTTGTTTTCATCATATCCATGTTTAATCGCTGATGGAAACTCAGACTCGCTCGTATAGAGTGTAATATAGTTAACACGAGGCTGAATAATTTGACCATTATTGAGGAAATGTTGTTGTATGTACTTAGCTTCCTCATGCATCACCTGCTTAACTACATCGTCTTCGGTGATGGCGGCAAACAACCATGTAATACACGCAAATAGCACACATATCGCTGCTGCTAGGCTACCAAAGGTGATAAAAATGCGTCGACTAATTGAGGCTGATGCCATGTTTGTTACTCAAAAAGTTGGTGGTGAGCTTTGGGTCAAAACGGTAAGTACACGCAAATGAAATGTTGGCTTTTTGGTGTTAGCAGAAACCAATAAACAAAATCGACAATCGATAGCTTATGCGAAGTGTTTTCAACTCTCCGCAAAAGCTTTTTGAATGGCTAGGACTTCTTTATTTGACGATAAATAAATAACAGTACCAAAGCACCCACTACCGCTGTTGCCATGCTACCTAAGCTAAAGTTACCGACAGTGCCTAAACCCAAAAACGAACCTATAAAGCCACCAACAAACGCTCCTGCAACACCTAGCAAAGTAGTGATAATAAAACCACCACCGTCTTTGCCTGGCATGATCCACTTAGCCAGAATGCCTGCAATCAAACCAAAAATAATCCACGAAATTATGCCCATGTTGGACTCCTGTTTAATTTTTTTTATTGTATGGGTATGTTTTCAGCTATGCGGTGTAAAGTCAAACAATGCCCCATACAAAAAAGCCGCGACTACTTATGCAGACCGCGACTTATTTAGTTCTTTCTACCCGCATACACAGGCACGCACTCAGCGGAATTAAATACTATTCAATTCAGCTTCTAACCTTTCTTTTTCGTTTTTCTCTGTCCCTACAAATCGTCCCCACTGCTGAGCTGCAGCGCGGCTTGATTTGAATGCTTCAGCTTTCGCTAACTCATCCAGAGCCTCAACGTAGCGTTTCTGATTATAGTGCGCTAAGCCAATCACCATGTGAACTGCACCTTGATTCGCTAAACCGCCTTTTTCAATTGCTCTGCTTGAAGCCTCAATGGCTTTATCAAACTGGTCACTGTTGTAGTATAAATGGCCAAGTTGCGCGTCTAGTTCACCATCTTCTGATAGGTCAGCGGCGTCAATCAAAACAGGGATCGCTTTGTCTTTTTCTTTCGCAGCCGTCCAACAAATCGACAAGAATTTCAAGTTGCGCAAGTTCGCTTCAAGTACACCGTTTTTGATGCCTTGCTCCATCAACGCGGCCGCTTTGTACGGTGCCTCATGATAATAATAAAGCTGAGCAAAGTTAAAGATATCCGATGCTGACTCTACGTAGCCCATTTGATAGGCACTTTCCATCATCGCTAGTTGCTTCTTCTCTTGGCCTAACTCGCCGTACATACCCGCCAACTGTATCCAGTATTTCGGGTTATCATACAAGCGGATCATCTTCGCTAAGATCTCTTTCACTTTCTCTGGCTGTTTCATTTCATAATAAACAGCACGTTGAAGGATCAACCAACCTTCATCTGGCAAATAACCTTCCGCTTCATGGCCGTCAATCGCTTGTTCAATGAACTTAGCTGATTCAGCATAGTTTTTGTTTTGATAGTGCGCTTGAGCTTTCAGCACGTAATTTTTTGGCGGGATAACACCGTTGTTTAGCGCTTCCCATTGCTCCAACTTACGAATACTCTCATCAAAGTTACCTTGTGCCATATGCAGTTGGGCCAAGCTAAACAGTGTGGTTTGCTCGTACTTTTCTGGGATCGGTTGTTGTTGCACCGCTAATTCAAAGCTCTCAATGGCTTTATCTAACTGGTCGCTATTGTAATAGATGAAGCCATAAAAGTTGTACATCATCGACTTTTCATAAGCGTTCATTGAATCTTGCTTATCTTTTACTTCGTCGAGTATTTCAATCGCCTCGCCGATATTACCAGCGTCGCCTGCAGTTTGGGCACGAGATAGTTGCTCATAAACTCGCGAGCGCAATGCCGGTACACGTCTCGTTTTTCGTTCACCAGGGCTGGTGTCTGCACTTTCGTCTTGCAATGCAGCAGCCGCATGACTTGTGCTGCTAACAGAACTGAGTAATGCAATTGATAGTATCGCAACGCAACACGACAACATTAAAGAGAGTTTGTTTTTCATATTCGCTCCCTACCCATCTATCTTAAAGGTTATACGGTTCTGTACGCCCGCCACTGCGATAGGCTCGCCATTCACAACTCTCGGCTTATATTTGAATTTCTTCGCCGCGTCCATCGCTGCTTGATCAAAAATACCTTCTGGCTTCGCTTCAACAACAACGGGATCTACAACGGCACCTACCTTATTTACGGTGAATTCAACGATGACGTAGCCTTGAATACCACGTTGCAAAGCTCGACGAGGATAAACCGGTGTCACTTTAACAATCGGCAAATATTCACCATCACCAGAGCCTAAGGCTAAGCCGCCATCAAGGCTAATATCATTGGCCACATCAGCACCGAAGTCTAAGCCTGCTCCTTCACCATCAGGTGATGGAGAATCCATTTGCGGTTGCTCCATTTCAGGTGGTGGATTCTCTGGCTTGGGTGGCCGCTTTGGTTTGTTCTCTTTTTTCTGAACCGTTTCATCTTTTGGTACACGAACAAAGTCCAAGACCTTACCAACAGGCGGTTCTGTAAGCTCTTTATCGCCACTGGCGATCAAAGCTTGCATTAGGAAAAACAGACTTAAGGTAATAAAACCTGCAAGTACTATCGCTATCAACAGTCTAAGCATAATCTTACTCGTTGGCTGCAATAGAAACGTCGGGAACACCTGCGGCACGCGAGGCATCCATAACTTTGATTAGGGTTTCGGTTGTCGACTTACGATCAGCTTGAATAACAACTGAACCCTGAGGGTTTTCAGCGTGCATTCTTTCGACGTTTGCCTGAACTGCACGCACATCGATTTTACGCTTGTCGATCCAAATCTCATTTTTATCATTGATTGCTATCAGGATATTTGCTCTGTCTTTTTTCACCGCCGTAGGTGCATCGGGACGGTTCACATCAATACCTGACTCTTTTACAAAAGACGCAGTAACGATGAAGAAAATCAGCATGATGAAAACAACGTCTAGCATCGGTGTCATATCGATTGTAGCTTCTTCTTCTTCGACTAAATTTTGTAAATGTTTCATAATTGTTCCTTAAGCAAACGCGCTATTCGCTGCGTTGGAGTTGCAATGCGTCTTCAAGATGCATGCGTTCTGTTTTTGCTGTACGAGTTAACCAAGTGGATGCAAATACACCTGAAAGCGCGCCGACCATACCCGCCATTGTTGGGATAGTCGCTTGAGATACACCGGCAGCCATAGAACGAGCATTACCGCCGCCTGACATCGCCATGACATCAAATACCATTATCATGCCGGTCACTGTGCCCATTAAACCTAGCAGTGGACACAAGGCCACTAAGGCTTGAATAATTGGCAAACTGAAGCGCAAGCGTAAACTCACTCGAGAGATCATCGCTTGACGAATTTGAACAGCATTCCAAGAGGCGCGCTCATCGCGTGCTTTCCACTCTTGAATGGTCGCTTTCATCATTTGTTTGTGACCTTTGGTCACGTATAAGATCCTCTCGAGTATCAATATCCACATCACGAAGATGAGCGCGCCGATCACCAGCAGGATAGTCCCGCCGGTTTCGGTAAAATCACGAATTGATTCGAAGATATCTACAAACATGGCTTATGCCTTATCTTCTTGCTTTTCAGCACGTTCGGCAATAACACCCGCAGCTTGTTCTTGTAGAATCATCACAACGTTCTTACTTTGCGTGCTAAGTAGTGCGTAAAGAAGCGTTGTTGGAATAGCCACGACCAAACCAAGTACTGTCGTCATCAATGCTGATGAAATACCGCCTGCCATGATTTTCGGGTCGCCGGTTCCGAACAAGGTAATTTGTTGGAAGGTCACAATCATACCGGTAACCGTTCCAAGTAGACCACCTAGAGGCGCCACTACTGAAATCATTTTCACAAGCGTTAACCAACGCCCTAACTTTGGTACTTCGCCCAAGATAGCTTCAGTCAAATGGAGCTCTAATGCTTCGGTATCCACATTCGGGTACTTTTCTTTAACTTTCAATACACGACCAAGTGGGTTTTTGTCACTTAAGGTTTCTGATTTTAATTGGCGATTCACAGAGCCCGTTACTAAAGTCAGTACGATAAAGCGCCAGAAAGCCACGACTATCCCAACTGCACCGACAGCAATAATGATGTAACCAACAAGTTCACCTTGGTGAATACGCTCTTCCAAAGAAGGAGCTTGAACTAATAAACCTAAAATTGAGCCACCAGTTGGATCTAAGCCAAAGGAAACAAGGTCACCATCTGAAGCTTGAAGTTCTGCGGTAGAATTTACAAAGCGAGCCGCCGGTAAGCGTAACAGTTCAGATACCACGCCAGTAGCACCTTCATATTGTAGGTACTTGCCATCAGCTACTAAGCCAAAGGTACCCACTCGAACAACTTCTTTATTGACTTTCTGGCCACCGGCTTCTACCACATCAGTGTTGAAGCGAGTGACTTTGCCAGACTCTGTCATTTCGCGCTGAATCTCAAACCATACTCGCTCAATTTCCGCGATTGACGCAAGCTTAGTCGACGTCCCCATAGACTGAGCCATGTTATCAAGGAATTCTGCTCGGCCAGGAATTTGTGCAGAGATATACGAGTTTGCAAATTTGTTCTTAGTATCACCAGCAACTTGTTGCAGTACACCAAACAATTCTTTCAATGAACCAAGACGATTATCTAAGGCGCCGTTAAGGTCTGAAATCTTAAATTCGTTTTCTTCAAATTGGGTTTCAAGTCTTTCTGAAAGTGCCAACTGGTCATCGCGCTGTTTGCGGATATCACGCAAAATTTGGTCTTGCTGAGCACGCTGATTAATGAAGTCTTGTTCTCTTGCTTTGTTTTGTTCGCTTTGGGCGAATTTGCCCTCTTCTAGTTGTTTAAGAAGAGCATCCAAATCAAGCGCGGTGTCTGATTGCGCATTTACAGCAAAAGACAGCGTCATTGCTGCAGTCGCGGCAAAAACTGACTTCACTAAGGTGGTTTTGATTGTCGTTAAAAATGTCATGATATGCCCTTAGTCCGTAATCGCAACTGGAACCATCAATAGGTCCGGCGCTAGTTGTTTCTTGGCTATTTTCAAGCCCTTGGCGATTTGGTTCTTGTAACTTGAATCAAGCTCTTCCCACTGGCGCGTTTGTTTGTTCCACACACCTTGTGCACTTGCGTCACGTGTTTGATAAATCAAGGCAGTACGACCGATGCGAAGAAAGTCGACTGAACGTTCAGTACCGTCAATTTCTTTCAGGCCAGGATAAGCTTCAATCGTTTTGCCGTAATCCATTTCAACTTGGTAAGCTTCCATCACACGACGGAACTTTTCAGAAGGAGACACATCTGCGCGATCCATCATATTCTGTAAATCTAGGATGCGGTTGTTACGCTCTTCTTCAAGGAAGGGGACGTCTAATGCGACGAACTGCGCTAAACCGTCAATCATCCGAAGCATGAGAGGTGTAATTTGACGTTCTATGACACTGACTTCATCAATAGAGTTGTTCAAATCAAGCATTTCTTGTTCTTGATTTGCAATTTGACGACGTAGTTGTTCGTTATAAACTTCTAAACCTTCAATCTCTTTACTGATGGTTTTAAACTGTTGAAGTTTGTCATCAATCTGATCAGTGATGCTATTAATTTTAGTCTGTGACTTGGCAGCAGACTCATTAATTTCAGTCGCCTTTTTGGCGGCTGGTTCCAGATAGCTATCTTCTTGAGCATTCACATTCGAGCTAATAAGCACGGTTGTTACAGCTGCTGCTATCAACGTTTGAATAACCTTCATATACGCATCCTAATTTCAAATTAAACCGGTATGGGCCACATACCAAAATCTGCGCAAAGGATAGAGGTCTTGTATTACAGATTTATTACATGACTGTCATAATTGGGAGGGATAATAAGTATCGGAAATTAAAAAGGCTGCACTACCTTTGAATAGTACAGCCTTTTAGCTAGCTTAGGACTTTTATGAACTTTTTATGTCAGTTTAAAAATCGTATTTGATTGCCAAACTAATCTTACGTCCGCGCGTTTCTGAACGTAATAAGACATCTTCAAATTCAAGTTCTTTGGTTTCACCTAAAATGTTTTGAACCTTAAAGGTCAAGGTCGTATTGAAATCAGGATAGTACTTATAAACTGTATCAAATGAATGAAAAGGTTGCTCATAACTATCATCAAAACCATCGATACCAGGTATTAATATACGCTCACCAAACACGTTGTATACTACTGATACGCTGTGCTCACCGTTGTCTGAATCAAAACCACCTTGCAGGTTCATCACGTATTGTGAGTGGCCTGTTAAGCGACGTTCTAGGTTTGTAACCGCAGCCGACACACCAGTTTGGTCAACAATATTCTGACGATCAAGTTGAATCTCAGAATCACTTAAGGTTAAGTTACCTGAAACAAACATATTGTCCCAAACACCTTTGCCAATAAATTCTAAGCCTTGCAAAAATTCAACTTCAATACCAAATAACTCACCTGTTTCAGCATTGGCGATCCTGATCAAAGGTGGGCCATCTTGCGCTGGTGATTGCACCGATTCGATCGGCGCATCCATATCTTTATAGAACAAACCGACTGACAAGTTATTCCCAGCTTCTCTATACCACTCCCAACGCAAATCATAGTTTAGAATTGACGTGGTTTTGATCCCTGGTGTACCCGCAATTGGGAACTCGGTAAGTGGGTCAATAAAGGTAGAGGAAGAGACTTCTCGTAAGTCTGGACGAACAACCGTTTGGCCAATGCTTGCACGGAATTGCATGCTTTCATCTTTGATGTAAGTTACCGCGAACGCAGGATAAAAATCGTCTTCTTGGAAAGCCAGTTGTGAACGATCAGCTTCATCAGGCAAATCAAACTGGTTAGTTCTAGGGTCGAAAGGCGCTACCACTTGGCGGAAGTCTTCCCAACGCACACCGCCACTAAAGCGCCATTTGTTTTTGTAGAAGAAATCACCCTCGACATAATACGCATCGACTTTTTGGCCAGCAGCATAATCATCACCCGCAATAGTGGTATCACGAATAATGGCAGGACCTGCACCATTGAAATTGTTGATATCTGCTAGCACGGTATCACTCACGCTGTCGAAGTAAGAACTGCCCAATAGCAAACTTGAATCGGCAAATGCCCGAGTGTTGACATCGAAACGTCGGTTTTCAGCGGTACGCGTTTTGGTTACGAAATCCGCACCAAACTTCATTTCCATTTCCCAATTCTCAATAGACACAGGCAAAGTGATGTTGTAACCACCGTTTTCTAGTCTGTCATGCAAAGTTTGGAAAGAGTATCGCGCTGCCGTCGTAGAGTTATTTAAGCCAATTTCGTTATCAAGACTGAAAACGCCATCTTGATTATCGTCACTAATCACAAAACGTGATTCAAAGTTTCCTGGCGCTCTACGAAGTGAACGACCGACGCTGTATTTCCAATCAAAACCGGCAAAATTCAACTCAGGGAACGTGTGCATACCGCGGATTTGGTTGGTAAACATTTTACGTTCTTCATACTCAATCTCAACATCGCGAATACGCAAACCTTCCGCTTGGTTGAGGTTTTCAGTATTACCAAACTTTTCGCTCACTTCGTCACGAGTATCGTTCAAGACAATTAAGCTGTAGTCAACGCGATGGTTACGGTTGTAGTCAATACCAAGGTTGATCATGTTTGACCATTTCACCGTTGTTTCCGTTACAGAAATGTCATCAAAAAAGCGCACGACATTAATTGAATCCTGCACTCGGTCAGCTTGCTGTAATTCGTATTCTTCTGACACTGTCGTTTCGTTGTCATAGCTACTTGTTACCAAGAAACCATAACGTAGTTTATCGTTAACATCATAGCTGTTACCAACAGAGAAACTAAAGCCAGCATCAGGCCCTACACTTTCGAGGAAAGGGTCGTAATCACGCTTCACGTCACTGAATAAGTCCAATGCTACGTCTTGATCAAGCGAGTCTAGAAAGTCTTTGTTTTGCCACCTTGCAGCAATGGCATCTGGTGCTGCACGAGAGCCATCATCTCGACCTTGCCAGTCTTTATCACCGCCATTGTAGGCAAGTCCATCGCCAGAATTTTCAGTGTTGTAACCTAGGCTACCGCTGACATTGAAAATAAACTGAGTTGGAATAGACTTTAAGCGTATATCAACGTTACCACCACCAAATGACGCTGGCATAGAAGGCGAGTACGACTTCTGAACCGACAAACTCTCGATGATATCTGAAGGGAATAAATCCAAAGGAATAACGTTTCGAGTCGGATCTGGACTTGGCACAGCAGCACCGTTTAGCTGAGTACTAGAGTAACGCTCACCTAAACCTCGAACATAGATAAACTTACCGTCTACCAAAGTCAAACCGGTAACACGACGTAAGGCAGATGCGGCATCGCTATCGCCTGTTCGGGAAATTTGTTCTGCCCCTAAAATGTCGGCAACGAAGGCTTGGTTTTTTCGTTCTTCTAAAACGGCCGTCGCAGTGCCTTTCAATCTTGTGCCAGTTGCAACAACTTCTTCAATGGCCTCTTCTTCTTGCTGGGCATATGCTGCCGGATTAAGTGCAAGAGAAGCCAACACAGCGAGTGTTAACTGTTTCAAGGGAAACCTGTTTGCAGGCTGGTTCATTTTAACCTCTTTAGCTGCTAGTTTTTGCTTATTAATGCGGTGAAACATACTCTGCTTTTACCTTCATTGTGTTGCTGGTTTAAATCGCAAAAAACTAGTCAACGTCTAAACTGAATCTTGGAAACGCAAGTGCGCTACTTATAGTAACGCACCTGTATTATTAACTTTCGAACTTCGTAGCCAGAATTAAAGGCCAACGGTCCAATTAGCAGTCCAGTCGTTCTCTGCATCTTTAACCGCACCGATGAAGTCAACTGATGTAAAGAAACTGTCTAGCGTCGTTACATCTGTTGGGGTTGTTGCATCGATAGTAAAGATACCACTCAATACTGCTGCTTGGTTGGCTGCAGTTGAGTTGCCTGTTTGACCTAGGAACCAAGCTTCTTGGTCAAAAGTACCTGAGTTATTGATATTTTCGTCACATGCCAATACCGAAGATTGGAAGACTAGCTGAGTTGCACTCGTACCGTCCATATTTTCTTCAAGAGTTGTATCACCATCAGACAAATCAGCTTCGAAACACTCGCCCATGCCAGCAGGACCGGTCACGACAAAGTTATATAGCTGAGCGTTAGTTTGGTCACGCAATAGTACGCCTTCAGAGTCAGCGTCTGCAGTGTCAAAGTTGTTACCAATAATTGTCATGTTAGCCACAGTTGGGTTAGAGAAAGGCATACCTTCACCACCGTCACCGTCACCTTCAATACCGCGGTTTGCATCTGAGTCATCGTCAGCATGCTTCACTAAAACAAACTGCATTTTACCGCTGAAGCCATTATCCCAGTCGACGCTATCGTCTTGAATACCAGTTAAAACAACATACTTCGCGTTGACTGCGCCACCGAAGAACTCAACACCGTCATCAGCATTCTTATGTACTTGTAAGTATTCAACCGTTGTACCTGAACCAACCGCACCAAAAGTAATACCGTTTAGTTCGTTGTCTGGTGCAACTTCAAAACCACCGTGCATTACGCGAACGTAGCGAAGTGTACCTGAGTTATCGTCGTCGTTTGTACCACCGAAAACAGCACCTTCTTGAACACCTTCAACTTGAAGTGCACATGGCGTTCCGTCGGTAGGACATTTAGTAGAAGTACCGTTACCTAATATAACCATACCGCCCCATTGACCAGCAGCGCCATTGGCAAGACCTGCAGTCACACCATTTGCAACGTGCTCACGAGAAGTAAAAGTAATAGGTGAGCTTGCAGTACCGTTCGCTTCAATTTTTGAACCACGGCTGACTACTAAGTAATCTGCACCAGAACTACCGTATACCACTACACCAGGCTCTACAGTCAGTGTTGCGCTATCAGTATTATCGCCACCTACGAATACTGCTTCTGATAATGCATAGTGATTACCAGCAGTTAAGGTTAAGTTAGATGTAATGCGACCAGAAAGTTGGCAAGTATTAGTTGTGCCATCTACCGCAGCAATCGTTGTTGTGCCTGCTGGGCAGCCAGATGCAGTTTCAACCACACCCACTTCACCACCACCAAAGCCAAATGCCCAACCTTGACGCCAGTCAGTATCACCGATAGCACCAACAAAAGTATTTGTATCAAAGAATGCATCTAAGCCAGCAGGGTTGCCGCCGCTTGTGCGAAGTGCGCTTTCTGCGGTTAGGGTGCCGTCAGAGTTCAAACCTAAGTTTGCGCGGTCGGCAAATGCGATGAGGTCATTACCCGTTTGATCTGTTGTGAACCAATCATTAAGATCTACGTCTGTATCTGCAAACTGGAAAGGTGTATCACAAGCGATGACTGAGTTTGAAATGGTGATGTTGCCATTGCTTAGGTTGCCCTGAACTGTGTCATCATTATCCATTTCTAAACATTCGCCCATGCCTGCAGGGCCAGTGATCAGCATATTAATAATATTTGCGCCTGTTTGGTCGCGCAACAACACGCCTTCAGAATCGGCATCAGCCGTATCAAAGCTGTTTCCGACGATAGTCATGTTAGCCACTTTAGGTTGTGAAAATGCAGTACCGTCACCACCATCACCGTCACCTTCAATACCGCGGTTGGCATCTGAGCCGTCTGCTGCATGTTCTACATAAACATACTGTAATTTACCGTTGTATCCGTTATCCCAGTCAACACTGTCGTCTTGGATAGACGTTAACACAACGTGTTTTGCATTTACTGAACCACCGAAGAACTCAATACCATCATCTGCATTAGCGTGAACTTGCAAGTAATCAATTGTTGTACCTGAACCAACACCGCCAAAAGTGATACCGTTTAATTCGTTGTCTGGCGCAATTTCAAAGCCCGCATACTTCACTACTACATAGTTTAATGTACCTGAATCGTCAGTCACTTCAGTACCACCGAAGACTGCACCGGTCTCAGCGCCTTCAACTTGTAGTGAACATTCCGTGCCGTCTTGAGGACATTTCGTTGTAGGTGCATTACCGAGGATGATCATGCCGCCCCATTGGCCAGCAGCAACTTCATCACCAATAACGTCATTATAAGAGGTAAAGATAACAGGCGAAGATGCATTACCGATGGCTTCGATAGAAGAGCCACGACTGACTACAAGATAATCTGCACCGCGGCTACCGAAAACGATAGTACCCGGCTCAACTTCTAAGGTCACACTGTCTGCGTTATCGTTACCAATGAAAACCGGGCCAGTTAACGCCCATACCGTATCGTTAGTTAAGGTAATGACACCATTGTTTGTGTCATCTGCAATTAAGCGACCAGACAATTCACGAACTTCTACGGTTTGACCTAAGGCTGTAGAAACTTGACCAGAAAGAAAAGTATCAACACTACCAGGCTTTGTATCATCTGGAGGAGTCACGACGCCGCCACCGTTATTGCTGTTGTCGTTATTCACAACACTGTTATCGATGATGTCGCCTTCAGAAATGTTGATGTCGCCACCACATGCCGCAAGTGACAAAGTGGCTGCGATTGCAGATACTTTAAATAGTCCGTTCAATTTCATTGTGTTCTCCAAAACTTCAAAAATAAGAATATATGACTAAAAAATTTGAATGGAGATTACTTGATGTAAATGACAGAAATGTTACATGTCAGTATTGTCACAAAAGTTTCACAAAGAATGAGGGGAAGGCGTTCTTTTTGAGTCGTCCTAATTGACTAACTTTTGTAGCTGACTAACTTTAAGTTCTTGATTTATTGGATAGTATCCGTTTTCAGAAACCATCGCTTGGCCTTCATCAGATAAAATGAATTGCAAAAAAGCGCGTTCTAAAATAGGCAATGGTTCATTCGGCGCTTTGTTAACCACAATGTACAAATACCGAGAGAAAGGATAAGCACCTGAGGTAATATTGTCGGTTGTCGGCGCGATATATTGAACTTGGTCAGCCGGCCCATTGACGCCAATGGGTAGTGCTTTAACATTATCGTCATCATAGCCCATCGCTGCGTAGCCGAGACCGCCAACAGACGAGGCAATTGACAGAACTACCGACGCCGACCCAGGAAGCTCATTAACTCGGGGTTTATAGTCACCTTCGCACAAGCCCTGCTGTTTAAATAGGTCGTATGTACCTGATGCTGAGTTTCTGCCATACAGAAGCACTTCGCGATTAGTGCCAAATTTAGTCACCCCCAAATCGTTCCAAGTATCGAGGTGGCGTTCAGCGCCACAAAAACGGGTTGCAGAAAACAGCGCATCGACTTCCGTTAGGTGTAACTGCTGCAGTGGATTGTTCTTTTCAACGTAAATAGCGATGGCATCTACCGCCACAATAAAAGTCGTTGGCGGGTAACCATACTTTTGCGTAAATCGACTAATTTCACTCGCCGTTAATGCCCGAGACATTGGCCCAATCGTAGCGGTACCTTGGCTGAGTGCTTGTGGCGCTGTTGCGGAGCCCGAAGCCTGAATTTGAAATTTCACTTGTGGATAATCAGATTTAAACGCTTCAGCCCAGAGAGAAATAAGCGTGGCTAAAGTATCAGAGCCAACAGATGAAATGCTGCCATAAACACCCGCGAGTGCTTTGTTAGCGTCGGGGGCTTCCGATTCTATGACAAGCGCCTCCGGAAGTTCAATTTCCCTCTCGTTTTCTAGAAGCTCTTGAGTACGTCCCTCTTGAGTAAGTCGCTCTTGTGTAAGTTGCTCTTGTGTAAGTTGCTCTTGAGTAAGTGGCGGTTGCGATAATTGCGCTTGTGGAGATAACTCGTATGGAAAAGGTTCGATCGCCAATGCGTTGACTTTTTGGCTGCTTAGCAGCAAACAACTGATTGCAACAAGACTACAAATTACACCATAAAGATGCTTCTTTACTTCGAGTTGAGCTGGCGCTTTGGCATTCGTGATATTCAAGAGTGTGTATTTTTTTCGTAAACCAATTCTGGAGGTAGTATAAATGAAAATTCACTGCCCTTGCCAACTTTGCTTTCGATATTCAAAAACGAGTTGTGATGGTTTAGCACGTGCTTCACAATCGATAAGCCCAGTCCAGAACCGCCTGTTTTACGAGAGCGTGCTTTGTCTACCCGATAAAAGCGTTCGGTTAAGCGGCGAAGGTGCTTGTCGTCGATGCCATCGCCATCATCAATCACGGCAAAATAAGCACTATCAGCACGTCTCTTCCATAGCACCTTAATTGTGCCCCCTGGAGGTGTGTAGTGAATAGCGTTGAAGACTAAGTTAGAGCAGGCGCTGCGCATTTCAGTTTCAACGCCAAAGATCACCAAGTCGGGATCAATTTTAAAGCTGATGTTGTGCTGCTTCTCTTTATTTAATGCCTTGGCTTCCATTTCCACTTGCGCGAACATGCCTGTCATGTCGATCGTATTTTCATAAATGCGTTCAGAAGAAGCTTCAATGCGCGATAAAATAAGCAAGTCTTCAATGAGTGCCTGCATACGCTTGGTTTGCGTTTCCATTTCCATCATGGCTTTGCCAACAAATGGCGATTTATCTTCATCTTCTACCGACAACACTTCCAAGTACCCATTGATAACCGTTAGCGGAGTACGTAGTTCGTGAGATACATTTGCCACGAAGTCTTTGCGCATTTCTTCTAATTGAGACACGCGAGATACGTCACGAATAATCAATAGCAATTGGTCTTCACCGTAGGCCATGATCCGATATTCAAAGGTTTTATTCGGATTCGTCGGCGCTGGTATTTCAATCGGATAGTGATAGTCGCCAGAATGGAAGTATTCAATAAAATTGGGATGACGAATTAAATTATCGATGCGGCGCCCAGAATCATCCGGCCACTTCAAGCCCATTTCAATTCGAGCATGGCGGTTACACCATACAATTTTCGCATCTTTATCGACAACGACCACGGCATCTGGAAGCGCTTCTGACCCTTCACGAAACCGTTTGACGAGCTCGCCAAGGTTCTTACGTTTGTTTCTGTTTCTGCGCTGCAAGTAATAAATACCCTCGTAAACATGTTCCCATACGCCTGGCGCAGATGGCGGAGACATTTTACGACTTTCCCAAAGCCACTTAGTTAACTTGTAGAGATGGAGATAGTTGAAGATGAGTAGAGTGACGGCGGCAATCAATAGCACCAACACAACATCGCCGACATAAATCCCAAGCAGGACAATAAGGGCGATGTATAAACATAACCTGAGAAGACTTTTGGTCCAGGAGCGTGGGTAATACATTTAAATTTTGTTAGAGAAGCGATATCCTGCGCCACGAACAGTTTGTATCATAGCGTCGTGGCCATGTTGCGATAAGGCTTTACGTAAGCGACGGATATGCACATCGACAGTACGATCTTCTACGTAAACGTTAGTTCCCCAGACGTTATCGAGTAATTGCTCTCGGCTATATACACGTTCAGCGTGGGTCATAAAAAAGTGGAGTAATTTAAACTCAGTGGGTCCCATATCTAAAGGATCTTCATTTGCAGTCACACGATGTGAGATTGGCTCTAATATTAGCCCATTGAACTCAATGGGTTCTTCTTTACTAGTCGGCGTAACACGACGCATTACTGCCTTTATTCTGGCAACCAACTCTTTCGGGGAAAAAGGCTTAGTGACATAATCGTCAGCGCCGGCTTCAAGCCCTCTTATTTTATCATCTTCTTCGCCGCGAGCGGTTAACATAATAACCGGAATATCTCTCGTAAACTCATGCTGTTTGAGCTTCTTTGCAAGTTGCACACCGCTGCCTCCTGGCAACATCCAATCCAGCAAAATAAGATCGGGGTAAGGTTCTTTGACTTTTTCCAAAGCAACATCAAAGTCTTCAGCCTCGATTACGCCAAAACCTGCTTGCTCCAAAACAAAGGACAGCATTTCTCGGATAGGTGCTTCGTCTTCCACTAACAAAATTGTGCGCGACATGGGTTTTACTCTTGTCATATTAATTGCCCGACATTATTAGAGTGTTCTGTGACATTTTTATTAAACTGACTAAAAAATAAGGTAATTTTTCATTTTTAGCACTTTTTCAGCAAATAAAAACCATTCCTAATACACATATTAGCGTTTAGTTGCGCCAATACAACCAATTATGACACCCTCAAATCGGACACACCTATTTCGCTAATCATTCGACTTAATTGATGCTTCTTATTTCGTAGTATTTTACAAATTCTTTAGTGGGCCAAAGTAGTTAGGGAAATAGGTGTGTCCAATTTGTATAAACGAGCGACCCGATGTTGAAAATAGGTGTGTCCAATTTTCGGGATTTTACGACAAAGAGCTTTGATTATTTGGTCACGGATTGGTATGGTTCGCGCACTTTTTTTTAATGGGATGCATACAGCTAACATGTGGTTCAAAAACTTAAAACTTTATCAACTTACCAACAGTATTGAATTGACCGAAGAGCAGTTGCAAACGCAACTTGAAAGCATGTCTTTTAGGCCATGTGGTTCTCAAGACTTAGCAACAATGGGTTGGACCTCACCGTTTAGGAATAGCGATCTTTTGTTTCACAAAACAGATAATCGTTACTGGTTGGTATTAAAAAAACAAGAGCGTATTCTTCCTGCCTCTGTTGTTAACAATGAGCTTGCTGAGAAAGTAGCGCAAATCGAGGCCGAAACAGGCTCACCGGTACCCAAAAAACAGCAAACCGATTTGAAACAAGAAATCGTACACCGTTTACTTCCCCAAGCTTTCACCAAGAACAGCACAACCCATGGTTTTATTTCGGTAGAAAATAACTTAGTAGTTGTTGATGCTAGTTCTGATGGTGCAGCAGAAGCCTTCCTCGCTTGCGTTAGAAAATGTATTGGCTCTTTACCTGTTGTTCCTTTCGCCAAAACAAGCAAACAAGACGTTCTCACAGCTTGGGTCATGCAAGATGCGCCTAACGACATTGAACTATTGGATGAAGCAGAGTTTAAATCTCCTTCTGAAGATGGCGCGATCATTCGTTGCAAGTCACAAGATCTTGATGCTGAAGAAATGTTAGCTCACTTACAATCGGGCATGTTAGTGCAAAAACTTGCCGTCGCTTGGCAGGACAGACTGACTTGCATAATAGGCGAAGACCTATCAATAAAGCGATTGAAGTTTACTGACGTAGTCAAAGAGCAGAATGAAGACATTCCCAAAGATGAAATCAATGCTAAGCTTGATGCAGACTTCACATTAATGTCTGCAGAGGTCGTTGAGTTTTCAAAAGCCTTACGCAATATCTTTGAGGTCGAGTCTGAATAAAGGCTAGGCTTTACAAATTAACACTACTCGGCCTGAGTGACTAACTCAGGCCTGACTCCTCCACTCTCCAGCCAATATCAAACTACCTATTTTTAGCAACTAACAGTAGATAAAATAGTCTCAGCCTCAAAAATGTAATTTTATTACATTAATATGACAGCACACCTTATTCTAATTTAGTGCACCAAATTGAAGCGTAACTTACGCTAAAATGCGCCAAAATAGTGATAGATACTATATATACAAGCTTGTTACTCAAATTGTAAAAGTTGTTAAACTAAGTTAAAACAAACTCAAACCAAGTAAACAAACAGTAATTTAATTACATTATTAATGTTTAAATTTGAAATAATCTTGTATTTTTGTAATTTAATTACAGAAGAAGCTAGATCTAGGAATAAATTTACGTATTATGAATCCCGAACCAAACATCTTTATTTTTAAAAACTGGGATACACAAAATGAAAACACTTATTACTACACTTGCACTAGCAACTATCGCTTTTACTTCAAACGTTTCTGCGACCAACGTGCAACTTCGTCCTGCAGACACAAGTTTTGAAACAAAGGTTTGTTACACTGCAGCAACTGAAGGCTTAAAAGCAGCTCACGATCTTGTACGAAACAGCGAAGAAAACTTTGTTCGTTTTACAGAGACTCTTAGCTGTAACGGCAAGTCACTTATTCGTACAGCAAGAACTTTTTATAAAGACCAGAAAACAGAAACAGAGACTAGCCCGGCAAAAGTAAGATTTGTTACTGATGAAAGAGTTGAGTCTCAAGTATGTTTAGATGCCGTTATGATGGGTGTTGATGCTGCTTTTGAAAAGCACGGTATGAAGGACCGCAACATCATCTGTAATGACTTAGATATTAAATCGTTTGCCAAAAAGTTCTCAGGCAAAACAGTCGCATTATAAAACAGCAAGTCACTCGCATCTCAATTTGAGTTCGTGAGCAGTTAACGGAACAGGATAGTTCCCAGCAAATCCTGAATTGGCAGGCACATCAATGTCGGTGAGCCTGCCAACCAGAATTTTTACAGTCTACCTATATCAATACAAGTATACTTTTCTTGCATATCTTCTACTGAAGCTACAACTAACCTTTCCAGTATAGACAAATCAATATCTGCCAACTTATTCACATACAAACAAGATTTTCCAAGTTTATGCTTGCCGAGTTTGTTGAGAAGCTCAGGATACTTGGCTAAGCCTGGCATAATATAAATCGCTAAGTTTTGTTTGCGCGGTGAAAAGCCTGTTACAAAGAAATCGCCTTCTCGACCACTATCATATTGATAATGATATTGTCCAAAGCCAATCATGGATCCCATCTTGTAACTCGCATAACCCGTCCACTTTTCCATTAACGGGAGTAAGGCAAGAGCATCATTTTTACGGGTTTCATTTTCTACACTATGAATTAACTCTAAGGGCATGGTTTTATTCCTTATCGCGCCAAAGGCGATTGGTTCACGCTAGAAGGCAATACTCAAGGCTCCGATCGTAGCGCATAAAAAAACTCAGCAAATGCTGAGTTTTATAGTAGACCTGTGTACCGCAGATTGCAAAACGGCGGATCAGCCGCCGTTAGCCTTAACTACTTTTAAGCGAAGATAGATTTAGCGTTATCTCGCATTTCCCCAAATTCTGGTGTTTGATACTCTTCGATATCATTGAAAATACCTTTTTCCATCGCTTGAGTTAGGATCTCGTCACCATTGTCCGCTTGATTAGCCAATGCTGCACCAATACGAACAAAATCGATATAGCTTACACCTGGTTCAGAATACTCTAAGTTGCGCCAGTGTTCAGCACACTGAATAAACACATCGTTAAATTGCCATTCACGCATAATACTTCCGCCGATTCTGCCCGAAAGCTTTTCAATCGCAACATCTAAGAAGGTAGGGTTGGCAAACACACTATCGTGTCTTTCAGCTTCAGTTAATACAGGGAGTGCACCAATGTTGGCGACTAAAGCCGACAGGGTAATTGTATCTAGGCTTAAGTTTTTCTTGCCTGTTTTTGCTTGGTAAGTTTGTGCGGCAGCCATGGCATTGGCAACTATTTCGATAGTGTCAGTCCACATTCTCGCCATATACTTTTTCACGATTTCATTTTTAGAAACAAACAGTTGTTCCATTGCCAAAGCCGTGGCGATGTTTTTCACTTGATTCAAGCCGATACGAGTCACCGCTTGCGTTGTTGAAGTGACTTTGACGGTGCGCCCAAGGTATGCACTATTTGAAATCTTAATCATTCGGGCACTGAGTGACGGGTCTTGGCCTACTACGTCAGCCATACCATTAAGGTTAATATTAGGGTCATCTGCTGACTTCCTGACTTTTAGTGCAATGGCAGGTAATGTCGGGAGTACAAGTGTATCGTTATTTATTTTTTCAACCAAAATGGTCAATAGTGCGTTTTGAGTAGACATGTAAGTAAAGCCTTAATTTTATTTTCATTCAGTTCAGGCTAAGCCGTCACTGTTGTTATTGGTGTTAGTTGTTACACAATGACCAACACTTCAAAACCGATATCTTTCGCGTTTCATACCTCAAAGCATATAAACCAAGCGAATCCTTTACGCTTTTAACCTCTCTTGATAAGGCGGCCAGCCTAAGGCTTTTCCAGCCAGCACATGTAAATGAATATGATAGACAGTTTGACCACCATGCTCGTTACAATTCATCACTGTTCTAAAACCTTGTTCCGCTACTCCTAAATCAGCAGCGATCTGCGCGGCAACTCTATGCATATAACCAACTAAGGCTTCATCCTCTGCTGTAATGTCATTCGTTGTCGCAATTGCCTTTTTCGGAATAACCAAAAAATGAATAGGCGCTTGTGGGCTGATATCTTTGAATGCTAATACGCGTTCATCTTCAAATAAGATATCGGCCGGAATTTCCTTATTAATAATTTTTGTAAATATGGTTTCACTCATAGTAGCAGTCCTTATATGAATCTACGGCCTAATTTGGGTATATAGATTACCCTAAAACTATATAAAACAATACCAAACCTAATACCAAACGGTAGATAACGAAAGGCAACATACCAATTTTCGAAATCCAGCTTAAAAACAAGAATATGCACAAATAGGCGGCAACAAAGGAGAAGGCGGCACCGTATAAAAGTTCTTGCCAACTGACTTTAGCGACATTTTCTAAAAAATCCAAGACAGAAAGCAAGCCAGCTCCCAAAATAATCGGTATTGATAGTAAAAATGAGAAGCGCGCTGTGCTTTCACGGTCGAGGCCCATCATCAGGCCAGCCGTCATTGTAATACCGCTACGCGAGGTACCTGGGATGACTGCGATAGCTTGAGCGCAACCGATAAACAAGGTTTCTTTTAGTCCAATTTTTTCTATTGTTTTGACTTGTTTCGCTTTGAAATCTGCGTACCACAACAACAAACCAAACACGATGGTAGTAATGGCAATAACTAACGCCGTCCTTGCGTTTAAGGCAATCCAATCCTTCATCAAATAACCAAAAATAACACCAGGAATGGTACCAATAATAATCCACCAAGCTAGACGGCTATCGGTGGTTTGATCTTTGCTCAAGCCGTGTGAAAACCATGCTACCGCCAAACGATAAATGTCTTTACGGAAGTAGATCATCACCGCCAGCAGACTTCCCACATGCACTGCTACATCAAAGGCTAATCCTTGATTCTGCCAACCAAGGACCTCAGCGGGTAAGATTAAATGTGCCGAACTAGAAATAGGAAGGAATTCAGTTAGTCCCTGAATAATCGCTAATATGATAATTTCAAACCAAGTCATTTTGTCACTTTGCTCCATGTGTAGTCTGCAAGCCAGAGCTTTTGTTTACTTTTATCGTATGCTTGCCAAAGTGCTGCATAAGATGTGTTTACCACGGGATGTTTGTAGGTTGGTACTAAGTCTGCCAAAGGACGCAAGACAAAAGCGTTATATAATACTTCACCGCGAGGGAGTTCTATGGGGTCAGATGTGATCACATCGTCATAGGTAAGCAAGTCTAAGTCTAGAGTGCGCGAAGCGAACTTTGCTGAACCTCGCACGCGACCATTATCGTCTTCAATTTGTTTTAAGGTAGCGCAAACGTTCTCTATGCTTTGATCGGTATAAGCTGAAACCACAAGATTGTAAAAAGTGTCGCCATCAAAACCAACTGATTCACTTTCATAGACTGGCGATAATTGAACCTGTGAAAATGCCTCATTTAGAGCGCTTAACCCAGCTGAAGTATGCTTGTCTTTATCAATATTAGAACCAACACTAATGAGGATAAAATGAGACACTAATTACGCTCACGAGTCATGCTGATAGCGACATTATTTGCTTCTTTCAATATGTCTGGCTTGTTAACAGTCAACGTCATCTTGTCTGGACCAAACTCGGCGAAGATAGTATCAATCATTTCTTTCGCTAAAGCTTCAAGCAAATAGTACGACGATGAGGCTGCAATTTCAGTTAACCGTTGCGCTACTTTACCGTAATCAATCGTGTCTTCAACATTGTCTGAACTGGCCGCTTTTTGCAAACAAGTATGCATATCGAGGTCGAGTATAAGCCTTTGTTTTTCATGGCGTTCGAAGTCGAACACGCCAATTAATGCCTGAACTGTCAGGCCCTGTATTTTAACTAAATCCATTGGAATAATGTAATCGTCTAGCGATTTTGGCTACCTTCTAGTAATCTAGTGCTAAGTGTAACGTGAACACAGGGAGCAAGTATATGATTTCATTCATTCTGATGATGATTTTTGCTGCCTATCTTTTAGGGTCCATTTCAAGCGCTATTTTAATCAGTTATTTATTCGGCAAGGGTGACCCTAGAACGCAAGGCTCAGGAAACCCTGGCGCAACAAATATTCTTCGTATCGCCGGGCCATTCGCCGCCGTTCTGGTACTCGTCTTTGATGTGTTAAAAGGAACCCTTAGTGTCTACTCTGCATATTTATTGGGAATAAACGAAATTGGTTTAGGTTTAGTCGCAATAGCAGCGTGCTTGGGACACATGTACCCAATCTATTTTAAATTCAAAGGTGGAAAAGGTGTGGCGACTGCGCTTGGATGTTTATTATCTATGGGGTATTCATTAGCGGCTTGGTTATTCGGCACCTGGTTATTGGTGGTATTGATTAGCGGATACTCTTCTTTAGCCGCGATAGTGACCGTAAGCCTTGCACCAATTTATACTTTTTATTTCAAACCAGAGTACACCTACCCAGTGTTAATGCTTTCTATGCTGATCCTGTTTCAGCATCGCGCCAATATCCGGCGCTTGCTGAAAGGACAAGAAAGTAAAGTATGGAAGAAAGGCAAAGTTAACGAATAAAGTTTGCTAACAGGCCGTTTATATCGCTGACAGGGTATCAAGTGGCCATCGCGGCATGGCTTTAGTGTTGAGGTCTATTGATTCGCCGGCTTGCAGTCTCTTTGCGCCAGCGTAGGCGATCATCGCACCATTGTCTGTGCAATATTCAAAGGCGGGATAAAAAACCTCTATCCCTTTTCTCTTACTCAAATCTTGCAAAGACGCACGCAACTGTTTATTGGCACTGACTCCACCTGCAATGACTAATCGTTTCTGATTAGTTTGCTTCAGCGCCCGCTGACACTTAATTAACAGTGTATCTACAACAGCCTCTTGGAAAGCATAAGCAATATTAGCCTTTGCTTGCTCAGAACCGTCGCAAGCACGGATCGTATTTGCGGCAAAGGTTTTCAAACCACTGAAGCTCATATCCAGCCCGGGGCGGTCTGTCATAGGACGTGGAAATTTGTAGTGACCTGGCTCGCCCTTTTCGGCAAGTTTCGCAAGCAAGGGACCACCTGGATAATCCAGCCCAAGTAATTTTGCAGTTTTATCAAATGCTTCACCTGCCGCATCATCTAACGATTCGCCCAGCACCTCGTAACTGCCAATACCCTGAACGTCAACAATCATACTGTGACCACCTGACACTAATAAGGCAATAAAAGGAAATTCAGGTGGATTGTCATCCAGCATAGGGGCGAGTAAGTGTCCTTCCATATGATGTACACCGACCGCAGGAACATCCCAAGCATAAGCCAAACTGCGGCCGACAGAAGAGCCAACCAACAGTGCACCAACTAAACCTGGTCCCCGAGTAAAAGCCACGCCATCAATATCATCTGAACTCAACTGCGCATTCTGTAAGGTTCGTTTAATTAGCGGCACTATTTTGCGAACATGATCTCTTGATGCCAACTCAGGCACAACACCACCATAGTCAGCATGCAACTTAACTTGGCTGTATAGCTCGTGCGCCAACAGCCCTGAATCAGTGTCGTAAATCGCAATGCCGGTTTCATCACAAGATGTTTCGATGCCAAGAATTTTCATGTATTTGCTCAGTTATTATGTCAACTTATTAGGGCTTTCAGTAAGTTACGTGAAGGACCAGAAAAAAGTATTAAAAACACACCAGATCTCGGTGCATTCGCTGGTGGGCTAGTATATACTGCGCACCGCACGCGGAAAACCAACAAAAGTAAATATTTTTGCGCTAAATCGCTTTACAAGTCTGTGTAAAAGTTTTAGTATTCCGCACCATTTTTTAAGCCCGGGTACAAAATACATACCTGGTAGATATAACATCTTAAGGTGATGAATTAATGCCAATCGTGAAAGTAAGAGATAACGAACCGTTTGATATCGCGCTTAGACGCTTCAAACGCTCATGTGAAAAAGCGGGTGTACTATCTGAAGTTCGCCGTCGCGAATTTTTTGAAAAGCCAACTTGGGAACGCAAGCGCAAAAAAGCTGCTGCTAAAAAGCGTCACATGAAGAAGTTAGCTCGCGAAAACGCACGTCGTATCAAGTTGTATTAATACCACAACTTAATTGGCTCTGAGCCAAGTAAATTCAAAACGGGCGTCTTTATGACGTCCGTTTTTGTTTCTGCCGAAAAAAGCAAGAAGGAATAAGCTGATGACACTATTAGATTCATTGAAAGAAGCACAAAAAGTGGCTATGCGTGCAAAAGACAAGGCTACTTTGAAGACTTTGCGCATGGCCTTAGCCGCTGTTAAACAACGTGAAGTAGATGAACGCATTGAATTGAATGATACTGATGTACTCGCTATTTTGACTAAAATGGTGAAACAGCGTAACGAGTCAATCACTCAATTTAAAGCTGCGGACCGCCAGGATTTGGTCGATGTTGAAGTGGCTGAAATAGAAGTATTACAAGGCTTCTTACCAAAAGCACTTACGCAAGAAGAAATCAATGCGCTTATCGACGAAGCCATGGCCGCAACGGGTGCAGCTTCAATGCAAGATATGGGTAAAGTGATGGGCTGGTTGAAACCAAAAGTCACCGGTCGCGCTGATATGGGCGCCTTAAGCGGAAGCATTAAAGCAAAGCTCGCTTAGTCTATCGCCATACTCATGGACAAGAACAAGCTCATTACAATTTGAGCTTGTTCTTTTAGTATTTATCGCTATATTTATTCACTCACTATTCTCAGTTTTCTTCCCTTAAAAGGACTTACATGGCTGGCCGTATACCTAGAGATTTCATTGACGATTTAGTCGCTAGAAGCGATATCGTTGATATCATTGATGCTCGGGTTAAACTTAAAAAAGCAGGCAAAAATCACCAAGCATGCTGTCCTTTTCACAATGAAAAAAGTCCTTCTTTTTCTGTAAGCCAAGAGAAGCAGTTTTACTACTGTTTTGGCTGTGGTGCGAAAGGGAATGTGATTAGTTTTTTGATGGAATTCGACCGCTTGGAATTTCCAGAGGCCATTGAAGAACTCGCCAAAGTTTATGGCATGGAAGTGCCTAGAGAGAAAGGCGGTGCTCCCGCTCCCACGGCCCAGCAAAAAAGTCAGCGAGAGCAAGATTATCAATTGATGGAATCGGTCACTCGCTACTTTCAACACCAGTTAAAGAACCATCCAGAAGCTCCCAAGGTAATTGACTATTTAAAAGGACGTGGCCTCAGTGGCGATGTTGTTAAAGCTTGGGACATGGGCTTTGCGCCACCTGAATGGGACTCTGTATTAAAAACTTTCGGGACGGATGAACACAAGCAATCACGTTTATTAGAATTAAAACTCATTTCACAAAATGATAATAAAAAACGCTTCGATTTCTTTAGAAACCGAGTCATGTTTCCTATTCGAGATAAACGCGGCAGAGTTGTCGGCTTTGGCGGCCGAGTAATGGAAGATGATGGTCCTAAGTACCTGAATAGCCCAGAGACCCCTATTTTCCATAAAGGTTTTGAGCTTTTTGGCCTGTTCCAAGCACGCAAAAACAATCGCAAATTAGATCGCCTATTAGTCGTTGAAGGGTATATGGATGTCGTGGCATTAAGCCAATTTGATATTCAATATGCAGTAGCAGCATTGGGCACCGCAACCACTCCTGAACATATTCAAGCGATGTTTAAATCAACGGCCGAGATCGTGTGTTGCTATGATGGTGACCGCGCGGGAAGAGAAGCGGCATGGCGAGCCTTGGAAAACGCCCTACCCTTTTTAAAAGATGGCGTTGCGATGAAGTTCTTGTTCTTACCTGACGGCGAAGATCCTGACACGATGGTGCGCAAAATTGGCAAAGAAGCCTTTGAAGCACTATTAAATGATGCTGTGCCATTATCAAAATTCTTCTTCGACAACTTATTACAACGCCACTCGGTTTCTTCCAATGAAGGGAAAGCAGCCTTAAAAGCCGAAGCAGTGCCATTGATTGAAAAGATTCAAGGTGATAATCAACGTGACTTATTGAATTTTGACCTGAGTCGCTTATTCGGGGAAGAAGCAAAAGAAACCTTAGCCCGTGACATGAAAGACGCAAACAGTCGAAAAGCGCCGCAAAAGCTTGATTACAAAACACCGCAGAAAATCAAACAATCACCATTGCGGATGATGCTGTTATTACTAATGGATTCACCTCATCTAGCCTACGAGTGTAAAAACGTACAACTAGCGCCGCTCAAACACACTGCTATTCCTGGTATTCCTTTGCTTATTGACCTGCATGCTTATTGCTACGCTAACCCTAAAGCCAATACCGGCATGGTACTGGAAGCATTTCGAGAGCACCCAAATGTGAAACACTTAGCGCAGTTGCTCGACAGTGATTTAATCTCTCCGGGAGTAAACGTAAAATCGGAGTATGTAGGTTGTTTTAAAAAGCTCCTAAAGTGGCACTTCACTGCTCGATTAGATGAGTTAATGGCCAAGGCCAAATTCTCAGAGCTAAGTGAGCAGGAGCAAAAGGAACTTAATCTACTTGTGATGAAGTTAAACTAGGAGCAACTGAGCGCCACATTCCTTGTACTGCTGCTTGCTTGACGTAATTGGATAGTTTTATTTACGCAAGTATATTGTGCCGACGCACCTTGCGTTTGTGAATTAAACCCATACATGTAAGCGCACGTAAACAACAAAATATAGTCAAAAGTACGCATTTAGTGTTATACTAGCTAATTCGCAAACGCTACGATAAAGAGAGCTATGTGCTGTTTTTCATAGCATCGTTTAACGGGTTGAAAATGGTTTTACTATCAAATAGTTAGTCCATTCGCGTTTAACAACTCATAATGAAATGTAAGGTATATTGTGCAAAGCAAGCAGTCCCAGATAAAACTCCTGATTGCAAAAGGTAAAGAACAAGGTTACTTGACCTTCGCAGAAGTAAACGACCACCTACCTCAAGATATCGTCGATTCGGATCAGATCGAAGACATCATCCGAATGATAAACGACATGGGTATCCAGGTATCAGAGTCTGCACCAGATTCTGACGAGCTACTTATGCAAGAAACCACTGCCGACGAAGACGTTGCTGAAGCTGCTGCACAAGCACTCGCCACTGTTGAGAGTGAAATTGGCCGCACGACTGACCCTGTCCGCATGTACATGCGTGAAATGGGTACAGTAGAGCTGCTAACTCGTGAAGGTGAGATCGAAATAGCTAAACGTATTGAAGACGGTATCAACCAGGTACAGTGTTCAGTCGCGGAATATCCTGAAGCAATAACCTACTTACTCGATCAATGGGACCTTTACGAAGCGGAAGAAATTCGTATTAGTGACATCATCATTGGTTTCGTCGATCCAAACGAGCAAGACGTTGCGCCAACCGCAACACATATCGGCTCCGAACTGTCTGAAGAAGAACTTGAAGACGAAGATGACGATTCAGATGATGAGGACGAGGAAGAAGAAGATACTGGTGTTGATCCAGAGCTAGCGAGAGAAAAATTCGCAGCACTTCGCGACCAATATGCGAAAGCGCGCGATGTAATCGAATCTAAAGGTCGTTCTCACAAAGCTGCTCGTAAAGAAATTAACGCATTAAGCGAAGTCTTTAAAGAGTTCAGACTAGTACCAAAACAATTTGATCGCATGGTTAAAAACATGCGCGGCATGATGGACAGAGTGCGTATCCAAGAACGTTTGGTAATGAAGTACTGTGTCATGAATGCCAAAATGCCTAAGAAAGACTTTATCAAAGCTTTCGCTGGTAACGAAACCAGCACTGACTGGTTGTACAAGATATTAGATGGTAAAGCTGTTTACGTTGAAAAGCTTCTTGAATTTAAAGAAGAAATCGAAAGAAGCGTAAGCAAAATGAATGCGGTAGAAGCAGAAACTGGCTTAGTCATCCCAGATATAAAAGACATTAACCGCAGAATGTCTATCGGCGAAGCAAAAGCCCGTCGTGCAAAGAAAGAAATGGTTGAAGCTAACCTTCGTTTGGTTATCTCAATTGCGAAGAAATACACTAACCGTGGCCTACAATTCTTGGATTTGATTCAAGAAGGTAACATCGGTTTGATGAAAGCCGTTGATAAGTTTGAATATCGCCGTGGTTATAAGTTCTCAACTTATGCTACATGGTGGATTCGCCAGGCAATCACGCGTTCTATCGCTGACCAAGCAAGAACTATCCGTATTCCAGTTCACATGATTGAAACGATCAATAAATTGAATCGTATCTCTCGTCAAATGCTGCAGGAAATGGGACGTGAGCCAACACCGGAAGAATTGTCAGAACGCATGATTATGCCTGAAGACAAAATCCGCAAAGTCCTGAAGATCGCTAAAGAGCCAATCTCAATGGAAACCCCTATCGGCGATGATGAAGATTCGCATTTAGGTGATTTCATTGAAGATAGCACGATTATCCAACCATTGGATTCAGCAACGGGTGGTAGCTTAAAAGACGCAACTCAAGAAGTGCTAGCAGGTTTAACAGCCCGTGAAGCAAAAGTATTGAGAATGCGTTTTGGTATCGATATGAACACTGACCATACTTTAGAAGAAGTAGGTAAGCAGTTCGACGTAACCCGTGAGCGTATCAGACAGATAGAAGCGAAAGCATTACGCAAGCTTCGTCATCCTAGTCGCTCTGAGCAGTTGAAAAGCTTCCTAGACGAGTAAGAAACAGGTCTACACAAAAAGCCCCGCATCTGCGGGGCTTTTTTTTGTCTCGATATTTTTAGATTATGGGACACACCCATTTCAAGTCTTAAGCTAATTGTCAGCTATGTCGTGGAGTATGAAGAATAACGGTGCACCTACAGGGTCTAAAAGGTTTGGCAATTAGAACCTAAATAGGTGTGTCCGATTTAGCTTATTTCGTTATCGGCATTGCCTTTTTTGTAGGGAAGCTCTTTCTCAAGTTCATCTAGCTTCTTAGAGCGCTTCTCTGGTGAACCCGTTCCTCTTGCTAGAAGTGCGTAAGCGGTAGGCACTATGAACAAGGTCATGAAGGCAGAGAACATGACACCAGCAAAGATAACCATACCTATTACAGCACGAGATTCTGCTCCTGGACCTGAGGCTAATACTAAAGGCAGTGCACTGAATACAGTTGTAAAGCCAGTCATCACGATAGGACGTAATCTTAGCATAGAGGCTCTTTTAAGCGCCTCTTCAAACTCAACACCCGTATCTCTCAGTTGGTTTGCAAACTCCACAATAAGAATACCGTTCTTAGCGGCTAAGCCTATGAGCATCACCAGTCCTATTTGGCTGTATATATTCAAAGACATTCCTGACAAATACAGACCAACGAAGGCACCAACAAGTGCTAGAGGTACCGTCAACATAATTACGAGTGGGTGGATCCAGCTTTCAAATTGTGCAGCTAACACTAGATAGGTGACTGCTAATGCGAGCGCAAAAATAAAGATAAATGAAGAGCCTGACTCTTGGTATAACTGAGACTGGCCTTTGTAATCAATTGATACACCCTCAGGTAACTCAGTGGCTACAATGTTCTCTAAGAAACTTAAGGCTTCACCGACAGTATAGTCGTCGGCTAAGTTGGCACTGATTGTGATGGCACGCATTCTATTGTAACGATTCAAGGTGTTCGACGTTGCCCGCTCGCTAATATCCAATAGATTATCCATGGGTATTAGCTCACCTGTTCTTTGAGAACGCACATAGATGTTATCGATACTACTTGGGCTACGATAGTCTGCTTCGTTACCCTCCAGTACCACATCGTATTCTTGGCCGCGGTCCAAATAAGTAGATACTCGGCGTTGTCCCAACATTGTCTCCAGCGTCCGCCCTACCTCAGAAATCGACACTCCTAAATCAGCGGCACGATCTCTGTCTATATTGACCAGTAGCTGTGGCGACGTTTCTTTATAGTCAGAATCCAAACGCAGAAGCTTTGGATTCTCAGCAGCCTTTTCCAATACGATATCACGCCAATTGATCAGTTCCTCGTAGGTGTTACCTTGCAGAACAAACTCAACTGGTCGGCCTAAACCACGACCACCGATAGCAGAGCGCATTATCGCAAAAGCCCGCACATCGGGAATTTGAGATAGCTTGCCACTAATTTCGTTCATCAACTCAAAAGTAGTGCGTTTACGCGTGTCCCAATCAGCTGCACCAACAATAGCAATACCCGCGGTGCCACCGAAGCCAGGTGTACGAACTAAAATTCGTTTTGCCTCACCCGATTCTTTATAAGGCAGCAAAATCTCTTCAATCTTCGCTAAGTTTCTTGCGTTGCTCTCATAGCTCGCTCCTTCTTGCGCTTGCATCAGAATGAAGAAGTTGCCTCGATCTTCTCTCGGTACAAATTCCTCAGGAATTTTACTCTGTAGTTGAACAAGTGCGACGATACTCACTATGACTACGATAAACATGACCAAGGGCTGCTTAATAGTTGTTCCTAGACTGTTGTAATATCGCAATTCCAACTTCTTGAAACTCACGTCAATCCAGCGACCAAAACCAGAACTACGCTCACGTTTTTTCAATAATTTTGAAGAAAGCATGGGAGAAAGTGTTAATGCGGTGAAGCTAGAGAAGGCAACTGCAGCTGCAATGGCAATTGCAAATTCAGTGAACAACCGACCAATATTTCCCTCTAGGAAGACCAGAGGTAAGAACACAGATATCAATACCAAGGTGGTCGCAATGACCGCAAAACCCACCTCTCTGGCGCCACGATAGGCGGCCAATATTGGGGGTTCACCTAATTCGATTCGACGATAAATATTTTCTAAGACAACAATGGCGTCGTCTACCACCAGACCAATGGCCAAGACCAAGGCTAACAGTGTCAATAGGTTGATAGAGAAGCCAAGCATATACATGACAATAAAGGCCGCAACCAGTGATACGGGGACTGTCACAGCGGGAATGATGGTTGCTCGCACATTACCTAAAAATAGGTAGATGACCACAATAACCATAAACATAGCGATGCCAAGGGTGTTGTAAACCTCATTAATTGATTCCTCAATAAACACGGAGGAATCGTAACTTTCTACGAAGTAAATATTGCTTGGCAAAGTCTCTTCAATACGCTTCACGGCAGCTTTCGCTGAGCGCGCAACGTCAAGTGTGTTGGCTTTAGATTGCTTTACAATACCTAAACCGATCATGTTCACGCCATCACCACGAAACTCGGTTTCGTCATCTTCTGCTGCCAATTCAACTCTAGCCACTTCGGACAGACGCACTAAGAAGCCGTCGGCACCTGCGGCGACTGTCAGATTCGAAAAATCTGCAGGCGTTAAGAAGGAGCGCGCAACCCGCACATCAAAATCACGCTCGTTTGATTCTACACGTCCCGCGGGCAGTTCGACATTTTCAGAACGAATAACTTGTTCAATATCACTCACGGTAATACCACGAGCAGCCATTGCGTTGCGATCTAACCACACTTTCATCGCGTAAGTGCGACCGCCACCAATTTGCACGCGAGCGACACCTTGCGCGGTAGATAGTCGGTCAACAATGAAGCGGTCAGCGTAGTCTGTTAGCTCCATGGTGTTGAGGTTGGTACTACGCAGGTTGTACCAAACAATCACGTCTTCATCGCTATTCGATTTTGAAACTTCCGGAGGCAATGCCTGATCAGGAAGGTTATTCAGTACTCGGGATACTCTTTCACGTACGTCGTTAGACGCAGCATCAATGTCTCGACTTAAATTAAATTCAATCGTGATACTCGAACGACCATTGCGACTAGATGAGGTAATGTTTTTAATGCCTTCAATACCACTTATCCGATCTTCGATCAGTTGGGTGATGCGTGTTTCAATAATTTCTGCTGAAGCACCCGGGTAGCTTGTATTGATCGACACAATTGGCGGATCGATATCTGGGTATTCTCGCAAGGACAAAAACGAGATAGCCACAATCCCGAAGACTAACAAAATTAAGTTTACGACCGAGGCGAATACAGGCCTTTTTACTGAAATATCAGATAGTAACATGTTGCCTCCTAAGACTGATTACTAGCTGAACTAATCTCAGCAGGGACAATGTTTACTTCACCACCATCTCTCACCTTTAAGGTACCTTCGGTGATCACGTTTTGACCGGCCTCTAGCCCATCTAACACCTGCACCCAACCTGGCTTTCTTTGCCCCACAATCACTTTCGTTTTACGCGCTTTTGATTCGTCATCAATGATATAGACGAACTGAGACTCACCTTCTGGAATAAGCGCCTCTTCTGGGATCACCAAGGCATCGACAACGCGCTTTTCGACGTTTATTTGTAGCAACATACCTGGACGGAGTTTTAAGTCAGGGTTCGGAATTTGTGCACGCACTTGAATAGAGCGAGTGACGGGATCGATACGAGAATCAATACTGGTTACTTTTCCACTAAACGATTCACCTGGGTAGGCAATTGATTTTGCTTCTATGTTTTGACCGTTTGCGACACTCGCCAAATGAAGTTCAGATATACTGAAGTCGACTTTTACCAAGCTAAGATCATCCAACGTTGAAATCACATCACCCGGACGAACCAAAGTACCTATACTGACCTGACGGATACCTAGGCGACCAGAAAATGGTGAGCGCACCTCTAACTCGGCTAACTGTGCATCGGCAACATCTTTTTGAGCATTTAAAGCATCGACACGTGCTTTCTGCTCATCTAGCAACTGCTCTGAAGCTGCACTTTGTTTAGCTAAGCCCTTGATTCGAGTGAGTTGACGGTTGGCCTCAGCAATATTAATCGCTAGCTCGTTCACTCTCGCTCGCTCTTCACGATCACTAAGCTGAACGAGTAATTGGCCTTTTCGAACAATATCGCCGTCTTCAAACATCACAGATTTAACAATCTCAGCTTGTTGGGCAGTCAAATTAACAGACTCATTGGCAACCGCGGTGCCGAGAGCCTCTACAATAATAGGAAACGCCTGTGTTTCTGCCGCCGCTACGACAACCGCTGTTGCCCCACCTCTCCTTTGCTGACCTTGGTCTTCCGACGCAGGAAAATTCAAATAAACTACAAAACCAATCAACGCAATTGCGCCAAGCAATAACGGAGATATCTTTACAAATTTGGTCATTACATTTCCTAGTGATTTTTTTATTGCACTTACAAAATTATTTTCATTGACGAATAAAACTAAGCAAACACTATTGCAAAAACTTATTACGCCTTTCATCGTTCATTGAACGTCAAAATTGGGCGCTATTGTAAGCCCAATTGCTATGTACTAATAGTAGTATGATCGGCAATTTTAGCTAACTTTTACCTATTAAGTTTTGTCGAGACATGATCTCGATTGAGTCAATACAGCAAAAGAATACGTTTAAAGCTTGATTATGATCCATTCGCACATTAGTGTTTCTGCTTATTGCCTACTAATACTGCGTATTGTGAAAACTGGATTTAAACTTATCGGCCTTATTGCCACCCTACTGTTAGGAGCTTGTAGTGAAGCCCCTCCTCCGTCACCTACGTGCCGTATAGCACAAGACTTTCAAGCAAATTATCAAGGTCCAGCCGCTTGTCTTATTCGAGTACAAAACACACTCATGGTGTTAGCGCATAGCGCTAATGGGCAATATGACCTGCCTTATTCGGGTTCTCTTTCACAAGAAGCTGCACAATGCACGGCTCATCGCGCAATGTGGCAGCAAACTGGCTTTAATGTGGAAGTCGATAAATTACTTGGCATTACTCAAAACGGTATTCATTTGTTTTCGTGTCGTTTACACAGCGGTTTTAATGCCTATGATGGCCCTATTGACCCGCCAGATTGGGCATCACCGAAAGCGGAGCAAATTGTATTTATCGATCCCTTTGATACTCGCAATGACGTTTGGCGCCACCCAGATAATTTAATTATGTATAGAGATGGCTATGTGTCGATAGGTTTTGTAGAATCAACATCTGGTCCAACCACACAAGTTTTAGAATCACCGCCGACAAACTCACCGGAATAAGCGTCCAATTTGGGTTTTTCAGCGTAGATGTAAAGACGAAGACTTAACTAGAAAATACCGGAGTTACCATGCCGCAATATACAGCCCCAATTACTGACGTCCAATTTTTACTAAACGATTGGTTAGCCATCGATAAGCATTATCAAGAAATTGGTGCAGAAGGTATGGATGCAGAACTCGTTAATGAGATCATTGCACAGGGTGCAAAGTTCGCTGAAGAAGCGGTCGCGCCATTAAATCGCGAAGGCGATGAAGAGGGTTGCAAACTCGTCGACGGCCAAGTAACGACGCCTAAGGGTTTCGCTGAGGCGTATCATGAGTATGTCGCAAATGGTTGGAACGCCATGTTAGGTAATCCTGATTTTGATGGCCAGGATCTGCCTTATTCTGCAGCCGTCCCTGTTCACGAAATGTTGAACGCAGCCAACTTAAGCTGGCGACTAACGACAATGCTCACAGAGAGCGCAGTACTTGCAGTAGATAAACATGCCAACGACGAATTAAAAGCAGCCTACTTGCCAAAACTTATAAGTGGTGAGTGGACCGGTACAATGAATTTAACCGAACCGCACGCTGGAACTGACTTGGCCTTATTGAATACTAAGGCGATCCCACAAGGCGATGGTTCATATAAAGTGACCGGAAACAAAATTTTCATTACCGGTGGCGACCAAGATTGGACTGACAATATTATCCATCTCGTTTTAGCACGTCTACCTGATGCGCCCGCGGGAGTGCGCGGTATTAGTTTGTTTTTGGTACCCAAATTTTTATTAGATGAAAATGGTGAACCTGGCGAAAGAAATACATTAAACGTTGGTAGTATTGAGAAAAAAATGGGCATCAAAGCCAGCCCAACTTGCGTGATGAACTATGACGATGCCACTGGCTGGTTAGTAGGTGAAGAGAACAAAGGCTTAGCTTGCATGTTCACAATGATGAATGATGCGCGCTTCCAAGTAGGTTTGCAGGGTTTAGGCGCTGCAGAAGCCTCTTATCAGGGGGCGTTAGCCTATGCTAGAGAGCGTTTACAGTCTCGTGCACCACAAGGTATTCAGCAGCCAGAGAGCAAAGCTGATGCAATTATTCATCAACCTGATGTAAAGAAAATGCTGTTGGTGCAAAAGTCACTCACTGAAGGTTGCCGCGCATTATCGATGCTTTATGCACAGCAAATGGATGTTGAAAAGTACACCTCAGATGAGCGTCATGACAATGCGAAAAAAGTCATCGCGTTTCTGACTCCTATCTGCAAAGGCTTTATGACCGATATGGGTACTGAAGTCACCAATATTGGCATTCAAGTCTATGGCGGTCATGGCTATGTTCGCGAGTGGGGAATGGAGCAGTTAGTGCGTGATACACGTATTGCTCAGCTTTATGAAGGCACAAACGGAATACAAGCTGCCGATTTAATTGGCCGAAAGTTGACTCGTGATGGCGGCGACATGCTAAAAGCGACTTTTGACCTATTATCAAGCCGAGTTGCCGTCATGAAAGATGCGACTAAACAAGCAGATGCAACAGCCTTGCTTGAAGAGTGGGAACAAACTTCTACCGCCCTTTTAAATGCAAAACCAGAGGATGTTGCTGGTGCAGCCACGGACTACTTGCATTACAGCGCGTATTGTATTCTAGGCGTACTCTGGTTGGACATGGCCGATGCTGCTGCCCAATCTAGCAACGAACTTGTTCAGAAAGGGAAAGCCAATACCTGTGCGTTCTACATGAAGCGTATTTTGCCAAGAAAAGACGTTCACAAAGCAGTTGTCTTGTCTGCGGCCGACGACCTATTGGCCTTGAGCGATCAAGAATTTGATTACGTTTAAGTAAGCCACTAGCGTTTGAACCTTGCACTGATCATTAAAACTAGCTTGGCATTGCTCGCTTTTGCGGGCAATTCTGTCTTGTGCAGATTAGCGCTTGAAAGAGGTGCAATAGATCCTAGTAGCTTTACTGCTGTTCGACTGCTGAGTGGCGCCGTAACATTGATTTTAATCGTTGTTTTTTTGCGGCTCAGTTCAGCTCGAGAACACAATAAAGTCAACGTGGAGGGGTCTTCGTCCTCCAATCCAAGTAACACTCATTCCATCAGTTTTAAGAACAGTGATTGGATAAGTGGTTTGTCTCTCTTTGTTTATGCGGCGGGGTTTTCCTTCGCTTATATTACACTTCCTGCTGGTACAGGCGCTCTCATCCTGTTTGCGGCAGTGCAAATTACCATGCTGGGCGTGGCCTTATCCACCGGGACACGTTTTTCAGCACTACAATGGTTAGGCTTTATTCTAGCGATAGTTGGCTTAGTGTATCTATTTTTACCTGGGATCAGTGCTCCTCCTATCATTGGCTCCCTAATCATGATGATTGCAGGCATAGCATGGGGTGTTTATTCAATTAAAGGAAAGAGAGTACAGCTACCTACTTTGGCAACAACAGAGAACTTTGTCCGAAGTCTTCCGTTTTGCATAGTGCTCATGCTGCTATCGATGAATATGCTAGAGCTGTCCACATACGGTATTGCGCTAGCTATCGCGTCAGGCGCAATTACCTCTGGTATTGGTTATGCGATTTGGTATGCCGTATTGCCTAATTTAAAATCGGCCTCTGCCGCCACACTACAACTCACCGTTCCTGTGATAGCTACCATAGGCGGTATTATATGGCTGGAGGAGCAACTTAGCCTTCGTTTAATCCTATCTTCTTGTGCAATATTAGGCGGTGTTGCAATGGTTGTGTTGTCATCACAAGAAAATAAAAAGGCCACATAACGTGGCCATGATTTTCTTCAAATATTGAACAGAAGAGACAAAATTTGTTTATCCGCGCTTACGCCGGCATTGCTTCTGCAAGCGTCTTTGCGCTGGCTTTCTCTGTATCCAATACTTTTAGGGCTTGATGAAGGTCTTCAATAATGTCGTCGAGCTCTTCAAGGCCAACCGATAAACGGATTAAGCCGTCACTAATACCATGCGCCAAACGTTCTTCTGGCGTATAAGTTGAGTGAGTCATACTTGCTGGGTGTTGCACCAAAGTCTCAGCATCTCCCAGAGAAACGGCTCGCTGTATCATCTGCAATGCATTCATGACTTTAATACCTGCTTGCATCCCACCTTTTACCTCAAAGGTGATCATGCCACCAAAATCAGACATTTGTTTTTTGGCTAAGTCATGTTGAGGAAAGCTCTTCAAGCCTGGGTAACAAACACTTTCTACCATAGGATGCGATTCTAGCACTTCAGCAACGCGCGCCGCACTCTGACAATGTCGGTCCATTCTCAAAGAGAGCGTTTTTAAACCACGCATGACCAACATTGCATTGAACGGTGCCATGCACGCGCCAGTCATGTCTTTCATACCGTAAAGGCGGATTTGATCAACCATTTCTTGTTTACCCGCAACTAAACCGGCAACTAAGTCTCCATGCCCGCCTAAGTACTTCGTGGCTGAGTGTACAACAATGTCTGCTCCCAGTTGAATTGGCTGGCTAAGATAGGGTGTCGCATAGGTGTTATCAACAACCACCATAGCGTCGTGGCTGTGTGCAATTTTGCTCACTTCAGCGATATCAACCAAGCGCATATTTGGGTTCGCTGGAGTTTCGAAGTACACCACTTTGGTTTTCTTTGAGATAGTTTGGCGTAATAACTCCGGATCAGAAAGATCTATATGAGTCACAATTATTCCAAACTTAGCAAGGCCATGATTTAAGAAAGTGAAGGTACAGCCGTATAAGGTTTTATCGACAATGATTTCATCTCCTGGCGACAACAAGGTCCACATGGTCGAGGAAATCGCGCCAATACCAGAAGCTAAGGCAAGTCCGGCTTCCGTTCCCTCCAATGCTGCAATTCTTTTTTCAAGCAAGTCTAAGGTTGGGTTGGAAATGCGTGAGTAAAAATGCCCTTGTCTCTCTCCCGCAAACATCTCTCCTCCGGCTTCAGCCGTTTCAAAGGCAAAAGTCGATGTAAAATGAACTGGCGGTGTCAATGCACCTTCGTTATCTTGGGCATTGTAGCCATGATGTATTGCTAAAGTAGAAAAGTGCTTTCTATTGGTGCTCATGATGACCTCTTGTTCAGCAAATAAGTGCATTTCGTTCATATCCATCGGACTTGAAATGCACAATCAATATTTTGCAAATTATATGCTTCAATCAAAGGTTTTTTCATGCTAGTTTATCTCTAATTTCTGAGTGAATTAGCATAAAATGCCAAAATGAATGATTTAAATACGCAATCAGGAAAGCCTAAGATGGACAGTAAAGACCGAGAAATTATTCGCGAACTGCAAGCAGATGGCAGAATGAGCAACCAAGAGCTCGCTGCAAAGGTAAATTTGAGTCCCTCGCCCTGCCTTCGTCGTTTACGTAATTTAGAAAACGAAGGCATCATTAAAGGTTATGGCGTTGAAGTTGATGAGCAAGCGTATGGCCTGCCAATTACAGTATTCGCGCGAGTGCAACTCGAAAAGCATACAGCCGATGTCGTATCGAACTTCGAGCAACACATTGAGTTCGCCGAGCATGTCTTGGAATGCTATGTGATGACTGGGGTTTCTGATTACTTGTTGAAAATTGTTGTGGCTGATTTGCATGAGTACGAAGTATTTGTTCGCAAGGTGCTTCATCCCATTGGCAGTATCGCATCGATAGACACTAGTTTCGCATATGGTACGGTTAAAAAAACCGGTACATTCCCCAAAATTTAAAGGCTCAGTCAGTGGATTCAGGCAAAATAAAACGATATACCTTACGCAATGACAATGGAATGACAGTAGAGCTATGTGATTTTGGTGCTCGTATCTTATCTATAAAGGTGCCAAACAAGTCAGGTGAACTAGTTGAAACAACCCTTAATCATCAAAGTGATGACGCTATCTTACAGGATGACGCATATATGGGTGCCAGTGTGGGTAGAGTTTGCAATCGAATATCTAAGGCTGCGTTTATACTAGACGGCTGTGAATATAAATTGTCGGTTAATGAAGGAAAAAATACTTTGCACGGCGGTCAGTATGGCTTTGCCAAGCGACAATGGAATACTGATGGTGTTAATGCTCAGCATAACTTGATTAAGTTTTCTTTGTTATCGGGTGACGGTGATCAAGGCTTTCCTGGCGATCTCGCCGTAGATATTATTTATTCGCTCAACCAGCTTAACGAGCTGAGGTTTGAGTTTATCGCCACAGCAACAAAAGCGACCCCAATCAATTTATGCAACCATGCCTACTTTACTATGGGCGAAGACACTGTGCATAATTTAGAGCTCACTGTGCGTGCTGATGCATACCTAGAAGTCGATGATGAAAGTATTCCTCAAGGAGATTTTACCCCCGTTGAAGGAACTCGGTTTGATTTTAATGATGGCGCCTTACTTTCAGAAAAACTAGCACTCGGTATTTATGATCATTGCTATCGAGCTAGCGCAATCAATATGGCAAGTCTGACTTCTCATAAAAATGGCCTTCGCTTAGAACTTGAATCTGACCACATAGGTGTGCAGCTATATACCGGTAATTTTTTACCAACACCACAAAGCGCCGTCTGCTTAGAAGCACAGGGTTATCCTGACGCGATTAATCAAGAAGCCTTAGAACATGACATCCTTCGACCGGGCGAGATATATAAGCGATATGTTAGCTATCGGTATGTTTCTATTTAGAAGGCTATTTATTTAGTGATGCTTTAAACACCGCTAAAGCCACTAACCAGCCTTCTTTTAACGCTTTATGGTTTTAATCGTTATGAGATTTATCGGAGAGATGTCGGTTTTTCGATATCGTATAACGCTTCTGAGATTTCATTGACTTTATCGTCAACTCTAGCTTTTGCGTCATACACCCCACGATTGTAATAATAATTGCCTAATTCTTCCGATATGAAGTCAATTAGGAACTCCGCATCGAATTGCCCCAGATCAAATTCTAACTCTTTAGTCATGTAAGCTTGTAGCTTGCTCACCAGAATTTCTTTTTCTTGTTTATTGAACTCTATTGTCATTGAGATCCCTTGTTTTGAAGTATCGTTAAGGTAATGGTTTTTCCCAGAACATGGCTTTTCCAGCCTGAGGATCTAACTCGTAAGCGATGAAACCAAACTTTATGTAGGCTTGTTTCGCAACCTCATTGCCTTCTAGTACTTCCAGAGTAACCTTGCAACATCCCATTTCGAGGGCAATAGTTTCTATTTCAGCCAATAACTTTTGACTTAATTGATAGCCCCGATATCTGCGACTTACTGCAAAGTCGTGGATATTGATAAGCGGCTTACATTTGAAAGTTGAGAAACCTTCAACACAATTAGTGAATGCGGCGGGTTCGCCATCGACATAACAGATAAGTGAGAAAACAAATGGGCGTTTTTTTAACTGCTCGATAAGATTTTCCTTTGAAAATGCAGATAGCGGAGCGTCTCCTCCCATCGGATCTTCAGCATATTCATTCAGCAGCATCAGTAAATCACTAGCCTGTTTCGTATTACTGTAATCTACCCTAATAATCTTTATTTCCATTAAAGCGCCCCTTATTTTATTTATTATTCTGCGATGCTCACAAATGTAGCACCCAAGTATTCACTTAACAATGTAGGAACAATCTGAAGCTCTAAGCCTCGCTTCCCCCCACTCACATAAATCAAGTCGTGTGAGATGGCACTGCTGTCAACGAAGGTTTTCAAACGCTTCTTTTGCCCAAAAGGGGACACACCTCCTAAGATGTATCCCGTCATATTCTGCACTTTATTCACTTCGGCCATTGTGGCTTTTTTAGCTATCGCCGATTTGGCAAGTTGCTTCATATTTAGTTTGTTTCGAGAAGGCACCAGAGCGACGACATGTTCCCCGCTATCTAAGGCAACGACCAAGGTTTTAAAAACAGCACTCGCCTCCAAACCTAACTTCTTAACAGCTTCCAAGCCATAGCTTTCAGTCATTTGATCATGCAAATATTCAAGCACTTGGAATTGCGCTCCTTTTTGCTGAAGGAATATCACCGCCGGCGTCATACTTGTCTCTATGTCATTTATTTTTCGAGCAATACAATACCAAAAAATCATTGGCTTATCGCCTAAATCGGACACACCTATTTCGGTCTAAATGGACACACCTATTTGCGAGGTTGTGCAGCTTCATTCTTCAAACATGCTTAACTAAACAAACCAACTCCATTAGCAAAGAACAGAAACAGGTGTGTCCAATTATCGTTAGCATCAAATTTGAAACAATAAAAAAGCCAGCTAATGCTGGCTTTTTAGATACTGGTAAGGTTTTGTATTATCTACTAAAAAGATAAGCAAAATACCAAATATATAGATCTCTGAATGTGATTCGGCCACTGTTATCAAGATCCGCTAAAGGATTGAATCGAGCGCTTCCCTCTCTTGCACCAAAGCTTCTCAAGATAGCGAAGTAATCTCTGAAGTTAATCTCTCCATCAGCATTAACATCACCGAAAGCTGGAGCATCAGCCTCCAATAGTAAGCTAACAATCACTGGATCGTGGTCAGAAGAACGGTATGGGCTTTCACTTAGGAATACGTCCGGCTTACTTGTACTTGAGAACGGAAGTTCAGAAGTATAATCAAAGCCCGCATACTCGTCAGCATTGATATGCCATTCAGTCACATCAACAATCGCATCAAAGGCTTGTTCATTGGCCAAAGCATAATCTAAAGAGCCTAACAGACCAGAGAAACGATAGCTGTAAGCCAACTCGCCTTCTAGTTCCCTCGCTACATCTTTATAGCCGGCATTCACTAATGTTTGAATCGGTTCTTCTTTTGCGTAAGCATTTAAGTCACCGATAATCATAACAGGTGTGTCCTGGAATTGTTCAGCCAACCAGATTTGCAATGCTTGCGCCGCTCTATCACGGGTCACATTACAATTTCCGGCTAAAGTACCGTTATCATTATCTTGGATACAGCGACCGCCGCTTCCTTTTGACTTTAAGTGGTTTACGTTCACAACAAATGGCTTGTCGCTCTCATTCAAAACGAAAGCTTGTGCGAATGAAGGACGATTCAAACTAGTATCAAACAAAGGAGCGCCTGACTCATCAACGATAGAATTATCGGAATTAAGTACTTTCAGTGCACCATCAGGACTAACCGTTTGAAGTTTATAGATAATACCAACTGTGATTGCATCAGTACCTTGAGCTTCCCCAGCATTGATAAACTCATAAACATCATCACCCAAATTAGCATTAATGTTATCTACTAGCTGAGCGATAGAGCTCAATTCATCAAAGCCGTCGTTTTCAATTTCCATCAAACCAACCACGTCAGCATCCATCGCGATGATCGCGTTAGTAATTTTCTGTAGTTGAAGTTGATACTGCTCTTCTGTTTCTGCACCACGAGCTGTTGGATAGCCGTCACCTAAGCCGTTACCATTAAACAAGTTAAGTACATTGAAGCTAGCAATTTTCAAGTTGCCGCTCTCTAGTTCAGGCGCTTCAGTTCTAAAACTGTTTTGCTCAAGCACAGGAGTTTGTAGAGGACGAATTCGATAGTTGCTAAATCCGAAATCAAGCACACCGACGATAGATAGAAATGAATCACCAATACGAATTGGGTTATTCGCATCGAAGCCACCCGCTGGAAGGTCAAATATTTCTGGAGTACCGTTTAGCAAATCATCTAAGATAATTTGGTTTAAATCATTTTCAGCGTCTAGAGCTGCAGCTTCAGCTGATTCCGTCGCGAATAAATGCGTTGGGCTGTAGCGAACTTTATCCGCCAATACTAGCTCACCGAAACGACCATAGTTTTGCAAATTATTCACAAACCATTCTTCAGAGCTTTCAATTACCATGCTCTCGACTGACTCTAAGTCGATTGTTAATGGTAACTCCAACACTACTGGTGTCGCGAAGTCACTGCTACAGAATGAAGAAATTGACTCTGCATTAAGTTGGGTTTTCCCAAATTGTTCGGCAACCGCACCTAACACACGAACGACATCACCTTCTTGAAGCTCTAAACCTTCGAAATCAGTCGAGACAAAGACACCTTCAGACGTTAACGGGTTACTATCATGGTCAGCATCTTCCTCTTGCATAAAGAAACCGCCAAGTTGACTTGAAGCGAGTGTTACAAGCCCCTCAACAACCACAGTCTGTCCAAGTAGAGGAGATGTGTCAGCATCGCCCTGCACTTCATGGATACGAGTCGCAGGATCAAAGCATAGGCCTAACATCGCTTCATCGACTGGATCGCCACCATCACCGCCGTCACCTGCATCACCATATAAACCTAGGTCGCTGGTATCGTTTATTGGGAAACCATCCCATTCAATTGCAGGATTGAAGACGTTAGTGCCATCAGCGTCACCAACAGTGACACTTGCTTTTCGTCTAATCGTCGCGTTTTGAGTAGAAGCTTCACCTTCACTCCAGACTTGGCGAACACCAATCTGCCCAATAACGTCAATGTTACCGCTCGCATCAGCAAGTGCAAAAGCATCATCACCATTAAAATTCACAACAGAGTTAATTGCATCGACAACAGGCATATCGGCATTATCGACAAAACCAGGGTTCGCAATAACATAAACATCATTCGCCGCTAATGTGCCACTCAATGGAGATTCTGCAGTGATTGAACTGCTGCCATTTGAATATAAGCGAATAGAATATGCGCTTAAATCAATTGCTGCGCCACTCAGGTTCACAATCTCAACCGCTTTGTTCAAGCTTGAACCTTCAATATATTCAGAGAAGAACACACCACCAGTTGCCGCCGTGTATGTGCCAATAGGGATCATAGCGTTTGTGTTACTACTCTCTCCGTCAAGCGCATTTCGGCCACTAAAAGTCCACTCACTTGGGTTAAAGGTCGTGCTAGGGCCTGTTTCACTGATACGATAAGCCCAGCCATCTAGGTATTCCCAGTTTTCGCCCGAGCCATCAACACCAACTACACCATATACATCGACGACAACGCCATCACAAACCAATAAAACGGCATCATCACCGTTAATACTCAACTCACCTGTTGTGTCATTTGGCGCGAAACCGAAAAAGGAAGTAAAGCCAGTAGATTCTGACGAGAAGTATAAGAAGTCTCCGCTTTGAGCTGAGTTGTCACCACCAATATCGATAGTGTAATCGCCACCCGTTGGCTGGTTGCCATTGGAAGCCGTTCTCACCGCACACACTGAAAGGTCTGGAATATCTTGAGTCACTAATATTTCGATACCCTTAGGAGTGCCGCCGCTGAGAGGACCATCAAAAATAGCGGTAATCAGCATTGGTGCGCTTTCTGAACCGCTGTCAGAGCCACCATCTGAACCGCTGTCAGAGCCACCATCTGAACCGCCGTCAGAGCCGCCATCTGAACCACCGTCAGAGCCGCCATCTGAACCACCGTCAGAGCCGCCACCAGTCACATCACCACAGGTTTCAGATGAGTAAAGCAAGTCAACCCACTGAGGATTATCGACAAATGGGTTTCTGTTGCCTTGATATTGATAAATGCGTTCGTTTCGATTTATTTCGAATTCACTGACTGGGTCATCATTGTGCCATTGGATCAAGGTGCATAATTTACCCAAAGTTGGCGAGCCTGTACTAGTAATCTGATCAACAAGCACGAGGTCAATATAAGTTCCACCGGCCTCGTAACGCGTATCCATGTAAAACATCATGCGCGCAACGTCACCTTTCACATTGGCATTGGGTTCGAAAGAATCACCATCTACAAAGTTGTCTGCAGTCGCGGCCAAAATTGACGCACGTATCGATGGATCCGTTTCAGATGTAATCTGAGAATCGCTTAATGGTGCGTCGCTTTCATCGTAGTCTAAGTTTCCGCGAGCAGCATTAATCGAAATATCAGTTGGACGAAGGTGATGAATATCTGTGTACGGTTCATCACTTGAGCTACTAAAGCCATGGCTTTTTGGCCAAGAGTGCTCACGGTTCCAGTTGTCACCATCACCTGATGCAGCGCCGCTGCCATTTGAAGCTTTCGGAATAGAACGACCTGAATACAAAAGAATCACGTTGTCACTATTATTTGGGTCTTCATCGGTCGCGGTTAGAGCAGTCCACACTTCACTGTAAGTCAGTCGTTGTATATCTGTAGATATAATCGAACTCAGGGCTGCTTTAATCTGGGCTGCGCTTGCTTCGGCATTCAGAAGTTGGTCAACTTCAGCATAATAAGCTTGCGCGTCAAAAGCACTCGGATCTTTAAACTGTGCTAGATCTGGACAGTTGGTACAGACTTGGCCACTTAAATCACCATTAGATGCATCTGAACCACCGTCAGACCCTCCATCTGAACCACCATCAGAACCGCCATCTGAACCACCATCAGATCCGCCGTCCGAGCCACCATCAGGTGTGTCCGTTGTAGTGTGAGAACCGATGTTAGAGAAGTCATCTTGCGAAAAAACCTCCCACTCAGCACTTGGGTCAAACGCGTTACTGCCGTCTGAGTCCCCAATCGTAATATTACTGCGGCGAACTAAAGTTTTGTTCGCAGTTGAGTATGTTACGCCATCCACAGTGACGGAATACGCTGATCCAGGGTCAACTTCAAACTGACCAATGGTATCCAACACTGTTTCGCTATCTGCGCCATTAGAAACGACCAATTCAATAAAATCGTCACCGTTGAATAAGCTTGCGCCAGTCAATAACTGCGCGTTCATTTTCAAGCCGTCATCAGCACTCGTAGTTGCTACAACATAGGTACTGAAGGGAGCTATTTCACCGGACAAACTGATCGTTGTTCCTGCGCTGCTACCACCATTGAAGTACACTTTTATTTGGTGTTGAGAGATATCAACCCCAGTGTCGCTATTATTATATATTTCTATTGCTTTGTTGTTCCCTGAGCCTTCAACGTATTCTGAGATGAATACGTTCGCCGAAGCCGTAAAACAATGTGCACCAAGCATTAGCGCTGATAACATTTTGATCTTCATTGTATATGTCCGTCTGTTAGGTATTTTTTCCTATACTAAGGTATGGGTAAATTACTACATTTGTGTGACAAATTGAATGAATTTATTGCGAGGGTGTTTTACAAAATGCGTAGGATTTTTAAAGTACTTGAATCTACTCAACTTCTGCGGCAAAAAAATAAAATACTGAACAAAAATGGTTATTCAGTTTTCCAGCTGCTCTCAAAGAACCTGTTTAATTAATAAACAGAAAAATAAAATTCAATAAAAAAGAGCGCAAGGTGCGCTCTTCATAAATTACGTGTCTGTTGTTCCGACGAAAAACTGAGCCTTCACCGGATTTACCATTATTAAGCTTCTGATTCAGCTAGAAAGGTTTCTTTAAACCAACGAGATACCATCGCTTTTTCATATTTCAATGGTCTATTTTTGAAGCGTGTTGATGTGCGGTTTAGAAAGCCTACATCTTTCAGCTTAACTTCTTCTGATTGCACTACTTTTCCGTCCGCATCTTTCAATTCAAAACTAAAGGTCATTCTAGGAATATCGATGTCACGCATTATTCTATATTCCTGAAAACCTGCAGAAGCTCTATGATGCATACCAATCAGGCCTGCTTGGGTGGCTGTTTGCACTTCTCCAGCCATATCAAGGTTGGTTACTTTAAGAGCCAAGTGATACCCCTCAGGAAGGTCTTCAGCGAGTTTGTCGAAATGAGATTCTAACTTCGCAAACACTCGCTCTCGGTATTTCGCTCTTGATACACTCGGATGGCGAACATCTCTGAAGTCTTCAGGGTTAACCCACTCTATAGTAACTGGACCTTTTGTCTCAGCTTCCTTATCAGCTTCTTGCTCTTTAATATCTTGAGATAGTACTGACACAGAAAAGATAAAAATCGATAATGTTAGACCAAATTTAACTGATTTCATTTATCACTCCTTCGCATAACTTGTTCAATAAATATACTACTACGACATCGTAGATCAAGTTCAGGTTCAATAATGACCTGAGATTTAGAAAAGTTTGCTGTCTTTGATGTGACCACATAGGCGGTTCAAATTCGCGCCGTAGATGAATGGATTCTTGTCATTATTTATACAATAACGTTCATTGAATTTGGTTAGCGACTCTTTGGAGTCGGTAATCAACACCACATAATCCGTTTGGTGTGGTTGTAAAGACATATTATTGTGAAAAAACCGTTCGCGTATCGTAGCTAATGACTGCTGTTCAGGAATTTCAGCGACGTTTTCTATCCAACCAAGCACCGTTTGTTGGATGTCAGACAGGAAATATTGAACAAAGGACGTCCTTAATACAATGATTAATATAATAATTTCAATCATGATGACAAATGTTCGCCACATATTAACTGTAGATCCTTAGACGCGTACTTAATTGTTGATAGTAAATTCCTAAGTACATAATAGATATTCATACGTTAAATACAATGATTTCCCACAATACGCTAGTATGTTTTCCTGAAGTATACCTAAATGGCTCAAATATAAGCTTACAAAATCTTTAAGAAAAGACTGTTCTTATTTGATCTGAATTAACATTTGCTTGCGTCTTCTTGATATACTGTCAGCCTAAAATTTATGTATCTTCTTCATTTCCCACGCGGAGTTCTTAATGAACGAAAAAATTGATATCAAAGACGTCACTCCGGTAAAAATTCATAAACCCTCAAATAGTGGTGACTCATCAGCATACCCAGCTCGTAGCAGGATCTATGTGAGAGCTGTCGAAGGCATGCTGGAGAATATTCGACGCTTCTTCGGTTTGATCTTTCTAGGCGTATTCGCGCTTATTCCTTGGCTTCAATACAACGGCAATCAAGCCGTATTGTTAGATATTGGAGAACAACGTTTCAATATTTTTGCAATGACACTTTGGCCGCAAGACCTGACTATTCTTGCGTATATTTTTATTGTCTCCGCATTTGCTCTATTTTTTATCACTACTTTTGCTGGGCGCGTGTGGTGTGGGTTTATGTGTCCACAAACAACTTGGACCTTTATCTACATTTGGTTTGAAGAAAAAATCGAGGGTAGCCGAAATAAGAGAATGAAGTTGGACCAACGGAAAATGGACGCTGACAAATTCTTCCGTAAAACCTTGAAGCACTTCTCTTGGGTAAGCGTTGCCTTATTAACATCCATCACCTTCGTAGGCTACTTCACACCTATCGATAGCCTATTCGTTGACTTCTTCACTTTTGACGTCAGTTTCTGGGCTGGTTTCTCCGTCATCTTTTTCACTGTATGTACATATGGCAATGCTGGATACATGCGTGAAATTATGTGCACACACATGTGCCCATACGCACGTTTTCAATCAGCGATGTTTGATAAAGATACATTCACTGTTGCATACAACCCTGAACGAGGCGAGAAGCGCGGACCACGCTCACGTAAAGTGACACAAGAACAACTTCAAGAAAAAGGGCTTGGCGATTGTATTGACTGTAACCTCTGTGTTCAAGTCTGCCCAACAGGCATTGATATTCGAAATGGTTTGCAATACGAATGCATTAACTGCGGCGCTTGCGTAGATGCGTGCAACGGCGTTATGGATAAGATGGGTTATGATAAAGGCCTTATTAGCTTCACATCAGAACACCAACTGGCGGGCGGAACCACTAAGATAGTTAGGCCCAAGTTGATTGGTTATGCGGTTGTTCTGCTTGTTATGACGAGTTTGCTTGTGTTTGATATTTACTCTCGTGTCCCCTTAGAAATCGACATCATTAAAGACCGAAATTCATTATATCGTGAGACAAACCAAGGGCTTATAGAAAACGTTTATACACTGAAGTTGCTTAACAAATCACAACAGGACCGTACTTTTAAAGTCAGTATCAGTGGCTTGGAAAGTGGCAACTATGTTGGCGTATCCGAAGTGCAAGTGCGAGGAGGTGAGGTTTATACACTTCCGATCAGCGTCACCAGTGACCCCTATGCACTGACAGAAGAAATAACCGAATTTAAATTTCATGTACAGACACAAGATGAAAATGGTGAAATAATCAAAATAGAAGAAACTACTAAATTTATATTCACTGATGTCTGACTTTACCTTTGCAGGTCTGCATCCAGATTTAATTCTGGATGCCATTGAAACCTTGGGTGTGCGCGCCGAATCTGGGCTTTTAGCACTCAACAGCTACGAAAATAGAGTGTACCAATTCATAGGTGAAGACAAACAACGTTATGTTGTGAAGTTTTACCGGCCTCAACGTTGGACCAATACCCAGATCCAAGAGGAACACGACTTCTCAATCGAGTTACATGAGCAAGAAGTCCCCGTCGTTGCGCCTTTGCGCTTGTCTCATATCGACGCTCCGCAAACGGGACACACCCTTCATGAGCATGAAGGTTATCGATTCGCTCTATTTCCTTCTGTCGGTGGTCGACAGTTTGAAGTAGATAACCTCGACCAACTTGAATGGATGGGCAGGTTTATCGGCCGAATACATCGAGTTGCTCAATCGTCGTCATTCGAGACTAGACCCGCAATGGATGTCCAGACTTACTTGGACACACCTAAAACCGTATTAGAAAATGGTAGTTTGCTTCCTCACCACCTGCAAACAGCGTTTCATACTATTTTAGATATGGTCATTAAAGAAACCAAAACTCGATTTACTGGCTCATACAAAAACATCAGACTACATGGCGACTTGCATCCGGGTAATATCCTCTGGCGTGATGGGCCTACCTTTGTCGATCTGGATGATTGTCGCATGGGCCCCGCGGTTCAGGACTTATGGATGATGCTTTCCGGTGATAGACAACAGCAATTCATACAGTTGGACACACTCGTTGAAGCTTATGAAGAATTTCAGCCCTTCGATGTTAAAGAGCTAAAGTTAATCGAACCTTTACGCGCTATGCGTATGGTCCATTACATGGCATGGCTTAGCCTACGATGGGAAGACCCCGCGTTTCCTCAGGCATTCCCTTGGTTCGCTGAGGATAAATATTGGGAAAATCAAATTTTAGCCTTGAAAGAGCAATATTCGGCGTTGCACGAAGAGCCTATCAAATTGTAAGCGTCGGTAATCTCTGCGAACTCGCTATATGTCATAGCTAAAAATATCGGAATAACGCTACACAAATGCTTGAATCCATTTATAATTCGCCACGTTCAAGGTGCTCATAGCTGAATTTTCAAACTATGAGTTAAACGGGAAGCTGGTGAGAATCTAGCGCTGCCCCCGCAACGGTAAACACAGGAAGAGTCCACTTTTCCACTTTTCATTCATCGTGAATAACGACGTCAACCACTGTGCCTCTTTTTGCATGGGAAGGTTTTGAAATGATTGTGTGAGCCCGGATACCGGCCTTGATAAGCGAGGTTTCGACCTTTCCTATTTGACATGCTCGGGTGGAGCATTCACAGAGTCCATATTTAAAATGAAAATAAAACTATCTTTTTTAGCAGCTTTCATCGCTGCGAGTCCTACTGTTTATTCACAATCTAACAATGATCTTGAAACCATTAGTGTGCTTGGTTCACGAGCAGCAATCGACAAACGTACTTTAGCCGGCTCGGTGTCCTTCTTAGACGAAGACACAATCAAAGCATCCGGAGCGAGCACTGTTGTGGAGCTTTTGCGCACATTTGCAAGCGTCAATGTGAGTCAGTCAGGGCCGACTGGAACGCTAAGCGAATTGCGTTTCCGCGGGAGTGAGAGTAATCATATTTTAGTCCTCATTGACGGTGTGGAAGTTAACGACATAGGGCAAGGTGGCCTTGTTGACTTCGCGCATATTGTTGTTGCAGACATAGAACATATTGAGCTACTAAGAGGCCCGCAAAGCGCCTTATGGGGAACAAGCGCTGTATCCGGCGTCATAAGCATTACGACTAAGCGAGCAAGTGAACCGCAACAACTTTCAGGCAATATAGCGTTGGGTACTCAAGCAACTAAGGAACTCGGTTTATCCTACAGTTTAAAAAGCGACAAACTCAGTTTTGCGATTAACCTCAATCACCTGAGTACAGATGGCGATAACATCTCTCGAAATGGAGGTGAGGACGATGGCTACCGCAATTCGAGCCTAAGCGCTCAAGTGCAATATGATATTAACGATGCGCATCAACTGACTAGCAATGTACGAATAGTCGAGTTTACATCTTCGTTTGACGCAATTGACTTTGCCACTACAGGCTTGCCAACCGACGCTGATAACGTTAGCGAAGGCGAACAATTAAACTATCTATTGAGATGGTTATATGCGCCGAAAGCAAATAACTGGTCACAATCATTAAGCTACCAACTAAGTCGTAACGAAAGTGAAAACTATACTCAAGATATATTCTCAGGGAGTACCTTAGGTGAAACAGAACGTTTAACTTGGCTCCACTATTTCGATTTATCCATGGGTGCAGGTTACAAGCAAAACTTCTTGAACATAGGCGTTGATGCCGTCGAAGAGGACTTTCAACAGGCAGGCCCTATTAGCTTTGGTGATCCTAACCAGTCACAATCGAACACCACAATCTCCGCGCTGGCAGATGGCCAAGTTAGCTTAGGCGAATCATTGTATTTAAGTGCTAGTTTACGTAGAGATAATAGTGATGAATTTGAGGATGCCAGCAGCTTCCGATTAGGTCTGAGTTGGCAAGTAATGCCAAATTTAAAGGTATTTCTGAGTCGTGGCAAAGCAATCAAGAATCCAAGTTTCACCGAAAGGTTTGGCTTTTTCCCGGGCACTTTTCAGGGAAATCCCAATTTGACGCCTGAATCCAGCTTCTCTAACGAAGTTGGGCTAGAATATGCCCCAACAGATCAAATTGACATACAGTTAACTCACTTCAATACTGAGTTGGAAGATGAAATTAATGGCTTCGTATTTGATCCTACAAGCGGCGCCTTTACTGCTAACAACCTAGAAGAAACGAGTACTCGTAAAGGCTTTGAGTTGTCACTGAAAGGATATTTGGATCATCTTGCCTGGTCCGCAAGCTATGCGTATTTAGAAGCGAAAGCACCAACTGAAATAGAGCTAAGGCGTGCGCGACACACAGGCTCAGTAACTTTGAACTATACCATTAACGATCAAAACAATGTGTATGTTCAAGGTGATTACACAGGGTCAAAGTTGGATCGCTTCTTTCCTCCTTTTCCTGCTTCTCCTGAACTTGTTGAATTAGGTGCATATTGGTTGCTAAGTGCAAATTATGGCTACAAGATAAACGATAGCTTGACGCTTAACTTACGCGCAGAAAACCTGCTGAATGAAGATTATGAAGATGTTTTTGGATTTGTTGGGCAAAAAAGGCGTATTACGCTAAACCTGCGATACCAATTGAACTAAACGGATAAGTAAGGCTCAAATGTTTCTAAACCAAGCGTTGTAAAGCTGAACAACAAATGAATAAGGCCGCCATTACTGAAGTAGGCGGCCTTTTGTTTTGAAATATTTTTTCGCTTTATGGTATTCTGCAAACAGAAAAATTAATACACGCGTTACTGCGCTGTGAACAAGGAATAAAACACAATGAAGAAGCTTTTTTCAATAATTTTGCTAACCGTACTGTCACTTAATATTAGTGCTCAAGAGCAATGGCAAGAAGGTAAACATTATACTGTCATTAGTGACAAGGCGACGGCCAAGCCAGAAGTGAAGGAATTTTTCTCTTTTTGGTGCCCTGCTTGTTATCGATTTGAGCCTTTGGTTAAGAATATCAAAGCTGGCTTAGGTGAAGATGTTAAATTTACAAAAGTGCATGTTAATTTTATGCCAATGGCTGGACCTGATGTTCAGGAAAATGCGACGACTGCAATGGTGATAGCACGTGCTCTAAAAAAAGAAACCGAACTTAATGGTGCAATTTTTAACTACATCCATCAACAACGTAGCACAATTAGCAGCTTAAAAGATCTCAGAAGCATCTTCGTTATTAACGGCGTAGATGGCGAAGAATTTGATAAATTAGCAAAAAGTTTCAGTGTGAAAAATCTAGTTAATAAAAACAACAAACAAATCGCTGAATACCGCGATTATGTTTCAGGCGTACCTAACTTTATAGTGAATGGTAAGTATCAAGCCACGTTCACTCGTGACATGACTGCCGACGACATTGTAAATCTGATTGTATGGTTAACAAAACAATCATAAACCGCACTATTTAACACAAGGGCCGCATTAGCGGCCTTTTTTATTCCCGCACCGAAAATTGGACACACCTCTTTCGGGGTTTTATCACCCACTACCTTTATTTTTGGACACACCTTTTTATCACTTTCATGAATTATTCCTATCAAGTTTCACCCCAAAGACATACCGAATATCCAAAATAGGTGTGTCCCATTTGGGCCGAAGTGTTTACGCTCGAGTAAAACTCTCTATAATCAAGAAAACATTTTATTTCAGGGAACCCCATGACTCAGTCGATTAAACTTATTACTTCACTTTTTATATGTATCTTTTTCATAAGTGCATGCAGTCAACCAGAGACCACAGCGACGACTAGTAGTACCAAAGAACAAAGTGCTGAAGTTAAAGCTGATACCAAGGAAAGCACTGATAGTATGCCTATGAGCCTTATTCCTTGGAAGGAAGGCGTACATTACAAGGTAATAAGTGATGAGGTAAGGGCAGAACCTGAAGTGGTCGAATACTTTTCATTTTGGTGCCCACACTGCTACAACTTTGAACCACTGGTAAACAATATCAATGACCGCCTAGACTCCAATACTGATTTCAAAAAAGTACACGTCAATTTTATGAGGTTCACTACTCCTGAAATCCAAGATTTTGCTACCTTAGGTATGGCTATTGGTAGACACTTAAATCAAGAAAAGATGGTAAATGCAGCCATCTTTCAACATATCCATGAAAAGAATCTTGAAATAAAGAGCCTAAACGATGTGAAGGCGATTCTTATTGCCTATGATGTGACGGAAGAAGACTTTGAAAGCGCTTTAAAGAGCGACGAAGTTAAAGAAATAATGCAAAACAACAACGCGTCAATCGACCAATACCGCGAAATACTGCAAAGTGTGCCTAACTTTATAGTCAATGGAAAATACCAAGCTACCTTCACTCGCGATATGACTGCGGATGACGTTGTCGAATTGATATACTGGCTAAGCAAACAAAACTAGTTAGTTGTGGTCTACTACTAGGACAACAGGTTAAATTCAATAATTAGAATGAAAAAAGGGACGACTATGTTTAAAAAATCAATTATAGCAGCGGCATGTTTACTCTCGTTTGCAGCGCTTCAAGGTTGTAATGATGCGCCATCAAGCGACGTTAAAGAAGAAGTCAAAGCAAGCCCTGAACCTGCTGCGGCAGTGGCAGAGCTGAAAGACCGCGAACCTACAGTAGATCGTGGTCGCTTGTTTCACGCAATTAAAGTTCGAACAGACGAAGATAAAGCGAGAGATGACGCGCGCAATCCAATTCAAACTTTAGAGTTTTTTCGTGTAGGGCCAGGCATGGCTGTCGCGGAAGCTTTACCCGGTGGTGGTTGGTATTCAAAAATATTGACGACGTATTTGGGAGCCGAGGGCGAGCTTCATGGCATAAATTACAACGATGATATGTGGCCACGATTTGGTTTCTTTTCTGAAGAAGGGATCGCAAGAGCGATAGAAAGAACCAGTGCTTTTCCTAATATGATTGCTGATTTCTCTGACAATGGTATCGAAGCGAGTGGTTTTACATTTAACTCTGCGCCAGAAGCGCTTGCTGGCACTCTAGATAGAGTATTGTTTATTCGTGCTTTACATAACTTAAATCGCTTTGAAGAAGAAGCGGGTACGTTAACAGAAGCCTTGAAAACAACTCACACGCTATTAAAGGACTCTGGAATGGTTGGCGTAGTTCAGCATCAAGCCCCTGATAAAAGCTCGGATAAATGGGCTGATGGAAGTGCGGGATATTTGAAGAAGTCTGCAGTGATCGAAGCTTTCAAAGAAGCTGGATTTGTCTTAGTGTCTGAATCTGATATCAATGCCAATCCTAGTGATTTGCCAACTGAATCCGAGGTCGTTTGGCGTTTGCCACCATCATACAACGGGACAGCTGATGACCCAGCATTAAAAGCAAAAGTCGATGCCATTGGCGAGTCAAATAGAATGACATTGTTATTTAAAAAGGCACCATAAACTATAATGAAAGCAGCAGCATGTCATATATTGGTCAAGTCTAAAGTTCAGGCTGAAAAAATCAAATCTGAACTAGACAGAGGAGCTAACTTTCAGCAACTAGCCAAAAAATATAGTATTTGTCCTAGCGCGAAGAAAGGTGGTGACTTAGGCGAGTTCAAGCGTGGTGACATGGTCAAAGCTTTCGATAATGTGGTATTTAAAAAAGAAGTGCTTAAAGTGCATGGGCCAATAAAAACACAGTTTGGTTTTCATTTAATCAAAACCTTGTATCGCAATTAAATCAACGTCATAAAAAAACGGGAGCACTTGCTCCCGTTTTCATATTCCTAAGTCGTCAATTAACCTAGTGTGTCTGACACCACCCGATACCTAGGATCTTCATTCACGTTAATTTCAACATAATCTCCGGCCTTTCTGAGCAAGACCCTGCACTCGGGACTGATATGACGAATATGGAGCTTCTTACCTTGTTCTTTATATTTGTCAGCAAGTCCGTCAAGCGCATCAATACCTGAAGAGTCCCAAATACGTGATTCTTGGAAGTCTATCACTACATCTTCAGGATCATTTTGTGGGTCAAAGATCTCTCTAAAGTGAGTCACTGAGCCAAAGAATAAAGGCCCTTCCAAGTCATACACTTTCCATCCATCATCATCGGTGTGCGTCTTTGCCATAATATGCGTCGCGTGCTTCCAAGCAAACACGAGTGCGGAAACGATAACACCAACGACAACAGCTATCGCCAAGTCAGCGATAACCGTAATACCTGTCACTAAGAACAGCACAAAGGCATCTTCTTTATTAACGCCTCGAATAATTCTAAACGACGCCCATTCAAATGTACCGATGACGACAACAAACATAACGCCAACCAATGCGGCCAGTGGTATCATCTCAATCAATGGTGCAGCAAACAGGATAAAACCAAGTAGAACTAAAGCTGCCGTGATACCAGATAAACGGCCTCGACCACCTGAGTTTATGTTGATCATGCTTTGACCAATCATGGCACAACCACCCATTCCACCAAAGAAACCGTTAACTGTATTTGCAACACCTTGGCCAACACATTCTTTATTGCCCTGACCGCGAGTGTCAGTCATTTCATCAATTAATGTCAGCGTTAATAGAGATTCAATTAGGCCTACGAGTGATAATATGATCGCTGTTGGAAGAATGATGTAGAAGGTTTCCATTGTAAAAGGAACAGACGGAATACTAAAGGAAGGTAACTCACCAGCCAATGTTACCGTCGCTTTTTGAGCTTCTGGCACCATATCTCGGACAAAATCGATAACCGTGCGAGCTTCTAAGTCAAACCCATGAACAAGCAAGGTAACACCAACAATCGCTACCAATGACGCGGGGATGGCAGTGGTCAACTTTGGCAATAAATAGATAACAGCCATCGTCAAAATTACCAAGCCGAGCATGATGTACAGCATCGTACCAGACATCCATTCTAGCTGGCCCAAGGGGCTCGTGACTTTGAACTGGCCTAATTGAGCTAAAAATATAACGATAGCTAGACCATTCACAAACCCTAGCATCACTGGATAGGGAACCAGGCGAATAAACTTACCGAGCCGGAATATACCCGCTAAGATCTGCAACAAGCCAGCCAATAGAACCGCGGCAAAGAGATATTGCACGCCATGTTCAGCAACTAAAGCGACCATCACAACAGCCATTGCACCAGTGGCTCCAGAAATCATACCTGGACGGCCACCAATAGCCGATGTTATTAGCCCCATCATAAAGGCTGCGTAAAGACCAACCATTGGCTCGACACCCGCAACAAAGGCAAACGCTACAGCTTCAGGGACCAAGGCAAGGGCTACAGTCACACCCGAAAGGATGTCGTTTTTCACGTTTCCTTTCGTGCCATTAATCAAATTAAACATAAATTACATTTCGAATATCTTAAAGTTGCGGCGAGTCTAGCAGAAATGCAAACAAAATTCCTTTAACAGATTGTTAATATCATTTACGAACGAATCTAGCTTTTACTGCCACCCAAACAGTTAGGAGAATCAGGAGCTACTGCAAACTTCTTTTCCCATTCAGCTTGTGTGTAAATGTGTTGTGCTAGCGCGTGGACTGGCCCTGCCAACTCTTCGGCTAATAACTTATTGATTGCGCGCTGTCGCTGTATGAGCCGTTGTCCATCAAAATCATCTGATACTAAGACAACCTTAAAGTGAGTTTCTGAATTCGCGGGGACATTGTGCATATGACTTTCATTCACGACTTCAAGATGCACAAGGGAAAACTGCGCTTTAATTTTATCAATGATCGATTGCTGTACTGTCATAAAAAGGTTCCTAAAATGTAATAAGTGAATGATAAACGTTTTGATGCAATACGACAAAATGTGAATGCGTTACTTTTGGTTGTTACTTTTGATTTGTCTAAAAGTTAAGTTTATCCGAGCTTGTTGTGATTTTTTTGTTTTAGCGATGCCGTGTAACCAATACTTTTGTGTTGACCCAGACATAACGAGTACCGAGCCGTGTGACAGGGGTAATCTATATTTTTCACCGCTTACACGGTGTTTAAAGTCAAAGTTGCGTGTTTCTCCAAGTGACACGGAGACAATAGTTGGGGATAAACCCAACTCCGGTTCGTTATCGGAATGCATCCCCATGCTGTCGCTACCATCGCGGTATAAATTCGCTAGCACCGAATTATAGGACACACCTGTTAGTGCCTCGCATTGTTCTTTCAACCTCAGTAATTGGTGTGTCCATTTAAGCGGTTTCATTGTCACTCCCGAATATTGGTAATCGGTCCCCTCATCCCCGTACCAAGCCTGTAAACGGGGTATTTTGGTCGTTTTACCAAATATTTTGATTTCTCCTTCTTGCCAATCAAGTTGTTGATGAAACTGGTCAAAGTAGTCGTCTGCTGTTGTTGAATCGAGCCAATTCTCTAAAAATTGTACCTTTGCATCTACCAAAGGTAGACTTTGTAATTGGTTTTGTGGAAACAGACTTTTTTGCATAATTCGGATTTCGTTTTTTGTGAGTTTGACTATCAACTTTAGGTAAGAGATGAATACGCACTTTAGCGCTTTTGAGCGCACTTTACATTTAGAACGTTATCCGGCCAAGCACCAGCATGTTAGTTTGCAGGCTTGGGACTCCGCAGACGAGTACATTATTGAGCATATTGAAAATTGCGATATTTTGGCTTCTCTTGATGGTGTAGACTGCAAATCGGACACACCTATTTTCATCCTAAACGATGAATTCGGTGCCTTAACCTGCTGGCTACAAGCATATTCACCAGTATTCATTTCAGACTCATGGATATCTCATAAAAGCCTCACTACAAACATGCTTATAAATGGCTATGAGCCAGAAAACGTGGTCTTTGCTGATGCATTACTGGACTTAGCCACCTTTGCAAAAGCTCCACCCGCGCTTGTAATCATCAAAATACCCAGGACCCTTGCATTGCTCGAATATCAACTTATTAATTTAAGTAAAGTGTTGAGTCCTGACACGAAAGTTATCGCAGCAGGGAAAGTCAAAGCCGTACAAAATTCGGTTTTACGCTTGTTTGAAAAATATATTGGGAAAACGACAACATCTCTTGCTAAAAAGAAAGCGCGATTAATATTTTCCCGTTTTGAAAAAAAGCCGAGCAATGACAGTCCTTATCCAACTACTGTGACTGATCCCTTGATTTCATTCGAATTACATAATCATGCGAATGTTTTTTGTCGTGAGCATCTCGATATTGGCGCTCGAATTCTATTGAAAAATCTTCCCGATGCGACAGACCAAAAAGTGATAGATCTTGGATGTGGTAACGGCGTTTTAGGTGTGTCCATTTTAAGTAAAAACCCAAGCGCACATGTCACATTTGTTGATGAATCATTCATGGCAGTTGAGTCTGCAAGACTCAATGTTATTGCGCACTTAGGCAGCGACGAGCGAGCTAGTTTTGTTGTCAGTAATTGTCTCGAGGAAGTATTGAAAGACGCTGAATCATCTTATGATTTAGTGCTTTGTAATCCTCCGTTTCATCAACAGAATGCAATTACAGATCATGTTGCTTATCAGATGTTCAAAGATTCAAAATCTGTTTTAAAACATGGCGGGGAATTACGGATTGTAGGCAATCGCCACTTGGATTACCCACAAAAACTAAAGAAACTTTTCGGTGGATATCAGGTCATTGATAGTAACAAGAAGTTTAGTATTTTATCTACTTACAAAGCGAGGTCTTAAATTGAAAAACATTCTCTTCATTCTTGTATTGATTGTTGTCAGCATCGACGGGGTTGCCGCAAAAGCGCAAAAACAACCAGGTGAAAACATCCAACCCGATAATTATTATCCCATGGTGAAATTCGAAACAAGCATGGGCGACATTGTTATCGAGCTCAACAGGAAACGAGCTCCCATTACTGTGAATAACTTCCTGAGCTATGTAAAACGTGGCGAATATAACAACACCATTTTCCACCGAATTATTCCAAACTATATTGTTCAGGGTGGTGGTTATGAGCCGGAATACAAAGAACGAAAAGCAAATCGCACGATTTATAATGAGTCGGGAAATGGCCTGAAAAATGACCTTCATACAATTGCCATGGCAAGAGAAGATGATCCACATACAGCCAAAAGGCAGTTTTTCTTCAACATGAAAGATAACGATAACCTAAACCCTGGCAAGACTTGGGGATATACCGTTTTCGGAAGTGTTACCGAAGGCTATGAAGTACTCGACAAAATCGCAGAAGTCGAAACTGAGTACAAAGCACTAATAAGATTCCAAGACGCCCCTGTAGAAGATGTCATACTTATAAAGGCAACAGTGCTTCCTTCAGCTTTTTAACTCTGTTATTTCTCATAGAATGGTAGTGTCCAAAAATTGCTCAAATACATTATTCGTTAATTGAATATGTAAATTGGCATTACCAATCTATACTAAATATTCAATTTGGTAAAAGAGGCAAACATGAAAGCATCTGACTTAATGGTAAAAGCGCTAGAAGCTGAAGGCGTCGAATATATTTTTGGGATTCCAGGGGAAGAGAACTTAGATTTATTGGAATCTCTCAGAAGTTCATCAATCAAACTGATCCTCACTCGCCATGAGCAAGGCGCTGGCTTTATGGCCGCAACCTACGGCAGACTAACTGGAAAAGTAGGTGTCTGTTTATCGACCTTAGGTCCAGGCGCCACGAATCTAGTTACTCCTGCTGCATACGCCCAACTTGGCGCCATGCCAATGCTTATGATTACCGGACAAAAACCGATTAAAACTAGCAAACAAGGACGGTTTCAAGTCATTGATGTTGTAGACATGATGCGCCCGATTACCAAGTACACAACACAAGTTGTGAGTGGTGATCGTATACCATCTGTTGTGCGGGAGGCCTTTAGACTCGCCTCTGAAGAGCGACCAGGCGCTACACATATAGAGCTCCCAGAGGATATTGCTGATGAAGAAACCAATACTCCTGTCCTCAAACCGAGTATCGCACGTCGCCCTATAGCAGAATATAAGGCAATCAATGCAGCCGTCGATATGATTGAGAAAGCCAAATCTCCTGTGCTGTTGATTGGAGCAGGTGCAAACCGTAAGTTAACAGCAAAAATGCTGAAAGAGTTTGTAGATAAAACTGGCATTCCTTATATCACAACGCAAATGGGTAAGGGCGTCTTGGATGAGAGTGGCAAACTGTTTATGGGCAACACTGCTTTATCTTCTGGCGATTTTGTTCACCGCGTTATTGATAGAGCAGACCTAATTATTAATGTTGGCCATGATGTGGTTGAAAAGCCGCCTTTCTTTATGGAAGACGATAACCAGAAGGTCATTCATATTAATTTCGACTCAGCAGCTGTCGACCCAGTCTATTTCCCTCAACTTGAAGTAATTGGTGATATTGCAAATAGTATTTGGCAGATAAATGAGAAAATACAAGCGCAAGAAAGCTGGAAGCTGGGTTTCTACCAAGATGTTCATGATGCTTACGTAGAACATAGAACGGCTTCAGAAGATGATGACAGATTTCCAATTTTACCTGAACGGTTTGTGCGAGAAGTACGCAAAGCGATGCCTAAAAACGGGATTGTTACTTTAGATAATGGCGTTTACAAAATTTGGTTTGCCCGAAATTATCCGGCCTTCCTTCCTAACACTCTATTACTTGATAACGCACTCGCGACGATGGGGGCTGGCCTACCATCTGCGATGGCAGCTAAACTTGTTCACCCGGATAGAGCAGTCGTAACCGTTTGTGGTGACGGCGGCTTTATGATGAACAGTCAAGAGTTAGAAACCGCGGTGAGGCTCAACCTACATATTGTTGTGATCATTCTTAGAGATGACGCCTACGGTATGATCAAATGGAAGCAAGCTAATATGGAGTTTGAAAACTATGGCTTAGACTATGGTAATCCTGACTTCGTAAAGTATGTCGAATCATATGGCGGTAAAGGTTGGCGAGTAGAAGCCACCGACCAACTGCTACCAACGTTAGAGAAGTGTTTAGCTGAGCCGAACGTCCATTTGATAGATGTTCCCGTCGACTATAGCCTCAATGACGAGACTTTGAACAAAACGATTAGAAAACTGAGTGCAGCACTTTAGTAGTATCGTTGATTTAAATCGGACACACCTTTTTAAGCTAAGGCGTTTGTGCAAGTTGAGCGTAAAGGGACACACCTATTTCGCTGCGAACTAAAGCTACTAATGACCACGAACGCCAGATAGCCGAGCAAACACCCAAATAGGTGTGTCCCTTTAGGAGGAGACAAAATGAATAAACTAGCTAAGCAGTACCCATATTACCTCGCAAACAAAGCGGTATTTGCGAACAAAGATCTTGATGTAACCAATAAATATACTGGTGAAGTAGCGACGCAAATAGCACTTGCCGATGCGAAAGTCATTGATAAAGCAATAGAAGCCGCTGAAGCCAGTCAACCTGCTCTAAATAAAATGCCAGCATACAAGCGACAACAGATCCTTGAGCATTGTGTGACACGGTTTAGGGAACGCTTTGATGAGTTAGCTTACGCCCTTTGCATTGAGGCTGGTAAGCCGATTAAAGACGCGCGTGGCGAGGTCACTCGATTAATAGATACCTTCAAAATAGCAGCTGAGGAATCAGTTAGGATTTCTGGCGAGGTCATGAATTTAGAAATTACTGAGCGGGCGAAAGGCTATCAAGGTCAATATAAAAAAGTGCCTATTGGCCCATGTTCATTTATTTCTCCATTCAACTTCCCACTTAATCTTGCTGCGCACAAAATAGCTCCCGCCATTGCGGCTGGGTGTTCATTCGTACTCAAACCAGCGAGCAGAACGCCGATAGGAGCACTCATCATTGGGGAAGTGTTAGCTGAGACAGATTTACCCGAAGGTGCTTTTTCAATTCTACCGTGCAGTCGTGATGGCGCAGATTTATTTACCACAGACGATAGATTCAAGCTTCTGAGCTTTACCGGTTCGCCAGATGTAGGTTGGCAACTCAAAGCAAAAGCAGGTAAAAAGCCAGTAATCCTTGAGCTAGGGGGAAATGCAGGGTGTATTGTCGACCATGATGCTGATATCGATGACGCAATCGAGCGTATTGTTTTTGGTGCCTACTATCAATCGGGGCAAAGTTGCATTAGTGTTCAACGTATTTTCATTCATGAATCAATTTATGCCGAGTTTAAATCGAAGTATCAAGATAAGGTTGCCAATTTAGTTCATGGCGATCCCTTAAATGAAGATACTTTCATCGGACCCATGATTTCTGAGTCAGAAGCAAAACGTTTGGAAGGCTGGATTAATAGCGCGATTGAAGATGGTGCCAAACTATTATGTGGTGGAAAAAGAGAGGGCTTGATGCTTCAAGCCACACTGCTAGAGGACGCTCCTATCGGTAGCGATGTAAATTCTGAAGAAGCGTTCGGACCAGTGTCAATTATTAGTTCATTTAACGATTTCGAGGAAGCTTTAGCATTAGTTAATAACAGTCAATTCGGCTTACAAGCAGGTATTTTCACCAGAGATATCTATAAAGCTCACAAAGCGTGGGACGAGTTGGATGTTGGCGGTGTCGTTATAGGCGATGTTCCAAGTTGGCGAGTTGATAATATGCCTTATGGCGGAGTTAAAGAATCGGGACTTGGTCGTGAGGGCATTAAATTTGCTATCGAGGATATGACTGAAATTCGTTTAATGGTAATAAGAACACCGCAGTAAAGTGAATAATGCATGTGAAAAGACCTTCGCTTATGAAGGTCTTTTTGACCTTCCATAAATTGGACACACCTATTTTATATACGACCGTAATTACGTCTTACAAGCATCATGTTCATTTCTATATCTAACATAAAGCATGATGCCACAGGGTAAATCGGCAAAGGCTTCCGGATTAGGTGCTAAACAAAAATGATTCTTCTGTAAAATTCGAATAGAAGCGCAATTATCTGGATCAACCGTCGCATAAAGTTTCGTCGACTCAATTTCCTTGAAAGCAACATTGGTAAATAAGGGAACCGATTCAGCAATCACTCCTTTTCCCCTAGCTGACTGCAATAGCGCATACCCCAAATCAATGGAATCTAAATAGTCTCGTTTTAACAAGCCTATTAACCCTAGACGCTCACCAGTTTGCTTATTACAAATAACCTTCATTCCTAGCCCATAACTGGAGTACATTGGCTTAACTTGATTTACGATAAAGCCTTCAGCATCAAGCAACGTTTGCACATTTCGGTCACCAATGAATCGTAGCCAATTCTCATCATTTAAGAGAGTAAGAAAAAAACCAGCATCATCAATCAATGCATCTCTATAAAGGTAACGCTCTGAGCTTAGTTTATTCATATTCTGAGAGCACACTATCAATAATTTCATAGCTATCTTTTGAAATATGACCTACTCTCGGGTACCTAGGCGCTGCCCTGTCATCAATTACACCGAAACTTGGCCAACCCGATGTACTCCGCATAAATGCTGTCGCTTCCATTTCACCTCCCACTTCAATACAGCCAGCGAGGCATGTATCTAAGTAACTCTGGTAGACAGGAAACTTTTTCGTTGGCGCTTCGATTAAGAGGCTTTCACAGATGTAAATATTGCTATTATTTATCTTTTGCCGGATTTCGGGACACACCTCTTTAGTGAACTGGACGCTGTCTGGCTGGATTTCAACAAACCGATAGTCTACTTCTCTCTTTAATAACATTTGATCTATCACTGAGGGTACAGCTTGGGCATTGATTACACTATTCTGGGCCTGAATTGCACCTACATATGTCTGCTGCTCTGCTACAGAGCGAGTGACCCACTCTCGTTTCCAACCATGAACTTTTACAGGCAAACAAAAAGAATTGATATTATTATAGGTTTCACGGCTAGACTGGTTCATCAAACTCCCATAGCCCAAAACGATAGTTTCGGGGCAAATCTCATCAAACCAATCGATTAGCTTATTCAAATGGGCCTCTCCGTTTTATTTACCGGTCTACCAAGCGTCAAAAGAAAAAGATTGTACTTCTCTGATGTGCTCGCTGTTTGCGGCTATCATAAGCAATCTGTCCAATCCAAGCGCAACGCCAGAACAAGACGGTAGTCCAGCCTCCATAGCCTGAAGAAACTTTTCGTCAAGTGGCTTTTGCTTTTTAGAGTTTATCTCCCTGAGTTTATTATCGCTGTTAAAGCGTTCACGCAATTCATCATGATCACCGAGCTCTTCAAAACCATTGGCTAATTCAACCCCCCGATAATACACCTCGAACCGCTCTGCAAAGATTGGATTATCTACATTCAATGCCGCCAAAGATGCCTGACTAGCTGGAAAATGTGTAACGACAACTGGACTATCTTTACCAATTAGCGGTTCAATAAGTTCGCAGAATAAGAGTTGGAGCATCAGATCTATATCAGAACTCTGGTTTTGGCTGTTGTTTAGTTTACTGACAATATCTTCGAAGCCATATTTTGAGCATGCAGCCTGCAACTCTAAACAGGACACACCTGTTATATCAATATTGAGATGCTTTTCAAATAAAGAGGCATAGGTAATCTGCTGATAACCTTCAACATTGAGAGTCAGTCGAAGCACTTCCATCACATCGTCAATCAGTTCTTGCATACAGAAATCAAGTCGATACCACTCTAACATTAAAAACTCAGGGCTGTGGTACCTGCCAACTTCATCATCACGAAAACACTTGGCAATCTGGAAAATACTTGGAAACCCAGCGCAAAGTAGCCGCTTCATATAATATTCTGGTGAAGTTTGCAGAAAAAGGTGTGTCCGTTTAACTGACAAGGGGTTTGTATGAATCGTCTCTAATGCATCTAAATGTAGATCTGTCACTGTCGACTTAGATAAAACAGGGGTGTCGACCTCTAACACTCCTTCCGACTCAAAGTAGCCTCGAATTTTTGCCAATATAGTATTTTTCAAAACTACGTTTTGAATAGTTGCACTAGGCTGCCAATTAGCTTGTTGCTGCATAATATTTATTCAACTATAAAAAAGGGACATCGATGTGCCCCTTTAAGTTAGCTTTATTTTTGTGCCCTGGAGGCATACTCGCCACTTCTAGTATCGACTTTTATCACTTCTCCTGTTTGCACAAAAAGAGGAACTCTAACAACCGCTCCAGTAGATAGTGTTGCCGGTTTGCCGCCGGTTCCAGCGGTATCACCCTTCAAACCTGGGTCTGTTTCAGTAATTTCCAACTCCACAAAATTCGGTGGAGTCACTGAAATGGGGGTGCCGTTCCAAAGAGTAATCGTACAATCATCGTTCTCAACCAACCACTTGATACTATCACCCAATGCTTTCTCATCGGCTGCTATTTGTTCAAATGTTTCGTTATTCATGAAGTGCCAAAATTCACCATCTGAGTACAAATACGAAAGTTCAACATCAAGAACATCTGCACCCTCTACCGACTCACCAGAACGGAAGGTTTTTTCCAAAACTTTATTAGAAATAAGTTTACGAATTCTGACTCGGTTAAAAGCCTGTCCTTTGCCAGGTTTAACATATTCGTTCTCAAGAATGTTGCAAGGTTCGCCGTCGAGCATTATCTTAAGACCCGCTTTGAACTCATTTGTGCTGAAATTAGCCATGATTCCTCTAAAATTTACGTTATGAGCATTTTTGTGAACCAAATAATACCTAAAAATATGACATCTGTAGAGTCAAACTGGCAAAAAGAATTGTCAATGTCATTCACAACATTGGAATCGTTACTCCAGTACTTGGAAATTGACACCAAAATAGCGACTCAGCATAACGATGCGAGAAAGCTTTTTCCGATGAGAGTCCCACGGCACTTCGCATCATTAATGGCAAAGGGCAACTTTAATGATCCGCTTCTAAAACAAGTGCTGCCATTGAGAGCCGAGTTTGCTGATGTGCCAGGGTTTGTTTCAGATCCTCTCAACGAACAGAGTTCTTCAACTAAAGGTGTACTGCACAAGTATAAAAATAGAGCACTGTTGTTGGTAAAGACCGGTTGTGCAGTTAATTGTCGATACTGCTTTCGTAGGGAGTTCCCTTATAAAGAGAACGCGATGAATAAGTCCCAATGGCTAGCATCTTTAAAGTATATTGAAGATGATAGTAACATCGATGAAGTAATTTTCTCTGGTGGCGATCCACTAATGGCGACAAATGAACATTTAGCTTGGCTATCAGAGCAAATAAGCCATATCGAGCATGTTAAAACGCTTAGGATTCATACTCGTCTACCTGTGGTCATTCCTTCTCGGATTGATTCGTCGTTTTTAGGTTGGTTAAGGGACACACCTCTCAACAAGGTAATTGTGTTTCATATCAACCATGCGAACGAACTAAGCACCGAATTAAAAGAGAATATCGCGCTATTGAGGTCGATGGGGGTGACGCTGCTAAATCAAAGCGTTTTGCTAAAAGGGATAAATGACAGTGTTGTTACTCAAGTCGAGTTGAATCGAAAATTGTTCGATTTTGGCGTTTTACCCTATTATTTGCATTTGGTTGACAAGGTAAAAGGTGTGTCCCATTTTGATGTGGATGAAACTGAAGCCGTAAAAATTATGTCTGGGATGATAAAGCGATTGCCAGGTTACCTAGTCCCAAAACTTGTTAGGGAAATAGGAGGACAACCCAGCAAAACGCCAATTAACCTCAACCTTCAGCCATGAAGTCAACTATTATGCGTAAGTGTTAATAATTGAGCCCACATTTGAATTAGCTGATTGAGTCGGTACGTCAGCTGACTCCAACAGCTGAAGCGCTGCTTGACCATCTTGCTCTATTCGATCTTTCGCTAATTGAGCAGATTTGATCTCCAACGCACCGGATACACCTGAGGTACTAACACCTGAAATATCCATACCATTTCCTTTTATTGCTTGTAGCTATCAACAAAAGTGTGCAGAATTGCGCACTTTAAAGGGTTATCGGCAAATGTAGCCCAAACTTTAGTGTCAAATGAGGATCGCTGTGGAAGAAGTCATCAACAAACTAAAAGAAAACTTACAAATCATATATCGCAAAGCTCTGGATGCAGATAAACAACTAGATACTTTAAATAAAGATGGAAAAGGTAAATTCACCGTCATTTTTGGCGATGATAGTGAGTTCTCTAGCCGCAGTAAAAGATTCATACCGTATGTTGAAGAGTTAGCAATTGAAATTACTGCCTTAGAGAGTGAGAAAAGTAATCACACCGAACTTTTGCCTAGAATAGTGAAAAAAATCCAAACCTTATTAGTGACATTAGAGAAGTTCAAGTCAACCATTTGAATACTCACAAAGCCTCCGCTGTCTGTCATATATCATATGTTTAAATTAAAACTGGCCTTTCATTCAGTTTTTTTCGCTTAAAAGTACCCATAAGATAAGTCCTTCAACGAAAAGGATTTCACCATGGCAACACCACGGAAAGCACAAATAATATTGAGTCAAACCAAGCATTATCATTGTATGATTAGGTGTGTTCGACAAGCTAGAATTTGTGGCTTTGACAAGTTTTCAGGACAGAACTATGAACATCGAAGAAAGTGGATAGAGTCACGGCTTTTTCGACTAGCTAAAGCATTTACGATTGAAATATGTGCGTATGCGATTATGCATAACCATGCCCATTTTGTTCTGCATGTAGATGATAACTTAGCTTATTCTTTAGATAGAACAACCATATTGAGACGCTGGTCACTTATTCATAAGCTAACACCACTGCAAGTTACTTATCTGTGCAAAGGTTCGTCGGCCCTTACTAATGACGAAAAATCAAAAGTCTATCGAGATATAGAGTTTATTCGCTTAAAACTTTTTAGCATCGCATCGTTTATGAAAGATCTGAATCAATATATTGCCGTCAAAGCAAACAAAGAAGATGGTTGTGTCGGCAAGTTTTGGGAGTCACGATACAAATCACAAGCATTACTTGATGAGCGAGCACTACTAGCCTGCATGGTTTATGTCGATCTCAACCCAATACGCGCCGGTATTGCAAGCTCACTTGAACAGTCCCACTACACGAGCATTCAAAAACGCGTTTTACAAATTAAGTCTCATTGGCAACCCACTCAACTAAAACCACTAACTGACAAGAGAAGCAGCAATTCACGCGCTATTCCTATGGATTTAAAGGCTTATATACAAGTCGTCACAGAGACATCCGGGATGGTTTATTCCCCGCATGACAAAGTAATTCAATTTCCGTTGTCACAATTAGGCTTCGCACCAACTGAATGGAGAAAACTCACTAGCAAATTTGAATCATTATTTGGGTATGTGGTTGGAGCGAGTGATGCATTAATTGAGTTTAAGCAACACGTCAATCTATCGAAAATAAGAGGAATGGGTGCCGCGAACGAGGTGTTTTTGAATACTAATTGAATGCTCTTCTGCCGATAGGTAAAGTGTCCAATCGGCGATTGATTTCGTTGACAACCTTTTTGTATTCGTCACTTTCAACATCTGTGTATTTCGTTTTGAACTCTGTTTTACCCATGCCTTCTTCAAGATTATCTATTGAGGGGAAAAATAGCATTTCAGCACTTTCAAGTGACACAATATTTTGAATTTGTCTGGCTGTTTTAGGATCGACTGCTAGTGCAGCAAAGTTTGCGCCTGCCATATCAGCACTTAAGTCAACAAAACTATAGCCAGAACCTCCCTCACCTCTATCCATCAACTCCTTAAACTCACCAACAGCAACACTAATTCCCTGCTCAGACATTAGCTTTATTGCTGCAGAAAATATGAAATGTAAACTAAGGTCTTTCCGACTTGCCAAAGTCGGCGAATAAGGACTGGTTGGTATCTTATCAATAGCGAATGACATATCGCCAATTACGGCTGCAAAACGTCGATTCCCTGCGAAGATTGCTAAGGCGAATATAGCAGCTTCGTTTTCCAAAGTTGCTGAATTTTCTTGATCTCCCAAACCACTACTCGTCATCGACTTTGCTTCAGCCATGAGTGCTTGTAAGTAATAGCTTAAAGATGTGTCCTGTTTGCCGACATCAGATGCTCTCAAGTCATCCAAGAATCGAAGGTAGTGCGCAGTTTTTATTCGAAGAAGTTGATTATCATCTCCTCCACTTGAAGTTCTTATGTTCTTCAGTTCTCGCAATAGAGTGTCTAGCGGATGCAGATAGACAGACACTTGGTTAGGGTTTACATCGATTTTTTCAATTTGCTGGATAGCACTAGTGGCCACGACACTTTTTGTATAAGTATTAACAAGTGACTCTGCAAGACCTAACGCCCAGTCGCCAGGTATCCCAATACTGCCGACTTTGACATGTTCAACTGCTAGCGCATCACCTTCTAAAATTTGGATAGTAAGATTGATATAACTACCAAGAAACAAAGACGGGAGCTGATAGCTAATGTCGAGTTCAATAGATGTGTCCGATAATGAGAGTTGACTACTAACCTCAGGTAGAGCACGCTGAACAAAGCCCAAAAGGCTGTCAGCCTGTCCAATAGAAATATCAATTTGTTGACGAGTGTATCGCCCTCTTAGGCTTGCCCGAAGTTGCTTTATGAGGTCGTGCACTTCATCTGCGTTTTGTACTTGGCGATGAGCCGAATAAGGTACTTGTGGGCTAAAATCCAATATCAAGAAAATCAGTAGCAAGAATAACAGTGCTACTGTCAACAAACTGAATTTCAAATAGCGCATCATAGTCAATAAAGCCTTGAATTGATTTAATCAATTATCGCTAGGTTACCTTTGCTTTCTAGCCAAGCTTTGCGGTCTGGAGATCGTTTTTTCGAAAGAAGCATATCCATCAATTCAAGCATGTTTTCTGCATCATCAATCGTTAGTTGTACTAGTCGACGAGTGTTTGGATCCATTGTTGTTTCTCTTAGCTGCAGTGGATTCATTTCACCTAGTCCTTTGAAGCGTTGAACGTTGACTTTGCCACGTTTCTTTTCAGCTTCAATTCGGTCGAGTACACCTTGCTTTTCGCTTTCATCCAATGCGTAATAAACGTCTTTACCAATATCTATTCTAAATAATGGTGGCATTGCAACAAAGACGTGTCCGCGTTCGACTAAAGTTCGGAAATGCTTAACAAACAACGCACAGAGTAGGGTTGCTATGTGAAGACCGTCAGAATCAGCATCAGCCAAGATACATATCTTTCCGTATCTCAAGCCGCTTAGATCGTCAGAATCGGGATCGATACCTAAAGCAACTGAGATGTCATGAATTTCTTGTGATGCTAAAACTTGAGATGAATCGACTTCCCAACTGTTCAAAATCTTGCCTCTCAATGGCATTATCGCCTGAAACTCACGATCTCTGGCTTGTTTTGCCGATCCACCAGCAGAGTCCCCTTCCACTAAAAACAGCTCTGAATAATTAATGTCTTGCGAGGAGCAATCTGTTAATTTCCCCGGTAACGCGGGACCTTGAGTAACTTTTTTACGAGCGACCTTCTTATTCTGTCGCAATCGCTTTTGTGCATTGTTTATGCACATTTCTGCTAATAACTCTGCAACATCAGTATGCTGATTTAACCATAAGCTAAACGCATCTTTGACCACACCAGACACAAACGCAGAGGCCTGCCTGGAAGAGAGACGCTCTTTGGTTTGACCCGCAAATTGTGGATCATGCATTTTAGTCGAGAGAATATATGCACATCGGTCCCAAATATCATCCGCAGTTATTTTAACGCCACGGGGTAACAAATTCCTAAACTCGCAAAACTCTCTCATTGAATCCAAAAGACCCTGTCTGAGACCGTTGACGTGTGTACCGCCTTGGGCAGTAGGAATAAGGTTTACATAACTTTCGGTAACCATCTCGCCACCTTCAGGCAACCACATAACCGCCCAGTCAGCAGCTTCTCCATTACCGGAGAACTGTCCAACGAATGGTGTGTCATCTGGCAGCGTGATGTATTCTTTTACTGACTGATAAAGGTAATCTCTTAATCCGTCTTCGTAATACCACTCAGTGGTCTCTTTGCTAACTTTATCGTCAAACCTGATTTTTAACCCGGGACATAGTACAGCTTTTGCTCTTAACACATGTAGAAGCTTGCTAACGGAGAATTTAGGAGAGTCAAAGTAACTGGCGTCAGGCCAAAAATGCACGCTTGTTCCTGTGTTTCTTTTACCACATGTATCGACAACACGAAGCTCTTCTACTTTGTCGCCATTCTCAAAGGCCATTTGATAAATATTACCATCGCGCCTAATAGTCACTTGAACACGCAACGACAATGCATTTACAACCGAAATGCCAACTCCATGTAGACCACCAGAGTATTCGTAATTTTTATTCGAAAACTTACCGCCGGCATGCAGTTTAGTCATGATCAATTCGACCCCAGAAATCTTTTCCTCGGGATGAATATCGACTGGCATGCCACGGCCGTCATCGATAACCTCTAACGATTGATCTTCATGTAAAATAACCTTGATTGAAGATGCGTGGCCTGCAAGCGCCTCATCAACACTGTTGTCTATGACCTCTTGGCTCAAATGGTTCGGCCTAGTTGTATCGGTATACATTCCAGGCCTGCGTTTGACAGGCTCCAGACCATTTAAAACTTCGATGGCATCAGAGTTATATTGAGTAGACATGTTAGCGCTTTTTATTGTTGATTTATCTGACTGTGATAGTAGCAAGGCTAGGCATTTACGGCAATCAAGGTTTGTCAGAATCTGGCATATAGGTCGCGTTTAATCGGACACACCTGTTTTCGACATGCACTGGAGCTAAAATAAAGACTAATTAACTCAGTTTTTGGATAATAGGAATGAGGAAATCTCATCCAAACGCGTTTCAAATTGATCGAATGCATGACTGCCACCCTGTTCAATTCGACAATACTCAGTACCGTATTTTTGCTCAGCCAAGCGATAATCGAGAGTCTCGTCTCCGGTTTGTAACAGTACGAGGTAATTTTGCTGCGAATTTAGCTTTTCAACATTCAGTTGACGCAACATCCCAACAGTCGTTTCGTCAACATTAAAGCATTCTGATGTGTAGGGGTTTTGATGTTCCCCGAAATACTCTTGAAGAAGATCAAATGGCGTGACTGCAGGATTAATCAGTGCAGCTTTGCACCCTAGTCTCTCTGCAAAAAACGTGGATAAGAAACCGCCCATTGAGCTACCGATGAACGCAACCGAAATAGGTGTGTCCATTTTAGTAGCCTCTTCATGACCGTTAGCACTCTGCAAAACTTGCAACAAGTCTTCAACAACAGCGATCGCGTCATTAGGCACGCCTGGGAGTGTGGGAGTATGCACACGAATTTCAGGGTGAAATTGAGAAAAATATTTTTTTGTTATTTGGGCTTTTTCAGATTGTGGTGAGCTAAGAAAACCGTGTAGATAAATTATGTCCGTGATCATTATTCTTGATTTGTCGTTATTTGAATTTTTTTCTGTTGAAGGCAAAACTGCAACCACTCTGCTAAAAATATATTAACCATTTGTTTTTCGTTTCGTTGATGCATTTTAAGATTAGGGTATTCATAAGAAGGCTCAAGTTTAGAAATTCTTTGACAACTAAGCACCTCTGCCACCTTGGCATCATGATACAGGCGAACTTCCATTATTGGCTGTAAAAAAGCTGGTGTATTTCGAGCAAATTGCGCCATTTCAATTGTACTTGTATATCTGGTGGACTCTAAAATCTTTATTCTATAGCGCAAGGTATCGCTGATTTGAAACTCATAACTCAAGTCCTCAGAATCACAATCAGGTAGCAACCTCAATGCGCTCGCATAGTTGCTTTCGCAAATCGCAAGAATAGACGGCAAGTGAGGTACGTATTTTTTTCTCAAAGCTAAGGCCTTTATTTCTTTTCTTAAATCATACTAATTAATGGAATTTTAAATTCAACTTAGATGCGCAATTAAGTCACGAAGTGTAAACGATACGGTGAAAAAAGGTGTGTCCAATTTCCGAATTATCTTAACCGGCTTAGCACACTTCTATTCTTATCCTAGATTTCTCGCCATTCCTTTAACAATTTTTCTTTGTTGAGAAAGAACCATTGTAGTGCAATGATCGCCGCGGCATTATCAATTGTGCCATCATCTAGCCATGTTCTCGCTACATTTTCTGGTACACGATGAACTCGAATATCTTCGGATTCATAATCTAAACCATGAATCCCTTTCGCTTTAGCTGACTCGGTCCTGGCCATGAAAATATGCAAACGTTCCGTCGTCCCTCCCGGGCTAGACAAATAGGTAAGTGCTTTCGTGAGTCCTGCAAGCTCTATCCCAGACTCTTCCTGAGCCTCACGATGGCATACAGACTCTGGCGTCTGGCCTTCATCAATCATGCCTGCAATTACTTCAAATAACCAAGGAGAGTCACATGTCTCCATCGCGCCTAATCTAAACTGCTCGATTAATACAAATTCCTGCGTATTTGGATCATAGGGTAGAACAGCGACAGCATGCCCTCGCTCAAACATTTCTCGCTTGACGACAGAACTTTGTTGCCCATTGAACAATTTATGCTGCACTTCATAGCGGTTCATCTTAAAGAAACCGTGAAAAACTGTCTCTTTTTTCAAAATGGACACGTCTTTATTTGTATATTTTAATATTTCCATCATGATCTTCTTGTACTTTTTCACACTAAATTAAACTAAGGTCGATGTAATTTCAGCAAAAACGTCACATTCTGTTACACTTAGTGGATATATGTAACAACCATTCAGTATGTTTAAAGACTTGAATGTCATAGACTTAGCACATACGTAATGCATCAACGAAAAATATTATTTTTAAGGCTCTTTTTATGAAGAAAACGCTACTTTCAGTTTTTATTGGTATCGGCTTATCAGGCTCAGTGCTAGCAGACGACCTCTCGGAGGTGTATCAACTTGCACTTCAAAACGATCCAGTAATTAATCGAGCTAAGGCTGATAAAGAATTGGCGTACAATGGAATTGCATTGAGCAGAGCAAATTTGTTACCACAAATATCAGGTTCTGTATCCTATACATTAAACTCCGGTGACAATATAGACACAATATCGATTCCGACTGGTCAAACTGACCCAACAACGGGTGAGTTAATAATCGATCCGAACACCGATCGCCCTGTTGAGCGAACAGAGTTTATTACCTTTGAATCAGATAGCGATACCCTAAGCCTTGGCTTGAATCTAAGTATGTCAATTTACGACCATGCAAATTGGGTGGGAATGGATAGAGCAGAAAAAGTCGCTCAGCAAGGTGATGCGAATCTTGCTTCGGCATTTCAGCAGTTAATCGTGCGAGTAACCAACGCCTATCTTTCAGTATTGAGAGAACAAGATAGTGTCGAATTTGTGAAAGCTGAGCTAAGAGCTATTGAACGCCAATTGGAGCAAACTAAACAACGCTTTGAAGTTGGTTTAACGGCCATCACTGACGTCCATGAAGCCCAAGCAAATTACGATAATACAGTAGCAAGACAAATCAGAGCCGAAAACCAACTCGAACTTCGTTTGGAAGAACTACGAGAAATCACGGGTAAATACCACAAGGACATCTCGGTCCTTGATACTGAGTTATTTACAGCAACATCACCAAACCCTGCTAATGTTGACGATTGGTTGAAGTTAGCTGAAGATTCAAATTTCGATTTACTAGTGCAGCGCTTTGCGAAAGATATTGCGATGGAAGATATTGAATCAGCAAAAGCGGGTCATTATCCGACTGCGTCATTATCAGCATCACTAGGCCGAAGGGATACAACGAACGAAGTACCTGGCCAAGCGGCAATTGATTTGCCTGCTGTTAATAGCCAATCAATTGGTGTTTCGGTGAGCGTTCCAATATACCAAGGTGGACGCGTCAGCACTAGCACAGAACAAGCGCGCAACCGTTACGTGATTGCGAGTGAAAACTTAGAGCTAACTTATCGTCAAACCGTTCGCTCGGTGAGAAGCTCATATAATGATGTGAAAGCTGCTATTTCTACAATTCGCGCCCTAGAGCAATCAGTAGTGTCAGCGGATAGTGCATTAAGAGCGACTGAAGCTGGGTTTGATGTTGGTACAAGAACAATTGTCGATGTTCTTAACAGTACGAGAAACCTATTTGACGCTCGTAGAAATTTGGCCGATGCTCGATACAACTTTATCACTGCGATCATCAATCTTAAACGAGCAGCTGGTACGCTCACTGAAGATGACTTGCTTTCAATCAACCGCGTAATGAAAGCAAACTAGCACTTATGTAGCAAATAAAAAAACGACCTATTGAGGTCGTTTTTTTATGCCTGCGAAAAAGCGATGCGCGGTAAAAGTAGTCTTACTAAGCAGAGCTTAACAGGTGTGTCCCATTTTGACTTATTTGCGCTTACTATCGGTTTCAGTAGCTGCCTGCGGTTGCCTGTCTAGGAGCACTTGTATTTGAGCTTGTAGGGTCACCATTTGCTCTTGAAGCTCACTCATAGAGGGCTCCGTTTTTAATCTCTCTTTGTGCATCTCTTCGTCCATAACACCAACAACGATGCCTATCACCATATTCAAAAATGCAAAAGCCGTGAAGAAAATGAAGGTCATATAAAATAACCAACTCATCGGGTAAACTTCCATGGTCTCGTATTGAATATCCGTCCAATCCTCGAAGGTCATTACTCGGAACAAGGTCAGCATAGAAATCGCAATATTACCCCACAGTACTGGGTTGATATCTTGAAACAAAAAACTACCTATCGCTGCGTAAATATAGAAGATAATAAACATCAGTAATACGACATAGCCCAGTCTAGGCAATGCTTGTAGCAATGAGTTAATCAATATTCTCAATTCAGGAATAATCGAAATCATCCGCAACACGCGAAAGATACGAATCAATCGAGCTAATAAAGCCATCTCTGACTCATTAATCGGAATTAAACTAATTACCACAACAATCGTGTCAAAAATATTCCAACCTGACTTGAAGAAGTCTTTTTTATTCTCCTCAGCTAAGAATCGAACCAATATTTCAAACAAAAAGAACAAGGTAATAAATACATCAAGATACTTTGTGACGAGTAAAGAGGTGGGGGAAAGATCATACGTCTTTGCACCTATTTCCAACGCCGAAATGATAATGACCGAAATAACAAAGAATTCAAAAAGCCTATTTTGTTTTAGGCGAAAAAGAAACAGGCGACTAGATTCAAACATCATTCATTGACTCGATAAACAGGAGGGAACACTACCTTGAACGCTCAAGGTAGTGTCGATTCTTTTTAAATACTAAATTTTGCTTTTAAGCTTGCTAATCTTTGTTTAGATTCTTCTTGCTCAAGCGAGCGCTCATTAATTCTCCGCTTAGCAATTTCTTTGCTTCCATTAAGAAGCAGTGCTTCAACATAATTAAGGAAAATTTCTTCATTGTTCACTTCTTGATTCATTACCCGACTATAGGTTTCAACAGCGTCTTCAGTGTTTCCCTGCTTCACCTGAATCTGTGCATAGGTGTCGACAACCGCTGGCGAATTAGGATTCAAGTCAAAAGCTCGCTTAGCCAAGCCCGCGGCTTCATCTAATTGACCCTCTTGGGTTAATAGGTACGCTAAATTGTTGAGGACAACCGAATTGTTTTCATCTAGTTTTAGCGCATCTTGATACATATTGATTGCTGTATTTTTATCGGATTCTATTTTCTTCTCTGCGAGGAGCATCATTACTCGAAGATCGTTAGGATTATTTTCCAAATAGGAAGACAATAGGCTAACCGATTCTCCCTCTTGTCCACTTAAGTCATATGCTTGTGCTAGCAAGAAAACACTTTTGGTACTTGGGTTATCATCGTAAGCTGCTTTTGCGTCATCAACAGCTCCTTTGGCATCACCTTGTCGTAATTTAATTCTCGCGGTCACTCCTCGCACCAAAGGAAGATTTTTCACATTCGGGTTGAAACTGTCAATTAAGCTTTGAGCTTCCTCAACTTTACCAGTCATGATAAGGAAGTAACTTTGTAGCACTTCCATTTGAGGATCGTCACGAGACTCCAAATAGTCCTGCGTTAATGTTAAACCTACTTGGTAATCGTTTCGACTATCTAACAACAATAGTTTACCCATGGCTGCATCTCGGTTATTTGGAGAAAATGAAAGCCATTTAGTATAGTGTTCGTCTGCTTGAGCAAGCTTGTTAAGACGCAATAAAACGGTTCCCTTAGTTCCCCAATATGCAGTATCAAGGGCTTTGTCCTCCGTTACTTTATTCAAGGTATCAAGCGCATTTTCATACTCAGATTGCTGAACATAGACTTGAGAAAGTAAAACCAATAACTGATTATTTTCAGGTGTTTTACTCAACTGACTCAATATTGGTTCCAAGCCTTCATCAGGAGAACCTTGTCTGTTTTTCAGGGCATAGTAAGCCGTTAGCGCAGGCACATAATCAGGGCTTTCCTCCAACAACTGTTCGAGTTTCGAAATTGCGGCTGGAATATCTTCTTTTCTTAACTCTAAACCAATGAGTGCCATCTGTACTTTGGTGTTATTTGGCGCGATTGCAGACGCACTAAGAAACTCGGATTCCGCTGTTACTAAGTCATTATTTCTCAGAGCCACTTCACCCGCGAGTAAGAAGCCTTCAGGAAGGTTACTTGCCTCCTTCTTCCACTCAGAGGCCAATTCACTGGCCTTATCAAGTTGATTAGACGCCATATATGCGGTCGCAAGTGTACTTTTGGCAGTCACTGATTCAGGGGACTTCTCTACTGCACTTTCCAGATCTAAGATACCATCGATGTTGTTAACACTCAGCTTTAAGACACCCAGGCGAGTTAAATCATCCGTGTCATCGCTAAGTCCGTCCGAGCGCTCAATTATCTCTACTGCCCTTTTGTTTTCGCCTCGTTTTACTAACTCATAACCCGCTTTTGAAAACAATGTCGCATCGTTAGATGTCAGGTTGCCAAGCCTTCCTAACAAGTCTGATGCTTCAGATGTCAGACCCGTTTGCAATTGGCTTGCAGCCAGAATTCTGAGACCAGGATGATTATCTGGTAATGACGTCGCGATAGTAGATAAATGTCCAACGGCACCTTCGAAGTCGGCTTGTTGATATGCTGAATAGCCGGCAACGAGTCTTGAAATTGGGTCTACACTGCCGTTGTTGATAGCAATTTCAGAATACTTCTGGCCGTTCACAAAGTCCTGATCTGCCGCACGAACGATGCCTTTAAGTTTATTCAGAAGTGCATTTTTATCGTTTATTTTTAGCAAGGTATCGACATGAGGCTCAGCCTCATCGCTTCGATTGAGGTCTATTAACATTCTGGCCAAAATAAACCTTGTTTCTGCGTCTTCAGGCTCAGCTTTGACATATTCCGCGTAGATATCTGCCGCTTCCGTTGGTTGCTCATTTACCAAATATAGTCTGGCAGTCAGACTCAGTAGATCTTTATTTAGGGGAGCTTGCTTTTGTAATTCGATGCTCTGCTGAAGGGCATCTTCATTCTCTTGCTCGATAATTAATCGTAGAACGCCAGCCAACCCCTTATAAACAGAGCTAGTTTCTAATGCGAGGATGTCCTGGACGAGCACTCTTGCTTCTTCTACTTTATTGAGTTGTAAGAGAGATTGCGCCTTTAAAAAGCCAACCTCAGCTTTTTCGACGACAGTGAGACCTTCCATCTCATGATCAAGAGCTACGAGCGCTGTGTTGGCGCCTGTTCTTTGGTAAGCTCTGGTGAGTAATGGGAGAACCTCAACCTCAGGATAACCAAGGTCTTGAGCTCTGCTGAGTTCTTTCTCTGCGGCTTCGAAACTTTTTTGTTCCAAATAAATTTTACCGAGTTCAAATCTAGCGCTAGCTAATTTCGGATCAAGTTGGATAGCATTCTTTAATTCGACAACAGCTGCGCTGACGTCTCCTTCAGCATAGAACTCCTCTGCTGCTGCGATATGCTCTTGGCTAGTTTTTTGAGAACACGCGGAGAGAAACAACGAGATGAGTAAAACAACAGCAATACTTGTTTTCTTTCGATTTTGACCGCTTGAAAGCGTACTGCCTAACTTATTTTTTATTCGATTGATGAATTTTATCTTACTCATTTTAACTAATATCCTTTTATTTTCCGTCAATATATTTCTTATTCGATGCTTTTTCTCTTCTATTTTTACCGAAGAAATGCGCTTAAATAAAGAGCTGAGGGCATATCTTTTCTTTTATCTCATGCGTTTACAAACTAAACAATAGTAATGATAGCAAGTTATTACTATTTCTTATATACTCCTTGCTTTATGAAGGCTCTCGCATCCTCTCTGCAATGCCCCCACTCTCAGTCTATCAGGATACCCGATGACCGACACTGTCGATGTTACATTTAAAGAACTAAATCTGCCAACGCCCTTACTACAGGCGTTAGAAAAAGTTGGCTATGAAAAGCCATCACCAATACAAGCCAAGAGTATTCCATTATTACTCGATGGTCACGACCTTTTGGGCCAAGCTCAAACAGGTACAGGAAAAACAGCTGCATTCGCATTGCCAATGTTAGCAAACATAGATCCTGATGAAAGTTTCACACAATTGCTGGTCTTAGCACCAACAAGAGAGCTAGCAATTCAGGTTGCTGAAGCATTCCAAGTTTATGCGAGCTTTTCAAAGAAAATTAGAGTATTGCCTGTTTATGGCGGTCAGTCCTATGACAACCAAATTCGCCAACTTAAACGTGGTGTGCAGGTTGTTGTTGGAACACCAGGTCGAATTATCGACCACATCAAACGCAAAACGCTTAAATTAGATAAGTTACGATTCCTCGTCCTGGATGAAGCAGATGAGATGTTGCGCATGGGCTTTATTGACGATGTTGAGCTTATCTTAAGCCACGCTCCAAAAGAGCGTCAAACAGCCTTATTCTCAGCAACCATGCCGGACGCAATCAAGAAAATCACTAAGCGTTATTTGAATGATCCACAGCATGTTAAAATCGAATCAACAGTATCAACGGCAAGCATGATTCGCCAACGTTATTGTCAAGTTGCTGGTCATCATAAATTAGAAGCACTGACGCGTATCATGGAAGTCGAAGAATTCGACGGTATGATTATCTTCGTGAGAACGAAAACAGCGACGGTTGAACTTGCTGATAAGCTAACTGCTCGCGGTTATGATGTAGAACCATTGAATGGCGATATTCCTCAGAACGCAAGAGAAAGAACCGTTGAGAAATTGAAGCAAGGTACCATCGATATCTTGGTTGCGACTGACGTTGTTGCTCGTGGTCTTGATGTAGAGCGTGTGAGCCACGTAATCAATTTTGATATCCCATATGATACAGAATCATATGTTCACAGAATCGGTAGAACTGGTCGTGCTGGTCGCAGCGGCGATGCAATCTTGTTTATTTCCCATAGAGAAAAACGTTTGTTGTTTGCTATCGAAAAAGCAACCAAACAACGCATTGAAAACATGGATATACCATCCATTTCAGAGCTGAATAAATCTCGATTGGTGCGATTCAAGCAAAGCATTGTTGAAGCGATGACGGATGAGTCAATTGAATCTTATATTCCAATTGTAGAATCAATCATGGAAGAGACTGAAGCATCTCCAGACGTTGTGATGGCGGCTTTGGCTAAAGTAGCTCAAGGTGATGAGCCACTCTTGTTGAAAGAGTCTGATCGTCCAGATTTGCACAGTAAGCCAACGTTTAATGACCGTGACTCTGGTCGTCGTCAAGGACGCAACGAGCGAACTGAACGTGGTAGAAATGACAGGAACGATCGCAAGCCAAGAGCGCCGCGCGGCAAGAGTACGCCGGATGAAGGTATGCAAAGGTTTAGAATCGAAGTCGGTCACACCCACGGTGCTAAACCGGGTAATATTGTAGGTGCCATTGCTAATGAAGCGAATATCAGCAGCAAAAATATTGGTGCGATTGAGATCTATGACAACTTCACTACAGTAGACTTGCCGAAAGGCATGCCAAAAGAAACGAAAGATACTTTGGCAAAAACGCGTGTTGCAGGTCAGCGTTTGAATATCAGAGAATGGTCTGATACGCCACCCAAACGTAAAAAGTAATACTAAAAAGCCACTTCATGTGGCTTTTTTTATATCTGTAAATAACAAAATTCCGAAAATAGGACACACCTATTTTCGATATCTACGAAGTTCTTCAACAATTTTCTTACTGCAGTTTTAATAACTTAATGGGTTTAAGTGGAAGTGACTGAATATCGGTGTGTCCAATTTAGCTCACCATTCGAATCTGAAATAAGAGGTGTGTCCAATTAAGTTAGAATATGCTTCACTCCGTCATATTCTTAAACGAAATAACAATGACGAAAATAGTGCTGTATTTGAATAAAAAAGTTATTCATAATTCAAGCACGTTAACTTATGCGAAAAACGATGAAGTACTTTCCAATATTTGTAGATGCTGAACATATTCACTGCCTTCTTGTTGGGGCAGGTGAAGTAGCTGCGCGCAAATGCGAATTGTTGCTAAAAACACCTGCGAGGATAACTATCGTTTCTCCTTGGGTAAGCGACACGGTAAGCCGCTTAGCCTCTGAACACAAACAAATCACACTGATTGAGCGTAAGTTTAAAGACCCTGATATTGAGGGTAAACAAATGATTTTTGTTGCAACAGATGATGAGCAGGTCAATAAACACATTCATGACATTGCACATGCAAAAAACTTGTTAGTGAACGTTGTCGACAACACGCCGCTTTGCAAATTCATCACACCGTCAATAGTCGATCGTTCACCAATTATCATTGCAATGAGTAGTGGTGGCGTCGCACCTGTCCTTCTTCGTTATATTCGTCAAAAGCTTGAGAGTGTTATTCCGGCAAATATAAAACTGCTGGGTAATTTTTCAGAAAAATTCAGAAACAGGGTTAAAGGCGCTTTATCTTCGGTTACCGATAGACGATATTTCTGGGAGGAAGTCTTAGATGGTGATATCGGTGAGTCTGTCCTTCAAGGAAACGATGAGTTAGCGGAAGAGAAATTAGACAAGGCCCTCATTGCGTATAAAAATGGCAACAAACCTGCTGGACAGGTCTATTTAGTCGGTGCTGGCCCAGGTGATCCGGATCTACTTACATTCCGTGCGCTAAGGCTTATGCAAAAAGCCGACATCGTTGTTTATGACCGACTTGTAAGTCCCGACATACTAGAGCTGGTGCGCAGAGATGCAGAAAAAATTTACGTTGGTAAAGCGAAGAGTAATCATACAATTCCCCAAGAGGAGATTAACGAACTTTTAGCGAAAGAGGCACTCGCTGGCAATAGAGTTGTTCGACTGAAAGGCGGCGACCCATTTATATTCGGCCGAGGCGGAGAAGAGATTGAAACCCTAGTGGAACATGGCGTTGATTTTCAGGTTGTTCCGGGTATCACAGCCGCTAGCGGAGCGGCTAGTTATGCTGGCATACCTTTAACGCATCGCGATCATGCACAGTCGGTCACCTTTACCACGGGACATTTGAAAGATAATACAATCAATCTTAACTGGCCAGCATTAGTTCAACAAAATCATACACTTGTTTTCTATATGGGCTTAACTGGGCTATCAATTATTTGTGAGAAGCTTATCGAGCATGGGATGTCCAAAACGATGCCAATTGCCCTTGTCCAAGCTGCAACCAGAAGCGACCAAAAAGTTGTCACTGGAACTTTAGAAACAATAGTCGATAACCCTACTACGGCGACTTTAAAACCCCCTACCTTAATTATTGTTGGAACCGTGGTAGAGTTACACGAGTCTTTAAATTGGTTTACGCAAGGGAATGTTGACCACTAGCCAAATAGGTTAATGTCATCATGTTCAAAAGCTTTGTTTATTTACTGTTGTTAACACTCTGCATAGCTCATTCGCAAGCGGTTAATGCTAAGCAAACATCCTTTTCTCAAATGCGCACGGTTGACGGGCGGAGTTTTGACTATAAGTGGCTTGATAAAAACAACGAAGTACAAATACTCTCTTTTACTATACCAAACGAGACTCTTCTTACACTTCCTGAGTCTGCGCCTGCATATAACCCAATATTAGCCCAAAATTCAATTCGGCGAGCACTGATGACCTATGCAAAAACAGTAGATCCACGGCTTGCTAAAATCTCTATAAAGCAATCAGGTGGCTCAATCCAAATGCAAGTAACCGCCCCAACTAAAGAAGATGCTGAAGCAATAAACAAAAAACTTGGCGAACAGTACGCTGCAGCAGAGAATGCTTACATGTCCAAGCACTATTATGTCCCCTTTAAAAATGAATTTGGTCAAGACTTTATAAAACAAGACCATAAACGGTATGCGCTGGAAAGTGCTGACGGCATGCAGGCAATTGTTAAAGAAATAAAAAAGCACCTATCTAATCCCAGAAATCCGAACGAGTTTATCGATTTCGCTTTATCTTGGCTGCAAGCAATTCCATACGACACGCTTGAGAATCGTGCTTCATCAAACGGCTCTGGTTTTGCTTCACCACGACAGTTGCTGCTGGATAACAAGGGAGATTGTGACAGTAAATCAACCCTGTTTCTTGCATTGATGAACGCATATAACCCTAAGCTACAAACGTCTATGGTCTACCTACCCAACCATGCTTTAGTGGGAGTCGTATTAAAGCCAAAAGACGACCAGCAGTTCATCACTGACGATGGAGTGCGTTTTGTTTTAGCCGAGCCAACAGGGCCTGCTCAATATAGCCTGGGTGAAATTGATAACAAGAGTGAGCTGGCTATCCGCAATAGACAAGTGAGCCTCGAGCGCTTCTAGTCGACTCTTTGCAATAATTGGACACACCTATTTAACTTTTCTCAAAAACAGGTCTAGCTATTTTTCATTTAATTAAAATAGGTGTGTCCAGTTTGGATCCAGTTTGGATATTCATCTCTTATCGTTCTTAGTTCGAAATAGGTGTGTCCGATTTGGGGGCTTTACACAAATTTGTGTTCATTCACCAAGTAAAGTTGCAGTTAGCAAGCTAAGGCACTATTGTTGAATTCGTAACAAGTACAAACAATAACAACAACATACCGCACAGTGTCATTAACTATTTAAAGACAGAAGAATAAGAATGATTTCAACAAAACAAACTTTTGGCTCGTTGGCGCTCGCCAGCCTGCTAACAATAAGCTCGATAAGCTTTGCAGATGACAATAATCCCGAAGCGAAAAAAGAAGAAAAACCCTATGCATCTTGGGATGTACTGAACCCTCCGATGGAATTGAACAGCATCGACATATCTACTGACGAGACCACTTGGTCAAGTTTGGACGTTAGTCCGGATGGAAAGCGATTTGTTTTTGATATGCTTGGCGACATCTTCATAGCCAGTGCAGAGGGTGGCGACGCAGAGCCACTGACACAGGATTTCGCTTGGAATATCCACCCAAGCTTTAGCCCCGATGGCAAACAAGTAGCATTTATATCTGATCGCGACGGCTTATCAAATGTGTGGGTGATGGATACCAACGGCGAGAACTTACGCCAAATCACCAAAGAAAAATCAAACCTAATCCATTCTCCGAAATGGAGCCCCGATGGCGAGTACATCGTTGTCACGAAAGGTATTATGTCACGACGCAGTATTCCCGCAGGCGAAATCTGGCTCTATCACAAGAGTGGTGGTAGCGGCTTAGCGATAAAGGAACGCGTAAACGGAAAGGCTGACCAAAAGAACATCGCAGACCCGGCATTTTCGCCCGATGGTCGTTACATCTACTTCAGCAGAGATATCACTGGCGGTTCAACCTTCAGTTATAATAGAGACGCGCTTCAAGGTCTCTTTGGTATCGTAAGATATGACCGTCAAACGGGTGAAGAAGAAACCATCATTTCAGGTACTGGTGGAGCTGTCGTTCCAACCCCATCTCCCGACGGGAAATACATTGCGTATGTTCGCAGAGTGAAGCACCAAACAGCACTATTTCTAAAAGAGTTATCAACGGGTGATGAAATCCCTCTCTTCCTTGACCTTGAACGTGATATGCAAGAAGGTTTTGGAACCGAAGGTTACTTTGCTTATTTTGATTGGACACCCGATGCTAAGAACATCATGTTTTGGACTGGCGGCAAATTCCATACAATCAACGTAAAATCAAAAGAGCTTAAGACGCTTGAGCTCAATATTAAAACCACCGTTCAATATGCTGATGCTTTACGTTTTGATGTTGATGTTGCTCCAGACAGTTTTGATGTTAAGGCTATTCGGTGGGCTCAGAAGTCACCTAACGGAAAAAGCATCTTGTTCCAAGCACTTGGCAAGTTGTATGTAAAAGACATCAAGTCAGGTAAGACGAAGCGTTTGACCCGGCAAGATCAACACGACGAATACTATCCGCGTTATTCGAATGACGGCAAACAGATCGTCTACACCACTTGGAGTGATGAAGGTCAAGGAGATATACGCACAGTGTCATCTCGAGGCGGTAAAGGCAAAGTTGTCAGTCTCAGTAAAGGGCATTATATCGAGCCTAGTTTTTCCACTGACGGCAAGCTAATTACCTACCGTAAGTTTACCGGCGGATATTTGCTCGACCCAAGTAATTCAACCGAGCCTGGCATATATGTTTTAAACCTAAAAGAAAAAACATCTGAGCGAGTTGCGCGCAGAGGTGTTGAACCTCATTTCAGCGCAGGCAACGACCGCATTTATTTCACTGAATCAGTAGGTGGAAAGCCTTACCCAGAAACCCAGTTTTCCAGCGTAAACTTGCGTGGTGAGGATAAGCGAGTTCACCTTTATGGAGCCGATAAAGTCAGTGAATATCGATTATCTCACGATAAGAACTGGATAGCCTTTGTAAACCAATACAACACATTCGTTGCACCTTTTGCCGATAATGGTAAAAAGATTTCTATCGGTCCAACGATGTCTTCACTTCCAGTTAAACAACTTTCAGCTCGCTCTGGAAACTATATGACATGGAGCCCTGATAACCAATCAGTCGGTTGGTCACATGGTCCTCGTTATTTTGAGCGCTCGCTTAGTGAAGCATTTGATTTCATCGCAGAAGAAGGTGCCGAGTTACCAGAACCTGTTAATGAGGGAATGGATCTAAGCTTTGAGAAAGAGTTCTTTGTACCTAAGGGATACAAGGCAATTGTTGGCGGCAAAGTCGTCACAATGAGAGATGCCGACAATACCCAAGAAGTCATTGAGAACGGCGTGGTGCTGATTAAAGGCAACAGGATCGAAGCCGTTGGAACAGCTGAAGATATCTCTATTCCAAAAGGCGCGCTTATTGTCGATGCCAAAGGAAAAACTGTGATTCCAGGCTTAGTCGACACGCATGCTCATGGACCACAGGGTCGTAGCGAAATTATTCCCGAACAAAACTGGACTCAATATAGCAACCTGGCGTTTGGCGTCACTACCATTCACGATCCGTCAAATGATACAACGGAGATTATGGCAGCTAGCGAACTACAGAGAGCCGGGCAACGTATTGCACCAAGAATCTACTCCACTGGTACTATATTATACGGTGCCGAGTCACTGCGAGTGAAATCGATTATCAATGATTATGATGATGCTTTTTATCACGTAAGACGACTTAAAGATATCGGCGCTATTTCAGTCAAAAGTTATAACCAACCTAGACGAGACCAGCGTCAACAAGTGCTCGTTGCGGCAAAAAACCAAGACATGATGGTTGTGCCAGAGGGTGGTGGTAAATTCCAGCAAAATATATCTATGCTAGTTGATGGCCACACCGGGCTTGAACATAGTATTCCTATCGCAAACGGGTATAACGATTTGACCCAATTATGGGGCGCAACGAAGTTTGGTTACACACCTACTTTTGTTGTGGCTTACGGCGGGTTAACAGGCGAAACCTACTTCTACGACCGCAGTAATGTTTGGGAAAACGAACGCCTCATGCGTTATACACCAAGCTTTATAGTAGATCGTCGTATCCGTCGTCCTAAAGCACCAGATGAACATTATAATCACTACCCAATTGCTCGCTATGCTAAAACGCTGAGAGACAATGGCGTAGGCGTGCATATTGGTGCGCACGGACAGCGTGAAGGTTTAGGTGCACATTGGGAGTTATGGATCATGGAGCACGGCGGTTTCACTCCATTTGAAGCATTAAGAGGTGGCACCATTGACGGTGCAAGACACTTAGGCATGGATAAACAACTCGGTAGCATAGAGGTTGGTAAACTCGCTGATCTAGTCGTTATTGACGGAGATGTGCTCAATGACTTGTCACGCAGTGAATATGTTGAGTACACCATTATTAATGGCAGAGTATTTGAAGCGGCAACCATGAACGAGTTAGGTGAAAAAGAGAAACGCTCACCGTTTTTCTTTGAAAAGCACAATAACCTGTTTATGCCGAAACAAACTCAGCAAGAAATGGATGCCAAAGCGCATACTTATCACTGGGTTCATTAAGCGTCTAAGTGACCTCAAGCTTGAGGTTTGAATAGCTAAAAAAGCAAGATAAGAACGCACATTCTCATATGTGCGTTTTTTTTGGGCCAAACAAAATTATGTTCGCTTATTTTGCTTTGATTTGACTTTTTGGCGATTAGTTTGGCCAATAAATAATCTCAAAACTCCAAGTATGAGCATTTACCACCTGAATTCATTGTGTTTTTTCACTCAATTAAATAGTACCCATAAAATAAATATGGACTTTAAACAGCCTTTCAATTTTGAGACAAAATGCATAAATGTCCCAAAATTAGATCATTTTGTCCCAAATTTGAACGTCGATTTAAAACTTCCTGTGTAGTCTTGCAATCAGTCAAAAGGATGTGAGCAAGATAAGGGGACAGTTCAAGCATGCAGTATTCGAATTCATTATTTCGAGAAGAAGCGATAGAAGGTCAGCATAGGGACAAGCTGGGAAATTCGCTACGGCTGCCCAGTCCCCAACACCTAGTGGTGGTGTGTTTACTTCTTTTTGTAACGGGAAGCTTTATTTATTTACTCATAACGCATACCTACACTAACAAGGTAAGTGTCGTAGGATGGCTCGTTGCTGAAAAAGCTAGCGTCGATATTTATCCGATTGAACAAAATAGTCTTCTTGGTGATATCCCCGTTACCTCTAACCAAATAGTCTCGAAGGGGGAAGTGCTGGCCCATCTTGTTCGCCCTAACTCTCAATTGAGTGGCGAAGCTGCTTATCACAAACAACTCGACTCTATAAAGAGACAACTCTCGCTACTTAACCAACAGACCGAATTAAATTCACGCCAATACCAGCAAAACCTTTTACAGAATAAACAGTTGATGGGCAATCTAAACGCACAACTGACTACAAGTAAGAAGCGCTTGTCACACTTAGAGAGTTTACTGTCTCTACATAGCGCACAAGAGAATGAATTGTATTCGCTCTACCAGTTAGGCAGCGTGTCAAAAACGGTCTATCAGCAATCTCAAGAAAAAGGCTTACAACTAAAAATCCAAATCAGTGAAGCAGCCCTTGCACTCCAACAATTAACGCAATCGCAAACTAAAGCCCGCGCGAATCAACAGGTACTTCAAATCCAATACTCAGAAAAACGCGGGAGCTTACTCAATCAAATTGAACAAACGAAGCAAACCTTATCGTCGGTCAATGGAGCAGATACATATTCTCTCTTGAGCCCTATTGATGGGATCGTCAGAAATATACAAGTTGAAAAAGGTGAGCGCGTCAACCCAGGCAACTTCATGATGCAAATAAGCCCTCTGAACCGTGAGGTGAAAGCGCGAATGTATGTCCCATCCAGTCATTCGGGGTTTATAGCAATAAACCAAGTTGTTGGTTTAAAGCTCAGTGCTTTTCCGTATCAAAAATTTGGTATGGCAAGCGCAAGCATTCATGAAGTATCAGAGGATGTTCTGTTACCCCAACAAATAAAAGAGGTGCCATTTGTATTGCAAGGTCCAGTGTTTATTGCAGAAGCAGCACTCACTTCGCAAACACTGAGTGCTAATGGCAAGCAAATACATCTAAAAGATGGGATGCTGTTTGAAGCTGAAATCGAACTTGCTGAAATGCAGCTTTGGGAATGGTTACTCAAACCGATTCTCAGCTTGAGAGGTACAGTGTAATGCAGAATAATAAGGACACTTCTCTTTATCGTTTATTACGTTTCACTGCACGTAGAAAGGTAAACCTCGTTCTGCAAGCTGAAGCCAGTGAATGTGCGCTAGCATGCTTAACAATGGTTACTAACTATCATGGCAATGCGATGACGATTGATAGACTTCGCCTGACCAGCCAGATATCGATTCAAGGTAGCGATTTAAGTAGTCTATTGAAACAAGCGGCTCAATTGAAGCTTTCTGGCAGAGCGCTAAAAACAGAATTGCATGAATTATCGGAACTAAAAACGCCAGCAGTCTTGCATTGGAATTTCAATCACTTTGTGGTCCTTCTCAAGGTGAAAAAGAAATATTGTGAGATAGCGGACCCAGCTATAGGTATTCGGAGGGTCCCAATAGGCGAGGTGAGCGATTGCTACACCGGTATTGCCGTCGAGCTCCATCCAACGAGTAACTTCGTTCGCGCTAAAGCTAATCGGCAGCAGAAGCTGAAGCTAAGCCACTTTATAAAACCTAACAGCGGTATCGCGTCGCACTTAACTACTCTGTTAATACTCAGTGTGTTATTACAAGTCTTTGCGATTGCCTCTCCTTTTTATATGCAGACCGTTATTGACGAAGTGATCGTGAATTCGGATACGAATCTGCTAACAGTGATCGCTATTGCATTTGTATTGTTATTGCTTGTTGATACATGCACCGTGTTTCTGCGGGATCGTATCATGTTGAGATTTACCAATTATCTCAATCTACAAATGGCAACGGGTGTATTCGACCATTTGCTGCACCTTCCGGTGAGTTACTTTCAAAAACGCCATTTGGGTGACATAGTGAGTCGATTTTCAGCCCTACAACAAGTGAGAGCGGTGCTGAGTTCAGGTATTGTCACGGCTCTTATTGACGGCGGTATGGCTCTTTTGATGCTTGGCGTACTTTTTATCTACTCGCCGACACTGAGCTTGCTCGTTCTGTCTGTATTAGCCATTTATGCTAGCCTGCGCTGGGCATTGTTTAATCCAATGAAGCGTCAACAAGCAGAAGTCATTCAGAGCCAAGCAAATGAAAACACTCACTTTATGCAAAGTGTTAGAGCCATAAAGACCATTAAACTCAACAATAAAATGGCACAACGTCACTCTCAATGGCTCAATCAATTGGCGACGGCCATGAATAAACAAATCACCCTAGCTAGATGGAACATAAACTTTTCTAGCACAAACAAAGCCTTGTTCGGTGTAGAAAACATCTTAGTTGTGTACTTAGCGGCAGAGCTTGTAATGAGCAACGCTTTTAGCATAGGAATGCTATATGCCTTCATCAGTTACAAAAATCGCTTTATTGCTTCAGCTGACAGCCTGGTTAATAAATGTCTTGAATTCAAAATGCTACGAGTACACTTGGACAGGCTCGCTGACATCGTCCTGACACCAGTTGAATCTCGCCCTAGCACTAATGAATCACTACCTCTTGGGGTTAGTGATATTAATAGTCAAAAAGCCCGTCAATCTGCATTGGAAATACACAATTTATCATTTAGGTATCACGAAAGCTCACCATGGGTATTTCAGAATATCAGTTTTAGCGTCCCAGCACTCAGTACAGTGGTGATCATCGGCTCAAGTGGTAGCGGAAAATCCACACTGTTTACTTGCTTAATGGGTTTAAACAAAGCGACGACAGGCTCAGTTAGAGTGAACAATCTAGTGTTAGACAGCACCAACCGTCATCTACAAGACTTCGCAGCAGTCATGCAGGATGACCAGCTTCTTCCTGGCTCTGTGCTGGATAACATTACAGATTTTGCTGAGCGAACAGATATTAACCTTGCCTTGAAAGTGAGTGAAGCAGCATGCCTGCATGAGGACGTACTAGGCATGACTATGCAATACAACACACTCATCGGAGACATGGGTAGCTCACTAAGTGGAGGGCAGAAACAGCGCTTATTGTTGGCACGCGCCTTATACAAGCAACCGAAAGTTTTGTTTCTTGACGAAGCGAGCAGTCACTTAGATGTGAGTACCGAAAAGCGAGTAAATCAGGCTTTGAGACAACTCAATGTCACCATAATTATGATCGCTCATAGACCAGAAACCATTGCGAATGCCGATATCGTGCTTTCGCTCAACCACGGCAAGTTGACACAAATCGACAATCGTTCACTTGCTAATTCAACCAAGTAGTACATCAAAAAAGGAAAAAACTGATGGATATCATAACGCTAATACAAACTCTATCGAAAAGAGAGAAGGAAATAGTGATGAAAGTTATTGAAGGATCGTCAAATAAGGTGATAGCAAATGCACTTTTTATTAGTGAAAGGACTGTTAAATTTCACTGTGCAAATATTTACCGAAAACTGAATATTCAAAACCGAACGACATTAATTGCGCAATATTATCGAGCGATGTATTCAAGAGCTTCATAATTGTTTTGCTGAGAAAAGTGAAGGCGTTCAGTGTCTAATTGTTCGCCTCACCTTTTCTTTTAATCTCGGCTGTTTACTTCATAAATTAGGTCCAGAGTACTATTTAAGCCGCTAACCGCCTCTAGGTATAACTGAGGCAATAACTGATAGTGAACGCTTACCTCGCTTACTGAATCGAATACACCGATACCATAAGTCACTTTGACACCTTCAGCCAGTTGCCCAGAGAGTTGAACTTGAGTTTTGTTACCTTGACCCGCCGTTTGTAAGTTGAGATCTTTGACTCCGAGTTTACGACCTAAACTGCCTAATCCGCTCTCACTTTGACCCACACCGAAACTCACGAGTGCATTCACCAACATCGTATCTGAATCGGACTTTTCTGTGCTATCTGAATTCAAACCTGTTCCACTGATTAGATAAGAAAGCTGTTCTGCTTGCTCCATTGATGGTTCCGAAAACAAGGCAACTCTCGGCGTGATCGCGTTACCACTAACTCTGATCCCAGCGATAACCTCGTCACTGGTATTCAGTGGGTTACGAATAGCTTCTATATCGAAGGCTGGCACGTCTGGCTGACCGCTGAAGGAAATATCCCCTTTTCTTATTTGCAGAACTTGCCCATAGGCTGCATAGTCACCTTTTAAAATACTGACTAGCCCGTTAACGCGAGTGTTTTCAGAATCGATTTTCACATTCAAATTACCACTTAGTTCGGCTTTCAAGTCAAGTGCATCCAAACGGACTTCGCCTTTCTTTTGCTCATCCACTTTTATGTTTAAGTCAATATCAAGTGGGATACCTGCATTTTGATTAGGCCGTTTTTCATCTACAACAAGAATATCTGCATTTGGAGACTTTGCGTTGGGTGGCAGATCCTTAAGTTTAATACGTGCATACGGAATATTTACACCGCCCGTCACTGACAGTAATTCAGGCGTCATATTAATTTGCATATCAGGTGAGACATGAAAACGATAAGTCTCGTACTCTATATCGAGTTTATCTCCTGAAATGTTTGCGCTAGCGCTTATGCCATCGGCAAAGTCGATTGCTCCTTGGATGCGACCGCTGCCCTGCCCTAACTTAAACTGTCCGTCGTATGTCGCGCTGAAGCCGTCAAATACAAGCTCTTGGTTGTACTCGGAGAGACGAATGGGATAATCACTTAATCCAACAGCAGCATCCTTGATCTTAAGTTCACCGCCTAACGAAGGCTTTTCTAGCGCTCCGCTAAATGCCAAGTCTGCATTTATTACGCCCTCTAAACGCTGAACATGGCTTGTGAATGGCGCAAACTGTGACAACGCCAAATCGGACACACCTATTTTGCCGTTGTGCGTTCTTTTCTCGCTTTGTAAGAGCAACAGACTTTCAAGGTCAATTGCGCCCGCCGCTTCACTAGATAAGCTGAGGGTCGTATTTATCTGTTCGCTTGAGCCTGAAACAACTGCGTTTATTTTTTCAATACTGAGCGCTTGTTGCCCAGCAACCAAAATATTATCGCTAGCATTCAAGTCGAGAGTAAAATTAACACCATCGTCTTTTGACCAGAGAACTGCGGCATCCACGTTCACTTCTAGGTCAGATTTAGCGACGTTTATTTCAGTTAAGAGCGCTCCCATGCCTGAGTTCATGATTTGATAATTCAAACTCACTTTGGCATCAGCATTCTTTTCATCAACTTTGATATCGTCTACACATAGTTCATCCGCTCTGCCTCTCCAGCAATGTGCTTGAAGCTGCAGTGAAAAAGGCTGTAATGTAACCGTTAACTGTGGTGTAGATTGCATTTCCAACTCAGCCAATGCTGTATTAATTCGCCCTTCCAACCACTGACCGTTCCATCGAGTTGTATTGCCGTCTCTAAGTAACTCTCCCTCTAAGACTTGTCGAGTTTGGAAGTCACCTTCGGGAATATCCAAAGACAAAGACTGATTGACTTCATCACCCTGAAGGCTTAATTCCAATTGAGGTATGGCGACTCCTGATGAATACAATTGCGACAAATTCAGTTTTATTTCAGAAGCGAGTTTTTGCGCAAAATCGACATTCGCTTGCAAATTCAATGAATCCAATTGATGCTCTCCAAGCACTATCGACTCCCCTTTACCAGTTAAGGTAATTGTTGGAGCTTCGATTGCGCCCTGTATTTGGCCTTGCAAACTAAGCGCGCCTTCTAGGGATGGGTAAATATCTTCAAATGAATTAATATCAAAATCGAATACCAGAAGACTGCTGTCGAGCTTACTTGAGTTTTGCTTTGATACAGTTGTACTTTGCTGAGCTGCAAAATTTTGCTGCTCTAAGACACTTTCAATAGCATCTAAAGCTTTTTGACTATATAGCTGCCCGCTTGCTTTCATCACGTTTTCTGATTGATTCAACAAAAACTCTTCAACAAAGATATTACCACTCTTATCCAAACGCAGGTTCAAAGCGGACTTAAAAGGTAGCTCTTGCCATGAGCCATCAATTGCGGCGTCAGAAATACTCGCCCACTGGGTGACTTCATTGAGCGTAACAGTGTGAGGGAGCTCACCACTAAACATGCCCATAAGATCCGTTGATAGATAACTAGGATCTAATTTTTCAAGTCCTAACAAGCCTTCTAGCGTTAACTCATTGAGTGACGCATTCGTCTCTACAAACACTTTTCCTGCATAACTCAGCTTCCCTATGTCTCCAGAAATAAGTGCTTGTTCGATATTTACTAGACTTTCTTTCGTTTTCGGAGATATCAAGGCATCAACATAGACATTTGAAACACCCATGACCTGTTGGCCTTTGCCCTCGACGGAAACAGCGTATTGGTTGATATCCCCCACTACGCTCGCCCTCAAATTGGACACACCTATTAAGGGTTCTAATTGCTGTTCAGAAACCCCTGGCAACAAATTGGTTAACGAAGCTTTTGCGCTTTCGTTTATTCCATTGAATGCAAATTCAATATCTACTGGCAGTTCTGCCTGAGATACCTCTAAATTCAAACTGGCATCAACAATGTTTTGTTTTGCCGCTGCATGCTTGAAATTGAGAAATGTCTGAGATTGGTCTCCAGATATCGCAATTACGAAGCTATCCGCACTAGTAGTTTTAGGTGTGTCCGATTTCGGTTTACCTTCAATACTTTTAGCGCTGCTGTTCGGTTTGATTTCGAGCTTAATATCATGGCGAAGCTTGTCAGCAAAATTAACGGTGGCCGAAGTCATTACATCGAGTGGCACAAAAATAGGTGTGTCCCGTTTGTCTTCAAAAGAAGAAAAAGTGAGCTTGCTGCTTAGCTCTTGTTTTTTTATTTGAGCGCCAATGTTCAGCGAAGACAAACAATATAGATTGCTTGGTAATAATTCCGTATGTTTAAGGACGCAGATATTGTTGATTCGGGTATTAGCTAGCTTAGCTTGAATCGGCACGAATACCCGTGGAAGCGTGATGGGGTCATATTTGAAATTGCCCAGCTTCGCCAACCATTCTCTACTCTCGCTCTCACTTGGCGCTATTGTTGGTTCAGGCACTTCAGACTGCTGTGGAATATAATAATTGAGCTCATCTAAGGTCAGCTTTTTTATCTCTAGTACCTTCTCAAATTGCAGAGCAAGTGCGAAATCTTTCGCGTCCAAAAGCAAAGTTTCATTCTGAAAAATATTCAGCTCATCAAGTGATAATTCATGCAATCTAATCATCACAGGCAAAGTGATAAGTTCGGAAATAGGTGTGTCCGATTTAGGGGCGGCTTCAGTTTCAGAGAGCGCTAACTTGATTTTGCCTAAGTCGATATTGTTTATGCATACTTCAGCGCTCCATAAGCAGCTTAGGCTGAGGTCTACCTCTGCCTTGTCTGCATCGAGTTCTAGGCCTGGCTGGCGAACACTGATATTCTTGAGTTTGATAGATGAGTACAAGCTTCCTGAGTCATAGTCTATCGATATTCCCGCATCCATTTCATTGAGCTTATTCACACCAAATTTGATACCCATAGGCGACAGCAACAACGCTGTGATTAATATCAGCAGTAGCACCAGGGTTAGGAATGCCCAAGATAGACCTTTCAACCATTGATTTAGCTTAATTGATTTCAACATGCTAAATCCCCGGTCCAATAATGAGGTGTAAGCGCCATGTGTTTTCTTCGTCTGTAAAGCCACGAGCGACATACAAACGCACAGTACCAATTGGGGACAACCAGTGTGCGCCTGCACCTACGCCATAGGCCGGTGATTTACCGAAATCATCATCAGCACTGCCTGCATCAACAAATACGGCTGCTCGCCAGTCATCATATAATTGGTATGCGTATTCAGTGCTGGCGACTGACAAGAACCTAGCACCAACCAACTCCGGGAGGCCGGTCGCTTCATCAATTCTTTTTTCACTTAAGCTGTTTAGTGAAAAGCCGCGGATACTTTGGTCACCACCGGCAAAAAATCGCATACTCGACGGCACTCGTTCAAAGTCGTTGGTCACAATAGCACCGACATCACCGCGCAAAATAAAGCGATGTTTGCCGTAAGTTCGAATCCACTTGGTGCGCGCAGTCAGTCTAAGGACATTAATATCAGAAATAACTCGATCAGAGGCCGACTCTACGGTGAACTGTTGTCTGTCCCCCCAATCGATAAATAACTCTCCGCGCTTCCTAACCCGGTTCAATGTGATACCTGGCAACAATAGTTGCGTTGACTGCTCTTCATCTATCCCTTGGACGAAGCGCTCATACTCATAGCGCAAAAATACAATTTTATCCCAATCATTTTCCTGCTTGGCACCAAACTGTCGCTGCGCCGCTAAAGTATAGTTCTCACTGTCTCTTTGCTCTTCATTTAACTGCTGAACACCCACCTGAACTTTAAAAAAGTCGTTCAATGGATTTGCCATTGGGATCGTGTAACCCAAGGCAATGGTTTTCTTCGGTGCAGAGAAATACAGTTCTGAAGATAGGCTATGCCCTCTCAAATTTACCCAAGGGCGTTTCCAATTCATGGTAATTCTGGGGCCTGAATCTGTAGAAGCGCCAATACCAAATTGATAGGTGTCTCTCGGTTTGGTTCTTAGTAATGCCTCTATGGGGACGACTTTTTCTGCTTTCTGTTGTGGCGTCATTGCATCGAGGTTTGCTCTAATGACCACACTTTCATAGTAGCCAGTTTGTCTCACCGATTGAGTAAATTCACCTAGCAACTGTTGATTAAAATAATCACCCTTTTTGTATGGCATAACAGCTTCAACGAGCGAGCTGCCTTTGTCTTCAGTTAAATAGTCCAGCTTACCAAACTTGTGCCGCTCACCGAAACGCAAGTCCCATCTGACTTCAGCTTGGTTTTTAGCTAAATTAATCTTGATTTGATGTTGATTCAGCTTGAAATCAAAATAACCAAAAATTAAAGCAAAGGACTGTAAGCGAGACTTCAGGCCGTCATACTTGGATTGATCTAGGGGCAAACCCTGCATTGCTTGAAAGTTCTGTAAAACTTGCTTTAGTTCTTCTGGAAAGTGGGCTGTCTGAGTACTCGCTTGATCAACATCTAACTGCACACTCGACACCTTCACCTTTTCGCCCAAGGTCACTTTAATCAAAACGCCTTCATCTTCGAATGCGGCTTTGTTCAAGTTTTCTATCTGAACATCGGCTTTGTAGTAGGAATAAGCCCTCAGCGCTGTCGTCGTGAGCTCGCGCACGCGTTCTTCAAATTGCGCTAGTTCATACTCGTTGTCAGGAAAAGTGACGCTATTAAGATGAAGTTTTACATTTTCGGCGATACCAGAATCCAAGCCCTCTACTTTCCATTTTGCATGACTAGAGAACGCAACGGTGCTGAAGATAAATGAGTAAAAGAGGAAAACTAAGACTCTATTACTAAATGAAAATGAAATAACCTACTCCCTATAAAGATATTTTCCGCAAGCACATCGAATGCATTTAAAAGACTGGCATATGCCCCGACTACGAGATCACGTATTGTCCTTTTATTTCGCTTCGTGGGCAAGACTTTAGGCCAGTTATTCATCAGGAAATAAAAGAACAATCCTAGGGTACAGTAGTACCACAGCAGCCATGAATATAAGATGAACGCGTCTGTTAAGGAAACGGATGTAAAACCAAGGACGGTGACGACTCAGGCTATCTTAAAGACTGGCCTTTGGCGCTCACTTATCACCTAACAACTTACAACTTACGCAGCAATACTTTTAAAAATGAAATCGGAGATAAGTATGACATCAACTACTATGCAAATCCTTAAAAAGTCAGAATTGAAACAGGTTAGTGGAGGAGCGAATGTTCGTTCCGGCATCAATACAACAGGCTTCCCCGTTTCGACCTTTCAAGACGGGCTAGATACCATTGGTATCAATGAACAGGGAAAAATCCCAATGCCATTTATAACACTCGGCAAAAATGAAAATGGCGGAATATTACCTACCTTTTGAGCCTAGTATTTGGCAGCTCCCGTTCTTTCTGGTTGAGCTGCCACCTTCACTTCATGGAATAAACTATGATCTTACTCTTAGGGACTCCTGGCAATGAAAGCATACGACACCTCAGTAGTGAAATGGCAAAAATCGAGCAGGATTATTTTATTCTCGACTCGCAACGTCTATTTAAAGATTACTCATTTTCGTACTGCCCAAACCGTAATGATGGTTTCATCAATAATGGCTTTCGAACCGTCGCTTTAAGCAAATTTAGCAGTGCCTTTTGGGGCCAAATAAACGTGCCCGAATTGCCCAAAGAAAATGCCTCGACCCCTGGTGACTTAGAGGTTGTAGACTTAAATGAACGGCTATATCAGCAAGAATTGAACTGCAGTTTACAAACCCTCTTAAATTTCTCACGAATCCATTGGTGCAACTCATGGCAAGCATTTCAACTGCATAAAACGAAGCCAATTCAATTGGAAAAAGCAAAAGCATTGGGTGCAGTAATACCGAAAACTCAAATAAGCAATGTTTTACCCCATGAGTCTGTTTGTTCAGCTTCAAGCCAAAGTGGCATTATGAAACCTGTTCACGCGGGATACATGACTCAAGCTTTTGACGTTCAACACGACCCACAAACCCTGATAACGGAAAGTTGCACTAATGTTGATTTGATAAAAGGCTTCCCTTTCACGCTACAAGACAAAGTGCTTGGTCAAAACATTCGCACTTACGTCATTGGTGAAGAGGTCTTTAGTGGCCTTATTGAAACGAAACTCTTAGATTTTCGTTCGCAAAGCGCGGAAGAACAAATAGTCCATCGGATTCAGCTTAGCGAGCAGGAAAAGTCACTTGCACAAAAGATACGAATAAGCTTTGATATGCAATGGACAGCAATAGATTGGATACGACGGAAGAACGGTGAACTGGTGTTTTTAGAAGCCAACCCGGCGCCCATGTTCATCGGGTTTGAAAGACTCACTTCCTATCCAATCACCAAGGCGCTAATGAAACTACTGTTAAGCAGACACTAAACATAGCATGATGCATTTTCGAGGGATAAGTCTATAAAGTGTCGCCAAATGGACGTTTATTATACTCTAGAAACACAAAACCCCAAAAACCGGAGTAATTGGGGCTTGCATCAAATATTTAAACGCGACTTGCTCCTCAAGGTTGACTAGACCTTGAGCGGTTTATAATCTTATTTAGAACAAGGACTTGCCTAATTCAATATTAAGGTATAAAACCGAAGACTTACGTTATGTTTCGTATACTACAATATAAATCGGCTTAAGTCTTCATTATCTGCCAAAGTTTCTAAATGCTGATTCACATATTCTTTGTCTACCAGTAAAGATTCGCCAGCTTTGTCGCTAGCCTCAAATGAAATCTCTTCCATTAGTCTTTCTAGCACCGTGTACAAGCGTCGTGCACCAATGTTTTCAGTCTTTTCATTCACTTGCCAAGCAACTTCAGCGATACGTTGAATGCCTGACTCAGCAAATTCCACGTCTACTCCTTCAGTTTTAAGCAGTGCTTTATATTGCTGAGTCAATGACGCATTTGGCTCAGTCAAAATACGCACAAAGTCTTCGACTCTTAATGCAGAAAGCTCAACACGTATTGGCAAGCGACCTTGTAACTCTGGAATAAGGTCTGAAGGTTTCGCCATTTGGAATGCACCAGAAGCAATAAATAAAATATGGTCGGTTTTTACCATGCCATGCTTTGTAGACACCGTAGACCCCTCAACTAGAGGTAACAGATCGCGTTGCACGCCCTCACGAGATACATCACCTGATTGATTACCTTCGCGCTTACAAATCTTGTCAATTTCATCTATAAAAACAATGCCATTTTGTTCCAAAGACTCAATAGCCGTTTCTTTTAAATCTTCTTGGTTAACAAGTTTTGCTGACTCTTCTTCCACCAACAATTTGAACGCTTCTTTAATTTTTAACTTTTTCTTTTTCTTTTGGTCGCCAGACAGATTTTGAAACATCCCTTGAAGTTGGTTTGTCATTTCTTCCATGCCAGGAGGAGCCATAATCTCAACACCAACCTGCGGTAAACTCACATCAACTTCAATTTCTTTATCATCCAATTGGCCTTCGCGCAGCTTTTTGCGAAAAACTTGGCGAGTGCCCTTATCTTGAGGCTCTTCCCTTTCGCCGCTGACGCTTTGTGCTGGCGGCAACAAGATATCAAGAATACGGTCTTCTGCTGCTTCTTCAGCACGATACTTTACTTTTTTCGACGCTTGTTCTTTTGTCATCTTCACGGCAATGTCAGCAAGATCGCGAATGATAGTTTCTACTTCTTTTCCGACATAGCCAACTTCAGTAAATTTAGTGGCTTCCACTTTGATGAAAGGTGCATTTGCCAGCTTAGCTAAACGTCTGGCAATTTCTGTTTTACCCACACCTGTTGGACCTATCATTAGAATGTTTTTAGGCGTGACCTCTTGACGTAACTCAGGCTCTAATTGCATTCTTCTCCAGCGATTTCTTAGCGCGATAGAGACCGCCTTTTTGGCATCAGACTGGCCAATAATGTGGCGGTCTAGTGCATGAACAATTTCTCTAGGAGTCATTTCTGACATAATCTTTTACCTTTGCTCTATTTCTTCACGGCAAACTTACATGAGCGCCACAGAAAGATTGAATTTATGAATTAGTAATCGAGGGTTTCGATAGTCTGATTTTGATTGGTATACACACAAATATCGCCAGCAATCGTTAAACTTTTTTCTGCGATTTCTTGTGCGCCAAGCTCGGTGTTGCCGAGCAGTGCTGTTGCAGCGGCTTGTGCGAATGGGCCACCTGAGCCAATAGCAATCAAATCTTGTTCTGGTTGGATAACATCGCCATTACCGGTAATGATCAAGGATGCAGTATGATCAGCGACAGCAAGCAATGCTTCAAGCTTTCTCAGCATGCGATCAGTACGCCAATCTTTGGCGAGTTCCACCGCCGCTTTGGTTAGATGCCCTTGATGCATTTCGAGCTTAGATTCAAAACGCTCAAACAGTGTGAATGCATCTGCGGTGCCACCCGCAAAACCTGCCAAGACCTTGTCGTGATATAAACGACGCACTTTGCGAGCATTCCCCTTCATAACGGTATTCCCGAGTGATACCTGTCCGTCGCCCGCGATGACGACTTGATTATTGCGACGGATTGAAACGATCGTTGTCATGTAAACTCCTACTGAAATACCGATGACATTTGCTTGTCGAGTATATGTGGGGGAGTATCATTTTTTTTCAAGCGTTAATCTGACTTCAATTCCCTATATTGACAATTACGAACACCAGCTCTTTTTTTCAACTTGTTGCTAATACTATTCGCCATCCTTTTCGATTCTAGAGGACTTATTACCACTTTATACCAAACCCCATTTTCTCCCACAGTGCGACGAACTTGTGACTCATAGCCTTGGAACGCAATTTTAGCCTTCAATTCTTCAGCCCGCGACTTTTCTCTAAATGAACCGCACTGCAAAAAATAACGCTTATCAGCTCCCGGCATCTCACCCACTTCCACCTCAACTGCATACTCCGGCAAGCCTTCGATGAACTCCCACTCTTCTTCACCCATTTCAGGCAAAATCTCTTTTTCATCCAAATCAGTGTTCGGATTAGTGTAAGTGTTAGGCGATGTGTCTTTTTCTGAGGTCGTTGCGTCTGCCGACTCAACAACTGTGTCTGTAGCCTCGCTATCATCCACATCCATATCTTTGAGAGTCCAAAGGCCCGCAACGAAGGCTGCAACAACGGCAATGGCAAGAACGACTTTAAACCAAGCGACATTGTGCTTAGCTTTTTTGCGAACAGGGGGCTTTCTTTTTTTCTGGCTTCTGGCCACGTAATCTTTTTGCGCCATATTGTTTTTATTATATCGCTTTATTGCTTTGGTCGGATTGCAGACTATACAAAATTCTGCGCTGAAAAACGCGTTAATTTCGCAAATTTTATTCATTCGGTGGTTCTTTGTGCAAGCTTCGTTCTAATCAGCGTCTAACTAAAATCAATGGGAGATACATCAATACTCCACCGCACTTGGCGGGATATCGCCAAGGTTTGTAAACCAAAGTTCGCTTGTTCCGTTATTTTTTGCAGGTAGTTTCGAGAAGGTGACTGCACGATTAACACAAACCGGAATCGACCTTGTCGTTTCTCGATGAAAGCGGGAAACGGCCCCAAGACTTTGGCGTGCTGAAACTGCGTAAAGGTATCGGCACAAATCTTAAGAAAATCCATTGCTAGCCCTTTTTTGTGAGATTCGCTACGAATACATATTTGATGTTCATAAGGTGGCAATCCAGCATGTTTCCGCTCTAGCAGTGCGTACCGAGCAAAGTCACTATAGCCATTGTTAATTAAGTCTTGTAGTAATGGGTGCTCTGGACAATGAGTTTGCAGCCACATCTCACCCGCTTTTCCGCTTCTTCCTGCTCGTCCAGACAGCTGCGTGATTAATTGAGCGAGTTTTTCGGGTGCACGGAAATCAGCACTAAATAGAGCACTATCCACGTCGACGATAAGTACAAGCGTAACATCAGGAAAATGGTGCCCTTTTGATAGTATTTGTGTTCCTACGAGCACTTGGTATTTCTTCTGATTGATGTCCTGCAAAAGGCGGTTTAACTTACCCTTTCCTCTTACGGTATCACTATCGATTCGCACAGTATCGTATTCTGCAAATATTTCCTCCAAACCCGCTTGCATTTGTTCAGTGCCCACCCCAAAAGTATCCAAGTCATCGCTACCACATTCCGGGCAGCGTTTAGGCAAATATCGGGTGTCGGCACAACGATGGCACTGCAAATTATTCACGCTTTTATGCACAGTCATAGGGTTATCGCAGCGCTGACAAGACTCTACGTGTCCGCATTGGTGGCACAATAAGGCTGGCGCATAGCCCCTACGATTAACAAACACCATCACTTGGTTGCCTGCTTGCAATTGTTCACGCATTTTATCCAACATGCCCTGCGCAATACCAAACTGCATCTGCTGGCCTTTGATATTCATTAAACGCTGACTTGGCATCGATGCACTGCCGGCTCTGTTAGGCAAAACTAAATGTTTGTATTTCTTTTCAATCGCATTGTGCAAACTTTCGAGTGAAGGAGTTGCACTGCCAAGGACGAGGGGAATATTTAGCTGTTTGGCGCGATAAACAGCAATATCTCGTGCATGATATTTCAGATTGTCTTGTTGCTTAAATGATTCATCGTGCTCTTCATCGACGATGATCATGCCTGGGTTCTTCAACTCAGTGAAAATAGAAGACCGTGTACCGATAACGATACCAATATTGCCATCTCTAGCTTGCTGCCAAACTGTCAGCCTTTCAGTATCATTCAAGTTCGAATGTAGCATGCCCACTGGGATGCCAAAGCGATCTTCGAAGCGCTGAACCGTTTGCGGGGTTAAGCCAATTTCCGGCACCAAAATTAAAATTTGTTTACCTTCTAACAACAGTGGCTCGATGATTTGCAAATAAACCTCTGTCTTGCCACTTCCAGTCACACCTTCAATTAAGAAAGTATCAAAACCATTGCTCACGTTTACACTTGATATAGCAATAGATTGGTCAACATTAGCTAAAGGTTTCTCAGCTATTTGTATTGACTGTTTCCAGTCTCCGACTTGTAGCTCTTCTTCTCGTTTAATTAACAAGTCTTTTTCAATCATCGCTTTGACAACAGAAGCACTAAACTCATCCTTCACCTTGCTTAGAGGTGCTTTTTGCTCTGCACTCGCAAGAATAAAATGAAAGAGGGCTCGTTGTTTTTGTGATCGCGATAAACGAGGGTCTACGTCATCAATATTTTTTGCTTCATCGCTCAAATAAAGCATGGTCTCGGTTTGAACTGAAGCTTTCGTTTTGCCACTCGCTTGTTTTCTTAGTGCCGCGGGTAATAAGGTGTGTAACACCTCACCAATTGGATAGTGATAATATCGACTCATCCACTCTCCAAGCTCTCGCATGCTAGCAGAGCAAACTGGCGTGCTATCGAGTACTTCAATAACCGACTTGAGCTTCTTCTCTTCAACAATCGCGTGTTCGGCGTGCCCCATTACAATACCAACCACTTTTCGGGGTCCGAAAGGAACCAGTACTCGACACGCAATAATGTCCCCCACATCTTCGCTTTCGATACGGTAATCAAATACTTGGTACATGGGAACTGGAATGGCGACTTGAACGACTTGCAAGCTTGCTCCTTATTTCGATTAGTCAACAGCGATTCGCTGACAGTGATGCTCATTTGTCAAACCTACATACTATCAAGGTCTTGCAAGAGCGAATAGCAATGATTACCTCAGAATGAAAGAACACAACAAAAGTACAGGTCTACTGTCTTGATGCGAGCCTAGCTTGAAAGCTTCGAGTAAATGCACTTTCCGCTTGATATTGCGAGGTAAGTCCATTATTATGCGCGTCCAAATTTCGGCAGTTGATAACATCATCTGCTATTTAATTAAATGCGTTTGGTGTGCAACTTCGGGTTGTATAGCGAGACGGCCTAAAATAAAAGGTATCCCAATGAAAGAAGGTATTCACCCGCAGTACGACGAAATCAAAGCAACGTGTTCATGCGGCAACGTTATTGCAGTTCGTTCAACGTTAAAGAAAGACATCAACTTGGACGTATGTTCATCTTGTCACCCTTTCTACACTGGTAAGCAACGTAATGTTGATACTGGTGGTCGTGTTGACCGCTTTAAGAAGCGTTTTGGTGCACTTAGCAAGAAGTAAGTGTTTGCTGAAAAGCAGATTTAAGAGAAAAGAGCACATTATGTGCTCTTTTTTTCGCCCGTAATAAACTTACAAAGCGCGGATGTCTTCAGCGTTGAAAATTTATAACGACTTATAAACATACAAAAATTCATATAAACTCATTAACCTTCATAAATGTTCGTTATACGCATTCGATTATAATCCTCATCGTTTAGCAAAATATCAGCGTAAAATCATGGTCTTACCAGTTATAAAATTCATCCATCTTTCATAGATTGTATTCTTCATTCGGCGCTGATTTGTGCTACATTTGCTCAATGTTGGTAAGTCAATATGAAAACTTACCAAATAATGTATCACTGACACTATTGAAAGGACCCTGCATCTCATGCCAGATTTTCGCCAACAAGCACTCGATTATCACGAATTCCCAAAGCCCGGCAAAATTAGTGTTGAGCTTACGACACCTGCTGACACCGTTACAGATCTGGCGCTAGCATATAGTCCAGGCGTGGCTGAACCGGTGAGAGAGATTGCTGCAGATCCGAATGCTGCATATCGCTACACAGCCAAAGGAAATTTAGTGGCCGTCATTTCGAATGGTACCGCTATTTTAGGACTAGGTAATTTAGGCCCATTAGCATCAAAACCAGTGATGGAAGGCAAAGCGCTTTTATTCAAACATTTTGCTGGTTTAGATTCGATTGATATTGAAGTGAAACACCGAACAACGGAAGAGTTCATCAATACAGTGGCGAATATTGCAGACACCTTTGGTGGTATTAACTTAGAAGATATTAAAGCGCCCGAGTGTTTCGAGATTGAGCAAGAACTCATAAAGCGCTGCAAAGTACCCATCTTTCATGATGATCAACACGGTACAGCTATCGTAACAGCGGCGGGTATGTTGAACGCATTAGAAATACAGGGTAAGAAAATTGAAGAAGCCATTTTCGTATGTATGGGCGCTGGTGCTGCTGCTGTCGCTTGTATGGAGTTGCTTATTAAGTGCGGTGCCATGCGTGAAAAAATCTATATGCTTGACCGTAAAGGTGTTATCCATACCCGTCGTGAAGAGCTAACTCCACACAAAGCCTTGTTTGCAAACAATACCGACAAACGTAGCTTGGAAGATGTTCTGGAAGGCGCCGACGTATTCTTAGGACTAAGCGGCCCAGATATTTTACCGCCAGAAGCACTTAAACTAATGGCACCTAAGCCTGTCGTATTTGCTTGCTCTAACCCGGATCCTGAAATTAAGCCTGAACTTGCTCATGCAGTCCGTGACGACCTTATTATGGCAACAGGACGCTCCGACTATCCAAACCAAGTCAATAATGTGTTGTGTTTCCCATTCATATTTCGTGGTGCATTAGATGTAAGAGCATCTTCGATTAATGATGAAATGAAAGTGGCTGCAGTTGAAGCACTACGAGAAGTATCTAAAGAAGATGTACCTGAACAAGTATTAAAAGCGAGCAACAGCAAAGCCCTATCATTTGGCAAAGACTATATCATTCCAAAGCCAATGGATCCTCGCTTGTGTAAACGCATCGCCACGGCTGTCGCGTTGGCAGCAATTGAATCTGGTGTGGCGAAGATTGAAAGTATTCCGAACGATTATTTGGATAACTTTTAGATAACACCTACTATTTGTCATTGCTAAGCCACTTTTTCTGAAGTGGCTTTTTTATAGTTTCTTATTGTACGGTCTAAAAATTTAAGCGCTTTTTTAAGTTCTTTAAGTTATGATGCAAGCACTAGCTAACAATGCACTTATAAAAAGAAGAATATGGCCAAAAAGCTGAACCTCACTCAAGTTGCGAAGATACTTGGCGTATCTATTGCCACTGTATCAAATGCCTTCAACCGCCCTGATCAACTATCCAGCAAGTTAAGAGAAAAGATCCTCGCTGAATGCGAAAGGCTTGGTTACCGCGGTCCAAATTTAGCTGCTCGCTCTTTGCGTATTGGCGCGTCTGGCGTCATTGGTGTGGTATTGGTTGACTCACTTAGCTATAGCTTTTCAGACCCTGTCGCAAGTCAGCTTTTACAGGGCGTAGCAGAACTTTTGGTCGAAAAAAACAAACAAATGTTACTGTTATCCGGCAACATAGATTCGGCCGAACAACGTACCGCTGAATCGTTACCTGATGGCTTTATTATTTATGGTGCGATTCGACACTCCACTTTAGATCCCATACTTCGTCTGGGTAAGCCAGTCGTGCATGTCGACTGCCTGATTGATAGCACTCATTCGGTGAACATCGACAATGAAATTGGTTCTCGCACTGTTGCTAATCACGCGATGGAATACGTAAAGAAAAAAGGGAACGACAGCCCTAATATCTCTGTCCTTGGCCTGCGAATGGTAGATTCTAAAAGGATTTGTAGACTCATTGAGAGTGACTTCAATAGTGAATCGCGAGAAATTTCTCAGCGCCGCTTAAAGGGCTATTTAATGGCCGCCAAAGATAACAACATGAGCATTTCATTTGATCGCATCTGGCACATCCCCGAAAACGATCAAGAACATGCTGAGATTGCAGCCAGAGAATCACTATCAACAGTGCCTAGACCCGATATTCTATTGTGTATGAGTGATATAAACGCATTAGCAGCATCACGTGTCTGTCAAGAACTGGGGATCCGCATTCCTGAAGATATCGTGTTGACTGGGTTTGACGATATCCCAGAGGCAAGTCGCGCCGTGCCAAGCTTAACTACTATTTGCCAACAGAGTATTGAAAAAGGCAAAGTAGCCGCGAATCTACTTTTAGAGGCAATCGCCAAAGGCGATGATGAAAAAGAGAACATTCAACATATTATGCTGGGCACTCGACTTATCGTTAGGAACAGTTGCCCCTAAACGAGTATCGAATACCTCTGCTCTGTCTTTTTACTTCAGCCAGCGTATTTGATATGGCGCCAGCGAAATCAGGCCATTGGTTAATACCAGGTTTTGCTGGCTAATTAGGTCTAGCCGCTGATTACCCTCAATACCGACATGCTCAGCTTTTACAAACTGCTGGTGCTCACTGAAATTGCATAAAGCGATCATTTCTTCCGTATTTGTTTTCCGTGAATAAGCAAACACATGTTCATTATTAGTCTGCAATATTTCTGTGCTACCTTCACCAAGAAGTGATTCTGACTTTCGGATTGAAATGAGCTTTTTAAGACCAGAAGAAATAGCAAATTCTGGACTTCCTTTCGCCGTCGCCCTTTTTATGGACTTGTCGTTTACAGCGATACGATGCACCCAGCGGTCGTCCGCAAGTTTGTTTATATCACTTTGATAACTGTAGTCATTCAACAAACCAAGTTCATCACCAGAATAGAGCAAGGGAATACCACCAATACTCAGAATAATCGAATGCACCATGAGTATTCTGGCAACAGCTAAATCGATCAGCGCTTGGTCGTTTTGCTCTAAGGCGCTTTCAAGACCGGCTAACGACGCAAGAGAGCCACAGACTCTGCAATCTCCTGTTTCCTTATTTTCAGCAAATGCGACTCCTTTGGCAAAACTACCTTCGAAGCGACCAGTAAAAAACTGATTCAAGAAATAGCGATGGTCATGGGGATTGATACCCAAATCATAGGCAACAGCATCATCGAAGGTCCAACCTATATCATCGTGACATCGGATATAGTTAACCCAGGCACAATCTGGGCTGATAGCAAAACTTTGTTGCATTGACTGTGTCAGTAGCTTCGTCTTTCGAGTAGCCAAGCTATTCCAAATAAGCGCCATTAACAGTGGGTTATAAGACAGTTCGCACTCGTCTTTCCCAATATATTTGAGTACTTCATCAGGATGAACAATGGCTTCAGATTTAAACACAACACTGGGCGAAACAATTTTTAAGCACGCATTGAAGGCGCTAATTAAGCGGTGCGCTTTTGGCTGGTTTTCACAGTTAGTACCTAACTCTTTCCATATAAATGCCAACGCATCTAACCGTAATGCATCGCAGCCGATATTTGCTAGAAATAGCATTTCTTGGGTGATGGCATTAAAAACAGCCGGGTTAGAATAGTTTAAATCCCATTGGAAACTATTAAACGTTGTCCACACCCAACGCTTCGAAGTGTCGCACCAGGTGAAGTTACCTTTGCGCACTTGCGGAAAGATTTCTCGCAAGTGTGTTTCATACTGATTCGGCAAGTCTTTCGACTCAAACATCCAGTAATAATCTTGAAATTCAGGATCACCCTGCTTGGCTTTTTCTGCCCATTGGTGTTCATCAGAGCTGTGGTTGAATACAAAGTCTAAGACCAAATGGATACCCGCCTGTGCAAATGCATCAGCCAAAGCAGCCAGTTCTTCGATAGTCCCTAACTTCGGGTCAACTTGACGATAGTCAGATACGGCATAGCCGCCGTCGCTGTCGCCCTCAGGCGATTTGTATAAAGGCATGAGGTGAATATAAGTCACACCTAAATCCACAAGATAAGGAATACGATTTTTTAGTTTGGCGAGGTCACCTGCGAATAAGTCAACATAACAAGCAATACCAAGGCTCTTGTGGTCTTTGAACCAAGGCCCATCATTCAAGCTTGTCTCATCTTTTTTCTTAAGCGCAGGCTTTCTCGCGTCAAAAGCATCTCTCAGGCTGACCATAAGTTGCTGGAGGTGATAATAGAAATCATACTGATCTCCATATACGTCCAGTAGCATGCTGAACAACAGGGGAAACTCTTGCTGCAAACGGTGCTCAAAGACTGTCTTTTGGGCTGCCGAAAAACAGCTCAAATCCAAGTCATGTATTAATCTTGCTAAGGTTTTCTCAGCTTCGCTACTGAACTTCATATGAATTTAAACGTTTAAGTTACTTTGTTAATATAAATATACATAACAAACAGCGTTTAAACAATGATAAAAAGAAAATTCATTAACAACGCATTTACAGGATAGTTTGAAACTGATAGTGTTAACTTAATCCTTTAAGACGTTTAATTAAAGAGATAAGTTGTGTGTCCCTGTCGCCATTCTCATTAGTGGCGGCACATTTAAAAAGGCGCTTCTTTCAGACGGAAGCGCCTTTTTTTCATCCAAGATTTAACAGAATTACGCAGCAGCGGAATCAGCTTTAACAGCTGGCTTACTCATTAAAATATGGTCATAAGCAGCTAGAGAAGCTTTTGCACCTTCACCCATCGCAATAACTATTTGTTTATATGGCACGGTCGTTACGTCACCACAAGCAAAAATACCTTCTTCGCTTGTTTGTCCTTTCTCATTGATAATTACTTCACCATACTTGGTTAAATCAACGATGCCTTTAAGAATACTACTATTTGGCACTAATCCAATCTGAACGAAGACACCTTGTAACTCTTTTTGATGCACTTCACTGGTGTCCCTATCGATATATTCAATGGCATTCACTTTACCATCAGCCGCTAATATCTCTTTAGTCTGAGCGTTTTTAATGACCGAAATATTGTCACGAGCATTAATTTGATCAATCAGTACTTGGTCTGCTTTCAACTCTGGTAGAAACTCAAAAACAGTGACCGATTTTACAATACCTGCCAAATCTAGGGCTGCTTCGACACCAGAGTTACCACCACCGATGACTGCAACGTCTTTTCCTTTGTAGAAAGGACCATCACAATGTGGGCAGTAAGCAACGCCGTTACCAATATTTTCCTTCTCTCCAGGCACGCCTAGCTCTCTCCAGTTTGCACCTGTTGCTATGATGATAGTCTTCGTCTCAACCACTTCACCAGAGGTGAGTGTTAGCTTCTTAATATCACCTTTTTCTATACTGTCTACTCGCAAATGCTCACGTACATTCACTTCATAGTCATTAAGGTGATCCATAAGTGAGTTAGTTAATTCAGGCCCAGTGGTTTTAGGCACTGAAATAAGGTTTTCAATACCCATCGTGTCTTTTACTTGTCCACCAAAACGGTCCGCAACAATCGTGACATTTAAGCCTTTTCGAGCAGAGTATATTGCTGCTGCCACGCCAGCTGGACCACCACCAATAACCGTGACATCTTGTAAAGGCAGTTGCTCTACATCGTTACTCGCTTGGAACATCTCAGCTTGCGTCTCACCTAACTTGTCGATCAATTTTGCCGTATCGATTTGTCCGGTAGCAAACACTTCGCCATTCATATAAACCGTCGGCACACCCTGAATACCTTTCTCTTCAATAAGGTCAGGGTAAACGCTGCCATCAATCATTTCGGCTTCGATATTGTCATTCAATAGGGCAAATTGATTCATCGCTTGGACAACATCTGGGCATGCGTGACAACTTAAGCTCACAAAAACTTGGAACTTAAGTGGATTGACGACTTTTTTGATCATCTTTTGGATGCTCTCATCCAACTTCAATTTAACGCCACCAGACTGCAGTACAGCAAGGACAAAAGAGTTAAACTCATGACCACCAGGCACACCAGAGAAGACGATACCAGTTGGTTTCCCATCTACGTCGAGTCCGAAAGTCACTGGGCTGCGAAAACGCTCACTGTCATCTCTCTCTTCTAGTGTTATTTTGTCTGAAATCGATGCGAATTGGCTTAACATATCTTTCAGTTCGCTACGTTTGCTGTGCTCACCCGTTTGCAGAACGAGTGTCACCTTGTGTTGCATATCTTTCGTGTATTGCGCTAGGGCATTCAATATATCTTTAGTTAACATCTCTTATTTCCTCTTTTCTCCCGCTGTACATTTCTTGCTATGTTGGCCTATGTACTCAGGGTCATTTATTCAGTTTTAGATAAAGAGTTTCACTCTGTATTCTAGTAATTTTAGTCATGACTATCCCGGCCATTTTTCAAGCCTAGAATGTCTGTGATAGTTTTATTCGTCTACGTGTGAGCACTAGGGCTAAAGCAGACTTTCCTTGAAAACTTAATCCTTCAGCAAAAGAATCAAGCCAAAATACGGACTGAAACTCTTTACTGGTGTCGCTTCTTTAAAAAGCGTTTGCTATTACACATGAGCGTGTCTCAAAGCGTTCAGTATTGCACCATTGCTACAAAACTTGGTGCGGGAATGACTGGGGAGTCTGGCTCCCCAATCGCATTAATCTAATTTGACTTAGATTTTACCTACTAGGTCTAGGCTTGGCGTCAATGTTGCTTGACCTTCTTCCCAAGCTGCAGGACAAACTTCGCCGTCGTTGTTAGCAACGTATTGTGCTGCTTTAACCTTACGAACCATATCTGCCGCAGAACGACCGATGCCTAAATCGTGGATTTCAGCTACTTTTACGATACCGTCTGGGTTAGCTAGGAAAGTACCACGTAAAGCACGACCTTCTTCTTCAATCATGATATCGAAAGCACGCGTCAGTGAACCTGTGGAATCAGCTAGCATTGGATATTTGATTTTGCCAATCGCGTCGCTCGCATCATGCCATGCTTTGTGTACAAAGTGAGAATCAGTTGATACTGAATATACTTCCACACCTAAGCCAAGAAGTTCTTCGTGCTTAGCCGCCATATCTTCAAGCTCAGTCGGGCATACAAATGTGAAATCCGCTGGGTAGAAAAGGAAGATGGACCATTTGCCTTTCACATCTTCACTAGTGATAGTTTTAAATTCACCATCGTGGAATGCTTCTACTGAAAAGTCTGGGATTGATTTGTTGATCATAGACATATTACGTTTCCTTTAAGTTTAGTAAGTAATGTTAAGAGTTAAAACGGTGTTCCGTTTTGCTTGATGTAAAGATAAGCGCAAAACATAAATAAATAAATTGAATAAAATCGATTCGCTTAACCAGATTAATTAATTAGAGAACAAGGCTTGAACAAAAAGTTCGAGAACTCACTCGTATCCGCATAAAATTTACCTTTATGCTTACTGCCGCTTCGCGGTTAAGGATCCATAGTGATGGCGAATTAGTACGATTCAAGGGGGCTAACAATATTTATTCACTTTTGTTTAAATTTTAAGTACTTAAAACGTGAAAAACAGGCAAGTGTCGCCGTTTGCCTTAGTAAGTTTGATTGATCATCGGCGACAATGGTTCAACTCTAATGTTGGCTTGAGTGTTGATGAAACACATCGTGACAATGCATTTACGTAGTTTAGCAGGCTACCAATAGACTTCTGCATTCATTGCAACTTTACGACTTTTCTCCATCACTGTGATAACGCTGTTTAGCTTATCGCTAATCCAAGTGTTTAAGTCGGCACTATCTTCTATATCCACTTCGTCTAATACACTGCGTAAGAATAACAAGGCTTTAATTTCTTCAATGCCTTCAATCAGGTCCAACCAAGGCGCTCTGAATTTACCTCGGCTTTCAGCGAATAAATCGGCCAATAAAAACCCTGTCATCAAGGTCTGTTTGAGCAATACTTCTAAGGCAATATACTTGGTATGGTCCATGCCTTTTTTAGCGGGTAAACTTTGCATCACTGTTTGCCAGCCCTGAGACAACCATCCTTTTGCATGTTTAAGCACAGGAATTTGGTGACCTGTCGCTTGATCTTGCCATGGTTTTTCAATCAACAAACGCGACGCCCCTAATTGCACCTGCGAACTTTCAATAGACAAAAGTAATTGCTCAGGTGATTGCACGCTAAGTAAGCCCTCTCTACGTCCATTTAAGTAACTCAATAAGGATTGGTTCTTTGGGATTCGACGGCTGAAAGGGCCTTTTTTAGAGCGTAATTTACGTATACATTGGAGGTCATCTTGCCAGCTCCATTGCTCAGACAGCACTAGCAATTGTTTGTGTAAACTAAGAAGCTCTTGGCACTGCAAAACCGGTAGATACAAAGAAACCCCTTGTAAAAGTAAGTGCACGCTTTTAGCAATTTCCGTTAAGGCACCCTGATGCCCTGTTTGAAGAAAAACATATTCATGATGTTGCCAATGAGAAAGAGCGCATTCAATGGCTTTACATAGACCATCTTCAGTGCTGTCATCGTTGGTCAGTGACAGAAAGTCTGGTAACGACCGCGTTTCAGGCATATTGCCGTTGAGGAGTTGATACCCTCTGGCTGCTTTAGTCACATTACTCAGGCGAACCGGTGTTACTTTGCTAATTTCGTCAGCCAGGTCGAATAGTGCCGACGGTGCACCCGTTTTTAATTCTATTTCAATCTCACTGATCGGCAGACTTTCGTTTTGGCGTTTGACAGCACCTGAATCAAACACCAACTCAATGTGATTATCACCTTCTTTAATATCAAAAGTGACGCGATGAAAGTGCGTTGAAAATTGAACCACCAATTGTCGGTTAATTTCTTCAACATTAATATCTTCGGACCAAATTTCTCGCTCGAATTTTTCAAGGTCTGGTTGAGAAGAGTCAATGTCAACGTTGTATTCAGGCCGTTGATGCAATCCTCCCTCTACTTTGCCTTGGGTTTTTATAGTCTGCTCAATTTGTCCGTTAACTGTTCTGACTCGACAGCCCATTTTTCGTTGCCCTAAAAATTGCTCCGGCGTATCGTAATAATCATTGAATACATCGAAGGCAGCGCGTTCCAATGTCCCTTTCAGTTTAGGCATGATTTGACGTTCAAAGGTAGCTAAGGCATCTTGATCAGCAACAAGTTTTAACTCAATTTCCATGGTCTATATATCGTTCATTTGGCAGCTAAATAGGCTGCTTACAATAGCTTTGAATGTGAATATTCGCAAACCTTTCAACAAGCGACTTGTTATCACTAGCATAAGTCCCTAATATTTATGTTAATCACGAAAACAGCAAATGGTGTAGCGAATAACTATGCAGGTAAACTTGGCCTTTTTAACAGTAGTATTCCTATTGTTATCTCCTCTCAGTTCAGCACAAGAAACCGAACAAGAAACAGACGCTCCACGCGAGGTTCGTTATATTTCTGACGAGCTTTTTATTTATTTACACGCGGGGCCCGGAAGAGACTTTCGTATACTCGGTTCAATTACCGCGGGGACGACGGTGTCATTGCTCGAAGTAGATTCAAGTGCGGGTTATGCGCAAATAGAGGACGATAGAGGTCGCACAGGCTGGGTTGAATCTAAATTTGTGAGTCGAATCCCCTCCATTCGCGCTGAACTCACTCAAGCCCGAGAAAGGGTCGCTGAGCAACAAATTGAAGTTGATGAAGCACTGAACGCCATGCGAAAAGCCAAGCGCGATCGTCAAGATGCTGAAAAGCAACGCCTCAGTTTGAATCGAAGTCTAACCAAGAGCCTTGAAGAAAAAGCGGAACTTGCTCGTGTCATTGACCGAAAGGATCGCAATGACCAAATGCGTTGGTTTACTCGCGGAACAGTGCTTGCTTTGGTCAGTGTTTTGTTCGGCTTTCTACTTGGTTTGTATGCTCGTAAGCGCGGAAAATCAAATCCTCTTCTTTAATGTTCATCGTCCTCAAGCAATAGCTTGAAGTAGGAAAGCCTTATGCTCACCTTGCTTTTTATTATTAACGTTGCAGGCACCGCCGCTTTTGCTGTATCCGGCGCTTTACTTGCGGCTAAGAAAAAGATGGATTGGGTAGGTTTTGTATTCATCGGTAATGTTACCGGTATAGGTGGTGGCACACTCCGAGATGTGATCCTCGATGTCCCTGTTTTTTGGCTAGTAGATTGGTACTACGTGGTAATTTGTAGTGTCTCTGCTGTTATCACTTACTTTGCTACTCAACAAATCTCGCGAAAGTCCAAGGCATTACTCTGGGCAGATGCAATCGGTATGGCCTTATTCAGTGTGTTAGGTGCACAAAAAGCACTTTCTTTAGGGGCCGAGATACCGGTGGCAGTCATTATGGGTGTCTTCAGTGCGTGTTTGGGTGGGATTATTCGAGACGTTATTTTAAACGACGTACCAGTGGTATTCCAAAAAGAGATCTATATTACCGCCTCTCTGCTCGGCGCAATTGCTTATTGTGTCTGTGACAGCCTACTTGATATCCGGGGGCTTTATGCTGTGGCAATAGGGTGTGTTGTCGCGTTCGGTGTCAGAGCCTTAGCCATACTGACTAATCTATCGATGCCCGCGCATCGCGGGCTTCAATAGCTTTACAACCTTACCTTCGCTAGTGTTAATCGTCATCCTCTACCATGGTCATCAATGAGGTATTACCGCCCGAGGCCGTAGTATCAATACTGATTGTTTTCTCAGTCACTAAACGTTGTATCAGGTTGTCATTATATTCAGCTGTAATAACCGGTAATATTGCGCCTTGACGCTCAGCCAGTTTTGCCGATATATGGGCACTTCGATCGGTGTTACTGTCGATAACCACACCGGCAAGGTTTTCATGCACCAATAAGGCCTCTAAGTGACGTAGTTTAGCCACTTGGAATACATGATTGGGCGCCCCAGTACTCGCTAGCTTATCTCTAAAAGTGCATGCTTCGTCATAAAATAAATCTGAGACCACAGAGATAACGGTATTACCGGTTGCAAGTGCAGTTACGATAGACAGTGTCCAATATTCAAACGTAACGTCTTTATCTGCGAAACAAACCAATATGCCACGCGGCTCAAGATGTAGAGTATTTGACTCACCAGTTGGTCCAGGTAGTTGCATGGGCGATTTCAAGCGACGTTCGATTGCTATCAACTGGGTTCTTGCTGTTGCTAAAGTTTTGTTCAAGTCATCGGCGAGTTCTTCAACGCTTTCTACGTTGGCTACTTTTGCCAATAGTTGACGTACAAACGAAACACGGTCATTGAGAGCAGACAGTCTCCACTTGTTTTCAATGCCCACTGCTGCGTCCATCAGATCATTTGCTTCAGCAACGGCTGTGTCGTCACTCAAAATCGCTTTATCGTCTTCATATTTATCGATTTGTGAGGCATCTTTTGGCGTCGCTTTTTCTTTCATTAATCGTGGTAAGTAGTTTGGACCGCCAGCTTTAGGACCTGTTCCAGAAAGGCCTCGTCCGCCGAAAGGCTGCACACCCACTATTGCACCAATCATATTACGATTGATATAAACGTTACCCGCTCTGGAGAGTCTAGCTAATTCGTTAGCTCTCTCTTCAATACGCGAATGAATGCCCATTGTTAGCCCAAAACCAGTGCCGTTAATTTGCTCAATAACCTTATCGATATTTTTTCCCTTGAAGCGAATAATGTGTACACAAGGACCAAATACTTCGCGCTCCAGTACATCAATATTGTCAATTTCAAACAGATGAGGAGCAAAGAAAGTACCATTTTCACTTGGCATATCGCATTTGTAGATCAACTTCGCTTTGCCTTCCATTGCTTCAACATGGCTAGTTAATGAAGATAAGGCTTTTTCATCGATAACCGGTCCGATATCGGTTGAGAGTTTAGAGGGATCGCCTAGGCTCAGTTCTTTCATCGCACCGACAATCATGTCAGTCACATCATCTGCAATATCTTCTTGAACGAATAGCACTCTTAACGCACTACAGCGTTGTCCAGCGCTTTGGAAACCAGACATCACCACATCGTCCACGACTTGTTCTGGTAAAGCCGTTGAATCGACAATCATACAGTTTTGACCACCCGTTTCCGCAATCAAGGGGACTTGCTCAGTCCCTCGTTCAGCGAGAATTTGAGAGATCAAGGTACCGGTTTGGGTAGAACCAGTGAACATGACACCTTGAATGCGCTCATCCGGTAACAGGACTTCTCCCACATCAGGACCACGCGCGACAACAAGGTTGACCACATCTTCTGGCAAGCCTACTGAGATCATCAGTTCCAAAGCACGCTTTGCTATTAAGCTAGTTTGTTCTGCTGGCTTGGCCATCACGGTATTACCCGTCACCAAGGCCGCTGCGACTTGTCCTAAGAAAATGGCCAACGGGAAGTTCCATGGGCTAATACACAAGATAGTGCCGCGCGGCACTAGACGGTCTTGAGGATCTAAGCGTTGTGCTTCAACCGCATAATAGCGACAGAAGTCCACGGCCTCTCTGACTTCATCAATGCTGTCTTGCGTTATTTTGCCAGCTTCTTTTATGCACAAACCAATAAGTTCATCCATATGGCGTTCGAGGATATCTGCTGTTCGCATCAATAACTCGGCTCTTTCGTCTACCGGTACTTGAGACCATGACTCAGCGGCTTTGCTCGTGCGTGACAACATCTCTGCCATTTGCTCTTTCGTATGCAACTTATGGTAACCGACGACTTCATCGAGTAAGGCTGGGTTCTTCACTACAATCACGTCATCGCTATCAGTTTCAAGTTCTGAAAGCTGTCGAGTGTATTCCTTGAACCAGCGGTCAAGTCTAAATGAAAAGTTCTGCGTTTCTGTCACATCATAAATATCAAAACCGCGAGAGTTAACACGTGCTGGCTGATACAAGTCGATAGGCATGGCGATTTGACGATTTTCACGTACCTGCAGCCGCTGCGTTCTTTCAACAGGATCTTCAAGTAGCGCTTCAACCGGTTGGCTATCATCCACTATGGCATTCACGAAAGATGAATTAGCCCCATTTTCTAATAAACGACGAACTAAATAAGCCAACAAGTCTTCATGTATCCCGACCGGTGCATAAACACGACACTGAATATTGTCTTCTGTTACGACTTGGTCGTATAAGGAGTCGCCCATGCCATGCAAACATTGGAATTCAAAACCTTCTTTATCATCGCCAGCCAGTTCAATAATGACTGAGGCGGTGTAGGCGTTGTGAGTCGCGAATTGAGGGTAGATAGAATCTCTGTAAGCCAATAGTCTGTTTGCGCAGGCGTGATAAGAAACATCCGTTGACGTTTTGCGGGTAAACACAGGAAAGTCATCAAAACCTCCCTGCTGAGAATGCTTTATTTCTGTATCCCAATAGGCGCCTTTGACTAAACGCACCATTATTTTACGACCGACTCTTAAGCTAATATCACGCAGCCAATCAATCACAAAAATAGCGCGTTTTTGGTATGACTGAACCGCTAAGCCAAAGCCGTCCCAACCTGCAAGATCTTCATCGCTATACACTTTTTCAATGATATCCAAAGAAATATCTAAACGCTCAGACTCTTCAGCATCAACCGTTAGGCCGATATCGTATTTCTTTGCCATAAGACACAGTGCTTTTAGCTTGACTGGGATTTCTTCCATAACACGCTCATATTTCGCAAAATCGTAGCGTGGATGAATAGCTGATAGTTTTACTGAAATGCCTGGACTTAAACGAGGCCCACGACCTTTCGCAGCTTTACCTATGACTTCAATGGCTTTCACATAGGCGTCATAGTAACGGTCGGCGTCGCGCATGGTGCGTGCACCCTCGCCCAACATGTCATAAGAGTAAACATAGCCTTGTGTTTCTTTTTCAGCAGCACGTTCTACCGCGTCTTCGATACTTTCGCCCATCACGAACTGTCGGCCCATGACTTTCATGGCTATTTTCATCGCTCGGCGGATCACTGGCTCACCCAAGCGGCCCATGGTTTTCTTCAATAGGCCAAACTGCTCAGACTTACGTTTATCTGCGTAATTCACCATACTGCCAGTAAACAATAAACCCCAGGCAGAAGCATTCACAAATATCGAGTCACTATTACCTAAGTGAGGTGTCCATTCACCTTTAGACAATTTGTCACGAATGAGCTCTTCTTGAGTGTGTTTGTCTGGTACTCGAAGCAAAGCTTCAGCAAGACACATTAATACCACACCCTCTGCTGTCGATAGTGAATATTCATTTAGCAGTGCATCAACACCGCCGTGTCCTTCTTGCTCCCTGCGAATTTGCAATACCATTCTGCGTGCCCGCTCCCATGCGCGACTGCGAGCCGCCATGTTGACTTCCGCTTCAGGCAAAATATGGTCAATCGCCTCCGATTCATTGATACGGTAAAACTCGCGAATTTTTTGACGGATTGGACAAACATTTTGAATACTATTGTTCACTAACATTGAAAGACCTCAAAGTAAGTTCAGCAGGGTTACAATTTGCCCGTACGATAATCGCAATTGAAAGCAAAAACTACCTTTGTGAATACTTTTTTTCATTTGACTGTCTTTAAAAGGAAACAGAGCCTATTAATTTGATATCAATTTGCACTATAGATTGGTTGTTCAACGCTTATTCTGTATGATGTTCATAGCGGTTGTTCTTTGTTATTTTTGAGCGTTTCTTCTATGCTTTTTGTTAGCTCAAAAGCAAATCAACCAAAATTATCTTCGTGTAATAAGGATTGTTATATGCATCAGCGTCTTTCTCGTTCAGTAAATGTTTGGTCACAGTCAGGAAAAGTATCACTTTGGATTGTCATCCCCTTGGGCATTGTGGCTGCTCTTTTCGTCCTTTATTTTCTATTTGCAAACCCACTATTAAAAAGCTTGGCGCAAAGTGCTCTTGGCGACGCATCGGGTGCAGAGGTGAACATTGAAGAAGTTGACCATAGCCTTTTCCCATTCGGCATCAGTATGATTAGAGTGCAAGCCACCGATAACAACATGCCTAGTCGAAATAAAGTTGAAGTAGGCATGATCAAAGCAGACGTGGATCTCCTTCCATTGCTTGGTAAAAAGCTGATTGTCGAAGAGCTCATCGTGCAAGATGTCGAGTTTGATACAAAAAGAGCCTCAGAAGGTGCTGTTTATGCACAAACCGATGCTCAAGCATCTACGTTCGCGTTTCCAACACTGGAAGACTTGCCAAGTGTTGACGATGTTCTTAATAACTCACCGCTAAAAACAAGTGCTGCAGTAGCCGAAGCCAGCGAAGTCGTTGAAAAGTACAAGACGCCTTTAAAAGAAAAATACGATGCGCTACCGAATAAAGAAAAGCTCGCCACATACAAAGAAAAGCTAAAAGCGCTGAAAGAGACAAATTATAAAGACCCTGTTGCTCTGGCAGCCGCCAAGAAAGAATTTGATGAGATTAAAGAATCGATAAAAGCAGATAAAGCCAAAATCAACGAGTTTGTCGCCTTAGCGAAAGAAGCGAAAGCTGCCAGTGCAAGTTCAGTCGCAGCCCTAAAAGCCGCTCCAGGTGAAGACTTCGATTTGCTCAAAGGCTTAGTTGCGGGTGACGAAGGGGCAATAGGTCAAGTAACCCAACACTTATTCGGTGATAAAGCTAAAATTTATACGCAAGGATTACTTGCAGCAATTGATATGCTAGCGAATTCACAAAGCGAAACAGAGGAAGAGACTGTAGACCCTGCAGCGGATGATGGCCTACCCAATGTATGGATCAAAAAAGCGTTGGTCAATATAAAGTGGCAAGATGAGAGCATTGCCTCAACGTGGGAAAATATCACTGACCAGCATGGTAGAGTTGGTCAACCCACTACTTTTTTGATTAATTCTAGTAAAGCTGAGCAATGGAACAGCATTGACTTAAACGGTACTTTCGAGATTCTCGCAGGTAAAGTGAACTCTAGTCAGCAATGGGATATTCAAGGTTTGGCTTTAAAAGCAGTTGAATTGGTCCCTGAAGAGTCAAAACAAAAACTCACCGCCATGCTGAAGTCTGGTTTCTTAGCCAGCACAGGTGGGATTGAAATTGTAGATGGGAAGTTATCTGGTTCTTCCATCTTTGACTTGAGCGCTTTATCTATGTCAGCGACGGGTCAGAATGACTTGACCAGCGCAATGGCAGAAATTGTGTCAGGTCTGAGTGAACTGAGCTTGAATACGAACTTTTCAGGTAGCTTGTCTAGTCCTTCAATTAAAGTAAAATCTGACTTAGATAAAAAAATGTTACAATCATTCACGCAAGGCTTGAGTGGAGAGAGCTCCGGCAAGCTGGGCGAATTAAAAAGTAAGTTAAATCAAAAAGTAGCGGACCAATTAGGTAGCTCGACGGAACAACTCGCATCAGTAGACGCATTATTGTCTGCAGCACAAGGTGATACAGAAAGTCTTAACGAGTTGCTTAAATCGCAAATGGATTCTGCTATTGATAAGAAAAAAGATGAGTTGCTTGATAAATTAGGCGACAAGTTATTTAAAAAGTAAGAAAATATAGCGTCGACGTTCGGCCTTATTCGAGGAAGCATTATGCGCAATAGATGGTTGGTAATCATATTGATAGCATTGCTGGCTATGCTGCAAGTTCGGCTGTGGTTTGGTAAAAATAGTATTGCTGACTATCGAGCCATGGACCTACAAGTCCAAGAGCTAAAACAACAAAATGCGAATTTGAAGCAGCGAAACGCACTTTTACAAGCAGATATAGACGATCTTCAACTTGGCCTAGAGTCAATTGAAGAGCGAGCAAGGAATGAGTTAGGACTAATAAAAGAAGGTGAAACCTTTTACCGTATTTTACCTCAAGAACCATAATAAGTAGTCGTATACGTGAAAGCAGTAAATTCCTATACAGTAGTTCTCCCTGCTGCCGGCATCGGCAGTAGAATGCAAGCGAGTATTCCAAAGCAATATTTACAGATTGCTGGCAAAACTGTGATTGAGCACACTATTGCTGCTCTACTGAGTCACTCACGTATTAAATCAGTGGTGGTTGTTTTGCACCCCGATGATACACAATTCTCCACACTGAAATGCGCGGACTCTCCGCAGGTATTCACTTGTGTAGGTGGCGATGAACGAGTTGACTCTGTGCTAAGTGGTTTGCGTGCTTGTCTGGCCACTAATGCGCAAAGCGACAATGACTGGGTGTTGGTTCACGATGCTGCAAGGCCCTGTGTCAGCCACGACGAAATAGACGATTTATTGGCTATACAAGCGCATTCTGTTGGTGGGATCCTAGCTACTCCAGTATCCGATACTTTGAAGTTATCGAGCGATTTAAGTGATGATATTGAAGCCCCTCACGTTCAGCGCACAGTTGATAGAACAAGATTATGGCAAGCACAAACGCCACAGTTTTTTCCGCTAAAAGAACTCTTGCATGCTATCGAGCAAGCACAACAAGATAAAATAAAAATGACTGATGAAGCTTCAGCGATGGAGCACATTGGTACAAAAGTAAAACTGGTCGAAGGGCGGTCTAGCAATATAAAAATAACACGCCCTAGTGATTTATCACTCGCTGAGTTTTATTTAAACCTTAACAATAAGCAAGGAGGCAACTGATGTTCAGAATCGGACATGGTTACGATGTACATAAATTCGGTGGTATGGGTCCAATTACAATTGGTGGTGTTTGTATCGCTCATGAGCGCGGCTTAATAGCCCATTCAGATGGTGATGTCGCATTACACGCTCTATGCGATGCCTTACTCGGCTCACTCGCACTGGGCGACATTGGGCATCATTTCCCAGACACTGATAAAAAGTTTGAAAATATCAGCAGTCTAGAACTTTTGCGTCTAGTTTATCAGCGCATTTTAGATTTAGGCTATATGTTAGGCAATGCTGATATCACGATTGAGGCACAAGCACCAAAAATGGCTCCTCATATTACGTTTATGCGAGAAGCAATTTCAGATGCGATGGGTGTTTCAGTAAAAGATATCAGTATCAAAGCCACCACCACTGAGGGCCTTGGCTTTGTGGGACGCGAAGAAGGTATTGCTTGTACTGCCGTCGTTTTAGTTTGTCCAAGTCGTTAAGCTGATGTCTTTAAGCACCTCACACTGGCGTCGTTTACACGGTGTCTCACTGGGCAATGGCGCATTAAAACACACGCTCAGTGACTTTGTGGTTGAAGAGCAACTAGGTTTTATACCAAGTGGCAGTGGGGAGCATATTTTCCTTTGGCTAGAAAAAACCAATTTGAACACTGCCTTTGTTGCTGAAGAGATCGCGAAGTTTGCGAATTTACCATTACGTAATATTACCTATGCCGGTCGCAAAGATAAGTTTGCTCTCACTCGACAGTGGTTCGGTGTGCACATCGCTAATTTCAAAGAGCCTGACTGGAACGCCTTCAATTTAGACTGTGCACGAATACTAGAGGTCACCAGAAACGATCGTAAGTTACGGGTAGGAGTGCTGAAGGGCAATCGCTTCGAAGTGACTATCCGAAATATTCATTTTAACGACGGTTTCAACGATAGCGACCTGCTCCAACGCCTAGAAAAAATCAAACAATTGGGCGCACCAAACTATTACGGTAGCCAGCGCTTCGGCGAAATTCGGGTATCAGTACCAAATGATTTAGCGTCGTCAGAAATATCTCCCCCCTTAGTGACTGAAACGAATAGCGCCGGCGTTGAACCTGTAAAAAGTGTCAAGGGTGGCAACTTAGCCTTGGCCGAAAAGCTCATAGACGGTGAGCAAATTAGGAACAGAAATAAACGTTCTATGGCCATCTCAGCCTTGCGAAGCTGGTTATTCAACGAGATCATTCACCAGCGTATTGAACAAGACTGTTTTTTTAAAGCGCTACCGGGCGATGCCATGCAGTTGAGTGGTTCGAATAGTTTTTTTGTTAATGATAAAGCCGAAGAACAAGCGAAAGTGGACACCCGCCTTGCTGCGTATGATGTCAATATCACGGCCCCTATGTGGGGTAATGGTAAGTTACACACATCTCAAGATGCGAAAGAGTTTGAGTTGGCCTGTGTTAGTCACCATAAGGCCGTTACTCAAACCTTGAATGACTTAGGTTTGAAACAAGAACGCCGGGCAATACGCATAGTGCCTGAAGATTTTGAATGGCAGTATAACGACGATGTTTTGAAGCTCAGCTTCTCCCTACCGTCAGGCTGTTTCGCAACCTCTATTGTAAGGGAGCTAATGGATGTGTAAGGTTTCTCCATTATTCAATAATGTAAGGTCAAGAGCACGATGAATATATTGCTTAGTAACGATGACGGCGTGAATGCAAAAGGGATCGCAGTTCTGCATGAATACCTCGCGAAAGAACATGACGTAACAGTGATCGCACCTGACCGTAATTGCAGCGGAATGAGTAATGCCCTATCCTTGCATACGCCCTTGCGTATAGAGAAAATGCCAAATGGCTTTTATGCCGTGAATGGGACACCGTCTGACTGTGTTCAGCTTGGCATTGGTCGTTTTATGGATGAAGAGCCAGATCTTGTCGTTTCTGGCATCAATCATGGGCCCAATCTTGGTGACGATACAATTTATTCTGGCACTGTCGCAGCAGCCCTAGAAGGCCGCCATATGGGCTTGCCAGCGATTGCTGTCTCACTAAATAGTAAACAAGAAGATTATTTTAGTAGCGCCGCTAAGATCACCTGCGATATCATTCGTAGGATCGCAAGTCACCCTCTAGCGCCAAACGAAATATTAAATGTGAATGTACCAGCCATTGCTTATGAAGATATCAAGGGTATTGTGGCTACGCGCTTGGGCAAACGGCATCGTGCTGAAACAATGGTGCAAAGCGCTGACCCCTTTGGCAGGACGATATATTGGTACGGCAAGTTAGGCAGTGAACAAGATGCTGGTGAAGGTACGGATTTTGCGGCCCTGAACCAAGGCTTCTGTTCCGTGACACCCATGTCAGTGGATATGACTGTCCATGAAAAAGTAAACAGTATGAATGCTTGGTTAAGCAAAGAAGATTAGGAAATAAAATGGCTTTATCATCACGCCGAGGCTTACAACTGGCCCAATTACTCGAACAAGAAGGCGTAAGTGACAATCGAGTACTCACGGCGATAGCCAATATACCGCGCGATATTTTTATTCCCGATGCGTTAAAGCACAAGGCGTATCAAAATACAGCCCTTCCAATAGGCCAAGGCCAAACTATCTCGCAGCCATATATTGTGGCGAAGATGACAGAGTTGCTATTAAAGGCCGACAATACGCCAAAAAGAATTTTAGAAATTGGCACGGGTTCTGGCTATCAAACAGCAATACTGGCCGGTATTTTTGAGCAAGTTTTTTCAGTAGAGCGTATCAAGTCCTTACAATTTCAAGCCAAGCGACGCATGAATCAGCTCGACTTTCACAATATTTCAATGAAGCACGGAGACGGCTGGGAAGGCTGGAAAAGCAAAGCACCGTTCGACGGCATTATCGTTACAGCGGCCGCGGCTGAATTGCCACAGGCATTAGTTGACCAATTGAATGACGGTGGCCGATTAATCATTCCTGTAGGAAATGACCAACAACAACTCAAGTGTATTGACCGCAAAGGCGACGAGTTTATAGAACAAACCATTGAAGCCGTTAGGTTCGTTCCTTTGGTCGCGGGAGCCTTACTTTGAAAATTTTTGAACGTTGCTACGACCTATGCTTAAAATGGGCCAAGCACAGACATGCCGAAAAATATTTAGCTGGTTTAAGCTGCTCAGAGTCGATGTTTTTTCCTATTCCCCCAGATGTGATGCTTGCACCAATGGCACTCAGTCAGCCCCAAAAAGCTTGGCGATTTGCAGCTGTTACCACGATAGCTTCGGTCATTGGCGGCGTCCTCGGTTATTTACTTGGATATTTTGCCTTTGAAACCATGATCCAACCTTTAGTCATTGATATGGGTTATCAAGCCAAGCTTGAACAAGCGACCTTGTGGTTTGAAGAATATGGTGTTTGGGTAGTATTTCTAGCAGGCTTTTCACCTATTCCCTATAAAGTATTTACGATTACTGCTGGCTTCATGCATATGGCCCTTCTGCCATTTATTGTCGCTTCAACAATAGGCCGAGGTTTACGCTTTTTCCTAGTGGCTGCTTTGATGAAATATGGCGGACCTATGATGGAACTGAAGCTTAAAAAGTATATCGAAGTCATTGGCTGGGCGACGGTCGCTATTGCTGTTGTTCTTTATTTGATATTCAGGTAACGGATCATGATCTCTCGCTTGGTTAAACGGATCGCACTGAGCACTAAGTATCTCATCGCATTATTATTCGCCTTCACGCTACTTGCAGCGTGTAACTCACGTCATCTTCCGGCACCTGTCGTATCGCTAGATACCAACATTACCAAACGTAACAATTTGACTGAAATCTCTGGTGAGAGCTATATCGTACAACGCGGTGATACACTGTTTGCGGTCGCTTTTTACAGTGGAAACGATTATCGAGATATTGCACGATACAATGATATTTCAGCGCCTTACAACATATTTCCTGGCCAAAAACTGCGACTAATTGCTGCACCTGCAAAAAATAACCATAGACAAAACAAGGTAATAGCAAAAACGACAGCACAATCAACCAAAGTAGTAGTTGACCCTATCAAACCACAAGCGTATGGTGAACTTAAGTCAGACGCTCATCGAAAAAAATCTAAAAACAATATCAAAACGTCGAGTAAACCTGATAATAGGGTTTCAGATTCACAATCAAGTTCATGGATATGGCCGGCGAAAGGCAGATCTGCATCTGCGGTAGTTGGCAGTGATGGTACAAACCGTGGTGTCGATATTAGGGGTCAGTTAAGTTCTCCTATATACGCAGCGGCAAGTGGCAAGGTTGTCTATGCAGGTAACGCTTTAAAAGGCTACGGCAATCTCATTATTGTGAAACATGACAATAATCTACTCAGCGCTTATGCGCACAATGATACGATTTTAGTGGGTGAACAAACATATGTTACGCAGGGACAAAAAATTGCAACCATGGGCCGCGCTGACAATAGTGAAGTCATGTTGCATTTTGAAATTCGCCGCAAAGGCAAATCGCTCGATCCCTATTCCTTTTTGCCTCCGCAATAGACTACGTTTCTTTTTTGCAACTCATGCACTTTATAGTCTGAACCAATGCGCCAAGTTTGGAGACAAACGATGAGCCCGAAGACCGATACGAAAACAAAAAAAATCATGACTAAAAAGCAAACTCAGGACGGCTCTGATTTGATAGAGGCTGTTGACGACATTGATGAGGGCGTCACTGAAATAGACATGGAATCCGATACAGACCAAGCCAAAAGCGCTAGCTCAAACACCAAGCAAGCAGTAAGCGAAGAGATAAGCGCAAAGCAACTAGATGCGACCCAAATGTATCTTGGTGAGATTGGTTTCTCCCCTTTGCTTACGGCTGAAGAGGAAGTGAAGTTTTCTCGCGAGGCACTCAAGGGTAACGAAAAGTCTCGAGAACGCATGATAGTCAGCAATTTGCGCTTAGTAGTTAAGATAGCGCGAAGATACAATAACCGAGGTTTGGCGCTGCTAGATCTGATTGAAGAGGGCAACTTGGGTCTGATTAGAGCCGTTGAAAAATTTGATCCGGAAAGAGGGTTTCGCTTTTCTACCTATGCGACTTGGTGGATACGTCAAACCATTGAACGTGCCTTAATGAACCAAACTAGAACCATTCGACTTCCGATTCATATTGTCAAAGAACTCAATCTATACTTGCGTACTGCAAGAAAGTTAGCACAGGAACTTGATCACGAACCGACCGCTGAAGAAATAGCAGATGCAAGCGATGCACCGGTTGCGAGTGTGCAAAAGATGTTGAAACTAAATGAACGCATTAGTTCCGTTGATACGCCCATTGGAAGTGACGAAGAGAGTAAAGCCTTACTTGACATGATCGCAGACGAGCACGAGACAGGCCCTGAAAACCAACTTCAAACCAACGATATGAAGTCAAATATTGTCAGGTGGCTAGAAGAGCTCAATCCAAAGCAACGTGAAGTATTGGCAAGACGTTTCGGTTTACTCGGCCACGAACCTGCCACCTTGGAAGATGTTGGTGCCGAAATAGGCCTCACGCGCGAACGTGTCCGTCAAATCCAAGTAGAAGCCTTAAAGCGATTGAAAGATGTTATGCGTCATCAAGGTCTTGATATAGAATCACTATTTACCTACGAGCCTTAGCACCTTGCTAGACACACTATGTTTGCCTTTATAAGACTGACTATATCAGGTGTAATCGCCTTTGTTTTCTATGCTACTTGGGCATACTTTGCCAATAGCCTAGTAAGCGGCGACCCAGATGTGCTGCTAAAAGCAGCCTTAGTTCAGGGTGTTTATAGTGGCGCAATTACGCTTGTGTTCACTTTTTTCTTGGAATACTTTTATCATCATTTTAAAGATAAGAAGTATTGTCTGCCATTCGTGGTGCCTACCATTTTTAAGCCGTCAATATTCAGCAAAGATTGTGCAACATCAAAGACATTTGAAGCCAGCTTAAACGAAGTAGAACGAGCATGTAAAGGAATGTGCTTACCTGGCACTCTACTCACGCCATTACCAGCAATAGTGATTCAAGCAAGCTTCGTTATCTCAATCAATATTATGTTTGAAACGCCGAATTTATGGCTGACGGTTGCCCCATCCATATTCTTTAGTGCGGTATACGGTTTTGTATATAGCGTGAGCTTAAATAGGAAACTTAGGCGCGCTCAAGCGTAACAAAAGTATAGTCGTAAGGATTTCTTTCATCCTTAGTATGATGTTCTTTCTCACTTTCATTCCATGATGCTGCGGCTTGGTAATCTGGAAAATGCGTATCGCCCTCTACGTTTAAATCGATAAACGTCAGATATAAGCGATCCGCTTTTGGTAACAATGCTTCATAAACACTGCCACCGCCAATGATCATTACTTCATCATATTGCGCTGCTGCAGCCATTGCGTCGTCAATGGTGTTGACGACTAAGGCGTCGTCTAGGGTGTAGTCAGATTGAGTGCTGATCACTATATTAGGGCGACCAGGAAGGGCTTTGCCAATCGACTCATAAGTGCGACGACCCATAATCACCGGCTTTCCCATCGTCACAGATTTAAAATGTTTTAGGTCCGCAGGTAAGTGCCAAGGCATAGCATTATCAGCGCCAATCACTCGTCCATGTGCCATTGCGGCTATCATTGAAATAGTCATACTACTAATTTTGCCTCTTACTTCTGGTATATCACTTCGACATCATAGTCGTCGTCATCCCAATCATCATCGTCTAAATCGTCGTCAAGGTCATCATGCTGATGTTCTGCAATCACTTTTTCATGGTAAGTATCCCATTTAAAAGCTTGGTCTTCTTCATCTTGCTCAACCGTTGCCAACTCCTCCGGAGGCAAGGAATCAATGAACTCCATTACATCCTGACATAGTTCGTCGACATTTAACTTTTGGAATGCTGAAATTTGATAGTAGTCTTCTTCCCAACCAAGTTTAGACGCAATTTCGGCACAGATTTCGTTAGCTTCATCTTCCAGCATCAGGTCAATTTTATTAAATACTAACCAACGCGGCTTTGCTGCTAGCTTAGGACTGTATTGGTCAAGTTCGTTAACAATCGTCAGGGCATTCTCTACCGGATCAGATCCGTCAGCTGGCATAATATCAATCAAGTGAAGTAATACACGGCAACGTTCTAGGTGACGTAAAAACTGAATACCCAGACCCGCACCATCCGAGGCACCTTCGATCAGTCCTGGAATATCTGCAATAACAAAACTAGCTTGTGAATCTAAGCGGACAACGCCTAAGTTCGGTACTAATGTGGTAAATGGATAATCAGCAACTTTTGGTTTAGCCGCAGAAACAGACCGAATAAAAGTAGATTTACCAGCGTTAGGTAAGCCAAGGAGTCCTACATCAGCAAGCAACATTAGCTCTAAGCTAAGCGTGCGGATTTCGCCAGGAGTTCCATTTGTTTTAATACGTGGTGCACGGTTGGTACTGCTTTTAAAACGAGCATTTCCCAAACCGTGATAACCGCCTTGAGCAACTTTCATTCGCTGACCATGCACGGTAAGGTCACCCAGCAATTCACCGGTATCTTTATCAGTCGCTCGCGTGCCCACAGGAACAGGCAATATTAAATCTTCACCGCCTCGGCCTGTGCAGTTTGCACCTTGACCGTTTGTACCACGCTGAGCACGATGAAATCGTTCAAAACGATAGTCGATTAGAGTATTTAGGTTTTCATCAGCCTCGAGATATACACTCCCGCCGTCACCACCATCTCCACCATCAGGCCCACCCTTCGGGATGTACTTCTCGCGTCTGAATCCAATAACGCCGTTACCACCGTCTCCAGCTTCAACGCGTATTTCTGCTTCATCAACAAACTTCATATCTTTTCTCTAAACCTATGGTTGGTAGATAGCTCGACCACAATATGCTCGTGCTATGTTAAATAACGTATTAATTATAGCATCTTTTGCCAGCATCGTAACTGCACTAACGCGCAGTTCGCTTGGCAAATATAATGTATAGGAGCAACAGCACTAGAGCACTAACAGCCTGCAGCCTTTCCCTAAATAAAAGGCGCTTCAAGCCCATCCATGGGTCGCTTGGCACTCGGCGTCCTGCCGAGTGACACTTTTATTTAGGGAAAGGCTGCAGGCTATTAGTGCATTAGTGCTTTTGAGCTTTTCAAAGTGCGAACTCTTAAATTAGCAGTGAACTAAGAATAAGTTCGTCCAGAATCTCTGCTTTTCGAAAATATGCAATCACATGGATGTGATTGCCTAAGCGCTCATGGATGAGCTCGTAGCGTTTTTCGAAAAGCAGAGATTCTGGGAGAGATTATTCTTAATTGGAACCACCTTTTAGGAGGCCAAAAAAAACCCCGCTAATAGCGGGGTTTCCGATATTCTTCGACCGAATTACTCAGCAACAATGCTTACGTATTTACGGTTTTTAGGGCCTTTGATTTCAAACTGCACTTTACCGTCTGTAAGAGCGAATAAAGTGTGGTCTTTACCAATACCCATGTTGTCTCCAGGGTGGAATTTAGTTCCACGCTGACGAACAATGATATTGCCAGCAAGTACTTCTTGACCGCCGTAGCGTTTTACACCAAGACGTTTACTTTCTGAATCGCGACCGTTTTTGGTACTACCACCAGCCTTTTTATGTGCCATGAGTTAGTGCTCCTATTATGCGTTGATTGCAGTGATTTTCACTTCAGTGAACCACTGGCGATGTCCCATCTGCTTGCGACTATGCTTACGTCGACGGAACTTCACTATTTTAACTTTTTCGCCACGACCGTGAGTCACGATCTCAGCTGTAACTTTACCACCAGCAACATAAGGCGTGCCGATTTTAACGTCTTCGCCATTGCTAACCATCAAGATATTATCGAATTCAATAGACTCGCCTGGAGCTACTTCGATTTTTTCAAGACGAACGGTTTGACCTTCGGCCACACGGTGTTGTTTACCACCACTTTGGAAAACCGCGTACATATATTTCTCCGCTCTGCGCTCATAAGCGCTTTAATTCAAAAAACAGGGCGCGAATTGTACGTTAAGAAACCGCACGTATCAAGCACAAAACCGAATTTTATTTCGTAAATATTCGATTATGTTTTTTTCTGCCGCGTAAACCCATAAAGTTATGCTTATTTACATCGCTTTTGTACACACTATTGTAGATTAATGTACAATAATGCGCATCAAATTTATTCCTGAAAAATTAAGGTATTAACGAGTCTTCTATGGATTTAGCAAGCATTCAATCTCTTTCTGCATCAGACATGCAAGCTGTTAATCAGTTAATTCAAACGCAAGTTGACTCAGATGTAGCGCTAATCAACCAACTCGGTTTTTACATTGTTAATAGCGGTGGCAAACGATTACGTCCATTATTAACAGTTTTGTCAGCAAGAGCGCTTGATATTAAGACTGACGAACATCACGCTCTTGCCGCGATCATTGAATTTATTCACACAGCAACCTTATTGCATGACGATGTTGTCGATGAGTCTACCATGCGCCGAGGTCGAGAAACGGCAAATGCCGTCTTCGGTAATCAAGCTAGCGTACTAGTAGGTGACTTTTTATATTCACGCGCCTTCCAAATGATGGTTGGCTTGCAACAAATGAAAGTCATGGACATCTTATCAGATGCAACCAATCGAATTGCACAAGGCGAAGTCATGCAGCTAATGAACTGCAATGATCCAGATACCACTGAAGAAAGTTACCTTGAGGTGATTTACAGCAAAACGGCTCGCCTGTTTGAAGCAGCCACTCAACTAGCGGCAGTGCTTACAGATCAAGATCCGGCGATTGAGTTTGCGATGCAAGCCTATGGGAAACATTTAGGTACAGCCTTCCAACTGATTGATGATGTACTTGATTACACTGCACAAGCTGAAGATATGGGCAAGAATGCGGGCGATGACCTTGCTGAAGGTAAGCCGACTCTTCCTTTATTACATGCAATGTGGAACTGCGAAGCTGCCGATGCATCACTCATTCGCGATGCCATCGAAAACGCAAATGGTATGCCCCACTTTGACCGTATACTCAAGGTCATGCAGGAAACGGGGTCACTTAGTTACACGCAAAACCTCGCTGAGATTGAAGCACAAAAGGCAAAAGACGCGTTAAAGCTGATTCCAGATAGCCAGTATAAACAAGCACTGATTGGCTTAGCAGATCTATCGGTTAATCGTTCATCTTAAGCTTTTGAGCGCAGTTGCTGTATTCGCCGCCACAAACGATGAACATTCATGGCAGTATCAATCACTCTAAGGTCTTTTAGATCTCGCAGTTGATGAATGGGTACACCTTTAAAAAACGGTACTCTGCGAAAATAAAACTGGCCTCTTTTTTCATAGATATAATCATCACCATACATTAGCAAATACAAACCCGGCACGACTAGGATGTACCACAATGACCACTGATCAACGGTGATGATGACAATTTGCAATGGAATAGCAGCATACAAAAATGCGAAGAATACGCGATTTAGCGGGGAGCGTCTCATCCATAAGTCCTTTTTATTTAGCATCCCGCTTCTTCATGAAGCGAGTAGCGATGTTATCAAAGTTTACCCAGCGACTAAAGGAAATAGCAGCATTCTTTTAAATAATGCCTAAGGTTACGAGAACCATATCATTGTTTAAATCTACACAGAGCCTAGTATCAATGCTAAGCTGTGAATGGTTAAATCCCTAAGGTATTCCCATGAATAAACGCTATTTTTCTCGACTCGTTTTGGTAACGATGCTTTTTATCTGCGCATCGCTACAGGCTAAGTCACTTAAAGATATTGACACTGTTACTGAGCACTATGATTGTTTTAGCAATGTGTTTGAAAGTTATGATTCATGGCTTAAGTTTCTGTCTGACCGCAATGCGAAGTTTTCAAAAAAACGTTTTCCTTTTACTGAAGCCAGCTTTAATAACTTCAAAGCAAAGCTCACTTGTACTGTTTTTGAATACAAGGTAAATGACGTGATTGTTGGCGGCTTTCTTATTCATCCTAAGTCTGTCGACAAAGCCCTACCAACGGTTATCTACAATCGAGGTGGTAATGGAGGATGGGGCTCAGTCAATATGGGTCGAATGATGTATGAACTGATGCCATTAGCAATAGAAGGTTTCGCAGTCATTGGCAGCCAATATCGCTGGGAAGGCGATGTCAAAGCGAAAGATTTTAAAACCAATGGAAAAAGTGATGAGTTTGGCGGAATCGACCAAAATGACGTGAATGCCTTACTCCCCATTATAGAGCAACTCGCAGTCACTGATAGAAAACGTATTGGTGTACTTGGTTCAAGCAGGGGTGGTATGCAGAGTTACCTGTTTGCAAAAGCCAATCCTGATATCAAAGCGTTAGTGAGTAAATCAGGTATTGCCGACCTGTTCAGTTTTCGAGATCGTGATGAAAAAACAGCAACACTTCTTTCTACCGTTATTCCAAATTATCAACAGGAGGAAGAAACCTTACTCAAAGCACGCTCTGCTATTCATTGGTCTGATGAACTGCCAAAAGTGCCCATTTTGCTAATACACGCAAAGGATGATGACAAAGTAAGGTACGCTGATTCGCAGAAACTGGCCGAACAACTAGAAGCACTTGGCCGACCTTATCTGTTTGCCAGCTTCGATGATGGTGGGCATGAATTAACAAAGTACAAGACTGAGATCGATGCGATGATTTTGGACTGGTTTTCTACTCATCTGTGAGCTAGTTTTCTATAAACTATGCATCAACAAAAAAGCTGCGCCTAAACAGCGCAGCTCTCTATTTCAGGTGTAAGTAACTGTGTAAGTAGCTATGCAGTAGCGTTACTTTATACGTATCAATTTCGCTTGATGCGGTCTCAAGTGACCCAAAGCTGATTGTTCACTATGGTTTTCATAGTTATCAATGAGCACCTCGCATCCGCTCACCTCCAAACCGGTCAATTCAACTAAATCTAATGAGTGAGCGTTCCGTGACTGATTTAACAAGACGAGGATCACTTCATCATCAAGTGTTCGAGTGTAAGCATAAATATCAGTATGCTCTGGCAACAACAAGCGATACTCACCGTAGACCAAGCATAACTCTTGCTTTCTTAGCTTAACCATCTTTCGGAAGTAATTGAGTTCAGAATCAGGGTCGTGCTCTTGAGACGCTACATTCACTTCAGCGTAATTGGGGTTAACCTTCAACCACGGTTTACCTTTGGTAAAACCCGCATTTTCTGTATCGTCCCACTGAATAGGCGTTCTTGCATTATCTCGAGAACAAAGTTTATGAGACTCCATGAATGCATCGAGATCACCGCCCTCTTGCTTGGTCAACTCGTACCAATTCAAGGTCATCAGATCTTGATAATCTTCAATATTATCGAACTTGATATTCGTCATACCAATTTCGTCGCCCATGTAATAGTAAGGAGTGCCACGCATGCTTAAGAGGTAAGTACTTAATAACTTTGATGAGAAGCGTCTATATTCTGGGCTGTCATCGCCCCACCTTGAGACCATCCGAGAAAAGTCATGGTTACCAAAATAGATGGTACCCCAACCTTTTTCGTTAAAAACAGCATCCCAATCACTCATCACTTTTTTGAATTTAACTAAATTTTGAAAATCTTCATTCACCAAGAAGCGATCACCTACCCCAATCGCTTGGTGATCGAAGTGGTAGTTCATGTTTAGCTCTTCACGCTCTTCTGAAACTAAATCTAATACATTATCAATGTGTGTGCCCGGGCCTTCTGCAACCGTCATGCAATCGTAATGCTTCAATACTTCCTCATGCATCTCATGAAGATATTCGTGCAAGCGTGGGCCCTTGGCATACATGTCAATCATTGCTTGGCCTTGATATTCCTCGGGAAACTCAGGGTAGCCGTCATGCTTTGATATGAAAGTAATGACATCCATGCGAAATCCATCGATACCCTTCTTGAACCAAAAGTGCATCATGTCATAAATTTCAGCACGCAATTTTGGGTTTTCCCAATTTAAATCCGGTTGCTTAACTGAGAAGTAATGTAAATAGTAAGCGTCTGTTGTGGCGTCGTATTTCCATGCATTTGCCTCTGGATCAAAGTAACTCCAGCGGCGAGGTGGTTCACCATCCTCAGCTGGCCACCAGTGGTAATAATCGCGATAAGGATTGTCCCTTGAGCTACGCGATTGTTGAAACCACTCATGCTCATCTGAAGAGTGATTGACCACAAGATCCATCACCACTTTCATTCCTCGTTCATGCATTCCTGCAAGCAATTCATCAAAATCAGACATGGAACCGAACTCAGTCATGATGTTGCGATAGTCTGAAATATCATAACCATTGTCATCATTCGGCGAGCTGTAAATCGGGTTAAGCCAGATGATGTCGACACCTAAACTCTGAATGTAATCCAACTTATCGATAATTCCGCGTAAGTCTCCTACGCCATCTCCGGTAGAATCTTTAAAACTGCGCGGATAGATTTGGTATACAACTCCCTCTTTCCACCATTTACGCTGTAAATCTTTTAACTTCATAAAATTAAAAATCCTGACTTTGACTTAATTTTGTATCTTCGGCTGTATTGATCCGCAAGGCCAAACCCGCGCCGATAATAAATAGCACACCACAAAGCGCTAATGCGTTACGTGGATCACCGCCCAACACCGACTCATAGATGTAGCCAATGCTAACCATCTCCAGTATTTGTGGTAGACAGATCATTGCGTTTAATAGGCCCATGTAAACGCCAATTCGCAGCATAGGCGCAACGTTCGCGCAGATAATGAATGGCACAGTAATAACACCAGCCCAACCCACTCCAACCAACGCCATACACGCGAGGGTTAAATATAAATCGGTGGTTAATTGCATGGATAGGAAACCAATTCCACCCACGAGCAAACACAAAGCATATACTTTGCTGTCGCCGAAGCGGTGAATCGTTTTGGCAATAAAGAACGACATAACAAGTGTGGTTATATGCATTACCGCGAAAGCTGTGCCGCCCTGCGCAGTTCCTTCAGCGAAACCGGGAGCATCTGGCGTAGGTGCGTTGTAAACGTGGTGTGCAATAGATAGCGAAAGGTATTGCCACATAAGCGGTAAACCAAACCAAGTGGCGAGTTTAACCCACCATAATGTTCGCAATGACTTTGGCATATCTCGCATAGCTGACCATAGATCTGATAGCACATTTGATAATACCTTGCCCTTATTTTCTGCTTTAAAGGCAACGATATCTTCTGGCGGATATTCTTTTACTTTGATAAACGACCATATCGCGGTTGTCATAATCACTATGACACCCACAACAAATGAGTATTTAACAATGTCTGGAATTTGAGTGCCATCTGTTACCGCCGAAACACCAAAGGCAATCATCACTACTGGCATCAAACTAGCGAGTATCTGACCACCGGAAATCATGAAGGTCTGTAAGGCGAAAGCAAAAGGACGCTGCTCGCGATTGACCATGTCACCCACCATTGCACGATAAGGTTCCATTGCTGTATTCATTGCAGCATCTAATATCCAAAACAGACCAACGACCATCCATAGCTCAGGAACGTAAGGCATAAACATAACGGCTACACTGCCGATTAATGCGCCCCACAAAAAGAATGGCTTTCTGCGACCAAAACTGGTCCAAGTACGGTCACTGATTGCACCAATTAAGGGTTGTATCAGCAGTCCAGTGACAGGACCCGCTAGCCATAGAATAGGAAGCTCATGTTCAGCCGCACCGTGATAAGAAAAAATGGGACTCAGGTTTGCCTGCTGCAATCCAAAGCCATATTGAATTCCGAAAAACCCAAAACACATATTCCATACTTGCCAAAACTCTAAGGTAGGCTTTTGTTTTGTATTCATGTTTTTTACCGTTTTAATGCTAATAGCGTGATGCCTCTTTTCGGCATTCATTCGATATTTACACAGTTAATGTAAATGAGTTGTTAGTATTAATGAAATAGCAACAAAAGAAAAGCAATTCTTAAAGGATTAAGAAAATAAAATGTAAAGCCAATTGCATGGAAAGAGAATAGAGTGTGCTCGTCAAGTCATGGAAACGCCTTAAATCAGCACACACGCAATGCGAAACACAAATAAAAGTAAATACAGAAGGGGCTTCAAACATTGTATAAATAGGTCTTATCAGCATTTAACTTGATAATAACTATTTGCTGCAAGAATACGAAAAAGCAAAGTTAGAGATTGATAATGAGTGCACATAGTACTCGCAAAAAAAGCTATGATAGATGATATACAGAGTGGTTAAAGCCTGAAAAAATTGCTCTGACTCATCTGCTCCTAACTAACCAAATTGACAATTTTTTAAAAAATTCACTATAACGATTAAGTTTTTGCTTTTATTTTGTAAATCACATGTTAATATTATGATTGTTGGTTTGTGCAAAACTGAAGAATAAGACCGAAGTTTGTCTTTAACTTCCACGGAAAGGCTTTGCAGAGGCTGAGCATTAAGACTTTAAACGACACTTAAGTTTCGCAATAGAAACGATAAATAAAGTCAAAGTTAGTATAATAAAGTAGAACACTGAGGACACACAAATGAACAAGCATAAAAATTTCAAACCAGCGATGCTAAGCCTAGCAATTGCTGGAGCGATTGCATCAAATGGTGCAGTGGCACAACAATCCACTCCAGACACGGCGGCTGAAGACAACGTGGAAATCATTCAAGTAAGTGGTATCCGCGGCTCTCTCATGAGAGCACAAGCAGTAAAACAAGATTCGTCTTCAATCGTTGAAGCTATTTCAGCAGAAGACATCGGTAAATTACCAGATTCATCTATCGCAGAATCACTTGCACGTTTACCAGGCCTCGCCGGTGAACGAGTTGGCGGTCGTACCTCAGGTATCTCTGTTCGTGGTTTCAAAGAAGATTTTGTAGGAACATCTTTAAACGGTCGTGAGCTAATTGGTATTGGCGACAACCGTGGTATCGAGTACGACTTATATCCATCCGAAATCATGACGGGTGCAACTATTTATAAAACAGGCGACGCTACTCTAATTACTCAGGGTTTGGGTGGTACTGTTGATTTACAAACAGTCAGACCGCTTAGCGCGTCTGAAACATTGACTGTAACGGGTGTTTACGAAGCAAACCAAGCGCCTGCTGACAACCCTGATTTCGACGATAAAGGTTATCGCTACTCATTGTCTTTCGTTGAGAAATTTGCAGATGATACTATCGGCCTAGCAGTTGCCATTGCGCACACAACTACACCAAATAACCAGCGTAAATATGGTGTGTGGGGTTACTCAACAAATGATGACGGACAAATCACGCCTTCTGGACTTGATTTGAATGCGCAGTCTACTGAACTTAAACGCGACACCATTTCAACAGTGTTGCAGTTTCAACCCAACGATAGCTTGAACATTGTTGCAGATTACCTGCAAATAGACTTCGAGGATTCAGGTGTATTACGTGGTTTTATCGAACCATTCGCAACTGCAAACCTTAGCGGTACAGGCGCTAATACTTCTGGCACACAAATCGAAGCTAATCCCGTACTTAGAACTGACCCACTCAATAAAGACGGTGAGTTAAGAGCCTTTGGTCTTAATGTCGAATATTACTTAAACGACGACTGGAAAGTGGAAGTAGATTTAGCCCGTTCTGATGCTGATAAGTTTGAGCAGCGTGCAGAATCTTACTCTGGTTTAGGTCGTTCAGGTGCATTGTCACCTGGTGATTTTGGTTCTCGTACATTCCAAATGTCATCTGAAGGTGTGTTCTTTACTGGCCAATCAGGTTTGGATGCGTTCAGCGATCCGAATTCACTACAGCTAACAGGTCCACAAACATGGGGTGGTGGTTTAGCTAACTTAGCAGACCAATTTGAAACAACTCAATTGCGTGCAAGTGGCGAACCGTTTAACTACTTAAATGCACAAGATGGTTTCAACAACTTCTTCACCATTAAAGAAGAGCTCACTCAATTTAAGTTTGAAGTAGAGGGTAATTTAGACGGCGAAATATTCAATAAAATTACCGCTGGTTTACATTTTTCTGACCGCTACAAAGATAAAGAAAACAACGGTTTCTTCGCTACGGCGACTGTATTCCCAGATAGTCAATCAGTAGCTGAATCTGGCGTTCCGGTGGTTGGTCTAACAGACCTGTCTTGGGCTGGTTTGGGCTTTGTTGTTGCATATGACGGTAACGCTCCATACAACAATGGATACTACACACAAAACAATGGTGGCTTCTTAGAACCAGACCGTTTTGGTGATACTTATATCATCGAAGAAGAAATAACCACGATTTATGCAAAAGCCGACTTCGAGTATGAAATGGGTGACATGCTGATCTTTGGTAACGTTGGTGCTCAATACGTTGATACTGACCAAACCTCGGACGGTACTTTGGGTGTTATCGGTTCAAACTTCCGTGTATGTGATGCCGATAGTGACTCTGTGATTGACGCTGATTGTGCAATTACTGATGGTGCTAGCTACTCTCACTTCTTACCAAGCTTCAGTATTAATGCTGAAGTGGTTGAAGATTTGTTTGTTCGTTTTGCGGCATCTACTACGATTTCACGAGCGCGTCTTGACCAAATGAAAGCCTCTGGTTTTGTTAAGTTCGATTTGAATGACCAGTTCATTACTTTGAGAGACGAAGACGTACTGGCTGGTGCTGGTTCGCCTTGGTCAAAAGAAGCAGGTAACGCACAATTGCGTCCTCTAGAGTCAAATAACTACGATATCTCAATAGAAAAATACTTTGAAGATGAAGGTTATGTTGCTGCGTCTTTATTCTATAAAGACTTAGTTAACTTAACTAGACAAGCTAGCCCAACGATTGATTTTACAAATGATGAATTCAACAATGGCGCAGACTACTTCGTCGAGGGCTTCCACAACCGCGTATTGGACGTGGACGTAACAAACTCGCAGAATGGTATTTTCTACCCAGCTGGGACAAACGTTTTCCCACCTAGTTTAGGTCAATTTTCATTCTTTGAAGATGGCTTAGAAGGCTCTGTATCTGGACTTGAGTTAACTGCGAACATTCCAATGAGTATTCTATCTGATGCATTAGATGGTTTCGGTGTTGTCGCATCAGCTACCTTTATTGATGCTGAAGTAGATGATGGTTCGTCTATTCCAGGGCAATCTGACCAAATCACCTCTCTTGTAGCGTACTATGAGAACGAAGGTTTTGAGTTCAGAGTAGCGATGACTGATCGTGATGAGTACACAACGTATGAGCGAGGTGGTTCAAACAAAATTACTGAAGCAACACGTGACGGTACACAAGTGGTCGATGCTCAGATTTCTTATGACTTCGAAAACTCTGGTATAGAGCACTTAGAAGGCCTAAGAGTCTCTTTCCAAGCAACCAACCTTCTTGATGATGCTGACCAAGTATCTCGTGACGACAACGGCATAGTTACTACTCGTCGTGAGTTCGGTCCTTCATACATGGTTAACTTCAACTACTCTTTCTACTAAAATTAAGTAGTTAATGTAATACCTAAGAAAACCAAAGCCTCTAGTCTAACGATTAGGGGCTTTTTTATTTTCTGAATCTGCAAGAAGCAAGTCCTATCTCAAAGGGATTGTGCTACGATAATGACACGTTCTAAGGTGCAAAAAGTTAAACTATAGGCATCTTAGTCAGCAACTTTTGCGTACAAAAATAAAAAACGAGAGGCGCATATGCACCACCCCATTAAAAAAGTTGTGATTGCAGGCGGCGGCACCGCTGGCTGGATGGCGGCATCGCTTTTAAAGAAAGTCCTAGGGGCACAAATAGAAGTTGAATTAGTCGAATCTGAAGATATCGGTATTGTCGGTGTTGGTGAAGCAACCATTCCACCTATTCAAACCTTTAATCAATTTTTAGGTATCGATGAGAAAGATTTTCTACGTGAAACCAACGGCACAATAAAACTTGCGATAAAGTTTGAAAACTGGCGAGTAGATGGTGAAAGTTATTTTCATACTTTTGGTGCGCCGGGTGCGAACATGGGCTTTTGCAATTTCCAACACTATTGGATGCGAGCAAGTCAGCAGGGCTTGAATAAATCACTGTGGGATTTCGATTTAAATTACCTCTGCTGCAAAGATGGCACATTCAATAAAATCAATGCTCAAAACCCAATTTTTGATATGCCTTACGCCTATCACTTCGACTCAGCTTTATACGGTAAATTTTTGCGCAAATTATCAGAGCAAGCCGGCGTAAAACGCACAGAAGGTATGATAGATAAAATTCAACAGTGCGAAAAAAGTGGCCATATCACCGCCTTGAAACTAAAAGACGGCACCGAAATTCTTGGCGATTTATTCGTTGACTGCACTGGCACGCGTGCCTTGTTAATGCAAAAAACGTTGGGAGTGAAATACGAAGATTGGTCTCACTACTTACCCGCTGACTCAGCCCTTGCGGTGCAAACTGAAAGACATGAGACAACCGCCCCGTATACTCGCAGTATTGCCCACGACAAGGGCTGGCAATGGCGCATTCCATTGACCCATCGAAATGGTAATGGCATCGTGTTTTCTCAGCAATACATGAATGACGATGATGCTCATCAAAGGCTGGTAAATAATCTAGATACCAAAATGGTGAATGACGTTCGCAAAATTTCATTCAATACTGGCAGAACCACTGAACAATGGCACAAAAACGTCGTTGCTATTGGCTTATCTAGCGGCTTCTTAGAACCATTGGAATCCACCAGCATTCACCTAATACAGTCAGCAGTCGTCAGGTTATTAAAACTGTTTCCACATCAAGGTATTGAGCAATCCGTTATTGATTTATATAACGAAGAATCAAAGGTCGAATACGAAACGATTCGCGACTTTATTATTCTGCACTATCACGTAAATGAGCGAACAGATTCAGATTTTTGGATTAATATGCGCGAGATGAGTATTCCTAGCCGCTTACAAAACAAGATTGATGTGTTCTCTCAGGTCGGGAATATGCTGAATGACCAACACGATATCTTTCGAGATGCCTCATGGCTGCAGGTAATGTTAGGACAAGGTTTGACCCCGAAAGACTATCATCCTGCGGCGAATGTCCCTCCGATTGATCAATTGCAACAAGCGCTAGAGCAAATTGCCGAGGCAAAGAAACAGCCTTTAGCCAAAATGCTGGCGCACGATGAATTTCTAAAACATTACTTGAGCGCTTAAATGAACGAAACCACTACCACACAGCAAAACAATGCCCCGAAAACCATCGTGATCGCTGGCGGTGGTACAGCGGGCTGGATGGCTGCTAGCTTGATGCATCATCGCTGGGCTAAGTTTGGTACTCACATTTGCTTAGTTGAGTCGCCCAGTATCGGGATTATTGGTGTGGGTGAAGGTTCAACGCCTACCCTAAAGCGTTTCTTTGATGACTTACACATAAGTGAGCAAGAGTGGATGCCTGAGTGTAACGCTACTTATAAGGTCAATATTGAGTTTGCTGGGTGGAGTCCTCAATCTGGTATAGAGGCATACAGCCACCCTTTCCTTTCACAAGTTGATACGTTCTCTGAGCCACACTTTTTTACTAACTGCTTAACTCGTCGACATGGTGTCTCGGTTAATACAACACCGTCCGACTTTTTTCTCAATGGCTGGCTGGCAAAGCATCAACATGACCCAGTTGCAGCCCCCACGTTCCCTTTCGCAGTGGAGTACGGTTATCACTTTGATTCTGCTCTGTTGGGACAATTTTTAGCCAAGCGAGCAAGTCAACTCGGAGTCAAACATATTCAAGCAAACATTGAACATGTTGAACTGACGAAGCAGGGTAATATTAGCCATTTAGTGCTTGATAATGGCGAGCAAGTGCAGGGGGATTTCTTTGTTGATTGCACCGGTTTTGATGCCCTATTAATGCAAAAGCACTTGAAGCAGGGCTTTACACCTTTTAAAGACAATTTATTCAATGACGCAGCAATTGCCATACCTAGCGCAAGTTTGACTGATTTCTCCCCACAGACTAAAGCCACGGCGCTAAGCAATGGTTGGGCTTGGCAAATACCTCTGCAACATAGAACAGGAAATGGCTATGTTTATTCATCCTCGTTCATCAACAAAGAGGACGCTGAAAAAGAGTTGCGCCAACACTTAGGTATGCTCGATGCCGATGTGCAGGCTAGGCATTTAAAGATGAATGTCGGACAGATTGAAAAACACTGGCACCAAAACTGTTTAGCCATTGGCTTATCACAAGGCTTTATAGAACCCTTAGAAGCAACAGCACTTCATCTGACTCAAATATCTATTGAAATGTTTATGGATGAATTTGAAGACGGTCACTTCAGTGACCAACATCAGTCTCGGTTCAACCAAGCTATGGCAGAACGGTATGAGCGTGTTAGAGACTATATCGTTGCTCATTACAAACTGAACACAAGGCAAGATTCTGACTATTGGCGTGAAAACCGAGACAATATGAAGCTATCGGATTCACTGCTGCAATTACTCACAGTATGGTATGAAAGAGGCGACCTTAGACAGGAAATCTACCGACAGGGCTTACAAATGCATTTTGGTGTAAGTTCTTGGCACTGTTTGTTAGCCGGTTATGGTGCATTCCCAAGCTTACGACCTGATGATCTTACTGTTGCAGATCAGTTCGAAGAGCATAAACTCGCTGAGATGTTTAAAGGATGCTTACTTAACTTTTAGCTAAGACTATCGGCTCTATAAAAACATCCCTTCTATTGGTGGCTCTTGTCTGCAGAATTCAAATAGCGGGAAAACAATACAAAGCAGTACACACCAGCCGAAGCACTAACTAAGTTGAGTACCATCATTGCCCATTCTTCCGATGCAAAAAAATGCAAGGTATTGTTGATTCCTATGATAGGCAGGAGCGCAATCCAAAACTTAATAAATAGTTTTTTTTTCGTCATAATTCAATATCGTGAAAATCCACAATCTCCATAATTTCTATCCTCAAAGTGTCTCGCTGGTACTCAATCTAGCCCCAACTCTCTGGTCATATTTTCATTGCGTTCACGATGCACAATGATGTTGTCTTCTATACGAATACCACCAAAAGGCTTGAATGCATCGACCACATTCCAGTTAATATACTTCGATTGCTCTGAGCCTTTTAACTTGGCTAACAAGCTATCGATGAAGTACAAACCAGGTTCGATAGTAAAGACTTGTCGAGCTTCAATTTGACGAGTGCAGCGTAAGAAAGGATGCGTTTGTGGTGGTGGATTAGGCGTTCCTCTATCATCGCCAGCATGGCCACCCACATCATGTACTTGCAGGCCAAGAAAGTGACCAATGCCATGAGGGAAGAACGTACTCACTATCCCCTGCTCTTGGCAATCTTCAGCAGCTAAGTTTACGACCCCAAAGTCTTGCAGGATACGTGCAATACCAGCGTGAGCAGCTAAGTGAATATCAGTGTAGGACGTGCCAGGCTTCAACTGTTCACCTAGTGCAAGTGTCAACTTATCAACCGCCTGAATAAGATCAGCAAACTCATGCGACTTTGCACAGTAGGTACGAGTAATATCAGAAGCGTAGCCATGATAACTTGCACCAGCATCAATTAAAAAAGTACGGAAATCGTCAGGAGCCACATTGTCAGTTTGCATGTAATGCAATATCGCCGCGTTTTCGTTTAGGGCCACGATATTGTTGTACGGGACCTGATTCTCGCCTTGCCTAGCCGCACTTAGATAAGCAGCGTTAATGTCAAACTCACTCTTATGGTCAAAAAAGGCCTGTTTAGCCGCTTGGTGCGCGCCAACAGCAATTTTATTGGACTCGCGCATACATTGTAGTTCGTAGTCTGTTTTAAACGCACGCTGCCAATGCAAGTAGTTCAGCACACGATCAGGGTTGATCAAATCAAAGCCTAGGGCTTTTGCTACTTCAATGTATTCACCAACATAAGCATATTTCGCTCTGTCGTAAGGAAGATGTTTCTCGACTGCGTTGGCTTGTTTCAAATAAACAATATCGAAGTGCTCCACCCAAAAATCTGTTGGTTCAGGCGGTACTTTGTGCCAGAAGTCTTCTGGACGATAGAAGATCAATTTGGGTTTGTCAGTGCCATTCACCACCAGCCAACAACAAGGATTATCGACTACGGGTAACCATGCTTTAAACTGCGGATTTACTTTGTAAGGGTAGTAATTATCATCAAGGAACATGATCTTACCTTGCCCAGAATGGATAATTAAGCCATCGATACTTTCACGTTGAATCGCTTCTAAGGTACGCTCTTGTAATATCTGGATATGTTCAGCATAGGCTGCAGCATGACTTGACTCTGTTGGCATCACTTTCCTCGTTTCTTGTTTGGCATGACTAATATAAATAAAGGCTATCACGCAACGCTGATGATGTCAGCGCTTGTTGGCGCTAATCAGCCACGCTACTTGGAATTTGCATTTGGACAAAGTCAGCAAAAACCGAGCCCGGCTTTCTATCAGACGTGTCCGAATCACTAATTTGATATAGCTTGTTTTGATAAATCTGTTTATAGGCGAGAACCGCTTTCACATAATTACGGGTTTCTTTGAATGGGATGGTTTCGACCCACAAATCGGCTTCCATTGTATCGTTTTCAGGCAACCACCCTCGCACCCGTCTCCAACCGGCATTGTAAGACGCCGTTGCAAGCACAGTGTTGTTGTCGACCTTATCCATCAAGTACCGCAAATACTTATTCCCGAGTTTCGCGTTCACTTCAGGGCGCATTAAAGAGCGTTCCGACACACGTTTTTTCTCTAGATACTTGGCAGTAGAAGGCAGTACTTGCATTAGACCAAACGCTCTGGCTGATGACACTGCATCGGTCATAAAGGAACTTTCACGACGCGCAATGGCAAATGCCCATTCTGGGTCGATTTTATAGCGTTGGGCCTCGCGGGTAATAACATCGGCAAATGCCATCGGAAAGCGCCGATTAACGTCATCCAGATAGCCGGTATTTGAAAAAGTAAAAATAGCTTGGTCATGCCATTCCCATTCTGTTGCCAGTACTGCGGACGCCAACTTCTCTTGTTCGCTTAGCTGGCGTTGCGCATAACGCCACTCCAAACGCGCTTCATGAAATCGGCCCAACTCTTTGAGCTCACGCGCACGCTTCGCACTAGGTAATGAAGCAACCTTGTCGAGAAGCTCTCTCTCAATCAACAAGGGAGAATCTTGTAGGCTGACGGCTTGTCCCAAACGAGCACTCGCAAGAAAGCCATAATAATGCCGCTCATTTGCCAGTTGTTGATACAATTCTTTTGCTTTTGCTCCATTGTTCATCGCTTCGTAACTGCGCGCCAACCAATATCGGTAATCATTTTTACTGGTTAATACTGGCGAAGCCTTTTCAATCAAATTAATGATGCTAGACCAGTTTTGCTCGTTCAGTAAGATAGCCAAGTGCCAACGCAAGACTTCAGGATCTTGCTCGAGGCTCTCTGATTCAATTAACCACTGCTCTGCTTTCTCATGATTAGCGATTGCCAAACTGATCGCAAAACGATTCGCAATATGCGCTTTATGCTCAGCGCTAAAGGTAAATTTTTCTTCAGCCTTTTTCCAAGTGCGCAAAGCCAAAGACTTATCCCGCCATATTAAACGACCCAAGCCGTAACTGATGATGGCAGTTTCAACCTCTGGGTATTTTTCAGAAAAGGCATTTAATCGCCTGAGCGATGAGGGATCTCTGCGCACTTTGTGCCAGAGTTTACCTAAGTATTGCTGCTCGCTTGGAAGCAACTTGGTTAAATAAGGAATAAGTGTGTGCTGTCCACCTTGCGCTGCTTTCGATATGCGCGCGAGAATAAGTTCTGGTGTAATTTGATTATTGTCTTTTAGTAACTTAAACAAGGGATCACAGTCTTTAGGCTGAGATTTCCCCACATTCCAAAGTTGCTTCAATGCTGGATACAATGTCTCAATGGCAACCCCATCTTCCAACTGATAGCGGAAGTGTCGACAGCTCAATTTTGTGTCGCCTATATATTGATAAGACTCCAGAAACAGGCTTTTACGATTTTTCTTTGCTAGGTAACGCAACCAGGTTCTCAGTACTTTACGCTCTAGCGGGGTATTTTCATACTCTTTCAAAAACGCGCTTACTTGCTCGGCTTTACGAGTTGTGAGTCCATGCAGTATTTTTTTCTCAATCAAGTAGGGCACTAAGGGATAATCACCAAGCTGCACCACTAAATCGGCGAAGTCGGCATCGCTGGTGTTCCAAACTTGTTTTTCGATACGCAGAAAGGCCGCTCGCTTTTCTGCCAACACGGCTTCATTGTTGGTATTTTCATCCGCTTGTGCAACATTCGCGAACAAAATACTGACTATCAAAATAATGGGATAAATATAGGCTATGTGCGTATGCAAGCGGGTTCTCGTCGTTGTTATGTGTCGGTTACAATAAATAAACAAAAAAATAACTGGTACAATGAGTGGTTGAAAACGTAGTATTCATGACCATGTAGATGAACAGGTTGATGAATCAAGCTGATGTTCTACTATTAATCTCACATACTCCATTGATACTTAGTGGTAGTAAATACAGATTAACGGGTTTGAACGATTATTTGAATCGCTCAGTTCATTATTTAGAACACTTAAACCAACAATACGTCCAATGAGAGTATAAATCACCTATCGGTATTGTGTGGTCTAATCTTAACAATTAATACTGGCGTGTTGTAAATGTCACAGGAGAATAGAATGATCTTTGAAGGCAAGAGTCTTTCAGTAACACTGACAGACGACTCAATTGCTGAACTGGTGTTTGATGCACAAGGTTCAGTCAACAAATTTGATAGACAAACCGTTGAAGAACTCGACAAAGCAACACAGGCAATTGCATCGACAGACGGTGTTAAAGGTGTGTTAGTTCGTTCAGCAAAAAGTACATTTATAGTCGGCGCCGATATTACCGAGTTTACTCCGCTATTTGAGATGGCTCCGGAAGATATTCTTGAATGGGTAGCAAAAACATCGCAAGTGTTCGATCGCTTTGAAGATCTGCCAGTACCAAGCGTTGTTGCAGTGAATGGCTTCGCTTTGGGCGGGGGTTGCGAAATGGCCTTAGCTGGCGACATTAGAGTCGTAGATACAACAGCAAAGATTGGCTTGCCAGAAGTAAAATTAGGTTTGATGCCTGGTTTTGGCGGCACGGTTCGACTGCCACGTTTGATTGGCGCAGATAATGCGCTCGAGTGGATGACCACTGGACGCGATCGCAACGGCGAAAAAGCCTTAAAAGAAGGCGCTGTTGATGCAGTTGTTGCACCTGAGAAATTGCACGAAGCCGCACGTACAATGCTAAAAAGTGCCATCGATGGAAAGCTCGATTGGCAAAACCGTAGAGCCCAGAAAAAAGCCCCGTTGATGTTGAATACGAATGAGTCAATGATGAGCTTCTCTACTGCAGCAGCAATGGTTGCAGCACAAGCTGGTAAGCATTACCCAGCACCACATAAAATGGTCGAGACCGTAAGCAAAGCTGCTGGTCTGGATCGCGATGGTGCCTTGAAGCTCGAAAATGAAGGCTTTGTAGCACTTGCTAAAACCGATGCATGTAAAGCACAGGTGGGTATTTTCCTTGCCGACCAATTGGTCAAAAGTAAAGGCAAAAAAGTAGCTAAAGGCGCAACAAAAGAAGTGAAGCAACATGCTGTTCTGGGTGCTGGGATCATGGGCGGTGGTATTGCATACCAAGGTGCTGTAAAGGGTATTCCAACTGTCATGAAAGATATTAATCAGGCAGCTCTCGACCTAGGATTGAAAGAAGCCTCTGGTATTCTTGCGAAGGGAATGCAACGTGGCAAAGTAGATGCGAAGAAAATGGCTTCTACTCTGAACAACATTATTCCTACCCTTGATCAAAATGCGATTGCTGATGCCGACTTAGTGATTGAAGCGGTTGTTGAAAATCCTAAAATCAAAGCAGCTGTTTTGGCTGATACTGAAAAAACGGTTGCTGATGATGCAATTATTTGTTCTAACACCTCAACTATTTCTATCAACCAATTAGCAGAGAGTTTAGACAAGCCTGAACGTTTCTGTGGTATGCACTTCTTTAACCCTGTGCACAAAATGCCATTGGTTGAAATCATCCGAGGTGAAAAAACCTCAGATGCAACAATCAGCGCAGTCGTTGCTGCGACACTGAAAATGGGTAAAACACCTATCGTTGTGAATGACTGCCCTGGCTTCTTAGTTAATCGTGTATTGTTCCCTTATTTCGCTGGCTTCAGCCAGTTATTGATTGACGGTGCTGACTTTACTGCCGTTGATAAAGTCATGGAAAAAGTATTCGGTTGGCCGATGGGTCCAGCATTTTTGCTAGATGTAGTGGGCATGGATACTGCTGACCACGCTTCCGGCGTCATGTCTGATGGCATTCCTGAGCGTATGCAGAAAATTGACAATGACCCAGTTACCTTGCTTTATAAGGCCGGTCGCTTAGGTCAGAAGAACGGTAAAGGTTTCTACGATTTCTCATTGGATAAGCGCGGTCGTCCTGCGAAGAAAGCGTCTCCTGAAGCTTACGCTTTATTTGAAGGTCACGTTGCTGCTAGCAAAGAATTCGATAAAGAAGAAATCATCGCTCGCGTCATGATCCCAATGGCAAACGAAGCGATTCGTTGTTTAGAAGAAGGTATTGTAGCAAGCGCAGCTGAAGCGGATATGGCCTTACTGTTCGGTTTAGGTTTCCCTCCGTTCAGAGGTGGTATTTTCCGCTACATTGAAACTATGGGCTTAGCGAATTTTGTTGCACTTGCCGACAAGTACGCCAGTTTAGGTCCTATTTATCAAATATCAGACGGTGTGCGCGAAATGGCCGCTGCTGGTAAATCTTACTTTTCACAATCAGCCTAAGTCACCAGAGGAGATAAAAATGAAAGATGTCGTAGTTATCGATTGTATTCGTACCCCGATGGGACGTTCCAAAGGCGGTGTGTTCAGAAATGTGCGAGCTGAAACGTTATCAGCACACTTAATGACAAAATTAGTTGAACGTAATCCAGGTGTTGACCCTGCAGAAATTGAAGACATTATTTGGGGTTGTGTACAGCAAACCAAAGAACAAGGCTTCAACATTGCTCGTAATGCACAATTGCTCACGCCCATCCCTCGCTCAACAGGCGCGGTGACAGTGAACCGTTTGTGTGGTTCTTCTATGCAAGCTTTGCATGATGCCACTTCAGGCATCATGAGTGGTCGCGGTGATATATATATGATTGGTGGTGTAGAGCACATGGGCCACGTGCCTATGGACTTCAATATCGACTTCCACCCTGGTATTGCTAAACACACTGCGCGTGCGTCTGGCAGCATGGGTATGACAGCTGAGTTATTGGGCCGTCAAAATGGGATCACCCGTGAGATGCAAGACGCTTTCGGTGCTCGCTCACATCAGCGTGCCCACAAAGCGACGGTTGAAGGTCGTTGGAATGAGATTGTACCGATTGAAGGTCATGACAAAGATGGTGTACTTAGCTTAATCGAGCACGATGAAGTTATTCGCCCTGAAACCACCGTAGAGGGCTTAGCAGGTTTAAGACCGGTGTTTGATCCAGTTAATGGCACCGTGACCGCAGGAACCTCTTCAGCGCTATCTGACGGTGCTTCAGCGATGTTGATCATGTCTGCGGACCGCGCGAAAGAACTTGGGCTTACACCACGTGCGAAAGTTCGCGCAATGGCTGTTGCGGGCTGTGATGCTGCCATTATGGGCTTTGGCCCGGTACCAGCCACTCAGAAAGCATTGAAACGTGCTGGCATGACAATGGATGACATTCAAATTGCCGAGTTCAATGAAGCCTTCGCAGCGCAAGCCTTATCGTGCATCAAGCGCTTAGGTTGGTTGGAACAGTATGACGAAAAAGTGAACTTGAATGGTGGTGCAATTGCACTAGGCCACCCATTAGGTTGCTCTGGTTCGCGTATCTCGACAACCCTGATTAACTTGATGGAAGCTAACGATAAAGAAATTGGTTTGGCTACAATGTGTATTGGTCTAGGCCAAGGCATCGCGACTATTTTTGAGCGTGTATAACGACAAAAATAGCAACAGACTAAGCTAAATAAACAAAAGCACTTATCATCACGATAGGTGCTTTTTTTTGTCTTAAATTAGAATTATGAGCTGCCATTCCGTCATTCCCTTCATCCCGTCATTCCCTTCATCCCGTCATTCCCTTCATCCCGTCATTCCCTTCATCCCGTCATTCCCTCGCAGGAGGGAATCCCGATTTTAGGTTACCGCCTGCGCGGTAATGACTGGGGTAGCGCGGTAATGACTGGGGTAGCGCGGTAATGACTGTACCCCGTCATTCCCTCGCAGGAGGGAATCCCTGTTTTAGGTTACCGCCTTCGCGGCAATGACTGTTAGCGCGCCAATGACACGAAGAGCAAAATTACCGCTCTACGTAACTAAAGTAGTCAAAATCAGCGTAACACTGCTGGCCAGAAACATCCTGACAAGCCATACCGACAAAACCACCAGTGAAATGACAACCGTCACCACCACCGGCTTCATCAGATATCACAGTGTAATCTAAATTAACCGGCAGCCTTGTCCATTCTTGACCATCAGTCGAGAAATGAAACGTAAGCACATGACGATCAACTTCTGCTTTCAAATAGACCTTATCTTCAGCTGGTAGGACAAATCTAGCATCAGTTTTGAACTCCCCCAAATGCCCTTCTCTCAAGGGGAAATTCAACATTTGATCACCGTTACCAAGGCAACTCATGATGTCGACATAACGTTGCCCATCATCATCTATTGAAACGTAGCAATAATGAAATTTACGGCTATTGTAATAGCAAGTAAGTCCTGCCATTTGTTGGATATTTTCAGGCTCAAATTCCAGAGCTGTCTCGGCGGTATAAGAAAATGCTTCTTGGCGTCGAGCAATTAACGCCTGCTCGAACAATGAACCAATAGATTCTTTACCCTTCAAACGCAAGTATCCTGAACGCTCAGTCAAGCTCATAAATGTTTCTGGTGTAGGCGTTCGCAACCATTGAAAGTCGCTTGGCAAATCAGGCGATTCAAAATCGTGTTTTTCCGTTTTGGCGGGCCAAGGATGCAAAGGCAAGTTACTTACTGTAATTTCGATTTCAGGAAGGCCGTTGCTGGTTGTTGCTCTACCCTCACTCTCTGTGGAGATGGCACTTTCCAAACGCAACCACCCATCATCACCCCATACTGTTTTTTGCAGACCGGTCTCTCTACCAAGCGGGCAACGTCGCTCGCCCTCTAACGGCCGCCCACACAAATGCACAAGATACGACTGGCCATCCGGTGCATCAAACAAGTCACCATGTCCTGTTCGCTGCAAACCTAAATCTTGATGGTCTTTCGCGGTCAGTAGGTAGCCGTGAGGATCCTCTTCATAAGGTCCGTCGATGTTTTTCGAGCGCGCCATAGTCATCGCGTGAGTATAAAAAGTGCCACCTTCAGCGGTGAGTAAATAGTAATATCCATTGCGCTTAAATAGATGTGGCGCCTCAGTCAAGCCAAGTTTAGTACCTTTAAAGATATTTTTAATCGGCCCCACTAATTTCTTTTGTTTCGGGCAATACTCTTGTAGCAAGATACCGCCAAAACGATTATTTTCGTGACGGTGATCCCAAATCACATTAACGAACCACTTTCGCCCATCATCATCATGAAACAATGATGGATCGAAACCGCTAGAGTTCATATACACCGGCTCACTCCACTCACCATCAATAGTTTCGCAGGTTGTTAGGTAATTATGAGCATCTTTAAAGTTACCATCAAAACGTTTTACATCTGTATAGATGAGGTGAAACAAGCCATCGTGATAACTTAAACAAGGCGCCCAAATACCGCAAGAATCTGGGTTGCCGCGCATGTCTAGTAGGCTCTTCCTATCTAACGGTCGTTTTGCTAAGCGCCAATTTTTTAAGTCTTTTGAATGATGGATTTGCACCCCTGGATACCATTCAAAAGTAGATGTCGCGATATAGAAGTCATCACCCACCGCCACGACACTTGGGTCTGGATTAAAGCCAGGTAGAATAGGGTTTTGAATAATAGTATGTTGACTCAAAATAGATGTTCCTTAGTCTTTAAAATCACGAGTGAGTTTGTAGTTGTTCATGAGGAGAAAAATAATAATGCCGGCGATCACAGATGCGATCGTGTAGAGAAATAAAATCCCATTTAATGCTGACTCACTTTGGCTAACGTTTGGTTCATATCCTGAATATGCCAAAATCCAACCGATACCCGCTCCGCCTAGAGCAATACCCATCTTTATCATTAATAAATGCCCTGAAAATGCCATCCCCATGCTACTTTGGCCGAGTTTTTTAGCGCCATAATCGACAGTATCAGGAACCGTCGAGAACATAAGAGGAGTGAAGATCATATGTACAAAGTTGGCCAGTATCGTGAAAACTAAGGCAAGCTCCATACCGTCTCGAGGCACCATAAACAAAATGCCGTTACTAATCACGATGCCTAAGGCGCACGCCTTCATCAGTTGCACTTTACAAAACTTGGCAACGAGTACGTTCGCAGCTAACGCACCAAAAATGCCTGCTACCATACCGCTTGTCATAAATAAGGTAACAAGGTCTTCACGCTCCAAATAATACTCAACATAGTAAATCGTTGTTCCACCTCGCATGACAACGCTGATAAGTATTACCAAGCTGATAATAGCAATAATGCGCCACTGGTCATTGCGTAACATTTGTTTGAAATCACGCCAGATCCCTGCAACCCAAGGTGCATTAGATGGAGGTGGTGGAGGTACTCTCTCCTTGGTAAAAGCAAAGCAAAGAAAGAAGCAGATAACAGCAAAAATGGAAAGCACCACCATGGCCATTTGAAAGCCTAATTGTTCATTCCCCTGCCCGAAATAGTTTACTAATGGCATGACTGACGCGGTCACTATCGCACCGCCAACCATCGCTAGCGCAAAGCGCCATGACTGCACAGATGCGCGCTCAGTGGGTGACGCTGTCATCACACCGCCCAGTGCTGAATAAGGAATGTTAATCGCTGTGTAGACCGTCATTAAGGCTGCATAGGTAAGATAGGCGTATATCAGTTTGCCATCTTCAGTTAATTCGGGTGTGGTAAATGCCGCAACCGCAAGCGCGCCGTAGGGTAAGGCAAACCAAACCAAATAAGGACGGTATTTACCCCATTTCGTCTCGGTTCTATCAGCAATACCTCCCATAATTGGGTCAGTAATCGCATCAAAGATTCTTACCACTAAAAACAAGGTGCCGACTGCTGCTGCCCCAATGCCATAGACATCAGTGTAATATTTGGTTAGAAAACCAATGACAACTTGAAACACGATATTGCTCGCCGTGTCACCAAGGCCGTAGCCAAACTTCTCTTTAACGCTAAGCCTTTGCATACTGCTTTCCCTTGTCTTTTTATTATTAATATCTTTACTAGTCATGACCTTCTAGCGGTCCGCCTAGTGTTTAATTTATTTTATTTGCACTCTCTGCCAACGCGATAAGATCGTCTACAAAGTCCTTTGCCTGATGTTTTCGATCAAACAGTAGTGGGTAATCTGTTCTACCTTTCATTGGCCAATAGTTTCGCCAAGTGTCTTTATCTGAAACTCCCCACAAGGTGACGCGATCAATATGCTCATGATATTTCAAGAATAAGCGGAACAAATCGATGTAGGCGGTCGCCAGCTTTTGATGTGATGCTTCAGAAATCCCATTTTTATAGGGGTCGTATTCCTCTTGAAATGCAAAATCTAGGGTGATATCCGCGCCCACTTTATCTTCATCCGGAAATTTCAATACGGTCAGGTCAAGTTCAGTAATCATGATCTTGAAACCAGCATTGATGACCTTCTGTATACTTTGTTCTAATTCTTCTAACGGGGGCTCGTTGCTGTAGTGGGCTTGTATACCAATACCATCAATTCGAATACCCTTGCCTTTTAGGCGCTTTGCTAAGGCGATAGCGCCGTCCATTTTTTCAGCTTTAAATAGATTGTAATCATTGTAATAGAGCGCAGCGTTCGGCGCTGCCTCAGCAGCATACTCAAAGGCTTTCTCGATGAAATCATCACCAATAATTTGCTGCCACTTTGACTTCCTCAAGCTACCATCTTCATTGAGTGCTTCGTTCACCACATCCCAGCCTTTGATAGCATTCTCATAACGACCAGCTAATGTGAAAATATGATCCCGCATTCTTTGTAGAAGCACTTCCCGAGAAACAAAATTACCTTCCTCATCTTCAAAAACCCAGTCAGGTGTTTGTTGATGCCACACGAAAACATGACCAATGAGTTCTTTGTCATACTTTTCAGCAAAAGATACAAGCGCATCTGAGCCTTTAAACGTGAAGCGTTTCTCGCTGGGCTGAATACTTTCCCACTTCATATCGTTTTCAGCCGTCAATACAGAGAAGTGCTGCTGAACTATATTGGCACCTGGATTATCTTCTTGAGTTACATGATTTCTATTCACTGCAACCCCAAAAGAGAAAAAAGGAGAATAGGCAGCAGCGAGCGCTCTAGTCACAGGCTCTTTGCTTTGTTTCGTTGATTTATTTTCTCGAGCGTCCGTGCTGCTTGATGTTGAAGGAGTGCAAGCAAAAATACATACAACAGCAAGTACCATCATCAATGATAAAAATGTAAATTTACGCATAATCGCCTCAACAAATAATTAACATGTAGACTATGCCAAGCAGTCAAAGCAAGTCAATCAAGTAGAGGAGAAGGTAAGCCGATTGTTAAAAAACGTAATGAAATAAATGAACGATTACGCTCAATTCATCGAGCAATGAATCAAGCGCAATGTTCAAGATCTACATGGTGCTTTTAGTTTGCGCTTTCTATCGGGGTGACACTGACTGGCACCCCATTAAGAACTGCATTTCCAGATAACTCATCCAACACCATTTCATCTGTCAAATCGTTCACACTCACACCTGCGTGCTCTTGAGCTACCTTCCAACGCATCCCCTTTTTATTGTGACCCCATCCATGTGGAATTGAGATGACACCGGGCATTATTTTTTCAGTTATCTCAGCCGGAATCTGAATACTGCCCACTCGAGAACTGACCGTGATCATTTGTTTGTCGGTAACGGCAAGCCGTTGAGCGTCATCAGGGTGCAATTGCGCCGTGCAACGAGACAATCCTCCCTTCGTTCCTTTCACCATTCGTTGGCTGTTATGTAACCAAGAGTTGTTGGTTTTTAAATGTCTGCGTCCAATCAACTGTAATTGACCGTTTTCTTCTGCCGGCTTATCAGCAAAATAAGTGTCATTGAGGCGCTGAAGATCGCCCATGAAGTAATCAAAGCTCAGATCAATTTGCTTGTCGCTATGATAAATTGCGTTAGGTAAGTCTTCTCGTAAGGGGCCAAGATCGATACCATGCGGTAAACGCTTCAGCAGGTCGATATTCAAACGTTCACCCTCGTGACGGTAATCACTCATCTGCAATAAATCATTGACCACACCGGTCGGCTCTTTCTGCCACAAAGCGGCGTACTTTTCTGTTGATGCGCCATTTAGCGCATCGAGTCGCTCTGCTAAGCCAAGATAGATTTGCCAATCGGTGCGCGAATCATCGCTTGGTTCAAAAATAGCGGGAGAGAACTTAGTGCTATTTCGAACCGCAAAATTATGAAAAACCACATCATAATGATCGCGCTCTAGCGCTGTCACTGGAGGTAGGATGATGTTGGCATGCCTGCTTGTTTCAGTAATGAAAAAATCAACGGCGACAACGAATTCTAAAGACTCAAAAGCCGTGTCCAATTGCTGCCCATTTGGTGTGGTCAAAATTGGATTACCTGCGCCAATCACCATACCTTTGATTTGCCCCTCACCTTCGGTCAGTATTTCTTCCGCTAAGGCTGAAACCGGAAACTCCCCAGCGAATGCAGGTAATTTTCGAACTCGCGAATGATATTGTCCAATGGTGCCTCTGCCAGAATGTGGCAATAGGTCAGCAGCAGGTTGCGTAAACATCATTCCACCCTGCCTATCTAGGTTACCCGTCAGGATATTAAAAAGCATGATCAGATACTGCGTTAAGGTGCCAAAGGCTTGTACGCTAGCCCCCATACGTCCATAACATACAGCCGACTCTGCAGCACAGAAACCACGCACGATATCCTTAATTTCTTGTTCATCCATGCCCGTTAGTGTAGCCACACGAGAAGCCGGATAAGGAGCAACATAAGCTTCTATCAAAGACAGTTTCGGCGTTAATTCTGCTAGTTTTCCGGGCTTGTTTAAGCCCTCAGCAAACAGAGTATTTAGCATAGCTAAGAGCAGTAAAGCGTCCGTACCGGGTTTGATAAAATGATGCTCACAACTGATATCTGCAGTTTCTGATTTCTTGGGGTCAACGACGACAACCTTGCCTCCTCGAGATTGCACCGCTTTTAGTCGACGCTTGATATGTGGCACTGTCATGATGCTGCCATTCGAAGCCAATGGATTCCCACCGATAATCATAAAATACTGGGTGTGATCAATATCAGGGATGGGTATTTGCGATTGATGACCAAATAATTGTCGACTGACAATGTGATGAGGTAGTTGATCAACTGATGTCGCAGAATAGCGGTTATGAGAACGCAATGCTCGATAGAAATAGGGTCCAAACAAAATAGAGCCCATATTGTGCGCGTTAGGATTTCCTAAGTAGGTGGCGACAGATTCAGTACCGTGTTTTTGTTGGACATCAAACAAGCCTTGAGCCACTTTATCAAGCGCCTCATCCCATTCCAGCTCTTGCCAGCCCGATGCGGTTTTTTCGAGAGGCTTTTTGACTCTGTCGGGATCTTCATAAAGATCTTTCAAAGCCATCGCTTTAGGGCAAACGTGCCCCTCGCTAAATGGGTTTTGTTTGTCGCCAGCAATGGAAAGAATCTCACGCTCTTGTGTCGTGACTTCTATACCGCACATGGCCTCACATAGCGTACAGGTAGAATAATGTTTTTGCGTTGAATCTGTCATAGAAGCCCTAGATATACTCTATCAAGCAAGAGCGCGCAGTTTGCGAGAATATGCTTAGATGTAAATAAAATGTAAGTATAAAACTAGCGGCAAAAAGGCTTATATACAAGCATCATCGGTATTTATTCAAAACCACTGGATATTGAATGAAGGCGAATAAAATAAAAAGCCTTGAACACACTCAAATGCATTCAAGGCCTTTGATAGATAGTAAGTAGCGTGGTCGCTTAGTTGTCTAAAGTCTCGTAAACATGACGCGACATACTTTTACGGTCACCATTGCGTAAGGTTCTCACTTTAGTAAACCAGCTCCACCATTTACGCTCTGTCACATCGTCGAAATCGACTCTGACACCATTGAAGGTGCGATCATTAATCACAGTTGCATAGTTACCGCCTGCTCTCTCATCCGTGATCACCTCAAAGTGATCCGCTTTTTCACCCATCAACACAACAAAGTGGTTATGTAACAATGAACTAGGTGCACGACTGCTTTTCAGCTGACCGTTCACTCTAATATTGCGATCACAAGATTCGTAATTACCAACAAAACGAGAGCCACAAGCACTATGAAGTGGCACAACGCTGTCGTCTGAACCTAAAATAAACGGCTTAGATAGGCCAGCAAAAGCAGAACCGGTGCCTGTAAAACGTAGTCTAGGAAATGCTTGGTTTTGAGGTGCAATACTCCTTGCTGTTGCAGGACGCAAATCGTTCACTACTCCTAAGTTATCCGGAACGACACTCACGCCAAGGAATAAACCAACAACGGTACGGATGCTGTTTTGGATAAAACCACCGCCTTCAGACACCGTTACCGCCAAATCAGCCAACTCTGTGCCACCACCAGCACCAGCAAGATCAACTACAGCCAGCACTTTAACTCGGTTTTGATTGATACCCCATTGACCTAGGCGAGATAGAGCATCACGTAGTACTAGGTCGCCAGTAGAATGCGTGACCCATATACAACCCTGTGCGCACAAGCCATTACTCTCCAAGCGTTCGAAATGGCGTTTAAACTGATCTTTAATTCCACCTCGTACTCGGTCAGCACTTGAGAAATAGTGATGTCGGTCGGCCCGCTGTGACCAGAACTCACCGAAGTATTCAACTGAGCGTTGTTGTAAAAAGCCCTCATTAGGTGGGTTATTCTGCAAGTCTTCAACTTGGAAACCATGGACTAATATGACCGGTTTTCCGTTAATACTTGCATTCACACTGGACGCCATAAACGCCAGTGCGAGTAGCAGTAATGCTTTCGTTTTCATGTTTCACCTCGTGTTTTATTATTTTTTCTTATTATTATTATCGTGTGTGATATTTATCGTTATCTTTCACGTTCGTTGCTTGCCCTATTTGGCCAAACTGCGCAGGAACGCCTCTCGCTCTTTCGCCAGTGGGTCAACATGTTTTACGTCACTGTACTGCTCGAACGAAAACCCCTGTACTGGAAAACTTTTCTTATTAGACTTACCGGGTACATCAAATTGCTCACCTTCTTTAGCGCCTCGGTAGAGCTTGATACTTCTTAAGGTGTACGGCCCTTCTGACTCTCCCACTTTGAGCGCTTGGATGTGTGCAAGTAGACGCAATTCTTTATTGCCTTTTTTCAGGCGCCCTTCGGTTTGTAAGGCGACCAAGGGTTTTGCGCTTTCTTCATCCTCTAAAATGGCATTCAGAAAGTAATAACCAGCTTCTTCAACGTCTATTTTTACTGGGATCAGAAGATTGGCATCATCTACTTCGCTTCGGCCAATGCCGGTGACTGCCGCCGACGCTTGAAATAAGGTAAAGCCTTGTGTGATGAAAAATGTTTCACCGTCGACGTCGATAGTCACTTTTAGCAATAGCTCGGGGGATGGAAGGTCATCGGATATATCATCAGAGCGAACAGTCGCCAGAAATTCTCGAGTCGATGTTGCCGATTCAACGAAAGTTATTCCGCTTAGTAAGTCTTTCTCAGAAGATGCCACAACCGCACTCGGTTCGATAAACGCATCACTGTCATTACCCTTTATTTGCAAGCGTATTTGAATGTCTTCTCCAGCAAAATATTGGTGTTTATTAAGCGCCGCGTTAACTTCTAAAGTACCGCCATTCTGCATTGGATAAGGAACGGTGAAATTCGCTTCCTCAAATGCTTTGGGTTGATAAGCTTCCGCAGGGTTTCGAATAGGTTGTGAGCCAATGGGATATTGCGCTGTCTCACTATACATATCTGCTACTTGTGTGATTTGTGCTTTGAAAATAGCAGCGTCTTCAGGCGGCATAGTTTCTGTCACCGAGCTTGCCTTGCTCTTGCTTAATAGGCTAGGATTCGATGGAATCGCGGTGGGAGGTGTCGAAGGTGAAGCATTCTCCTTTGGGACAATAGATAGTTCATCGACCAGTGTTTCATCCTCAGAAAAAAGCATTACCGCAATCACGCTCGCTAGTGCAAACACGACCGTGATTGAAAGGATCCACTTAGTTGAATTTGACACCTACGCCACCTTGCTGCTCCGCTCATCAGACCATTAATATAACGAAGGCACCCGCAAATGTTAAGTTTTTATTTATTTTATTAACAATTAATTTACTTTTAATTATGCTGTGACTGACAGTCTTGCATCATGAGCACTTGATTCTAATGCGAACTGCAGCTCAGAGGGTAAACATAATAATTGAGCTAACTTATCGAGGTATACACGGGACTCACTTGCGCTTAAATCAATTGCAAGCGCACTTATCGCATATACTTCTGCAGCAGCCTCTGAGCAGGGTACCGAAGCAACTAGCGCATCTAGACTCATTGGGTTACGCATTTCATCGAATAGAGAAGCTTTGTCTTCAGGGGCTAAATCCATGCCATCTACTTGGTCGAAAATCTTCATACGTTCAGTCTGATCAATATGTCCATCAGCATGGGCCGCTGAGACCATCGCCCTTAACAAGAGCATTTGTCCTTCACTATTATTCTCTCGTACCACATCATCAAACTGTTCTTCGCGCAAAGAGTCTGGCGCATAAGCAAAACCTTGACTTGGTGCCCTGCCATATTCTTGGTATTTACCTTGGTTGAATGCGCGGTCTCTAGCTTGCTGTTCAGAATAAGATTTGTATGCTTTCCATGCGATACCACCGACAGCGGCTAACGCGCCTACTTTGAGCGCTTTTTTCCCGTTTTTTTTTCCGCCTTTGCTCATTAGACTACCAGCTAATCCGCCGGCAAGACCACCAGAGAGCAAACTACCTCCACTGCCTTTCATCATGCTAGAGCGACTTAAACTGGCCAGCATCTTGTTTACATTGATCATTTGCCTATCCTCATGTCGCAAGTTGTGTAAACACATGTACATCACTTGAAATTAATAACATGAGTATAAGTTAGCCTATGGCAAAGAAAACACGAATAAGCGAGAGCTTAGCATCGATAAAACCGATGCTAAATACAGTCTTACTGAGGTGTGATTCTTCTAGGACGTCTCTTCTGGTTTGCTCGCTTGGCATTCCCGTTATTTGGAGTGTTTGCACCAGTACCATTTGGACGCTTCTGAGCGTCGTTAGCTGCTCCGCCTTGCTGCGGCTTTTTAGGCTTCTTAGGTCGTTTAGGCTTTTGCGCTTTTAATGCAACTTCAGGTACTTTTGCACTAGGCTCAAACCCCGGGATTATTTCCTGCGGAATAATTTGAGAAATGAGACTTTGAATATCACTGATTGGTTTTTTATCTTCTACCGTGGCAAAACTGTAGGCATGTCCGGCAGCACCTGCTCGACCAGTTCGCCCGATTCTATGAACATAGTCTTCAGCTACATTGGGTAAATCAAAGTTCACGATTTGCGGTAGCTCGCTAATGTCTATTCCGCGTGCTGCGATGTCAGTCGCTGCCAGCACCCGAATCTCACCCGCTTTAAAATCAGCTAAGGCCCTAGTTCGAGCACCTTGACTCTTATTTCCGTGTATCGCAGAGGCCGTAATGTTTTTCTTATTTAAGTGTTTTGCGAGACGATCAGCACCATGTTTTGTGCGACAAAACACGAGGACTTGCTGCCAATTGTTGGTTTCAATCAAATGACTCAAGAGCGCATTTTTGTTGGTTTTATCAACCGGGATAAGTACTTGCTCGACTCGTTTTGCGGTACTGTTTTTCGGATTGACTGAAATTTCAACGGGGTCATTGACGATTCTTTTTGCAAGCTCGCGAATGTCATCTGAAAAGGTAGCCGAAAAAAGGAGGTTTTGACGTTGTTTTGGCAACAAAGCCAAAATCTTTTTAATGTCGTGAATGAACCCCATATCGAGCATGCGGTCAGCTTCATCCAACACTAATATTTCTAGTTGAGAAAACTTCACTGCATTTTGTTGAAACAAATCTAATAGACGTCCCGGGGTGGCTACCAGGATATCGATTCCTTTGCGAAGCTTCATCATCTGAGGATTAATCTTCACTCCACCAAACACCACGTGCGTACGTAAATTTAAATGCTTGCCATAAAACGCAATATTTTCATCAATCTGTGCAGCCAGTTCACGGGTTGGTGTGAGTATCAAGGCTTTAATATGATTAGGTTTAGCGCGTTGCTTTGATTCAAACATGCTTAAAATGGGCAAAGTAAACGCAGCTGTTTTACCAGTACCCGTTTGTGCAGCAGCCATTACATCCTTGCCTGAAAGTACCGCAGGTATCCCCTCGCGTTGGATGGGAGAAGGTTCGGTATATCCTTTTTCTTCAATGGCTTTGAGAATGGGATCGGATAGACCTAGGGTGTTAAATGACATAGATTGGCTCTTGTGTGGCTGAATGGGAAAAAACGTATTTATCGCGAATATAGAATTCACTAGCGATGTGGCGCAGAGGGTACAGCAGAAACAAAAGCGCCGCAATGAAAATGCGGCGCTAACATTGATTAAACAGGCTTTTTACTAATTCAGTTTTTCTATTTTGTAGCCTTTTGCTTCCAGTTTAGCAAAGACACTGTCTTTACCTGCTAAATGGGCTGCACCAACTAAAACAAACTCCGTTGGCTTATCATTAAGCATTTCAATTACTTTTGGCATCCAAGCATCATTGCGGTCAATGATCAGATCTTCGTATACCTGTGGAAATCCATCAGCCATTGGCTTCACCAGTTTTTCATCCATCTGAGCCAGATCACCGCTTTTCCACGTGCCAAGCATGTCTTCGATCAAAGTGGGTAAATTTGCAATCTCATCTAAGGTGTAATTGATAATGCCATTCTCATCATCACCACCCATGTTAACGATAAAATCGAGTTGCTGTTCAAGTGACTCGAACCACGCAATTTCTTTTCCGTCAGCTTTTGCTTTATCAGAATAGAACTTATCTACCCCTTCTTGCGTTAAACCATTTGCTTGATATTCCATTACAGTCACCGTTATGCCGACTATAGATGGTTTTAAAGGGTGAAAATTGGCAATAGGCATGCCACGCGAATCCATAAACTCTTTTAGACGCGCATAGGTCTCTTCATTCAAACGTGTTTGCAATGTCGTGCCATCCGTTAGCATGATTTTTGACATCATTTGTTGTTGGAAAGCTGGGGATTCCATACCGTCAATGTTCGTCTCAAATACCAGTTTGTCAGATGCAGCATAGGCTTTATCGTATTGTGCTGGCAGCGGAAAATTTTCTTCTTTTAAAATGTGTACGGTGCCACCAAAGTAAGTCACATTTTCACCATTAGTGACTTTCCAAACCGATGCCGTTTGTTTCGGTTCCTTATTCACCATAAGCGCAGGTTCTACGGCACAGGAGGCCAAAACCATGACAGAACCGAGTGTCAAAAGTACTTTAGTGATCAGGTTTTTCGTTGCTTTCAAGTTCATATTTTCTCTATCCTTAAAGATGATATTAAACAATTCAGTCAGCATACTACTCACTGTGAGAGTTGCTGTGAACTTCTAAATGATGTTATTTACAATTTGCAACAAAGTATGTCTAACAATCAATCTGAAACGCTTTGACACACTATTAGTGAATCTCTCATTCACTTCACTACAGCGAGATACTATCATGCGAAACTAACACAACAGTTATTCATATCATGTATTCATGAACTAAGTTCATAACATTATTGTCAATAGCGAGTTATTCGACCACATAAAGGAGTTCGGTTTTGTATCAGAAACATTTTGGGTTCGCACTAACGATAGTGGCACTTACCCTATTCTTCCCGGGTATTTTACTCCCTATGTTCAGTCTTAACATGGAACTAGCGGGTGCGCTCTCTGGCGCGTCTATGGCAACCGAACTCGTCGACAAAGAACTATCAATTATCGGCACGGTAAGTCAATTATTTGAGGAAGATAGGTATCTTGTATCAATACTTATTTTTGTATTTTCCGTCGTCATTCCCTTGCTTAAAACCGGCTTACTCAGCACTGTTTATTTTTCGAAAAAGCCACAAGTACAAAAAAAGATAGCCTCATTTGTCGCAACAATAGGTAAATGGTCAATGGCTGATGTTTTTGTAGTGGCTATATTTCTGGCTGTGCTTTCCACAAATCACGCTGAAAGCACTGAGCGACATGAACTGAGTTTCTTAGGCATGTCCCTCGATTTAGAAATCAGCACACAAACACTCTCTAGCATAGGAACAGGTTTTTACTTCTTTGCTGCTTACTGCTTAGTTTCACTACTTGGTAGCCAAATGTTGCTAAGTTCACTGAAAAATACGAAGTTCGTAAAAAACGAAAAGCTGAATACTTGCGATATTGAAAAAACGGAGTAATGTATCTCCTTAGGGTTCGTTTACCCAGCAGACTAGAGGAATGATATATGGACACAGTACTTAAGCTCAAGCCTAAAGAGGTACTGCCATTCACTAAGAAATCAAACATTCAAGGCGCTTTGTTAGTCCTTGGTAATTGGTTCATGATAGCTTTTGCATTTTCACTGCCAGCATTACTCCCCTATTGGCCTAGCTATATAATAAGTGTGCTTTTGTTGGCGAATCGTCAACTGGGTATTGCCATACTCATGCATGATGCTGCGCACTACATGCTATTTGAAAACAAGCAGCTTAATTTATGGATCGGACGTTTTTTCTGTGGAGCGCCTGTTTTGGCCGATTTAGATGCATATCGCACTTATCATTTAAAACATCATAAAGATGCCGGTACGACAAACGACCCCGATTATCCCAATTATAAATCTTACCCTGTGACTCGCACGAGTCTTGTTAGAAAAGTATTGCGAGATCTATGCGGTATCACAGCCATTAAGACACTTTACGCTTTAGTGTTAATGAATGCCGGCATATTGAACTACGATATGGTATTCAAACAAAAAGAAGCAACAAAGCGAGTGAGCATGTTACTGATGGCAAAAAACCTAACTAAGGGGCTACTATTGCCAATACTGAGCAACCTCCTGTTGTTCACAGTATTGTGGGCTTTAGACTTGTCCCACCTCTTTTTTCTATGGGTTATTGCCTACTTTACCGTCTACCAATTGTTTTTAAGAATAAGAAATGCGGCAGAGCATGCCGGTGTACCAGACTTGTTAGACCGCAACCCACTACTACACGCTAGGACAACGAAAGCAGCTTGGTGGGAACGCTTAACTGTCGCACCGAACTACGTCAATTATCATTTAGAGCATCACTTAAGACCAAACGTCCCTTGTTATCAGTTGCCGGCTTTTCATGCTTACCTTCAACAACAGGGTGTATATAAAGAGGTGAAAATAGCTGATGGATATGCTGATGTGGTTCGTATGTTACTACTAAAAACTGAATGACATAAAACAGCACGAATGTTGAGCTTCTGAATGCCTTGAGTTATGTTTACTTTCCTGAATATAACTTTCTACCACCAAGAGAAGCATATATGCACCTTTCAAAAACACTTTTGCTAAGCGCTCTACTGGCCTCAACAAGCCTGTATACAAAAAGCTCAGACGAAGCGGCGTATTTTCCTGAACGAGGACAATGGGAGCAAAAAAACGCAAGTGATTTCGGCATATCTTCCACTAAGCTCGAAAAGGCAGTTCAATTTGCCCTTGATAATGAATATTCAGGTTCACGTGATTTACGTATTGCTATTTTAAAAGGGTTTGAGAGAGAACCATTTCACGAAATTTTGGGGCCAACCAAAAAGCGCGGTGGTCCAAGTGGCCTAATAATAAAAGACGGATATATTATTGCTCAATGGGGTCAACCAGAGCGCGTTGACATGACCTTTAGTGTCACCAAAAGTTACCTTTCTACTATCGCCGGATTAGCCGTCGACAAAGGCCTTATTAAAAACACCAGTGACTTAGTTGGAGACTATGTATGGAGCGGTGAGTTTGCGGGCCGACATAATAGCCAAATAAAATGGCAGGATCTATTGGATCAATCATCAGACTGGTCAGGCGAATTGTTTGGCATTAAAGACTGGGCTGATAGGCCACCACGAGATGGCGATATCGATGATTGGAAAAATCGTAAACTGAACACACCCGGTTCGGTGATGGAATATAATGATGTGAGAGTTAACTTACTGGCTTATTCATTGCTACAAGTTTGGCGTCAGACACTTCCACAAGTATTGAAAGCGCATGTGATGGACCCGATCGATGCTTCTACTACTTGGCGATGGTTTGGTTACGACCATGCTTGGGTCACTGTAGATGGCATGCAAATGAAATCCGTCACCGGCGGTGGCCATAGTGGTGCAGGCGTATTTATCAATACCTATGATCAGGCTCGGTTTGGCTTGTTATTTGAGCGTAATGGCAGGTGGAATGATCAAACGGTCATTTCAAAAAAATGGATAGAAGAGGCTTTAACATCATCTTCAGCAAATGAAAGCTATGGCTATATGTGGTGGTTGAATAAAGGCCCACGTAAATGGGAAGTAGATGACGAAAGCTTGTTTTATGCTGCGGGTTTCGGCGGTAACTTTATTGTAGTTGATCAAAAGAACGATTTAGTTGTAGTGACCAGGTGGCTAGAGCCAAGTAAGATCGGTGCATTCATTAGTTTGATTAAAGAAAGCCTGTAAAAAATAGGATTCTTGATATAAGGATTTGAAGCGGATGTATTTATAGAGGATGGGATGAAGCAGAAATAACGAGGCGATGCATGATGCATCACCTCATAAGAAACTTAGATCGTTTCAACGTTTGCAGCTTGCAAACCTTTTTGACCTTCTTCAACTTCGAAAGACACTTTTTGGCCTTCTGGAAGAGTCTTATAACCTTCAGCAACAATAGCTCTGAAATGAACGAATACGTCCTTTCCGCCATTATCTTGTGTTAGAAAACCATAACCTTTATCAGCGTTAAACCACTTAACTGTGCCTGTAACTTTAGACATGTAAACCTCAAATATATATAAATTAATTGCGCAAATCGCTGCGCATTTCGCATTTCTGGGAAGATGACTTACTGAGATTTTTTACTTACAAATGGAAAACGTCTAACAAACGGTCACGGGCGTGAACAGAGAGGTTTATAGCACTTACAGTAACAAACTAAATAACTTTCTTTCAGAAACAAGATTAGTGTAGCACAAAAAACACCATTGCAAATTTTTATTCGTCGATATTAGTAATTAATTCAACTCGTCGGAGCAATGGTGTTATATGTTGATATACCTAAAAGCTAGGGTCGTAGCGCTCTCTCGCCACGAGCAAGGCCACAAACACCGGTTCTTGCGGTCTCTGTAATATCGGCACATTGTGACATGACATCCTCAAAAGCAGAGAGTTTTTCGCTTGTACCCGTTATTTCGATAGTATAATTAGTTGCGTTAACATCTAAAATTCTCGCTCGGAAGATATCCACATTCCGTTTTACTTCGGCTCGCGAAAGCTCTGTCCGAGTAGCTACTTTTATTAACATCAGCTCGCGTTCAATATGCGGGCCTTCGGTGAGTTCAGCAACTTTTAGTACATCAATCAGTTTGTTGACTTGCTTTGTGATTTGCTCAATTACCTTGTCGCTTCCCTGAGTAATGATTGTTAGGCGTGACAAACTCTCATCATCGGTGGGTGCAACACATAGCGAGTCAACGTTAAAGCCACGCTGCGAGAACACTCCGACAATACGTGACAATGCGCCAGGGGCGTTTTCCATTAATACTGAAATAATTCTTCTCATTATGTGCGCTCCGTTTTACTTAAGCGCATGTCATCCATTGCACCGTACTTTATTTGCATTGGGTAAACGTGTTCGTTCTGATCTACCGCAATATCCATAAATACCAAACCGTCAGTAGCAAAGCATTTCGCCATTGCATCATCTAGGTCGTCGAGCGAGTCGACTTTTATTCCCGTATGCCCATAAGCTTCAGCTAAGGCAACGAAGTCTGGCATAGAATCCATATATGAGTGTGAGTGTCGACCTTTATAGATCATATCTTGCCACTGTCTTACCATACCCAAAGCCCGATTATTCAAAGAAATAATTTTCACTGGTAAACCATATTGCAGGCAGGTAGATAACTCTTGGATGTTCATCTGGATACTGCCATCACCTGTAACAACCACAGATACCGCATCAGGAAAGGCAAACTGAACCCCCATAGCAGCGGGTAAGCCAAAGCCCATCGTTCCCAAACCACCAGAGTTAATCCAGCGACGCGGTTTAGCAAATGGGTAATATAAGGCTGCAAACATTTGGTGCTGCCCCACATCTGAACTCACGTAAGCATCACCATTCGTGTGCTTATATAAGGACTCGATAACGCGTTGTGGTTTGATCACCTGCGATGGCTCGTCATAAGACAAACATTTCTTCGCACGCCAATCATTAATCTGTTCCCACCAATCAGCTAACTTTTCAGCTTGTCCGCTAAAATCAACATCAGCGAGCTGATCAAGCATCTGCAAGACCACTTTATCTACTGAACCAACAACAGGAACATGCGCATTCACAATTTTAGAAATAGATGCCGGATCAATATCAACATGAATAATATCCGCGTGAGGACAGAATTTGTCGACATTGTTAGTCACACGGTCATCGAAACGTGCACCTAGGGCGACAATACAATCGGCATTATGCATGGTCTTATTTGCTTCAAGCGTGCCGTGCATGCCCAACATACCAATAAATTGCTCGTGAACTGACGAGAACGCGCCTAAGCCCATAAGTGTGCTGCATACCGGAGCATGTAGTAGTTCAGCCAGTTGAGTGACATAAGGTGCAGCTTCAGCTGCAATTGCACCGCCACCTACATACAACACCGGACGCTGTGCGTTTTGCATCAGCTTCACTGCTTTCTTAATTTGCTTACTGTGGCCCTTCAACGTTGGATTATAGGAGCGCATTGTTACGTCTTTTGGGAAAACGTATTGGTGCTCATTTTGAACGTTGACAATATCTTTAGGTAAGTCGACAACCACAGGACCTGGACGGCCAGTGTTTGCAATATAGAAGGCTTTTGCGATAGCCATCGGAATATCTTCGGCTTTTTTCACAAGAAAACTGTGTTTTACTACTGGTCTTGAAACACCCACCATGTCGCATTCTTGGAAGGCATCTTCACCAATATGCATAGAAGGTACTTGCCCAGATAGCACCACCATAGGGATAGAATCCATGAATGCTGTCGCGATGCCAGTGATAGTATTTGTTGCTCCAGGACCTGAAGTGACTAGCACTGCGCCGGTTTTGCCAGTTGCTCTAGCATAGCCGTCAGCCATATGTGCTGCCGCTTGTTCGTGACGTACGAGAACATGCTTAACATCTTCTTGCGCGAACAGAGCATCATAAATATCTAGTACCGCTCCGCCCGGATAACCGAACAGATGCGTTACACCTACATCTTTAAGGGCCTCTACTACCATGGCAGCGCCCGACATCATCTTCACAGGATAATCTCCTTACGTGTTTTTGTACAAAAAATAAAGCCTACACGCCGGAATATATCCCAGCATGCAACAAGTTAAAACCCAAATAAGGAAAAAGTGAAACATATATCCCAATATTACGCAATATTAGGATGAAAATACTAACAACCAGATGTTAAATTAATGTAAATAGGATAGGGTACCTAATTAATCATCCAAATCGATATCTACATCATCATCTATATCATTTACTAAGTCGTCATCTGAGCGGCTCTCGCTATTCGACTTCTTCGTACCATGAATGCTGGCATATTTCGGTCGGTTAATTCGACTTTGATACTTCATCCAAGCACGCTCTGCTATCGATTCTGGTGGTTTATTGCCGATTGCTGATGCAATAAAGCCCGCTTCTTCGTCATTCGAAGGACTAAGATGTCCATCAACCAATGCAGCAATTAGGCAACCGTATTGCGACAAGGCCTTACTTTCAGCGATTGAAAAATCACCACTGCGAGAAAAGCCATAAGGATAATGCTTAGGGTCGCTAAACATTCTTTTTAAAAGTGATTCTCTATTCAATTTCGACACAGGTAATTTCTCCCCGAAAACAAAACAAAAACATTGAAACTCGCCACAAAACGCATTAGTAATCTTTAGTTCAGGGCTTGTCAACACCTAATTTAGTTATCGGTAGAAAAACATATTTTCATAACAGTTTTATGACAGTGCAGAGCCATATTCTAATTGGTCCAGAACGCATCTAAGATCTGCCAAAAACATCATCATTTTTAACTACTTTTTGGGTTTTTCTATCCATGCCCAGTGCATTTCAGCTAACACTGGTTCTTCGCCGCTTTCATCGGTCACTTTAACGTAAACTAAAAAGTTACCTTTTGCTTGAGTTTGCAACATATCAACCTGTTCGTCACTTAGCGTAGCAACTGCTTGCATATCACCATAAGCACGTTTGATATATTTTAAGTTCATACTTTTGATCAAGGGCAATTTGTCACCTGGTAAATTCACACCAACCACAAAGCCCGTTGCTGACTCAGCCAGCAGTGCCATGGTTGCCGCGTGAACACTGCCAATATGATTTTGCACCTTCTTTCTATTTTTAACAAAAAAGGTCACTGTTTGTAGGTCGGTATCTTTAATATCGATTTTGCAAGTACCGACCAACTTCACTTTGTATCTGAACAACCAGGTAAGTAATTTAAAACGTAACCAAATTGGCTTTTTCATTGCATTGTCGGCAAATGTTCTTAGCGGGTTAGTGACTGACATATTGACACCTTTTAATGTGTGTACCTCACTGCACGCAAGAGGTTATAAATAAACACGAACCCGACCGATGCGACAAGCGCAAAGGAGAAGGTTCATTCATATGGAGGAAAGCATAGCACAAACAGACCATCTGGTACGATGACTTTAGAGACTTCTATTTTTATGGCTTAGGAGCATTTAACCCTCAATAGTCAGAAAAGAATAGTCTCTCTTATGTTTATGTTGATCAAATAAGCTCGTCAGTCGCTTTAGCCACTTTTTTGTTGACTTGTTTCAATGCGATATAAGAAACAAAAATAAACACCAAGAGCAAACAAACACTGAATACCCCCCAGTGTTCACCAACCAGTCTCTCAATCGCTGAACCAAACATATATCCACCACCGACCATTGCGAAGGTCCAAAGCAGTGCAGATGTAAAATTCAATAAAGTGAACGTTGTCCACGTCATATTAGTCAACGCCACTGGCAGAGCACCGATAGTACGCATGCCTTTGGGGTATCGATACAAGAAAATGTAAGCTTTACCGTAGTGCGCTAACAGGCGCTTCGCTGCGCTTACCGAACGTTGATACCAAGGTCTTGAGGAAAGGTCTTGAACACCATACTTGCGGCCTATGTAAAAACGAAGCTCGTCCCCTAAGTAGCCACCTAGAAAAACTAATGTCGCGACAACAAAAATATTTAGCGCTCCTAGTTGTGCTGCAATACCAGCAAACAAAGGCAAGGAACCACTTTTTAAAGCACAATACGCGAAAAGGATAAGATAACTTAGCCAACCATAATCTTTAATAATAGTAAGAATCGTGTCCAAATGTTGCACTGCTACCTTGGGTTTTAATTACAATTTCTACCTTAAGTTTGGGTGGCTAGATCACGTTCTTAAAAAAGTCGTAATAGTCAGTACGCTGGTGTTTTCTCAGTTTTCTCATTGAAACTTAAGGTCAATAGCCAACTTAAGAGTGGTCTATGTATTTAAAATCATACAGTAATCAGTATTTAGTAAAAAAAAATTTGTCGAATTGGCGTGTTTGCCGATAACCTATCAAGTATTGGTGGATTTTGGAGTTGAATAAATATGTATCCATGGCATGACAAAGGTAACGTCGTTTATCGTGGCGTTCTCGTTTTTCAATTTATATTAAGCATATTTATTGGTTTTTTTACCGATAGTTTGCTGTTGAGCATCATTGTCGGTGGATTGATTTTGTCATTCCCACTCACACTATTTGTTACTGCAAAGCACCTAGTGCTGACTCGTCACGTAGCAGCCATCTCCACTCAATTGTATGCCGCTTTGCATATTCAGCAAATGATGGGCGCGACCTACATGCACTTTGAGATATTCGCAGTAATGGCCGTAACCAGTGTTTACCGCGATTGGAAAGTTGTTGTCTCTAGTGTTGCTGTTGTCGCCGTTCATCATGTCGGCTTTTATGTGCTTCAATCGTCTGGCAGTGGTGTTTTCATTTTTGAGCCTGTTTTTCTCACCTTCTACATTTTGGTGATCCATGCTCTCTTTGCTATCGCGGAAGGAGCAGTCTTGTGTTTTATTACGAAAAAATCCGAAGAAGAAGCACTATCATCTTTAACCTTGACCAACATCATTCATGAAATAATGAAAACACCTGACACATTCAATCTGAAAGTATCGGTGCCTAACACATCGACGGAGTTAAAACAGTTTAGTTCACTTATTAGTTCTTTCTCCGGTTTCATTTCTAAAGCGACGAATGTTAGCAATAACATCTCTGCCGTGTCAGATACCGTGAAGAGTCTATCTAGTGGGGTGAAATCAGCCAGTATCGATACCACGGGCCAGGTTACGACGATAGCCGCAGCCACAGAAGAAATGACAGCGAACAACCACTCGGTAGCTGAAAGGGCACTGGACGTCAATCGCTTATCTCAGGAGTCGAAACTATCGAGCCAAAAAGCAAATGAAGTCGTGTCTGCTTCAAATAGTGAGGTTGACCAACTAAGGCAAGATCTTAACCTCACGTCAGAAGCAATACAGAGTCTGTCAGAGAAGTGCCACCAAATTGAGCATGTAATGGCTTCTATTACTGCAATATCTGACCAAACTAACTTATTAGCGCTGAATGCAGCTATCGAGTCAGCCAGAGCGGGTGAGCATGGACGCGGGTTCGCAGTTGTTGCAGATGAAGTTCGCCAACTCGCAATGAGAACTAAAGACAACACACAGCAAATCAGTGAAATTACACACTCCTTGATTGAAGAATCAAACATCTCCGTTGAGAGAATGAAAGGTTGTGTTGACAGAGCGACCCAGGTTTCGGATTCGTCAAACTCAGCAAAACATATTATTGACACAGTGGTAGAAGGTATCTCTGAAGTGTCAGAAAATATGAGTTCCGTATCAATTGCATTAAAAGAGCAATCAGCGGCCTCACAAGAAATAGCCCGCTCAACGAACGAATTGGCGACGACATCTCAAGCGCTCTCTCACAGTGCTGATGTTTCGGAAGACAGCGCTGAATCACTGCAAGCTGAGGTGCGGAACTTGAGAGCAGAGTTAAACCGCTTTCATTGATAGATTACTTAGGTGCTAGGTGACTAGGGTATTAAATGAGCGTCGCTATCCTTTGTTGAAGTTCGGGGACACACTCTTCTTCAAACCAAGGCGCTTTTTTCAACCAAATATTGTTCCGAGGGCTGGGATGAGGCAATACAATCTTTTCCGCTCTCGTAAAATCCTGATCGATTAAAATATCCGTCAGCTTATTGTTCTTTAGATGCGGCATGTAGCTGTTAATAGCATACTTCCCAATCACTAGCGTTAAACGAATATTCGGCATTTGCTGTAGGAGTTTATCGTGCCAAAGCGGAGCACATTCCTTGGATGGCGGTAAATCGCCCCCTCGCCCCCGACCTGGATAACAAAATGCCATAGGCATGATCGCAAATTTATCTGCTTGATAAAATGTAGTTTCATTAACACCAAGCCATGAACGCAGACGTTTACCGCTGGGATCTTGAAAAGGGATGCCCGAATTATGGGCGGCACTACCAGGTGCTTGGCTTGCAATCAATATTTGAGCCATAGGATGCAGCTGAAATATTGGGTTTGCACCCAAAGGCAAGCGCTGCTCGCAAGTGCGACAATTTTTTAAATCACAAATAGTCTGCGAAAACACACCGTCATCTTTCAATTGCCTCTCCTTTATAATTACCGCATGCCCCCTTTGAAGTGTCGCAAGTTTCGCTAGAAATACCTTACTGTACTCTTACTTAATAGTCACTTTTGTTCTGGAGTAATAGAGCAAACGTCCTGCTATATTGCTATACAGACACATGTTGGATGTCACTGCTCGCATTTCCATATTGAATTCAGTAGCTCTCCCCACGCAATACTAGGGTATCCGGGCCAATAAACCAGCAGTATTCCCTTGGTGATATGTTCGATGAGGTACAAAACGTGTTTATTGAATCAACTGTAATTGGAGAATCACGATGTCAGTTTATCATAGCGTCACTATCGGTAATCAAGATCAAAAGTCCCAAGGCCACCATAAGGGAAATAAACAATCATCCGGTTTTACATTGGTCGAACTTATGATTGTCGTTGCTATCATCGGTATTTTAGCAGCTGTAGCTGTTCCCCAATATAAACAATACGTATTGCGGGCCCAATTAACAGAAATGGCCACTCAGATAGGCAGTTTTGCTCGTGCGTTTGAGGTAGCCAAACAAGTAAATGGAGACTATCCCGACGACACTCACCTCACTTTACCGCAAGTAACGGGCTTATTTATTAATGCGAGTGATTGGGCAAGTAACACATTACTAGGTGGCAATTGGAATTGGGAAGGCCCCGATGGTTATAGTTATGCTGGCATCGCAATAGATGGGGCGACGGCCTCAGAGGAAGATATTGCACAACTCGATGCCATCATGGATAACGGAGATTTATCATCCGGTAAATTTCGGAGAACACCTAATGGACGTTACACATACATTATTGAAGAGTAAGCCTACAAAAACGTAATGTTATTACTGTGATTGAGTTTTTTTAAGATAACGTTTAATCATCTTTTCCAAAGCCTCTAACTTAATGGGTTTGGTTAGATAGTCATTCATGCCGCTATTTAGTGCATTTTCATAGTCTGATTTCATCGCGTTGGCTGAGAGCGCTACGATGGGAACCTCATTGTGTCCTGCGGCTCTGATCTTCTGCGTTGCCTGGGTCCCATCCAATAACGGCATTTGCACGTCCATTAAAATAAGATCGTAGTGCGGTGAATTGTTTACCTTCGTAACCGCTTGAACGCCATCTTCTGCGATATCGTAGCTTAAGCCTAAGGACAGCAGCATTTCACCTGCTACTATTTGATTAATACTATTGTCTTCTACTAAAAGAACATGACCTTCATAACGCTGTTCCGAGGCTCTTTTCTGCTCGGGGTGCTTTTCATATATCATGACTGAATCGACGTCGTCTTTATTGGAGAACCCATATAAACCAATGACGAAATAGTAGAAGTTTCCTAAGGTAAAAGGGTGAGCAATGATAGGACATGACCATTGGACTTCAAGTATACTTTTTAGCTGCTCTGGCTGAGCGGGTGTAACCGCACCAAACCTAATATCTCGCTCCTTTAATCGCTCTATAAACGGAGTCAAGCTGCGAGCTTGCTTTCCACTACTAATATCAAATAATACAATCTCATCAGCTCCTATATAGTCAAGCAATTGCTCTGCGTCGGAGTAGTCAACATACGTCACCTGCCCACTCACCCTTTCTATATAATCGCCGCGAATGAGGGCTTTATCTTTAGCCTCTGTAAGGTAGTAAAAGTGTGACTGAAATCTTTCTTTGTCTTGCAGTAATGAGTGACTGCCTTTCACCATTTTCAGAGGGATTTTACAGGTAAATTGGCTGCCGACATTTTGCTCAGTTTCAAGAGATATAGAGCCATCCATTAAATTAATGAGCTGAGTCACAATAGCTAAGCCCAAACCAGTCCCCCCGAAATTGCGGCTGGTAGATTCATCTGCTTGCTTGAATGGCGTGAATATATGTTCCTTTTGCTCTTCCGCAATACCAATACCAGTATCTGCAACCATGATTTCTAAGACAAAAAAATCGGGTTCTTCACTGTCATTCATTATGAACTCGATTGACACCTTGCCTGAATTCGTAAACTTAATGGCATTGCTAGTTAGGTTTAGAATAATTTGAGACAAACGCAGAGGATCACCGACAGCTTCCGTGGGTAAATTTGGATCAACATGTAACTCCATGTTTAAGTTTTTCTCAGACGCTCTCAATGCAGACACGGCAAGCACTCCATCAAGCAGAGAGGAAAACGAGAAAACCCCCTTCTCTATCTCTAACTTCCCAGCCTCTACTTTAGAAAAATCAAGAATATCGTTGATTACATTTGTTAAAATTTGACCGGAATAGTTTACCTTCTCAAGATTGGCTCGTACTTTCGTACTTAAATCTTCTTTTAAACTCAAATCAACTAGACCAATGATGCCGTTCATAGGTGTGCGAATTTCATGACTCATATTTGCAAGAAAGATACTCTTGGATGCATTAGCACGCTCAGCAGTAAGCTTTGCTTCTTCTAGTTTCGCATTAAGTGACCCTTGCAATTTGTATAAGTCTCGAGATTCAGCAAGTAAGTCTTTAGTTTGCTGGTTCTTATCACTAAAAACTTGTGCAGCTTTGGCAAGGTTACCGATTTCATCCAAGCGAGTAGAGTATGGAATATCTAATTTTGATTCGCCACGCGTTAAGCCTTGGAAAACTTTTGTGATAGATTGAATGGGCGAAATAATCCTGAGAGATGCAAAGAGCGCTATGAGCATACTTATTACCAATCCAATACTAGAAGATACAGTTAAGCTTCGCTCCAAACTATTGATAGAACTGTCAATCTCTTTATCATTTTGGGCCGCTTTTTGTGCAGCTTGAGATGACAATTCGGAGGCCAAATAAAGGAATTCATTTGCAGAACCGGCCATTACCACATTCACCAAAAACGTATAGCCTTGCATGGTATGTGTTAGCTTAATAAATTGATCTTGAGCGGTTTGCAGTTGGCGCAAAGTGAGGTTCTTGCTCTCAGGGGATAAAGGCATGTCTTGTATCGCTAGTTCTGCGTTATTCAGCGCACTCTTGAAGTCTTGAGAAAACGACGAGCTTGGCCTAGCTCTATATTTAAATGCAATTGTTTCTGCACTGGTAAGATGTAATTTATATTGAAACGAAGACTCGCTCGAAATCTGATAAGTGTTGATTTGCTGTTCACTCAAATCAAGTAACTCACCCAAGGCTACCAATACACCCTGATTGAAATACTCTTCTCCTTGGTCTCGACCTATGATTACCTCATTGAAGTTAACTTCATAGTCGAGTAGATGTTGCGTCATCGCTTGAAGAGTTTCGGATGTTTGAATGCCTGTTCGTTGATTATTTTGAGAGAAAAACGTTTGTAAGTCTTGAACACCTTTTTTCACTTCTTCGATTAACACCGCAAAGCGTTTTTTCGCTGCTCGGCTACCTGTATCTTTAAACACCAAGACTTGACGTTGTAGATCCAGAACATCCCTTTCGAGCTCTCTTACTAGCTTTTCTTCGCTAACCGTTTGTTGGTAATCTTTAAAAGCAGATTGGAACTCTCTTTGATTCAATTGAGAAAAGAAAAACTGTGCAGCTAAGACTGCCAGCAGCACTAACAAAAACACTGCAATCTGCAATTTCAATGAAAACTTCATGAATTATTTCTTATCCTTGATAATCACGAATATAATCATGCACTTAGAAACTCATACCATTTTTCAAGACTATAGTCATAAGTTGGCATGACGGTATTCCAAACGGCAACATTCTCGAAGCGCTTTTCATAGCTGCCACCTCGGCGAGTACTTCCTTTCAAAACAGAGACAGCTCCATCAGTTCCTTTTAGAGATTCAGTGGCAACTTTGCCATCATACCAATAATCATACTCAGCAGCAGAGAGGTACTTACGAGAGCGCTGCGGATTAGAAATATAATAACCTTGTCGAGCAATGAAAGCACCTGGCCAGCCAGACAGCCACCAATTCATATATTCATAAGCAACATCTTTAACCCGGCCTTGCGTGCGAGAAGATAGACACATCACGCCGTGCCAGCCTCGATACCCCTCTTTGGGTGCTGCAAATGTAACAGGGACTCCTTGTCCATTTAAGCTCGATACAGCAGGTGAGAACATACTTTCAATATGAACTCGCTTGGTTTTCATGAAACGCACAGATTCAGGGACCGATGTCCAAAAGCCACTGAAATGGCCTTGTTCTTTGTAAGCGATCAGTATGCTAAACAACTGATCCAGTTCTTGCACACTCATGGCTCCTATATCTTGGAAGCGCATTAAGCCTTTCGCCTGTGCGGCAAGGGCCAAATCAAATAAGCCTATGGTTGGGGCATTGACAATCGCTACTTTACCTTTGTTCTTTTCATCTAACAGCCAACCCCAGCTTTCTGTTTCGTAGGCAACCCCTTCGTCAATAAAGTCCGTGTTGTATCCAAATGAGTCGACGTTGTGAACATAAGGCAAAAAACTAGCTTGCTCGGTCTGCTCGGCATTCAAACTACCGTCGTTTTGCACGTTCAATAGCTTGTAAGGGGCGTCGCCCGCACCAATTTTTGCTGATGAAGTAATTCTGCCCGTTTTAGTTAGCGAGTTGATCTCATCCCAATGCAAAATACGCTTTTTGTCTATAGCTTGTATAGATCCTGAGCGCCAAAGCACATTAATACTATTTGACCACTGTTCGTACAAATCGAAACTATCTGGATTCGTTAACGCTTTTTGCTGCACAGCGGCACTACCTTTCGGCTCAAAGATGAGTTCAATACCAAGGTCGTCCATTGCTTTCTGGCGTAACTCTTCTTGAAGCGTGACATGAGTGCCTAAGATTCTGAGTTTTGGCTTTGCTTGTCCTATAGAAAAAGTCGAGAATGAGCCCGTAGCCGCGGCTACGCCAGCTGTGGCAAGTCCTTTAACTAAACGCCTTCTGCCTTGGTTTGCTAATCTATGTGTGTTTTTTGGAAGCGTCATTACCAGTTCCGAGTCAATAAGCAAATTGAAGGAATACGGTACTCTTTTTTGACGGATTTGTCATATACGAATCGAAGTTGTAGCTATTTTTACTTGATTAGTCATTCCGCGTATACACCGACAACAACGGAAACTTGATTTCACCAAAGTTAACGACTAATGAAATGGTTTCATCGCCATTGAAGCTTTGTGATAACTCACGAGGGTGAATTCTTCGTCCATTAGCAGTTAAGGCCATTAAGTCACTTTTGGTCAGAGTTCGCCGACCGCTTGCCATGTTCTTAATAGTAGCAACCGCCCATCGTTCTCCAGCTTCATTGCTCATTAGCGCTAAATTAACAATGCGAAAATCACTTTCTGTAGGTTGAATATTCGAGTCATTCGGGAACGCTAATTCGAAATTATTCGGGACAACTCTATCCAGCGTTAAGGTATCTTCGTCTGCCTGCGCCCAAGCTGATACGAACAATAAACACAATAAAATCCTTTTGCACATAGCTTCATTCCTTTTTTAAAATCAATATTTCCTTTGAACTATATTAACGAAAAAAGTTTCAGTGGGTTCCTCGCAAACGAAGTTCAACTGGCACTTTTCTATGCTCGGTCACTCCCTCTAGTAACATTGTTGCAGCTTCTCTGCCTTTTTCAATGCCATTTTGAAAGACCGTTGTTAACCCCTCTTTTGCATGCCGAGCCTCCTCAATATCATCAAATCCGGTCACTCTGAGGTCTTCAGGTATTCGAAGATTCAACTGCTGTGCTACACGACACACCGCTAGGGCAATAACATCGCTCATACACAAAATAAGATTGGGTCTTTGCTCTTGCATCAATAACAGGCGGGCTGCAATTTCAGCTTCTTTGGGTTTGTTGCGATGTAAGTGAATAATATTATCACTGACTATATCAACACCCTTGTCACTTGCACCTGCTTTGAAGCCTAACAAACGCGACCATGTAATTTCTTTTGATGGAAGTGACATGTCCTGCTTGCTCAAACGCTTTACAATAGAGGCGGTTAGAAAACGCATTCCGATGACTGCAACAAGGTCGTTTTTATCTCTAATTGCTGCTTTTGCAAGTTCACAACAAGCCCCATAGTTGTCGACGTTTAATGAGGGCAAATTCTTATAAGTAAAATCTACCGTGACACAAGGTTTCCCTAAACTTAGAATCCTGTCAAAACTCGAACCTCGAGGTGTGCCATAAAAGATGAAGCCATCAGGCAACGTTTCTGCGCGAATTTGAGCGTCTGAAGAAATAGTCGAAGACATTAATAGCATCTGTTTTTGATTCTCGGCTAGTACATCCGAGATACCTTCTAATAGCAGGTTTGCCATGGGATCTGAGAAGCTATAACTTAAGGTATCCGACAGCATGACACAAACAACATCAGAGCGACCAGAGCGCAGAGAACGCGCGGCAAAATGGGGACCTGAATAGCCTAGCTTCGCGCATTCAGATAAAACTCGTTGCCTTAGTTCAGTCGATAGTTGGTCTGGTCGATTAAATGCGTTTGAAACGGTCGCGGTAGAAACACCGATGATTTTTGCTACATCCTTTTGCGAAATGGCTTTTTCCATGTCTTTTTTTTATTTGATAATCCTAGCCCAACAAACTGCCATAATACATAGCGAAAAGCGAGAAAAACGGCGATTATCACCGATATTTCGTCTAAATCGTTTAAGCGATACCGGCTTAAACCCAAGACTGTAAGGCATTGTTTTTATGGAACAAAATAAAAATAAAGCGCTTTCATTGAGCTTCTATTTTTACAGAAAAAGGAGATTCACTGAATTTATTCGATCTAGAAGCAAAAAAGCACAGTTTTCACTGTGCTTTTTTGTAAATTTGGAGCGGGAAACGAGATTCGAACTCGCGACCCCGACCTTGGCAAGGTCGTGCTCTACCAGCTGAGCTATTCCCGCAATGTGGAGGCGCATTTTACAAAAATATGCGCACAGTGCAAGTGTATTTTTCAATTATTTTTGATTTAAGCGATTGAAATGCGCAATGCGCCACATATTGAACAATCAGCGCTTAAATCTTAAACACATGCTCTCTGTAAAACTTCATCTCGTCTATCGATTCAATAATATCGTCTAATGCTAAATGCACGCCTTTCTTTTTGAAACCAGTTAACACATCTGGTTTCCAGCGAGCCGTTAACTCTTTCACGGTGCTCACATCGACATTTCTATAATGAAAGTAATCCTCGAGTTCAGGCATGTACTTCACTAAAAATCGTCTATCTTGACCTATCGAATTGCCGCACAATGGAGATTTACCTTTGGGCACATATTTCTCCAGAAACGCGATAGTCTCTTTCGCTGCAGCTTCAACATCATACTCACTGTTTCTGCAACGCTCTGTTAAACCGGTTGCACCGTGAGTTTTCACACACCATTCATCCATATTGTCGAGCACTTCACTCGGTTGATGGACAGCAATCACAGGGCCTTGAGCAAGAATATTTAATTCTTTGTCGGTCACAATCGTTGCAATTTCCATGACCACACAAACCTCAGGATCCAAGCCTGTCATTTCCATATCGATCCACACCAAATTTTCTTCGTTAAATGACATACGCCCCTCGTCTAAATTAAATGCCATGAAAAAGCAGGCTAAAAAAGGTAACATGCACACACGTAAAGCGCCAATAACTATTCACTGAAAAGGTCAACGTGGCTAAAAAACCGAAACTATCCGATCGTCAAAAGCGTCAGGTGCAAACGAATCGCAAAAAACGACTGGCTTCAAAGCAGCATACAACGGATGACGCCCACTTGGGTGAACAACTTCAAGGCAGAGTCATTGGCCGTTTTGGCAAGCATGCTAATGTTGAGTGTGACAAAGATGGAATAGTCCACAAGTGCCATATCCGTCGCACTATTAACTCTGTTGTTTGTGGCGATCAGGTTCTATTTCGCCCTAGCTTATCAGACGACGAAAGAGATAGAGGCGTAATCGAGGTGGTGCTTGATCGAGTGAGCACACTGACACGTCCCGATTTCTATGACGGTGTGAAACCCATTGCAGCAAATATTGACCAAATCATTGTGGTCAATGCGATTGTACCTCAGCTTTCCGCTCATATCATCGATCGGTATTTAGTTGCCTGTGAAGACGTCGACATACCACCAGTCATTGTCATTAATAAAATGGAATTGCTTACTGACGAGGACCGTGAGTACGTCGCAGAGGTTATCGATATTTATGAAGAGATCGGTTATCGCGTCATTTACACGAGTTGTGTGACACAAGAAGGTGTCGAAGAGCTTTCAACTTTACTTAAAGATAAAGTGAGTGTGTTTGTTGGTCAAAGTGGTGTAGGCAAGTCTAGTATCATTAATCAACTATTACCTGATGCTGACGAGATTGTAGGTGACATATCTCAAAACTCAGGTTTGGGCCAGCACACCACTACTGCGGCTAAATTACTACATTTTGAGCAAGGTGGTGACTTAATAGACTCACCGGGTGTCCGTGAATTTGGATTGTGGCACCTACCTGTGGAAAAGGTCACCTCTGGTTTTATCGAATTTCGGGATTATTTAGGTGGCTGTAAATTTACCGATTGTAAACATGGTACTGATCCTGGTTGTCTAATTAGACAAGCGGTTATCGACGGTAAAATCAGTGAAGACCGTTACGAGAGTTACCATAAAATAGTCGACTCCCTAGATGAAAACCGTCCCTCTTATTCTAAAGGGTAATGGTACATACTAACTTAATTCCTCTCTTTTATATGCTTTGATGTACAATGTGCGAAAATGATGGTCGGGCAGCATAAGTTCTGTCGACATTGTCATCAAACGCATTTTACGGAGACACTTCAGTGTTAGATTGGTTTAAAGTTCGTGTTCAATATATTTTGCCTAAGCACCTATTATCCCGCATGGTTGGGTGGCTAGCAGCTGCTCAAGCAGGTTTCATTACTCAGTTTTTTATCAAAATATTCATTAAGGCTTTCAAGGTCGATATGTCTGAAGCTAAACATTCAGACCCTAGTTATTATCGTACTTTCAATGAATTTTTTACGCGAGAGCTGAAAGACGACATCCGCCCCATAGAGCAAGATGACAAGCAATTGTGTCATTCGGTTGATGGTCGAGTTAGTCAGTTCGGTAAGATCATTGGTGATGACATTTTCCAAGCGAAAGGTCACAACTACAGCCTAAGTACCTTGTTAGGCGGTAAGCCAGAACTTGCTAAAGCGTTCAAAGGCGGTAGTTTCGCCACCATTTATTTGTCTCCGAAAGACTATCACCGAATACATATGCCAATTGATGGCACATTGACCGATACTTTGCATGTTCCAGGTGAATTGTTTTCAGTAAATCCACTTACCGCTGAAAACGTACCTGGCCTATTTGCTCGAAACGAGCGTGTTGTTACTTTATTCGATACACCTGTAGGCAAAGTAGCGATTGTGTTAGTTGGTGCAACTATTGTTGCCAGTATCGAGACTGTATGGGCTGGAAACATTACCCCACCGGCAGGTAAAACTGTGCAGCACTGGCAACATGAAGGCGAAAACATTTCACTAGCCAAAGGCGAGGAAATGGGTCGATTTAAATTAGGATCAACGATCGTCGTTTGTTTTGAACCCGATGCCGTCGAATTTGCAGACTTGCAAGCTGGTATGGTGACGCGCCTAGGTCAGCCTTTCGCGTTTGTTAAAGAAGCCGACCAAACAACATCCGACACTGATAAACAAAGCGACACCGACTGAGTTTGATGGATCCCGTCAAGAAAAGCCTAATATCATTACACCTTACAGTAATGTTATTGGGCGGCACTGCCCTATTTTCAAAAATCATTCCCTTAGGTGCGATAGATATTACTTTTGGGCGTTCGGTATTCGCCTGTATATTTCTTTTTCTCGTCGCTAAACTCACTGGCGAAGGTTGGCGACTGAAAAGTAATCGTGATTATGCCATCGCTTTTGGGCTTGGGATTATCATGGCGGTGCATTGGGTCACTTACTTTATGGCTATGCAGTATTCAAGCGTATCTGTTGGCATCATTGCCTTATTCACTTTTCCTGTCATCACGGTGCTTCTTGAGCCGTATTTTGAGAAGATTAAACTCTGCTGGCAGGATATCGCTAGCGCCATTGTGGTTTTGGTAGGAATCGTCCTTATTGTACCTGATGCATCCTTGGATAATGACGTTACCCTCGGAGTCATCATTGGTGTGTTCTCGGCATTTTTATATGCGATTCGAAATCTACTACACCGTAATTACTTCTCGCATTACAGTGGTGCTAAAGCGATGGCTTGGCAAACACTCATCGTGTGTCCAACCTTAGTCTTTTTCATCAGCGATGATTTACCACAAATTGATATGCATACTTTATGGTTACTCGTGGCTCTTGGTATTTTCTTCACCGCAGTGCCACACGCGATGGTAGCGAGTGCGCTCAAACACTTACGAGCAAAAACCTTCTCTTTAGTTGCATGTATGCAACCATTCTACGCTGTGTTATTCGCTATGTTTTTGATAAACGAGCAACCTAACTGGCAAACGATTGTGGGTGGTTTACTGGTAATTTCTGCTGCCGTGTACGAAACTATCAATACTCATAGAGAAAACCGAAAAGACAAATAATGCTCATTATTGCTCATCGTGGGTTCAGCAGTCACTATACCGAAAATACCTTAGTTTCCTTTACACAGGCATTGCTCTTAGACATAGATGCAATAGAGCTCGATATTCATCAAGTTGAAAACGAATTCATGGTTTTTCATGACCCATTCATAGACAAACTTACGGATAGCAAAGGCCGCATTTTTGATATGCCATTAGATGAAGTGCGTGGTTTACTTGTAAAAGGAAGAGACCCGATCCCTACTCTGTCTGAAGTGGCAACGTTAGTAGGCAATAGAGTCACCTTGAACGTCGAGGTAAAAACAATTCAATGCGTACAAACCTTTGTGTCATACCTGAGTGATATCATTGTCCACTTGGAATGCAAGGTGGTGATTTCATCGTTTGATCATCCATTACTCAGTTCCATCAAAAATGCGTTTGATTATCAGCTTGACACCAATTTCGTACACGCCATCGAATACGGCGCACTTATCGCACACACACCTTATGATCACGCCAAATATACCGAAGCGCTAGATGTATCAATAGCCGCTATAGATTGGAATGTTGTCACACCTGACTTTGTTGATGATGCTCATCGAAGAGGTAAAAAAGTGTGGTGTTATACGGTCAACCACGAGCAGACCTTAAGTGAGCTTTTGCAAATGGGAGTAGATGGAATATTTACTGATAGGCCAGATTGGGCAAGAGCGTTTTTAAAAACTCAGTTAGACCCGCAATCTGACTCACATTTTTGACAACTCTTACATAAACGTAGATTCGTGATGTGAGCAGCAATGATCAGGAAAGCACCTATCGCAATGGTGAAAGGCTCATATTCATGACCAAAGATATCTTTGTTCCAATAAATCAATCCACCTAGTGCAAGAGAGTATAAAGGGTACAACTGACGGTGGTATTTGTGAAAACCAACAAATAAAGCAGCAAAACCGACTAGGATTGAGAAAGTAAGAATTGAACGCTCAAACCATTGTTCGGCAAACACACTGCTCGCTACTAACGGAGCAATCGGCAACAACAAAGGTAAAAGCAAGCAATGAAGCGCACACAAGCTAGACACCCAAATCCCTAGCTTGTCAAGAATGACATTGCTAGTTCTTTCGGCTTGCTCAACTTGCACAGGTTTGTTTGCGTCCAAGTTGTCGTCCAATATTTGTGGTTTGATGTCAGCGACTTTGCTGTTCATTTACTCTTCTCACTAGGCAGAAGCGTTATTCTACGCATACTGCATTAAATACCCAATCACATTATCGTTATAATATAACATTTAAAAATAAGACTGTAAAAGTAAATTATGTATACTGAGGTATTTTTACTCAGGAGCAATGGCGCTAGTTTGTGAATCATTCTCTTGCTTGAGACGATTCTCTTTTGCTAAGCGCGGAGCAGACATGAAAGATTCATTTTGGATGTTGAGGTATTCGCTCACGGAAATCAGTTCAATATCATCCGGAAGGTCATCAAGCTTCTTTTTGAGAAACTCAATAGTGACTGGATAGGGATGTGCGATACCAATCACTGATCCGTTTCGTCTCGCTTTTCTTAACATCTGCGAAAACTGCTTCTCAAGAAAAGCTTCATTCGCAAAATGATCGAGAAAAACGTGTCGAGTCGCAGAGTATACGCCGTGCTGTCTAGCTATCTGATGTGCTTTTGAAAACTTAGTTGTGCGACTGTCGATAAAGTATAAACGATTGTTGTTTAATACTTCCATTACCGCATTCATTTGTAGCGTAATTTGTGTCAATTTGCTGCCCATATGATTATTGACACCAATCGCGTGAGGCACCGACTCTAGAGCGCGCAGCATTGCCATTTCAACTTCGTCAGGATACATGCTTGCCAATATAGCTCCTTCACCTAAAGCTTCTCCATGCAGAGACTCCATTGGCATATGCAACATGACTTCTCTCCCCTGGTGGAAGGAGAATTCAGAGAATTGGGTAGAAAATGGCGTATGAGGCAGTATTGAGAAAGTCACTTTTTCAGAGAGAGCAAAAGCGTCGGCATCGGCACGTTTGTTTCCGATGTCGTCTATGATGATGGCTATCCTGGCCTTTTTCCGTGTATGTCCTGTTGTTTGACTAAGTACGTATTGCGCAACCATTGTTGCATTGGATGTCACAATCGCATTTAGTGCATTTGAAGAGTCAGCAGCGTTTGCACCACTCGACAAAAAGCAAATAACAGTCATACAAATGACTATGATTCTATTTTTTAGCACACTTCTTCTTCACTTTGTGTTTTCAGCTAACAATCCGCGCAGATTGCGACTACTCACTTTTACACAAGTTGTTTATTATTTTTATTAGTCGTTAATAGGATATCAATGCTTAGCAATAATTGCACCTACTTGAAGTTAAATATTTCACACTCACCAAATAATGATAAAAACACTTCTAAAGTATTGAAAGAATTAACTTTAACTCAGCTAGCCAAAAGGTCTTTGTTGTAGATGAAATACAGTAACGACAAAAATGAGTCGCTAAGGCAATCGCGGCTACAAAAGAACAGTCATTTTTTTGAATAATTTCAGCGAAATCAGATGACTCGGTGTATGCTAAATAAATTAAGGCATGTTGAACGAGGAAAATACAATGGCCACTCCAGAAGAAATGCTACAAACCATGATCAAAAACCTACCGGAAAAAACGGGAAAATCGTTGGAGCAATGGCTACTAGAAACCCAGAAACTCACATTTACTAAGCATGGCGAGTTCTTAAAATATCTAAAACAAGAGCATGGTGTGAGTCATGGTTTTGCCAACCTAATTGCAAGTAAAACACTCGATGCAAAAAATAGTGACCGACAGGACGATCCTTTGCTTTCCCAATATGCCGGTCCAAAAGCGGAGCTAAAACCTATCTATGATCGCTTGATAACGCACATTACTAATTTTGGCTCCGACGTGGAGATCGCCGTCAAGAAATCTTATGTTAGCCTGCGCAGAAACAAGCAGTTTGCGATTATTCAAGCCTCTACGAGAACACGCGTGGATCTTGGTTTGCAGCTCCCTGGTGTAGCAGAAACACCTCGATTAGAATCGTCAGGTAGTTTCAATCAAATGGTCACTCACAGAGTCAGAATAGAAAGTCTGGAAGATATCGACTGTGAACTAATCGATTGGCTTGAACTCTCATACGATAGAAATTAATCACTGAATCACAAAATGACTTTTGGCTCATTCAGCGGAAAGTCAGCTTTGATATTCTAGTCTAAGATTCAAGGGCTCAATAAAGAGCATGTTAATCAACGGACTGTATCGGGAAAAACTATGGCTAACTTCGCAAAAATCTCTTTTGGTATCGCTACTACAGTGTTACTGACGTACTCCTCATTAACGCTGGCGCAAACATCTTTCAGTAATGCTGATGCAAGCGCTTGGAGTAATAGTATAGCAGCCAACGCAAACCAGCTCGCGGTGCAAAAAGCAAAGGCCCTAAATGCTAAAGGTGAGTTTGAAAAGGCGACTAGTATTCTTGGCGGTGCTGACAAAACACCGGAAGTCTATGGCTCTCTCGTCATCAACTTAGCACAATATGATTTAGACGAAGCGGAAGACATCGCAAACGAGTCAATCAAGGCTTTTCCAAACAATGCACGACTGCACTATTTACGCGGTGTCGTTATGGGTAGCCAAGCACAAAGCTCAATCTTCAGCGCCTTAGGATATGCTGAGAAATCTTTGAATAGCTTTCAAAAAGCAGTTGAACTCGATCAAGAAGAAATTACATACAAACGAGCTCTGATGAGTTTTTATCTTGCTGCGCCGTCAATTGCCGGAGGTGACGAAGATCTCGGTAAAGCTCAACTAGATGCAATAAAGATGGCGGACCCACTGCAAGGTGTTTATGCTGAATATGCTTTTTTCCAAATGACAGACGAGCCAGAGAAGGCTTTGGCATTATTACAAAATTCGGTTCAAACCTATCCGCAGGAAATTAGTTTGGTATTTAGGCTCGGTGTCTATTATTCACAACAAGAAGATTACGAGAAGGCTATGCCCTATTTTATGCAAGCGTCAGAAATGCCAAGCCCAGCATTATTGCGTGACCCCGATACAGGGGACCTTGAAGCAAACTATAGGCGGAATATAGAAGCTAAACTTAGCGCACTTTATCAAGTAGGCAGAACCGCTGTTGTGACAGAAAGAAACACGGCAAAGGGAATCGCTGCCATGGGTGCTTTGCAAGCCGCAACTGAGTCAAGCCAGCTAAGTCCAGAAAGCATTCCTAATATGAATTGGGCAATGGCACGTTTAAGTGAGTTGTATATTCAAGCAGGTGATAAAAGCGCCGCTAAAGCGACGCTAGCTAGTGTTAAAGTGGGCGAAGACAAGGATTTAAAGAAACAAGTGAAGCGGCTGCAAAAAATGCTGTGAACCGCAATCCCCCCTCTAAGTCTGGCGCTGGTATCTAAAACTATTTAGCGCCATACTTACCACTCATAAGTCACATCACCCACTCCGCTTACAACTTAGTCGGCTTAAATGTTACTTGGTAGCGATAATCGCGCCACGGTAAACGGTATTTAGGTAAAGGTGGAGTACCCCAAGAGTCTGTGCCGCCAACACCCCGTTGTTTGTAATCGATATTAATGAATATCCGATCTGTTGGTGCCAGGTCGTGAGGATGCTTTCCTGACTTATCAAACTGGTCGTAGTCATTTACATCAAAACGCTGTGCACCAAACTCAAACAATGGCTCACCCAACACCTCTAAACCTACACCTGCGGAATTAACAAAACTCGCATGGCGAACATCAGTTCTAAAACCGTTTTCTTGTGGACGCACATAGCCAAAATAAAGATCATCTATCGTAGCACTATATTGACCAACAAAAGCGGATGCCTTGCGATCCCAATAACTTTCATGTGGCCCCCGACCGTACCAAGCAACTCGATCAAAATTACTCGGCATCTGAAGCAAAGAACCTAAGCGAGGTAGTTCTGAATGAAATTTATGTGGCGCAGCATAAAACCACACATCCATAGTAACCGTTCCTGCTGTCGAGACGACATAAGTAACTAAATAACGACTTTCTACCTCTTTCAAATAATGCTCTGTTGATACAGTGATGCTGCCATCGTCACGTTTTTCAAAGGACCATTGGCTTAGCTCAGTGTTTTCACCAGCATACTGCCAAGCCTTAGCTTTTTCCGGAAAGTTTTCGCCGAAGTCATTATCTGTTGGTGCTCGCCAAAACGAGGGTTTGATGGGTGCTTTTAGCAAGGATGTATCTTCGTATGCCAACTGCTCAAGCCAACCACTTTGTTTGTCAAAAGTGAATGTTGAACCTGCAGCTATCAGTGTAAGCGTCGTGGGCGTTTCTTCGACTTGCACGCTAGCCGTGTTGCTTTCCACTTCAAGTAAAGAGGCTTGATGCTGGTTTGCCCAAGGCAATTGTACTCGTCCAACACTGTGGCCTGATGGCAAACCTGGCTTAGCGTCTTTTATCACAAAATCAAGGTTAACAAAGTACTCTTTACCTAGCTCAGGCATGACAGTATGCGCCAAAGAAACCAATTGATCAGTTTGAGCTTCTGCACTTAAGTCTTTCACTTCTCCTGAGGCAACGACTTCACCATTCGCAATTATTTCCCAGTGAAGCTTGAGATCACTTAAGTCAGTAAAGAAGCGTTTGTTTGTGACCCGAATGTCACCCTTAGCGATGTCAACTGCCGATGCATCAACGTTTTGATAAACCTTTTTAACTTCATGAGCATGAGGATTAGGTGTTCGGTCTGCCGCGAGCATCCCGTTGGCACTGAAGTTACCATCGTGATACATACCAGGTAGTTCCAAATCACCACCGTAAGCCCAGTAAGTTTCACCTTGCTCGTTTTTGCGCTCGAAGGTTTGGTCGACCCAATCCCAAATAAAACCGCCCTGTAAACTTGGGTATTGCTCAATAACCTGCCAATAATCTGCCATATTCCCAACTGAATTACCCATGGCGTGCTGATATTCACATAGAATTAGAGGGCGCGTTTCACCCAATTCCGCATAATGAATCAAGGTATCGATACTGGCATACATTTGGCTGTACATGTCTGTATGCCTGCGCAATTGGGCCTGCTCGGACATGACAGGAAAAGAGGTTCGAGTTTTCAACCAATCATAAAGTGCTTCAATATTAGGACCATCACCACTTTCATTGCCAATAGACCAAATGACAACTGATGCATGATTTTTATCGCGTTCAAACATATTTTCAACACGATTGAGATACGCTGCGCGCCAATTCGGCATGTTGACCATATGTTTATCTGGATCGTAAGAATGACCTTGGTTCGCCGCACCAATACCATGAGATTCAATATTCGCCTCATCTACGACATACATGCCATATTCATCAGCAAGTTCATACCAATATGGATCGTTAGGATAGTGCGCTGTTCTTACCGCGTTGATATTGTATTGTTTGAGCAAAGCCATATCTTCGCGCATCGATTCGCGTGATAAAGCATGGCCGGTTGTTGGGTCGTGCTCGTGGCGATTTACGCCCTTGAATAAAACCGGTTTGCCATTAATCAAAACATTGCCATTTTTCAGTTCACTGGTGCGAAATCCAACGCGCTGCCAGACAACTTGAACCAGCTCTCCTTCAACCTTCTCCAAGGCTAATCTTAGCTTATAAAGATTAGGGGACTCTGCACTCCAAGGCGCTACTTGCGGAATAGTTGCAGCAAATGACAAAGATTGTGAGCTTTGGGATGGGTCAAGCGCTGAGTTACCCTGAGCGACCACTTTATTCTGTTGATCAAGCACTTGGTAAGTTAGCAATAAACCCTCTTGCTTCTGTTGGTTATCAATCTCAACATCCAGGGCTAGTTCACCGTCTAGGTAACTTCCATTCAACTCGGTATTGGCATGAAAATCTTGAATGCGCGTTTGTGGCGTTGCGTAAAGGTATACATCTCGCGTAATACCACTTAATCGCCACATATCTTGCAACTCCAAAAAGGTACCATCAGACCAACGATAAACTTCGATAGCGATCTCATTAACACCAGAATGAGTGTATTCGGTCACATCAAATTCAGACGGGCTTTTAGAGTCTTGAGCAAAACCGACATAGTTACCATTCACCCATACATAATATGCAGACTTTATGGCGCCTAAATGAAGAAACACACGTTGTTCTTGCCAATTCGCCGGAACTTCAAATGTGCGTTTGTAAGACCCTACAGGGTTATCATCCTCTGGCAATTCGCCGGCCACAGGTTGGTCGGTAAAGTCGACCCGCATATTTACATAGTTAGGAACACCATAACCCTGTAATTGCCAGTTGGCAGGTACTGGAATATCGTCCCACTGAGAAACATCATAATCAGCTTCATAAAATTTTGCTGGGCGTACATCAGGATTTTTACTGTAATGAAACTTCCACTGACCATTTAGTAATAAATGGTTAGGCTGACTCCAAGGTTCACTGACAAAATTTCCTGGATCGGCATTAAAGGCATAAAAAGAGGCCCGCATGGGTAATTTGTTTACCGCAAAGACTTCTGGATTCTGCCATTCTTTGAGTTCTTTGAGTTCTTTGAGTTCTTTCTTTTGGCTAACTTGATCGTTATTGTCTTGCATATTGTCCACCTTAAAACAACTAGATAGCGCGAGCATCAGGCTTAATAGCACGAAATATTTGATATACCTTCTAAGCATAAGATTACCCTGAAAATACTGATAACATTATATTATACTATTTATATTATAATTTGCAGAGCAATTCGTACTATCACAGCGTTCTTTCGTGGCTAAAATCAAGTCAGGGCGCAGGAGTAAGCGGTGGGGCTAAAACTAAGCATCTAAGGAAAAGGCAAAAGCCACATAGTTTGTGGCTTTTGTTTTGGACGGTACTTACTGTTCTGGTTTAGGCATAAATACTTTAAAACCGCATAAAGCAGCAATAGTCACCAAACCTACCAACAAACCAAGCCAAGGCTCAAATACGCTGAATGCCATTGCGGTGATGACCATCGCGCCACGTTCGGTAGCATCATCAACCAGTGACAACGCAAGCGTTGCACATGCAAACGCAGTTAAAATTAACGTCACTGCTAAAGCGACTGGAAGTAAGGGTTGAAGTAAGGTCACCAGTGGTAAGAAAATGAATAAGAAAGGCAGCCCAAAAGCATAGAAACTACCAATACTGTCAAATATAGAATCTACTTTCTCTCGACCTTGCGTCCAACGTTTCAAGAGTATGACCTGGATCCCAGTCCATAATACACCTTGTGTCGTAAAGAAAGGCGCTACAATTCCCATCATTACGTTACGAAGACCTGTTGCCATGTGCGCACGACTGCCATTTAATTCCAACTTCTCGTCATCACGCTGCGTTTGGGCTTGTTCAATCATTTCGTTGCCGGTAACTACATCACCGAAAAACAAAATATAGGTGATAAGAGCAAGAGGAAATGCCGCGATGAAGGTATCAACAGATGGCCAACCAATATGGAATGGCGATGCTTTATCCCACAGGGATGTTGCAGCAGCGCCCACATCCAAGATCTCCCAACGAATATTGTATACGAATTCTCCGGTGAAATAGCCGACGCTACCCGCAATAATAAAGCCTGGTAGTAATCCAAACCCTAAAATCATGGCCAGCACTTTGTTGTTTGCAGCCATAGCCTGCAATGGTTTGGAGAACGCAAAAACTAAACATACTACTACGCCCAAGGTTCCAGCAATAGGTGCTGATTGAAACACGTTCGCTGCATCACCATCTTTAGTCACTCGAAGAAACGCGGCGACAGCTGCACCAAGGATAATTCCGCCCTTGAATACATTGGGAACAACTTTGATCAGCTTTGCTCCCAAGCCGGTGACGCCTAGAAATATTAGAATAAAGGCAAAATTCAAAGAAAGTGCCGTCATGGCTTGAAATTGCGCAGTATGATCACCTAGATACGCAGGCGTAGTGATGAAGGCCACCACAAAAGGGATTGCTGGTGTCAGCCAGCCAGGAGCATAAGGGTCACCAAAAAACATCCAAGAAAATGAAATGAGTAAACTATGGAACATGGCCATTACTACGGCTTCTTCAAAACTTAGCCCCAACAAAGCCATAAAATAGGGCACTAACGCGAGACCTGTCGCACCGGCTACAGCAAGTCCCTGAAGCATATCGGCCAATGAAAAACGTAAATGAATCAAAGGAATACGTGCTGTGAATGGTCCCCACTTCAGACCAGGTTGAACTTCACCATGTTGTCGTTTCGGTAACATATTATTATTCTCGTATTTTGTTTTATTGTATTACTTGTCGCCACGAATGAGTCTAGCGCTTCATTTTAGTGCTAGGCCAGCAAGGTGTTCACGACAAAAAATAATTATCCAGATACTAATACAACATTAATTAACAAAAAGGTCTCATTTTTTTAACATATAAGAAAGTATTGGATTGAGTGATAACTATGATGGATTAAGAAAAACAATCGGGAATAGGAAACAAAGAAACAGGTGTTTGAATAACGTCGAGATTAAGGTGTAATTTGCGTCAATGAGAAACGGAACGAGGTTCCTTTGCCTAATTCACTGCTCACCTCAAGTTTTGAATCGAGCAATGCCATTAACTTTTGACAAATAGCTAAGCCTAAACCGGCGTGAATAGCACTATCTTCTTTTGAGTTGGAAGCTTGATAGCGCGCTTTGAATATATGATTTAGCTCACGCTCGCTAATACCAACACCGCTATCTTTGACCTCAATAGTTAAATATTTGTCTGCCTCAACAACATTAATATCAATATGTCCATTTTCCGGCGTGTGTCTGATAGCGTTCTCTATCAGGTTGGTGAGCACTCGCTCTAACTTTCCAATATCTGCGTGCACATAGCCATTTTGTGCAGCGGCATTAACGTTGAGTGTAATTCCTTTGTTTTGTGCATTCATTGTGAACTTTGCCGCAACATCATGTAGCAGCTCGGCTAACATGAAGCTCTCTTTCTTGAGTGTAACGTGGCCGCCCTCGAGATAGGCTAGTTCAAAAATTTGGTCAATCAAGCGTTTAAGGTTAAACAAGTTCTTTTCACAAATATCCATAAAACGTTGACGCTCATCCTCGTTAATACTGCTTCCTTTTAATGACAGAGTCTCGATATAACCTTGCAAGTTTGCTAGTGGCGTTCTTAAATCATGTGATAAATCAGCGAGCAAAATTCGTCGTTCATTGTCAGTTTGTTTAAGCTTTTTCATTTGCTCATCAATATGATTGAGCATGTCATTAAACGAAAAACCCAAACGCTGCACTTCGTTACGACTCTCATTTCGCCAAGGACGCAACTTTACACCAGAGCCATCAAGATCAAATCCGCTCGCCCTAAAGGTATCCATGTCATCACTTAATATCTTTAAAGGTGCTGTAAAAAATCGAAACAGCAGCAACAAAGCAAATAGTAAAAACAATGTCGCTGCAACAATGATCATTGCGAAAGTTTGCACTCCTTCGCTACGTTTTAGATTTTCTACTATCGAGTCATAGCGTGCGCCACCAATGATGACATACAAATATCCTTGCAACAGTTCTCCGTTATATACTGGCGCTGCAGAAAAAATCTTATGTTTGTTCTCTGACTTGGGATCATCACCTCGAACAGGTAAGGTTGGGTTTGGTTCAAGCAGGCTTAGTATTGGCGCCAAATCAATACTCTTTTTGATGACTTCGCCTTTTTTGGCCGAATACGTTTTAATATTTCCTTGGGTATCCAAAAAATAAAATTCAAAATTTGGCCCCAATATCATCAGCGTATGGAACAGATTGCCCAAGGCATCATAGTCATATACTCCGGTTTTCAATAAGGGATTATCAGAGACTAAATGTGAAGCTAGATCGAGATGTAACATCTGCTCACTTTCGTCTTTCATTGAATCTTGTAACCGGCTCGATGCCAGCACAAAAACACTCAAAATAACGAGAAAGCCAAGGACTAATGACACAGATAAGCGCTGATAAAAACAGAGTTTAGGACGCCACATCTAGCTGGCTCTCTGCTGCTGTTGGTTGTTGAACTTATAGCCGACACCCCATACCGTTTGCACATATTTAGGATCGGTTGCATCGCTTTCTACTTTTGCACGCAATCGGTTAATGTGCGAATTGACGGTGTGCTCATAACCACTGTGTTGGTATCCCCAAACAGACTCCAATAATTGAGTGCGTGAAAAAACCTGATTTGGATGTTGCATCAAATGATACAAAAGTTCGAACTCAGTGGCGGTTAAATCAAGTGACATTTCATTCTTGGTCACCTGACGAGTCTGTTGGTTAATGCGCAGTTCACCGCTGATGATAATATTGCTAGGTGAGCTAGGCTGCTGTTGATTTGCTTGCTGAATTAGATGAGCTTTTCGAATTTGTGAACGTACTCTAGCCTGCAGTTCTCTCACGCTAAATGGCTTAGTCATGTAATCATCCGCGCCCAACTCTAAGCCTAACACTCGGTCTGTTTCTGAATTTTTGGCCGTTAACATGACAATTGCTTGTTCTGGCTTTTTTTCTCTTACCTTGCGGCAAATATCCAAACCACTCATGTTAGGTAGCATCACATCGAGTAACATCAAACAAAATTCATCGCGTAATGCAATTTCGCATGCCTGAACACCATCGGCGCAGTGGGTAATTTCCAGTCCCAACTCAGCTAAATTGACTTGAATGAGAGTGGCGATATCTAAATCGTCCTCGACTACTAGTACTTTATCCGCCATCTTTCTTCCTCTCTTGCATCCCATCTATTCATAGCTGAGCTATGTTATTTACATACAGGACCGAGATTAACGAAGAAATATCTCAAAAGTATCACGAAAAAGACAAATTTTTGTGCTGCCCTATTGTAGGCAGCTGGTTTCATTTAAATCGCAGCAGCTAGTTCTGCTCCCTGGCGTATAGCACGTTTGGCATCCAATTCAGCAGCAACATCGGCACCACCAATAATGTGAACTTGCATACCAGCAGCTCTTAAACTCGCTTCAAGTTCTTTGAGCGGCTCTTGCCCAGCACACACTACGACATTGTCGACATCAAGTAGCATCGCTTTGTCATTGATAGTGATGTGCAAGCCCTCATCATCAATCTTGTTATAGCTGACGCCATTCATCATTTGAACTTTGTGATTCACCAAAGAGTTGCGATGGATCCAACCAGTGGTTTTGCCTAAACCCTTACCCACCTTGCTGGTTTTACGTTGTAGCAAAAACACCTCTCTGGGCGGCTCATGCAATTGCTTTTCAACCAATGCGCCAGGTTGACTAAATGACTTGTCTATACCCCAATGTGTTAACCATTTATCCAAATTAGTTGTTAACTGCTCTTCTTCAACTAAATATTCCGAAACGTCAAAGCCAATACCACCCGCACCAATCACAGCAACACGTTTGCCTACTGGCTTTTTGTCGCGTAACACATCGATATAACTCATTACTTTGGCATGATCATGCCCTGGAATGGTCAAGCTACGCGGTTTGATACCGGTGGCCATAACCACTTCCTTGAAGCCTTGCTCTTTCAGCAGCTCAGCATCAACACGCGTGTTCAGGTGTAATTTTACGCCGGTAATTTCTATTTTGCGTCTGTAATAGCGCAAGGTCTCGTAAAACTCTTCTTTACCAGGTACCTGTTTCGCGTAATTAAACTGCCCTCCAATTTCACTGCTTTGGTCGAATAGGTGAACTTCATGACCACGCTCAGCAGCATAGGTTGAGAATGCTAAACCCGCTGGACCGGCTCCAACGACAGCGACCTTTTTCGGCATCGCCGCTGATTTAAAAATCAGTTCAGTTTCATAGCAGGCCTGAGGGTTCACTAAACAGCTCGCCCGTTTTTGCTCGAAAGCATGGTCAAGACAAGCTTGATTACAAGCAATGCAGGTATTAATTTGGTCCGACTGATTCCTGCTAGCCTTCGCAACAAAGTCTGGGTCAGCTAGGAAAGGACGAGCCATCGATACCATATCAGCGTGACCTTCAGCCAAGACCGATTCAGCCACTTCGGGCGTATTGATCCGATTGGTTGTGATCAAGGGAAGTGACACTTCTGCTTTCATCCGCTTGGTTATCCAAGTAAATGCCGCTCTGGGGACCGACGTTGAAATAGTCGGCACGCGAGCTTCGTGCCAGCCAATCCCTGTATTGATAAGGGTAGCACCCGCCTTTTCAATCTCTTTGGCAAGGTAAACGACTTCTTCCCAAGGCGCGCCTCCCTCAACTAAATCGAGCATCGATAAGCGGTAGATGATAATAAAGTTAGGTCCTACACGCTTTCGGGTTTGACGCACCACTTCAATAGCTAATCGAGCTCGGTTTTCTAAACTTCCGCCCCATTCATCGGTACGAAAGTTTGTTCGTTCACAAAAGAATTGATTGATCAAATAACCTTCTGAACCCATTATTTCAACGCCATCATAACCTGCACTTTTGGCATAATTAGCGCATTCAGCATAGTCTTTAATCGTGCTTCGAATACCTCGAGCAGATAGCGCTCTTGGCTTGAATGGAGAAATCGGTGCTTTCACTGGTGAAGCTGATACTGCTAGTGGGTGATAACCGTAGCGACCAGAGTGCAAGATTTGCATACAGATTTTGCCACCTTCTGCGTGCACAGCATCGGTAATCACTTTATGTTTTTTTGCATGGCGATTGCTGGTCATTCTGCCAGCAAATGGGGCGACCCAACCGGCTCGATTCGGTGCAATGCCGCCTGTGACAATCAGACCAACACCACCCTTTGCGCGCGCAGCATAAAACGCGGCCAACTTGTCAAAACCGCCTTTTTCTTCTTCCAAGCCTAAGTGCATCGAGCCCATAAGCGTGCGATTTTTTAGCGTCGTAAAACCTAAATCTAAAGGTGTTAACAAGTGAGGAAAAGCCACCGTGTCTGTCATTTTTTGTCCTTTTTTCTTAGCAGGTTATTGCGCTTCGAGTAATTACGCAAGCTCTGCGATACTACTCACACATAATTCCGAATATTGTTTATACTATTTAAATAGGTACAAAGAGCAATTCCTTCAACGAGTAGAGTAGATTAACTTCATATGACTACAGAGAATAACACTGACTCCATCCTTACAGAGCTGCTCAAAACCACACAGGTTCGCAAGCTTGAAAGCTTACAAGCTTTGTGGAGTGGCTATGGTGAAATTGCTCGCTATCTTGATATTGATAATGACCGTAGCTTTATTGTCAAAACTGTCGATCCTACAAACAAACAAAAGCACCCTCGTAACTGGAACAGCAACAAATCTCATCAACGCAAACTATCGTCTTATCACAATGAGCGGCTTTTTTATCAAAACTATGCCCACCTAACAGATGCTTTTTGCCGTGTGCCAAAGTGTATTGCAACTCGCAGCAACGAAGATGAAGGTAGCTCTCTCAGTTGGTTAGTCATGGACGACTTAGATGCTTTAGGATTCTCTGCTAGAAGCTCGAACCCAAACATACAACTCGTCAAACTCGGACTGCGTTGGTTGGCATACTTTCACGCGAAGTTTTTGCAGAAAGAGTGCGATAAACTATGGTCCATAGGCACTTACTGGCACCTTTCAACTCGCCCGGACGAATGGCAGAAGATGCCCCCAAGCGAGTTAAAATTAAAAGCGGCTCAAATTAATGTAAAGCTAAACCATGCACAATATCAAACCTTAGTGCATGGAGACGCAAAGGTAGCAAACTTTTGCTTTAATGAAACGGGTACCGATTTAGCCGCAGTCGATTTTCAGTATGTTGGTAAAGGCGTTGGCATTAAAGATGTCATCTACTTTCTAGGCAGTTGTTTATCTGACTCTTCTCTGCACAAAGATGCCGACAAGCTGATTCACTATTATTTTGAGTTGCTTAGACATGCAGCCGCAGCCTATGCTTGCGATCTTGATATTGAGTTAGTCATAAAAGAGTGGGCTAGCCTTGCCACTTTTGCTTGGGCTGACTTTGAGCGATTTTTAGTAGGGTGGGCACCTGATCATATAAAATTGAATAGCTTTTCAAATGAACAAACTGCAATTGCACTCAGGCAAATCGAGCAATAATCTACGCTGCGAGAAAGATAAGTTGATTAGGCAATTTTTGGTAGCACAATCGCCGTGAGTTCAGACCACAATTTCATTGTTTTTGCTATTTCTAATTGCTCATCTAAGATAGCACTTAAGTGGCTTTCCGTCGTCAAAGGATTGGCTAGGACGACTCTGAAAACAGTGGTTGTTTCACCCTGATATTTGGCTATTTCAATTCTCGTTCTCGACACGAATGATCTACCCGCTTCACGTTGTTGCTTCTGCACTCGAACGGTCAAACTATCTAGTTTCTTGTTGATACTGCTGGCTTCATCGCACGGCATATCTTCTAGTTTAGCTAAAGCTGAAGGTCGCAAACGATAGGTCAGCAAAGATAAAATAGGTGCGGTCATCAATTCAAAGTCAGGATGAGCATCAATCATTGCAGCAAAGGTTTTGGCTTGCTCAATGCTTTTATCGATAAGTAATTCGTATCCACGACGGCCAAAAATATGTAGTGATGAATAAACCATCATGGCCATACCGTTACGAGAGCCCTCTAAGGTTGTTGCTCCTAAATCCTTTGAACCTTGACGTAAAATATATTGGGCATGATGGCGTACAGCGTTGCTATGTCGGGGGTCTTTAAATAAAGCCATGCCAGCACCCATTGGTACATACATCTGCTTATGTGCATCAATCGTAACTGAATCTGCTTTTTCGATACCAGCTAACTTGCTTCTATAGGCCTCAGAAAATAGAGTCGCTCCGCCCCAGGCCGCATCAACATGGAACCAGCAGCCCAACTCTTTCGCAACATCTGCAAGTTCGTCGAGAGGGTCAACGTGCCCTGTTTCAGTGGTACCTGCAACGCCCACAATAGCGAGTAACTTATTACCTTGCTCCTGATAAGCTTTACCAACAGCAAGCGCTTTCTCCGCTTCTAACTGCTGTGAAGGACTGTGAACAGTAAGCATATTGTCACGACCAATACCTAAGATGTCTACTGTTTTAGACAATGAATAATGGCCTCGATTAGAAGACATAATACCAATATTCTCATAGCCATAATGGCGATAAGCTGCCGCTAGACCTGCTTTTGCAACACCTGGAAATTTGCCATCGGGCCCCAATAACTGATTCCGTGCAACCCAAAGTGCGGTGATATTGGCAATCGTGCCGCCCGAGCAAAACGCGCCTAATGAATGATTTGCGTTATGTAGGTATTCTTCGTAGAACGCATCGTTTTGTTGATAGATGAGGTTATGCATCATCCCCAAGGTTTGGCGCTCAAGAGGGGTAAAGGCTTTTGACGTCTCTATCTTTACTAAGTTTTGGTTCAAACCAACTAAGAGCTTTGCTAGCGATAAATGGAAATAAGGTAAGGCTGATGTCATATGCCCAATGAATGTAGGCGCATAAGTATTGACTGAGTGAGCAACAAGCTTGTCGAGCAGCGCTTCGGCATGCTCAGAGACAAACTCTGGACTGTCAGGAACAGCAGCGCTGAAGAAGTCTTTTTCGATTTCTTCTAGGGAGGTCTTTTTGGTGACCACATGCTGTGAAAGAAAGTCTGAGATATTATCAGACAGATGTCTTTCAATTTTAGCCAGGGTTGAATCAGTATGTTCAGGTTTGGTAAAAACCCTGAACAGATGATCTAAGCTGACTTCTGCCTTTGACAAAATGTAACCTTAACTGAAAACTTTGAAACGCGAACTGTAACTCACTTCTACGCTAATACCAAGATAGTGGATGTGTGAAACGATAAAAATAAAGACCCATAGCACAAGTTTGCCGCTAAATAGTATGAAATTTCATCAGTTTTATCTATAAGACTAAAGACTTCCCGTTAGGAGCTGATATATAGTGAAGAATACGAACATTTTTTAGACAGCTAATAGGCAAGTAAATGGCAAGCGCGCACTGCACGACCGAACTGGGAAACCACCTTAACAAGGGCATTGAATCACAATTCAAGATGGAGCGCGTGATCCCCTATTTCCAGCCAATTATGAACCTATTGAATAATCGTGTATGGCGCTATGAGTGCTTGGCCCGATTACTCGGTGACAGCGAGCATATATTTCTGCCTAGCGATTTTTTGAATCTAGTCGAAAAGAAAAATATGAACGCAGATCTCACTCATCATATCTATGAAGAAAGCCGTCGCTACTGTGCCCAGAGAAACATGCCATGGAGTATTAATCTTTCCGATAGCGATCTAGATGATGAGAGCCTTGTGGCATGGCTAATCCATCAACATGAAAACTCTAAGAGCACGTTGTTTGGAATAGAAATTTCACATGCATGCTTGCAAAGCCACCTTCCGGTATTAACGTTGCTCCGCCAAAAATGTCCGAACTTAGCAATCTCTGTAGATGATGTGGCTTTCCTATCACCAGCGCTCGAACGCGCCTTGTCTCTTAAATTAACCGCTGTAAAGCTGAGCGGTAATTTGGTAAAAGACGAATCACTCGACAAAGAGCAACTCAGAAATTTGATTGCGTCTTGTAAGTCAACAAAAACAAAAGTGGTTGCGGAGCATATAGAGAGTCAAGCAACCTTGGATACGGTAACTTCATTCGGCATTGAATTTGGTCAGGGCTACTTCTTATCTTCGCCAGCTGCTAGCGTATAAAGCTGCCAACATGGCTGACCCGAGCCTGAGTACTTTCTTTCAAACGGCGTGATTGGGCTGCCTGAAACCGCTTCTATGACGCTATCGATATTGTATACGCTCAAGGCTTGTTGAAACTCCTGCAGGTAAACTAACCAGTTGCTCCTCACTTCAATCGTTTGCCCACATGCCAGCATACTGGCAAAAGCTGGGCTTGCATGCCAACGTTTCTGGACCTGCGATTTTTTAGGATAAGGATTAGGGTAATACAAACACTGACGCACAATCGACCAGCGATTATGTTTTAGTGCTTCTGCGAATAGGCGCCAAAAATCATTCAAGTCGGCTTGGAACACACGCACGTTAGCTGGAGAGTCAAGATTCTCTGTATCGCCAGTATGCTTTGCATAGTGTTGATGCTTGTCCAATCGAGCACTAGACTTATCAATCCCTATTATCCGAGCGTTCGGATACTGTTTCGCTAGCACTAAACTGCTTTCGCCCACACCACAACAAGCGTCGATTATCACATCACCACGGTAACCTTCCAACCACGCAAGTACAGATTCGAAAGCCTTTTTCGTGTGCTCTGCAATAGGCTTTTGAAATGCAGAGAGGCGATACTTCTCGACTAATTCGAGAAGATTTTCATGCACGCCAAGCTGATTGCTTGAAATTTCCCGTGGCTTTGATTCCATTAAGCGCGTATGCCTGTGCCTTTCGATAACAAGCGATAGGCGATAGCGAATAACACAACATTTGACACCAACAATATCACTAATGCAGTCACATAATTCACATCGGCTTGCCCAAGGAAGCCGTAACGGAAACCATTTACCATGTAGAAAATAGGATTGAGCTGAATTACACTTTGCCAAAACTCATTGAATACTGCTTGCAGCATCGACACAGAGTAGAAAACCCCACCCAAATAGGTCAAAGGAGTCAGCACAAAAGTAGGAATAATACTGATGTCATCAAAGCTTTTAGCATAGATACCATTAATTAAACCTGCCGTGGCAAATAGCACTGAGGTAAGCAAAAGCGTTACGATGAGCACACCGAAATGGGCAATTTCGATATCAATGAATAACATTGATACAAGCGTCACAATCACACCAATGATTGCAGCACGAGCGACACCGCCACCGACAAAGCCCATGATAATGACCCATGTTGGTACTGGCGCAACAAGCAACTCTTCCACATTGCGTTGAAACTTAGCACTGAAAAATGACGATGACACATTAGAATATGAATTAGTAATCACCGCCATCATGATAAGACCAGGTACGATAAATTCCATGTAGCTAAAATCACCGTCGAGCGTGATCCGACTGCCAATCATTTTACCGAAAATGACAAAGTACAAAGACATCGTGATAGCAGGCGGTACTAATGTTTGTACCCAGATTCTTAAAAAACGTGTGCACTCTTTTATCCAGATAGTGGAGAGTGCTGTTAAATTACGATTACTCATCAGCCTCTCCTTTTGCTTGATTCGCTTCGACTAATCGAACAAACAGTTCCTCTAGTCGGTTGGATTTATTTCGCATACTCATCACTTGAATTTCTTGTTTTGATAGTTCTTCAAAAACGGGGTTTAAACCGCTGGTTTTTGGCACATCCACTTCCAAGGTTTGATCGTCACTTGCTCTTGACTCAAAGCCTTCGATTTGGACTTTACTTGCACCTGAGGCAAGGTCAAACACAAAGGTTTCGACATTTAATGTGGCGAGCAAAGCTTTCATACTGGTGTTTTCAACAATTTTTCCTTTGTCGATAATGGCAATATTGCGGCAAAGCATCTCAGCTTCTTCAAGATAGTGAGTAGTCAGAATTATCGTAATACCTTGCTCATTAATCTCTTTCAAAAACTTCCACATTGAACGGCGAACTTCAATATCGACGCCCGCTGTCGGTTCGTCCAGAATCAGCATTTTCGGCTCATGCATTAAGGCACGAGCAATCATCAAACGACGCTTCATTCCGCCCGACAATTCACGACCCGCGGCATTTCGCTTATCCCAAAGGTCAAGCTGCTTTAGGTACTTTTCAGCTCGCTCTTTTGCTAGCGCTCTAGGAACGCCATAATAACCGGCTTGATTCACCACAATTTGGAAAAGAGTTTCGAACTGATTAAAATTAAATTCTTGAGGTACTAAGCCAATGCAACTTTTAGCATTGACAATATCAGTCGCCAAATCGTGTTCAAAAATTTCAACACTACCTTCAGATTTATTCACCAATGAACTGATGATCCCGATGGTGGTAGATTTACCTGCGCCATTCGGCCCAAGCAAGGCGAAGAAGTCACCCTCTTCTACACTTAAATCAATGCCTTTGAGTGCCTGGACGCCACCTTTATAAGTTTTAGCCAAGCCTTTAATGTCTAATGCTTTCATTCTGCCTCTCGAGCAATTATCAAATTATTATCGTTTTTATTAGCGTAACTGCTGATATTTCGGTTTTATCGGTGTTCGTACGAACAAACAACTAGATGTGATTTGCTGATGATCTATTATGCCAAATTTTTGGCTAAAAAGTGAATGCAATTGTGCATAAGCTAGAATGCACTTGTTATTCTCAACTGTTCCTTTATATTCAAATGACCAGAGACAAGCACTAATGTTGATGGCTAAACTTTAGTGCTAATGCACTAAACGAAAACGAAATAAAACGGATTTTAAGGATACTTCCCTATGGACAGAACGTTTCAAGTCTTATTACTCATTACTATTTGCTTAGTCGGCTTACCTGCTTGCAAAGTCACCACCAACCAAAAAAGTGAATGCAATGATGATTATACCTACGCTTGCTTACTCACCAAATCTAATAGTTACTTAAGCAATGACTTAAGCCAACAACTTAGTCTATTGGATAGGTACTCAGATTCCGATGCGAGCAGCAAAATAGAGAGATACGAAAGTGCAAAACCATCTACAGGATTCGAAGATGCTTTTCTTGCATTTCGATTGAGTCAGCTCTACTTTTTAGATAAAGATACTTATCAAGAGGCCTTAAACAAAGCCGAGTATGCTGTAGCCCAAAAGAAACTGAATGCTGGCCATCAAAAATTTGCATTAAAACTTGTTTACGATATTTCTGTTGCCCTACAACTGCGCGAAAAAGCCTTGGCTGCAAAGCAAGAGTACCATCGCTTTATGGGAATACCTTTCACTTCGAAAGATGAACAGCTCGTGTCTATCGACGTTCAGCGAGGACATCCGGAAAGAAAAGACCTTCGTTTTCCGCCTCAATATCCTTTAGAGGCCTCACGCGAACGTATTGAAGGGCATGTTGTGATGTTATTTGATCTCAATGAAGACGGCACAACAGGTAATATAAGAGTCATTGATAGCTTCCCTGAAGGCGTTTTTGATAGTGCCGGAATTAAGGCACTAGAGAGATGGGTTTATTATCCTGAAAACCGTCCTGCTGATAAAAAAAACCAAATGACAGATCTTAAAGTGCGTTTGGATTGGAAACTCGACAACTAATGCCGAGTTTCCTATTGCTTAGTCGTTATTAAGAGCCACTAATTCAGTGTCTAGCGTTTGCAACTCTTGCAGCAGTGGCTCTATTTCATTTTGAAGCATGTGCTTTTTCAGCCAAAACCCGCCAAAGGTCATCAGGCCAAGCAAAGCAAAATAGGCCATTAGGTAAATACTGGGGGCCCAAGTTCCTAACAGACTAAACTGCAAACCCCAGAAAAAAGACAGCCCAATGATGATGGCGGGTAGAAATGACCATATAGGTGATTTTTTCCAAAAATGTAATTGCAAGGTCAGTCTTCCAATTTCACTTTTTACTCTGTCACTTAGCGACCAACTTAAGGTTTCATCTGGCTTAATTGATCGCCAAAGCTTGATAGGAGTGGTAATGCAGTAGATTGCCATCAGAACAAAACTGAATATCATCAGATTATTTACTTTCCCCGTTCCACTAATATGTTCGTTTAAAGAAAACTCGAATAATGTTTTTGCCATTAACCAATCACCAAACACCATCATCGCAATCACAAACAAGAAAGCCAGAATCGAAACAGTGGTCTCGATGATGAAGTTTCGCTTTACGTTTCGATAATAAATTTGAGTATTGCTTGTTGCGCTCATGATTTGATTTTGAATGTCTATAGAAGATTGCGCAGAGAATGAAGAGTAACTCCGCCAGATCTGGAGAAAAATCTCCTGTTCTAAATCATTATTTTCTCTACCAAATGAATAGTTTCTGGCTAAGCGTTTAATCTTATTTGCATTTTTTTCAATTAAACGCCGAAAGTCTTCTGTCATGATTATCTTGTATTGGGTTTATTAGATTAGTCGTTTGCTAACAGTGATAGTTACATAGCAAAGCCAACATTCCTAACTTGAAGGGGAAAGCGCTTATAGATAAAACGCACAAAGCCCATAGTAAATATGGACTTTGTCGGTTTTAGGAAATACAAACGGTGGTTTAGTTAATTAATAAATGAACGCCTATGCTTGCCGCATAACCTAACGCAATCACGGGCATCCATTTTAGGTGGCCAAAGAAGGTGTAATAACCTCGGGCTTGACCCATTAAGGCAACACCTGCTGCTGAGCCAATGCTCAACAAGCTTCCACCAACACCTGCGGTTAAGGTCACTAATAACCATTGCGTTTGTGACATTTCCGGGTTCATCGTCAGTACCGCAAACATTACTGGGATGTTATCTACTATGGCAGACAGTATCCCAACCAATATGTTGGCATTCAATGCGCCTAATTGCCCATACATAAACTCTGACGTCACGGCGAGATAGCCCATAAAGCCCAAGCCGCCGACTGCCATAATCACACCGTAGAAGAAAAACAATGTATCCCACTCGGCTTGAGCGATTTTGTTAAAAATATCAAATTTACCATAGCTTCCGTGTGGCGTTGAACCGGGTGAACTATCTGGCTCCTGCTCCCAATTTGTAGATTGTTTCTTTAAGAAGAACGAATAAATTTTAAGATAAGCAAATCCCGTCATCATGCCGTAAACAGGCGGCATATGAAGCACTAGGTGAAAACTAATCGCCGTCACAATGGTAGCTAGAAACAAGCCAACGATCACCAGTCCACCACTTTTTATTTTAATTGCGCTGGCGCCATCATCATGCTTTGGTTTTCCTTGTGGAATCGCAAAGCTCATAATCGCAGCAGGGATCAGGAAATTAACCACCGACGGTAAGAACAGATTGAAGAAAGTCCAGAATTCAACAATGCCCTTTTGCCAAACCATCAATGTTGTAATGTCACCAAATGGGCTGAAAGCACCACCTGCGTTTGCAGCAACGACAATATTAATACAGGCCAATCCGATAAACTCTGGCTTATCCTTACCCACTGCCATTATCACCGCGCACATCACAAGCGCCGTTGTAAGGTTGTCGGCTATCGGCGAGATAAAGAATGCAAGAATCCCTGTTAACCAGAACAAGCCACGATAGCTAAGGCCCTTCCCAACAAGATAGTCACGCAGCGCATCAAATACACCACGTTCTAACATGGCGTTAATATAAGTCATTGCGACAAGCAAAAAGAAGAAAAGCTCGGCATACTCGAGGAAGTTATGGCGTATCCCTTGCTCGACTAAAGTGTGGTCTGCTTGTCCTTGATAGGCTATCGCGATGAGTATCCAGATTAAACCTGCGGCCAAGAGCACTGGTTTTGATTTTCGAAGATGCAACTGCTCTTCTAGAATGACAAATACATAAGCAATGACAAAAATAGCAATAGCAATATATCCCAATGGAGACATCGTAAGATTGATCAAACTGCCTCCCTCACTTGAGCCGCTAGTGCTAGCAAAAACATTGAAGCTCATAGCGAGAGAAATAATCACCACCCAGATAGATCGAAATAACATTCGAAACTCCATAAATTAAAAAGATTGAAATGCGCTGACGCCTTTTTATCAGACAATGAAAAACTCACTATAAGACATTGGTCTACGACGAAAAATTACGCGCGGAGAGTATACTATTTCTCTATGTAGAACATTGATTTCAATCCATATTTGATTAGACTTTGTATCTATAATAACGCTGAATAATGAATATCAAGTTAAGGTGTAAGGGGTGTTGTATGTCAGATGAGAAGTTCGTTGACCCACGATTGCAGGCAAAAGAGGCAGTGTTTGAACAGTTACATCTCAGTACATACGACACAATGACGTATGCGCACGCTATTATACAAGAAGTCAATCAAAGTGGACGTGATATCTCTTCGAGTAATGAGCACTACCAACAACTGCGCCGAGATTACGAAGTCACTAGAGCAATGGCACCTATTGCAGACTCACCGCTGCAGTCTTTTTGTCAGCGAACTGATGATGCAATACAAACTAACAAGCATGCAAATGCCAGTATTGCACAGCTGACAGCGGCAGCAACAAACACCCTAAATCACTGGCGGATCCTATGTGAAATTCCAGAAGATTTACGCGAAGTCAATGCCGTTACCAAACAGCTTAAACAGAATTATCAGAATCATTTGAATGCATGGAAGCATATTTTAAGTGAGTTGTGAGGGAACAAAGCCAGCAAGAATGACTGGCTTTAGTTACTTAGCGAATATTAGTCTTTGTTTAATTTTGCATTCACCAAAGAATCAATTGATAAGCGACCTGCTCCAGATACTGCAACTGAAACGGAAACCGCAAATAAGGCCAATGCAAATTCGTATCCGTTATTCGACATAAACAAGCCATTCTCAAAGTGAACAGCAAAAATAGCGACTAGCATTGTGACAGCTAGCACCAGACCTGTCGCACGAGTGAGCAATCCAGCGAGTAAAAATAATCCGCCGAAGAACTCTGCGCTTCCGGCCATCAATGCCATAAAGTAGCCAGGTTCAAGGCCGATTGAAGCCATCCATTGACCTGTCCCCTCAAGACCGTAGCCACCAAACCAGCCGAACAGTTTTTGTGCTCCGTGAGCTACAAAGATAATACCGGCGACCAAACGAAGTGCGAGTGGAGCGAATGACTCATTGGCGACAAAAGCGTGTTGACGTAATAGCGTGTTCATAATTTATTTCCTCAAAGTGTTATCAATGCTTGTACTAAGTAGTTCGTGACTTAGCGCTTGATTGATAATTTACTCCGATTTAATAAAAAGAAAATCGCTAAAAATAGCAGCTTATTATCTAATTTTTAGAATGGTTCCAAAGCTGACTATTCTGAATCTTCATTTCCCATGAGCCTGCGCTCTCTGCGACGCCACATAACTTTAGCAAGTTGCTTCATGCTCACGTTTGTATCGCTTTCATCGACTATCTGTATGCCTAACAGGCTTTCTAAGAGATCTTCTAGGGTCAAGATACCCTCTAAACCGCCATACTCATCAACCACTAACACCATATGAACACGTGACTTTAAGAATTGGTCAAAGGTGCTCGATAAAGGCATATCACTTAAAACCGTTGGTAACGAGTTAGTCATTTCTGAGAGCTTTTTATCATGCTCATTATTTGCTTTTGCTAACAAAATATCTGACTTCAACACAAAACCGCTAATGTTCTCTCGGTGATCGTCTTCATAGACTGGAATACGCGAAAACTCGGTTGGCAGTTTTTCATCCATGAATGCGGTTACCGTCATTGATTCAGGCGCAGAAAAAACAACGGTACGGTGTGTCATAGCATCTTTCACTGTTAATTCATGAAGCTGTAACAGACTCTTTAGGAACCGAGACTCTTGTTTGGCTAGTTGGCCTTCTTCGCCTGACAGTTCTGCCATCGCTAAAAGTTCACTGCGACTAAGTCCTTTCAGTGGACTGTCTTCTTTAAAGCCACTGGTTAACTTTTGTGACATTACAACAAATGGGTACAAAACAAGGATCAAATATTTAAGGAAGTAAGCCGTGATTGGTCCTAGTTGACGCCAAAAAGTAGCGCCTAAGGTTTTAGGGATAATCTCTGAAAATACCAAGACAAGTAGGGTCAAAACTGCTGAAATAACCCCTAAATATGCGTCGCCAAAAACAGCGGCTGCTTGCGCTCCGGCGCCTGCCGCACCCATTGTGTGGGCAATCGTGTTCAGTGTTAGAATTGCCGAAAGCGGCTTGTTGATATCACTTGTATGTTTTGCTAACAAATCGCCTGATGCCTTACCCTCTTTTTGCAACAAGGAAATATAAGCTTGCGAAACGCTCAATATCACGGCTTCCGCGATAGAGCATATAAAAGAAAAACCAAGTGCGATTAGCACGTAAACAATCAGCAAAAACATAGTGTCAGTTCGTTATTATTCAAAAGTGAAACATGATTGTATCACCTGAGTGACGATAATCATTTGATTAAATACATTCTTTGTCTTCTTTTATCAGATTCAAGGGGTATTTTAGAAAAGCCTAAGCTCACCGACGGCAAGCTTGGACTTTTATTTTAAGTACTAGATTAGAAATTTCGCACTTCAACTGAATTTGCGTTAAATACAAATCGGTTCACCTTACCGCACTGTGCAAAATGATTGTTCGAAGCATATGGTGTATTTGCTTGGGTAATGTCTGATTCCCAACCTTGCCCATTTTTAACGAAAGCTTTTATTTCAAACCAACCGTTGAAGGTGTCTTCACACGCCATATCTACGTCGAGCATCCACTGATTAGCCCCCCAAATATTGAGCACTTCCTCACCATAACCATCGCTCATCACCCGACGAATTTGACCCCAAGAATTTGGCCAGTTGTCTATTGTCCAATCCAACGCCGTACCCCGTGCACCAGAGTCTTGTCCACTTTCTAAACCATACCAGTCAAGGTAATTGTCGTTTAGTTTCCAAGGTGCCGTTGTCGCATTTATTGTATTGCGGTGTTGAATGCGTATTGCACATTCATAATTACTTGCCGTACAGTTTTTACCGAACGTAGCAGCAACACCGTGATCTAAGCCACCACGTATAAACATGTCTTGACCAACTGCAGTTTGTTGCTCAATAAAGATAACGGTACGCTGGAAATTGCTAATTGTTCCTGTCACTTTCGCCTCGTGATGGATGGCGAAAGCATCGTAGCTAGCAACACTGGCGTTAATAGTGCCATTCCCATTTACCGTAATTATTTCACCTGAACAAGCTGAGTTCGATGTATTGATGTCGCCCTTCAAGACGTTACAGTATTCTCCTGGTGCCATGTCTGTTTGCAAAGTCGCGTTTAAAGCAAAACTTTCTTTGTTAATGGCGACAAAACCTTTATCTCCGCGCCCAAAGGCAATCTGATTGTTTCCATTGTCCCACCAGTTTGAAGTCGCAAAATTGTCAGATGTCGCATCTCTGAATTTCGATGCACCGGCAATATAAGACCAACGATGTTCACACTTCCACTCATTACCAAAACACGATAAGTTTCCATTGTTGTGAACATTAGTGCTTGGGGCACCGCGATCAGTATCGCCAAAGTACTCATAACTAGACATCACCTTTGGGTAACCATATGGATAGGCCAACATAAAAACATTCGCCAAATCGTACAATCGCCCATCTTCAAAAGTAATGACATTACCGCCACCACCATGACCACGTTGGTTATCATGGTTATCGACAAACACAACCGCCAAGTAGCTAGGCATAAAGCCCCAAGCTTCACCAAAGTTACTTAACCAAGCAAGTTTGCCTTGATTAAAAACATTACCTATTTCAACACTGTATTTGAATTCCGTTACCAAGCCATTACTAAAATATTCTGGTGCTCCAACAGCTTCACCGCCCTGATCAATGACTTCTTGAAATATCAATGGCTGTCCATTTACCTTTGAAAGAATTGCAGCGATATCGCCGCTTGGCATGTGCTTGGATGCGTCTAGTCTAAAGCCCGCAACACCAACATTGACTAAATCGTTCAGAAAGCCTGCTACGGTATCTTGAACATAAGCATTTTCAGTGGCTAAGTCAGCTAAGCCAACTAACTCACAATTTTGGACCTGATAGCGATCACCATAGTTATTGATTGGACAGCTAGTGTGGAAATCTTGCGGAGAATAAATAGGGTAACTTTTGTTGCCAAAGCTACTACCTGCAGTACCAGTGCCGCCGCCTGCCGCCATGTGGTTAATCACAGCATCGACGTATATATCTACCCCAACGGCTTTGCAGCGCTGAACCATATCGACGAACTGTGCACGGTTCCCACCTCGACTTTCCAATACATAACTAACGGGTTGATATCTTGCCCACCACTCGCTGTTGGTTATGTGCTCATTTGGCGGTGACACTTGAACTGCGGCAAATCCATTTTGGCTCAAGAATGTCTCGCACTCTGTCGCCACATCCTGCCAATTCCATTCAAAAAGATGCACGAACGTGCTTGGAGCAGCTTCAGCTTGTTGTGCAGTCAGACCCGCAGCAAAAAGCGCTGTGCTTATAAATTTATTGATTTTCATGTGTGTGTGTCCTAAGTGTCGACACGAAGTGTTGCATTACTCGCGGTAAAAGCAGTTGTGTGCCCGCTCAGTAGCTCGTTTCATATCGGTAATTCACGCATATTTAAATTGAGTTATTTACGCTATTACCGACTACCTAAACGAGCAAACTTGTAAACAACTTGATAATTTATTGTAAAAATAAATCGATAGAGACAATAGGCAAGAAACGATAGTTTGGCTATATGAATACGTATGTAGAACGAAAGGACATAAAAAAACCATGAATTTAAACTAATAAAATCATGGCTTTATACTAAATGCTAAAGATGAGAGCCGCCTGAAGGGGGAGCAAAACAGCTTAAATCAAGGCTTAATGCCTATGTCGAGCTCTCACAAAGAAAATTAACCAAAAAATGACTAAAGCTGCAGTGACGACGATGGCGCTTGCGCTCACAGAAGGGATCTTTGACAAAATATTGAAATCGAAGAACTCCGAGATCACTGACAAATAGAAAAACGCCAAGCAAATCACTAAAGCGCGAGTTAGGGTACGAGTCGTCAATAAGGTCATTACATATTTCCTTGATTACTTTTTTGCAGAGCCTTCGGGCTCTTGCTTATTCTTATTTTTGTATTCTTGTTTAACCGAACAGAAAACTACACTGACAGTTGCGACTTAATCTGCGCAATCAGATTGACTTCGATGGTCAAAAAACAACCATTCATTAAATAAATGAATACATCTAGGTTTGTTATACCTAATTAACTTTCACCAATCAATACCTATGTATTAAAAATTAGACGGTCAAAATCAAACAATCTTAAAAGTTGATCTCTTACAACACATATCGATAAAGGCTGACGCAAATTAGCAACACTAGAAAGATAAAAGTCGCATAAAAAACAAACAGTTGAAAACTACACCAAACTGTTTACTTTTCACTCTACTGTCATGTTTAAGAAGATTGAAACATACTGAGCTGGACAATTGACAAGATAAAAATACGCGTCCTGAAGACACAAATGTCATATCAATTGGTAATATTCCTCTGAGCCTCAGATGTAATAAGCTTAATAGAGTTATTGTGCAGAGTCGGTTATCCTTTATTTATTACTTCACCACTTGATTGCTTATGAAATGGATATTTAGAACGCTTATTTTAAGCTCAATTGTTTGCGCGATGATTCAAACTACCTTCGCGAACTCTCACGAGTTTACCACCAATGAACATATTGCTTTACCGACATTACCCGAACCAGTAAGTAACAATGCCGTTGCAAGCATCAGCGTGGATGACCGAGTTTATTTGCTAAGTTTCATGGGCTTGGGCAAAGAAAAGACGCACAAAGACGTGCATAGTAAAGCGTTTTCTTTGGATTTAAGCGGTGGAACTAGTAAGCTAAATTGGCGAGCTCTACCAGACGTACCAGCAAGCATCTTACCAAAAGGACGTTTGGCTTCTGTTGCAATCGGTATCAATGATACAGCCTATTTATTTGGAGGTTACACAGTAGATGCCAAGCACAATGAAATCTCTAGTCCTGATAACTTTTCCTTTGATATCCGAAGTCAAAAGTACACGCCTTTAGCAAACATGGCAGTCCCGGTTGATGACGCGGTTGCCGCAGCATATAAAGAACGATTCATATATATCATCAGTGGTTGGCACAATGATGGTAACGTCAATCTCGTCCAAGTGTACGATACTCATGAGGATACATGGAGACAAGCCACTCCCTTTCCCGGTGAGGGCGTTTTTGGTCACTCCGGTGGTATTGTCAATAGCAGCCTAATAATATGTGATGGTGTTAAAGTTGAATGGGCAGGTAAATCAAGACGGCAATTTTTACCCGAGCCAGCCTGCTTTCGTGGCGAGATAGATCACACATCCCATCTAAAAATAACATGGCGCAAGATAAAGCACCCTACCGGTAAAGCACGTTACCGAATGGCTGCGATTGGCTCACAACAGCACGAAGGAGTGTTCTTTTATGGAGGTAGTAACACGCCCTATAACTACAATGGAATTGGTTATGATGGAAACCCTGCCGCTCCCTCTTCAGCCCTTTGGTTTTATGATTTAAGCGCAAATCAATGGACAATCGAAACTCGAGATATAGCCAGTATGGATCATCGCGCAGCTTTGCTAATCAAAAATAAAGAGGTAGACCCCTACACGGATAGTAAGGCCTTCTTAGTCACGGTTGGTGGAATGCAGCAAAATCAAACGGTGACATCAGCCGTGAATGTTATCGAGATAGATTAAGAGAAGATTCAATATAGCTACCAATCCAGTTTAAGGCTGTCAAAAAAACTTCACTTTTATAATCTACAGTTTCAGCGTACAATTGTAAGCTGAAATTAATTAACGCTAAGTGTCGTTCTCGTTGTCTGATATAAAAAATCCGCCCCCAATTAAGTTGACTCATTATAGTCAGCTTGAAGAAGCCTTAAATGCGCTTAGTCACTTCGTTGGCTTTGCCTTTGCTATTGTGGGCACATTATTGCTGCTTTTGAAAAGTAATAGTGTCGCTGAATTAAGCGCATCGGCTATCTTTGGCGCGTCAATGATCCTCTTATTTGGCGCCTCAACTTTGTATCATTGGGTGAGCAATGAACAAATTAAACCTATTCTTAAGCGCGCCGACCATATTGCGATTTACTTATTAATTGCAGGTACTTATACGCCATTCCTGATTGTCGCCATAGAAGGTTGGGTATCTACGGTTAGCACGATCACAATCTGGTCAGTGGCATTGCTAGGCGTCGGCTTTAAAGCCATCTTTAAAGATAGGTTTCCTCGCTTAGCAGTCACAACCTATGCTGTAATGGGCTGGCTAGCATTGCTCATTATCGTTCCGATTTTTAATGCCTTGGAAACAGCAGGCTTTGTTTTCCTCGTTGCTGGCGGCGTGGCATATAGTCTGGGTATCCCATTTTATATGGCCAAACACAAACACTATACTCATGCTATTTGGCATGTTTTTGTGCTGTTAGGCGCGGTGTGCCATTTCTATGCAATTTATGCTTACGTGATAGGCGTAAAATAAAGCCCTACTGCTTTTGCTCCATGCGCTTTTTGGTAGTGCTGGTAGCGGGTGCTTTCATTGGCTCATCTGGCCAAAAATGTCTCGGGTAGCGTCCTTTCATTTCCTTCTGTACTTCGCGGTAACTGCCGCTCCAAAAACCTACGATATCCTCAGTCGTTTGAATTGGCCGTTGAGCTGGCGACAGAAGTTCGATAGTGATTGGCAACTTTCCATTCAGTAAACAGGGGTGTGTCTGTAAGCCATATAGTTCCTGCATTCTTACCGACAATACGACTTTGTTGTTATCCCGGTAGTCTAGCTTCGCCTTTCTTCCTATTGGAATATCGATGCTTTCAGGTAGTAAAGAATCTAGCTTTTGTTGTATTGCGTAGTCCATCGATTGTCGGAGTTGCTGATAGAAGGATAACTGGCCGATCTGTTTCCACGATTTTAGCCCTTGGAGATAAGGTGTAAACCATGTATCTATGTAGGCTAAGAGACCTTGTTCAGAAAAATCAGGAAAAGCATCATCGACTGACTTCGCTAATTTGACCCGTTCTATCAAAAGCTTTGTGCGATCGTCAAAGGGCAAGGCATGAATGCCTTTATCAAGAAGCAGATGCTCCCAAACACTATTTAACTGCGATTGGCTAGCTTGAGGCAGCGGCTGTTTATGCATTCTGATTTTGCCTAGAAACACGACTTTTTCAGCTAGTATTTTTTGTTTCTCTTCATTCCATTGCACCAACTCTTGCTCACTCACCATATGACTGAAGTAGGCTTCAATCTGCGATAAACTTAAGGCTTGCGCCAAGCGTACGATAGCATCTCCCGATTGATGTTCGGTTGTATGCATATTTCCAACCACCAACCAGCGTTCTTCAGAAAGCGGATCTTGCAGTTTCAGTGCACCACCACTCCCATTTGCCATTGAATACAAGCCTCTAGATCGTTGCTTTGCAATCCATTGAGGAAATGCAAATGCCAGCAGCAAACCACAATCTTCTAAGGGCCAGTTTTCTGAGGGTGAATGTAAAGTTGAATGTGCTTTTCGTTGCCATTGTTTAATCAACATCCATATTGGGTGAGAACGGTTTTCTAATAGAAAAGCTAAACGTAATTGCAATTCAACAGATGGTGAGTCTGGCATAGGATCTTTGCTTTCCAATAAAGCAGCTATTGCACAAGCTAAACTCACGTGTGCTTCACTTAGCTTCTTACTTTTCAGCAACATTACTGCGATATTTGGGTTCGCCCCGAGATTATGCGCAACTTTACCTAGGGAAGTGAGCTTTTCTCGCTCATCAATAATGCCTAAACCGCGAAGTGTATCGCGTGCCTGTGCAATTTGCGCAGAAGACGGTGTGTCCAATAATGCTAAATCGGAAAAGTCGCTCCCCCACACTAGGGCTTCCAGTAAAAACGAAGAAATTTCCGTTTGTAATATATCTGGTGTCGACTGGCGAGCCAGTCGATGGTGAGTTTCTTTATCCCACATTCGATAACACGTACCCGCCATCAACCTCCCGGCTCGTCCTGCCCTTTGACTTGCCGATGCTTGTGAAATCGCTTGCGAGGCAAGGTGTGTAAAACCACGACGTAAATCGTAAATTGCTTTTTTTTCTATACCGCTATCAATGACAGCCTCAATACCATCGATGGTCAAACTCGTTTCCGCAATATTAGTTGCTAGTATGACTTTGCGCCGCCCTGATTGAGAAGGTCTTAATGCAGCATCCTGCATTTGTTTGTTAAGCTCAGAATACAAGCAGTGTATGTCTATTTTAGATATTGAATACGCATGGTTTTCGTTATCTTGAGAAAGGCATTTTGATAACAATCCAGCGACTTTATTAATTTCATAAGCGCCCGGCAGAAACACAAGAATATCTTTTTCGTGTTTTGGAAGGACATCTAATAGAGTATTGACTACTGTTTGGCTCAGCTCCTTGTTTGACACTTTCCCTGTATATTGAATATCGATGGGAAACGAGCGACCTTTAGCCTCTAATAATTGCGCTTCAGGCAATAAACTTTGTAAAGCGCTCACCTCAAGAGTCGCCGACATGATGATAAGGCGAAGATCTTCTCTCAAGGCTTGTTGAACCTCTAAGCATAATGCTAACGAGAAGTCTGCATGCATATTTCGTTCATGAAATTCATCGAAAATAATCAGACCAATTCCCGGAAGTTCTGGCTGATGTTGGAGCATGCGAGTCAACACACCTTCGGTGACAATCTCTAGGCGGGTACTACTGGAAGTGTGGTTTTCTCCTCGTATGCGATAACCCACAGTGTCACCTACTTTTTCATTCATTCGCCCCGCTAGATATTGGGCAATACTTCTAGCTGCAATCCGTCGAGGTTGTAGCATTAAGATCTTTTGACCGTTCAAAGAAGGGTGCTTTAACAGATGCAATGGTAATTCAGTTGATTTTCCAGCGCCCGGCGGGGCAACAATAATATGGTCGCCACTGCCTAATGTGATATCTAGTTCAGAAAAGATGTCGGTGATGGGTAACATGAGCGCCTAAGTAGTAAAAAGCTATTGCGACTAGAACGAATAGTCACCGCAATTAGAAACCGTCTTTGGTTCAGTATGAAAAGCTGGCGACAAGAATACAATGTTGTTTGTGTGATGTAAAAACCAAGGATGGAAATACATGAACCCACAAACACAAAAGCACAGTGAACACGGAACCACCCTAGTGGAAATGATGATTGTTATCGGCATACTCGCTATTTTAACCACAATGGGCGTGCCGTCATTCGTCTCTATTCTGACTAAAGCGAGAATGACTGCAGAAGTGAATGAGTTAAATGCCTTGATGCGTTTTGCTCGCTTCAAAGCTATTGAGCAGGAAGGTACGGTAGTGCTATGCCCCGCAGAAGACTACAGCACATGCAGTTCTAATTGGGATGCGCCTAAAATCATATTCTTTGACGATAATCACAATCAATATCGAGACCCAGATGAAGTCTTACTGACCAGTAAGTCAGTGTCAGAAAATGGCATTCGAGTATCAAGCAGGAATAAGCTCATTCGTTTTTATGAAAGCGGTGTAACCGCTAGCCCTGCAAGTATAAAAGTGTGTCCTGAAAACTCAGAGGCGAAATACGCCCGATTGCTCACAATTAGCCTGCAGGGGAAACTGAGTTTAAGCAAAGACAGAGACGAAAATGGCATTCATGAAACAAATGCAGGGAAGGAACTAAGTTGTTATCTATAGTATTTGCGATTGTTATTGTAGTCGCTCGTTATGCCTTCTCTATTTTCTGATCAAAAAAAGGCGCTCACTGAGCGCCTTCTTATTATCTTCGAAAAGATATTAGTCTAGGATTTTAGCTACTACGCCAGCACCTACAGTACGGCCACCTTCACGGATTGCGAAGCGTAAACCTTCGTCCATCGCGATTGGTGCAATTAATTCTACGTGGAACTTCAAGTTGTCACCAGGCATTACCATTTCTACGCCAGCAGGTAGCTCTACAGCACCTGTTACGTCAGTTGTACGGAAGTAGAACTGTGGACGATAACCTTTAAAGAAAGGAGTGTGGCGACCACCTTCGTCTTTGCTTAGTACGTAT
>NZ_JAVRID010000019.1:0-2721 GCF_031846205.1 Alteromonas sp. W364 | reverse complement strand
GTATGAGTCTGAATTCGAGAATAATGTATGTTGAGTTGAAAAGTGATGGCTTGAGTGGAGAAGGGCGAATCGTTCGTGTTCGTTACTCAAAAACGGGTAAAACAATTTACTATGGCGACAGAGTGTTGGTATCAACCCGCTCTACTCCTCTTAAAGCCAATTTTTATGATGAGAAATCGTTGGAAGATTTTTGGGTGTCTGGACCCAAAAAAGATGGTACCGATTCTCTTTTTCCTGCAACAATTAACATTGATGATGAAGTAAGAGAGGAATACTGGATTAATATTCGCGACTTAGCTGAGAATAAGTTGAAAGCTAGCTATAAATCACCTGGTTATCCTAAGGCGGAGCGCGCGAAAATTGAAAAAGGATTACGCAGGAGGCAAATGGACAACGGATGGATGCCAACTTAATTAATGCAAAAAACGAGTAAGCTCTTTCTTTCAAGAGTCACTCTCATCTGTTTTTAAAGAGTCATTTTCGGGTTCGCGAGCATTGGTTGTTTGGTTCACGCTACCAACCATCAGTTGCAGTATCAGCGCCAAACGAGTATTTTTTTACCTAAATGGTTAACGCAAGGAAGCATGGAATGTTTTATCAAAATCGCACTAAACCGAAACAACATAACAAACGCATCAACCTCGCTACGCTCGCGCAGGACAGTTTTCTGGTTGGGACTTTGCCCACCCAAAAAACTGCCCGTTATGCGGGGTGTTATGTATGGATAAGATAGCAATTTGGACATTGTTATTAATGCACTTATTCGCATTCCTCTCAACATTAATTCCAGTGATAACAAACAAAGATCGGTCAACTCTGGCAAAAGTTGGATTAATACTTTTAGCCTTAATAGTACCTATTTTTGGTGTGGCGATAGTATTTTACCGATTGAATTATTTGATAAAGTATCGAGGCGGCTTTATTGATACAGGTATATTTTCGGGGTATCACTCTGCTTCCAATGAGAGTCATTCAACAAATAAAGACAGCGACATCGACTCAGACTCATCAGGAGGTGGAGATTAGGATGGCGATATTTAGGTTTGCTGAAAGCTCGTTCTTTCAAGAGTCACCTTCATCTGTTTTTAATGAGTTATTTTCGGGTTCGCGAGCATTCGTTGTTTGGGCCCCGCTGCTAACCATCAGTTGTAGTGTCAGCGTCAAACGAGTATTGTTTTACCTAAATGGTTATCGCAAGGAAACAAGGAATGTTTTATCAAAACCGCACCAAACCGAAACAACATAACAATCGCATAAACGCACTCCCTTCGGTCGCTGGGACACCATTACGTGCGGTTGCACGCAATGCTGCCCGTTATGCGGGGTGTTAGTGTGCTAGAAAAGCACGTAACAAAAAGCTAATAGCGCACAAAGTAACTAGCCAAGTTTCGGCTTCAACAGAGCCTGTTGCTCTTCGTCTTTCTTCGTTAGTCTTTTGATTCAAGGGTCGCGAGCGCACTGTTGTTTAGTCATTGCCTCATTAGCATTTACTAAAGCTCTCCCTTTTTCCTTGTTCCCTGTTTAATCAATCGGAAGCTGTGTTCCATGTTCGCGAGCATTTGCTCACTGGTCTTCGCTAAACAGCATCTGAGTTCGTCGCGACACAATTGCGCAAGCTCGTTCTTTCAAGGGTCACCCTCATCTTTATGTCAGAAACTTCACCTCGTGTTCGCGAGCGCATCATGTTTGGTCTTCGCCTAAGATAAATCAGTTGTTGTCTTTGCTCAAAACGAGTAATGTTTTACCTAAATGGTTAACGCAAGGTGACAATGGATGTTGTTTATAAAACGCGTAAAACATCACAAATCTAACAATCGCATCAACTCACTCCCTTCGGTCGCTGGGACATCATTACGTGCGGTTGCACGAAATGCTGCCCGTTATGCGGGGTGTTAGGTTTTAGTCTTTATCAATTCTCTTAAGTGCGTTTTTATAAGCCTGATTTCTGTCCCGTTTACCGATAGCAATGACTTCTACGACCACTATGTCATCCTTTACTTGATAAACTAATCGGTAACCAGATTGGCGTAATTTAATTTTATATATATCTGCCCCGCCCATTACGCGATCGCTTTCAACGCGCGGTACGTTTAATCTTTCAATCAGCTTCTTTTTAAATTGATCTTTTAATGTTGCGCCTAGCTTGTTCCACTCTTTTTGCGCAGACTTTTTAAATTGAAGCTTATAAGTCATCTATATTTACCGCGATTGATTCTTCATCTTTGCGTTCGTACACTATTTGCAACAGCTCTAAATCTTCAATCTTATCCATTAACTGCTCATATACGGCTGCGGGTACACAATAGAATGCAGGTTCATTTCTATTCAAAATTGCTACGGGCTCACCGTAAGCACTGCCGGCTACTTTCATAGGATTTGCTTTAAGCTCAGATATGCTAGCAGCAACATCGGCTAAAACTCTGACGGCCATATCGGTCTCCAATTAGGTCTTTAAAGTGGTCATTTTAGAGTTAAATTAACATGTCCACAAGAGTTATGTATAAGCTCATTCTTTCAGGAGTCTCTCTCATCTGTTTTTAATGAGTTGTTTTCGGGTTCGCGAGCATTGGCGGTTTGGTGCACGCTGCTAACCTTCAGTTGCTGTATCGGCGCCAAACGAGTATATTTTTACCTAAATGGTTAACGAAGGGAAACATGGAATGTTTGGTCAAAATCGTAATAAATTCCGGCTACCTAACAATCGCATCAACTCACTCCCTA
>NZ_JAVRID010000018.1:0-3662 GCF_031846205.1 Alteromonas sp. W364 | reverse complement strand
ATGTTCTTTAACAATTTGGAAAGCTGATAATTAGTAATCAATATTTAACGAAAGAGTAACTGATTAAAATAGCATCGTAAGATGCGGTTTTTTCAAGAAAGCTACTCTATCTGACAAACAGTGTACACGTGAGAACGGTAATCGATGCTCCTAAAGAGTACTGTGAGCCCGCCTTGCGTAAAAGTTTCCAACTCCTTGAGTTGAAAATTTTACACGAACATTTGATTAGCAAAACTTGTCATGCATACAACAATACCGGACACATCGATAAAAGGCGATGTGCAGCGAGTTGTTTACTTTGTTCGATTCTTGGCGGGATTGATAAGAGGTAAATCGCGAGTTATTCGCTGGTAATTGTTGCCGACTCGACGAACGACTAAGGCACGTGTGAATAACACGTAACGAGGGAGTGAGGAGAATAAGGTAACAAGTAACAGTGAAGAACGAAGCTATTTTGGGTTGTATGGTTAAGTGACTAAGCGTATACGGTGGATGCCTAGGCAGTTAGAGGCGATGAAGGACGTGTAAGTCTGCGAAAAGCTGTGGTGAGTTGACAAAACGCATTTGAACCACAGATGTCCGAATGGGGAAACCCACCGCTTCGGCGGTATCTGCACCTGAATACATAGGGTGTAGAGGCAAACGAGGGGAACTGAAACATCTAAGTACCCTTAGGAAAAGAAATCAACCGAGATTCCCCAAGTAGCGGCGAGCGAACGGGGAGCAGCCGAGTAATTATGAAGTAGTGGAATGAGTTGGAAAGCTCAGCGATACAGGGTGATAGCCCCGTACATGAAGTTTCATAGTTGCCATATTAAGTAGGTCGGGACACGTGTTATCTTGACTGAAGATGGGGGGACCATCCTCCAAGGCTAAATACTCCTAACTGACCGATAGTGAACTAGTACCGTGAGGGAAAGGCGAAAAGAACCCCTGTGAGGGGAGTGAAATAGAACCTGAAACCGTATACGTACAAGCAGTGAGAGCCCACTTGTTGGGTGATTGCGTACCTTTTGTATAATGGGTCAGCGACTTATATTTAGTAGCAAGGTTAACCGATTAGGGGAGCCGTAGCGAAAGCGAGTGTTAACTGCGCGTTGAGTTGCTAGGTATAGACCCGAAACCCGGTGATCTAGCCATGGGCAGGTTGAAGGTTGAGTAACATCAACTGGAGGACCGAACCCACTGACGTTGAAAAGTCAGGGGATGACTTGTGGCTGGGGGTGAAAGGCCAATCAAACCGGGAGATAGCTGGTTCTCCCCGAAATCTATTTAGGTAGAGCCTCGGACGAACACCATTGGGGGTAGAGCACTGTTAAGGCTAGGGGGTCATCCCGACTTACCAACCCTTTGCAAACTCCGAATACCGATGAGTGCTATCCGGGAGACACACGGCGGGTGCTAACGTCCGTCGTGAAGAGGGAAACAACCCAGACCGCCAGCTAAGGTCCCAAAATATTGCTAAGTGGGAAACGAAGTGGGAAGGCTAAGACAGCTAGGAGGTTGGCTTAGAAGCAGCCATCCTTTAAAGAAAGCGTAATAGCTCACTAGTCGAGTCGGCCTGCGCGGAAGATGTAACGGGGCTAAGCAATATACCGAAGCTGCGGATTTGAACTTAGGTTCAAGTGGTAGGGGAGCGTTGTGTAAGTGGTTGAAGGTGAACTGAGAGGTTTGCTGGACATATCACAAGTGCGAATGCTGACATGAGTAACGATAATGGGGGTGAAAAACCCCCACGCCGGAAGACCAAGGTTTCCTGTCCCATGCTAATCAGGGCAGGGTAAGTCGGCCCCTAAGGCGAGGCAGAAATGCGTAGTCGATGGGAAACGGATTAATATTTCCGTACTTGTTATATCAGTGAAGGGGGGACGGAGAAGGTTATGCTAGCTTGGCGTTGGTTGTCCAAGTGAAAGTGCGTAGGGTTGATTTTTAGGTAAATCCGGAAATCTACATGCCTGAGACACGAGACGAGTCACTACGGTGACGAAGTAGCAAATACCCTGCTTCCAGGAAAAGCCTCTAAACTTATGATATAGCGAACCGTACCCCAAACCGACACAGGTGGTCAGGTAGAGAATACTAAGGCGCTTGAGAGAACTCGGGTGAAGGAACTCGGCAAAATTGTACCGTAACTTCGGGAGAAGGTACGCCCTTGTTTGTGATGGACTTTTCGTCCTAAGCGAATGAGGGCCGCAGTGACCAGGTGGCTGGGACTGTTTATTAAAAACACAGCACTGTGCTAAATCGAAAGATGACGTATACGGTGTGACACCTGCCCGGTGCCGGAAGGTTAATTGATGGGGTTAGCGTAAGCGAAGCTCTTGATCGAAGCCCCGGTAAACGGCGGCCGTAACTATAACGGTCCTAAGGTAGCGAAATTCCTTGTCGGGTAAGTTCCGACCTGCACGAATGGTGTAACCATGGCCACGCTGTCTCCACCCGAGACTCAGTGAAATTGAAATTGCAGTGAAGATGCTGTGTACCCGCACCTAGACGGAAAGACCCCGTGAACCTTTACTACAGCTTGGCACTGAACATTGACCCTACATGTGTAGGATAGGTGGGAGGCTATGAAGCGTTGTCGCCAGATGACGTGGAGCTGCCCTTGAAATACCACCCTTGTATGTTTGATGTTCTAACATTGACCCCTTATCGGGGTTGTGGACAGTGTCTGGTGGGTAGTTTGACTGGGGCGGTCTCCTCCCAAAGCGTAACGGAGGAGCACGAAGGTTGGCTAATCCTGGTCGGACATCAGGAGGTTAGTGCAATGGCATAAGCCAGCTTAACTGCGAGACAGACACGTCGAGCAGGTACGAAAGTAGGTCATAGTGATCCGGTGGTTCTGTATGGAAGGGCCATCGCTCAACGGATAAAAGGTACTCCGGGGATAACAGGCTGATACCGCCCAAGAGTTCATATCGACGGCGGTGTTTGGCACCTCGATGTCGGCTCATCACATCCTGGGGCTGAAGTCGGTCCCAAGGGTATGGCTGTTCGCCATTTAAAGTGGTACGCGAGCTGGGTTTAGAACGTCGTGAGACAGTTCGGTCCCTATCTGGTGTGGGCGTTGGATGATTGATGGGAGCTGCTCCTAGTACGAGAGGACCGGAGTGGACGAACCGCTGGTGTTCGGGTTGTTTTGCCAAAGGCATTGCCCGGTAGCTACGTTCGGAATCGATAACCGCTGAAAGCATCTAAGCGGGAAGCGAGCCCAGAGATGAGTCATCCCAGAGAATTTAATTCTCCTGAAGGGTTGTTGAAGACGACAACGTTGATAGGCAGGGTGTGGAAGCGTTGTAAGGCGTTAAGCTAACCTGTACTAATTGCCCGTGCGGCTTAACCATACAACACCAAAATAGCTTCGAATGAAGTGGCTTAGGCTGGTGTTGTGATGACAAGTAGCCAAATCAAATAAAAGTCAAAGAGTAGCGACACTCTAACGTTAACGATTACTAATAGCTTTCTGAATAGTTAAAAGAACAACAGTTTTTGCCTGACGGCAATAGCGATACGGTACCACCTGATCCCATTCCGAACTCAGAAGTGAAACGTATTAGCGGCGATGGTAGTGTGGGGTTTCCCCATGTGAGAGTAGCACACCGTCAGGCTCCCATTCTCTCTGAAAAGAGATAGAAGAACCCGTCCTTGAGGCGGGTTTTTTT
>NZ_JAVRID010000017.1:0-3876 GCF_031846205.1 Alteromonas sp. W364 | reverse complement strand
GCGTGATGACGATGAAGACCGATAGCTATGGCCGAAGTGCACTACATTATGTGCCCGTTGATCTTCCTAAATCAGAGCAAGTCGGAAAAATAAAAGCTCTTATTAAAATGGGATTCGACGTCAATAAGGAAGATAATAGAGGTTGGACGCCACTGCACTTTGCTGCGCAAGAGAATGCTGTTGAAGCTACAAGCGAGCTATTACGATTGGGAGCCAAAGTCGATTTAAAAGACTATTTTGGCAATACTGCATTATTTAGAGCTGTATTTTGTTCAAGAGGTAAAGGGGATATTATTCAACTCCTGTTGCGTGCTGGTTCCGATCCCGACCTTGAGAATAATCATGGTGTCTCACCAAGAAAGCTGGCTAGTACAATAGGAAACTTCGATGTTAAACAGTTCTTCGAAAACGCATAACAAAACTATCAACCGGATTTGTGGAAGAGCGCCACAAACCGGTTATAGTAAGTGTTAGGTGTAAGTATAGGTATGAAGAAAGTTTCAACATCACCGTTTTTCTTTAAGAAAGTGTTTCCCGTTTTCTGGTTAGGATTTGTATTCTTATTCTTCATTGTTAGCATTGCACTGGGTGCATATGAAAAATCAATAATGTTCGTCGTTGCCCCAATAATAATGATTGTGTTTGGTGTCATTTTATTTAAGAAATTAGTCTGGGATTTATGTGATGAAGTAATAGATGAGGGTGAATCGCTTTTGATAAAAAAAGGGAAATTGGAACAGCGAGTTCTATTAAAAGATGTAGTAAATATCAACCATCAACTTAGCTCACCAGAGAGAGTTGTATTATCAGTTCGTACAAGCGGAAGTATCGGGAAAGAGTTGGCTTTTATTCCATTAATGCACATGAGAATATTTTCAAAAAATAAACACGTTATTAAGTTAATTCAGAGGGTGGATGATGCGCGTCGCACCTAACAAAACAAATGAAGACGGACAAAATACAAGAGCGGTATTTCGCCGCTTATTTGGGTGTTATACACATTAAGTATGCAGGGAGCAGTTTTATGAGCAGTGCAGAGACCTCCGTTAAAAATACGTCAATCCCTTACTTGATTTATACTTTTGGCTTAGGGCTGCTAATAATAGGTGTATTAATATATTTGGGTTACACAAATGAGCCTTTTTTGATTTCAATATCGATTGGCGCGGTTGCACAAGTCTTATTTCGGGTTACGAAAAGAATGTGGTCTAATCGATTAAATAGACATCGAACTGATGTTATGACGCCAAAGAATCCAATGATTCAGGGAATAGTAGATACATTACCAACTTTTAAAGTGTTTGGTTTGTTGTATATAGCGATGCTATTCGTATCGGCTCTTTGGTTTGGTATCGGCAGAGGGGTTGGGTGGTTGTTTGGATAGTGCGAAATGTATAACAAAAACATGAAGACGGATTTGTCAGAAGAGCGCTGCCAAACCGCTTATGTAAAGTGTTAGGTATCTCTTCAAATTTACGCTTAAACATCAAAAATAAGGATTTTATGAGGTTAGTTCTACTTTTTATTGTTTCATTTATTTCTTTTTCCACTGTTGCAGGGAAAAATTTAGAAGATAAATTGCTAAAAAACTTCCAGCTTTGCAAACATGGAACATTCGAAGAATGCTCTTCAGTTTTAATTGGCAGTGATAGCTTCAAACGCGCCTTTTTCAGTCTATTAGAAACTATGAGGCAGGATGCAATATTTACTGAACTTTATAAAAAAAGTTATGGAGTGGATGAATATGAAAAATTTAATGATGCATTTAAACTGAACATCTCCCTAATGGAGTCTGCTGATTTTAAGTTAGTGAGTACAGTAGGTGACAGAGCAGTATTCAAAGATGAAGAAGATTTCGAGATAACATTAGTCAAAGAAAATAATAAGTGGAAAATGGATTTAGAGAAGTCATTTTCAGGTCTCTTTGGAGAGATGTCTGTTGAACAATTCCAAGAACTAACGTCATTGATGTCAGGCATGAAAATTAGACTGATATCTTTAATAGAAAATAAAGCTAACGTAGATGACGTTTATAAGTCAGGTGGGCTATATTTTGCTGCGACAATTTATGATTTAGTTAACGATGACATGCAAAAGAAGTTAGACGATGTTTTTATCGAAAGAGGGCAAACTCTTTCTCAGATAAGAGGTGAGTTGGTTGTTAAATAAAGTAGTCTATTCTTGGCTGTAAAATTGATGAGGCAAAGCATAGTGCAAACGATACCTAACAAAACGATGAAGACGGATTTTCTCGAAGGGCGCGTGAAAACCGCTTATCGAATGTGTTAACTGTCTAGGATTATATGCGAACTTTATTTAAAACTGTCGGGTTATTAGTTGTCATTCTTATCGTCACAATCGCGGGCTTTGTTTTATGGTATGGTAGAGAACAAAATATAGATTTCACCAGTTATTTACGAACGCCTTTGAATACCTGCAATGGTGAAGTTGAGGTAAATACTATTGAATACGAAACCCTACTAGATTGGTTGTCAAATAATCAATCTGGTTGGACAAATAATCCAGCAACTTTTGCCCCCGGGTACTTTTATCGCTCAGATGAAATTACGGTCAGTGTTTTGGATAATTTTGTTGTAATAAATTTTTTAGCTGATGGTGAATGGAGTCAGGTTCAGAAAAGCGCAAATACGGATGCAATAAGAAATGAATGCGTTGGAAACAGTTAACAAAAAAATTGAAGACGGACAAAATACAAGAGCGGTATTTCGCCGCTTAATTTGGTGTTATGTATCTTGAGTTAATATCGTCTGTTTCACTAACAGAAGACAATAGACTAATGGTTACATTAAAAAGTGGCGGCAAACCTTCTTATCAATACATTTATAGAGAGGCTGCAGGGGTTCACTGGTACAACGAAATATCATCGTTTTCCTCCACTGAGCTTAAAGAGTGGACCGTTGATAAGTGGTTTAAACATATATTGAGTATTGTTTCTCGAATAGGAGTTTCATTGGAGTTAGCGGGTGATACGCAATGGAACGAGCTTACCAAAGATGAGATTGAACAAATTAGAAATGTTCGTCGCTATTAGTTAAATAGTATGGAGGCTCGTCCTTTCAAGAGTCACCCTCATCTGTTTTTAATAGGCTAATTTCGGGTTCGCGAGCATTGACTGTTTGGTTCACGCTACTAACCATCAGTTGCTGTATCAGTGTCAAACGAGTATTGTTTCACTTAAATGGATAACGCAAGGAAACATGGAATGTTTTATCAAGACCTCACAAAATCCAAACAACATAACAATCGCATCAACGCACTCCCTCCGGTCGCTGGGACATCATTACGTGCGGCTGCACGCAATGCTGCCCGTTATGCGGGGTGTTATATTTTCTTGAGCGATGGTTGATGTTTTGAATGAAAAATCAGTGGAAGCTAGAAATGAGTCAATCGTTTTTAGATTTAAGTTTTCTTCGCAGACCTCGATGAAAAGTGCGTTCTCTAGGCTTCATGAGAGGGTTGAATACGCTGAAATGAAGGTTAAACGTGAGGCGAAAAATCATTTTGTCCTATCTGTTACTAGAGTAATGCGGGCAAGCGAAAGTGAAATTGAGAAAGCAAAAACAGACCTAAGCGAAGATGTCCGAGGTTTTGGAGGTCACTTTCTAGATTGGAAGTTTCATAAAATTTATATTGATGGCGTATTGCAGAATAAGAAAATAAGACCTATTACTAAGTTATTGCATATATTGACGCCTGCTGGTGATGCGCGAACTTTTAGGAAATACAGAATTCCTGTCTTTACGTTCGTATCAATACTCGTTTTGTTGGCTATTTTGGAGATGCTCTTCGATGTGCAAATATAACAAAAACATGAAGCGGATTTTGGCAAAAGCGGCCAAAACCGCTTATGTAAAG
>NZ_JAVRID010000016.1:0-4132 GCF_031846205.1 Alteromonas sp. W364 | reverse complement strand
ATGCCCGCGATAAACCAAAAAGAAAAAAGGGGTCAGAGTTAATTAAAAAGGGGGTCAGAGTGAATTATTTATCATTTAGCGTTGAGCAGGCCCTCACCAATATAAACACGCTTGTCGGCATCCTGCCCACTCCCAAACGGCATCCTGCCCGCTTCCAAACGGCATCCCTGCCGTTTGAAGGTTTATATTGGTGAGCGCCTACTCAAAGCCAGAAAAATAAATTCACTCTGACCCCTTTTTCTTGCCTTAATTAACTTAAGCTTCGGGTTGTGGAGGATACTGTATATTCATATGTTTTGCGTATGCTACAGTAAAGGCCTGCTCCTGAAATATTTTCAATCCTGTTTCAGAAAAATCAACAGAAACTGGATTGCGTTTTATCGATTCTTTTTGTTCTTGCGGAGACATTGTGTGTACATCTAAACCATCGATTAGTTGGATAGCCGCTTCCATTTTGAAACCAAGCGCACCGCCTGCAAATTTTCCTTTAAGAGGACGGTCTTTAATAACCACAGACTCGACTTTATAGTCAGCCATAAGTTTGGCAAACGTTGATTGAAAATAACGAATGTCACCTGTATTGTTGCGCTTATCAAACTCCACCTTACGGACTCTGCAGTCAGGTAGCGTAAAAAGACCATCGTTATAATCGAGTATACAAACAATAGCCTCAGAACCTTTTATTTCAACACCACAAATTTTCATTTCAATTTCTCTTATTCAGTTTTCTTTATTGTAACGCATTTAGACGAGCAAAAAAGATCAACTATCGTACAAGGTGAAGTTAATTTCCCGTTCATCGATTACATAATAATAGTCGCTTACAACAAGTGATTCTTGTTATTATAAAACACATAACCTTTAGACGCTTCGGAACTCTGGTAAATTGACCTCACTGAAACATAGTCACACATTTGGCTTAAATGCCTCTTGTGAGAAAATTCACTACATCGACTCTATTGAAGCACTGAAATTGCATTATCAGAGAAGTGATAGGCAGGCTGAATATATCTTAGGTGAAGGTAGTAATACGATTTTCTTAGATGACTTCGAAGGCGACGTCGTTTTAAATCAACTCAAGGGTAAAGCCCATCAGGAAAACGAAAACAGTCATAATCTGTCTGTAGGCTCAGGTGAAAATTGGCATGATCTTGTGTCTTGGACCTTAGCCCAAAAAATATATGGCTTTGAAAACCTCGCTTTAATACCCGGTACGGTAGGAGGTGCTCCGATACAAAATATTGGGGCTTACGGCGTCGAGATTGCTCAGTTTATTACTAGTGTCGAGTTCTATGACATTGATGAGAATAGAATGAAACTCATTAAAAACGAAGAATGTCGATTTGGGTATCGAGATAGTATTTTTAAGCATGAGCTTTTCAATCGTTGCTTTATTACCGCGGTTAATTTTTTACTACCAAAAAAACACACAGTAAATGCCACTTATGCGCCACTAGACACACTCATCAAACCGTGTCCTGAAGAGATATACACGAAAGTGATTGAAGTTCGTAAAAGTAAACTCCCTGATCCAAAGGTTCAGGGTAACGCAGGAAGTTTCTTCAAAAATCCGGTAATTAGTAAAGAAAAATTGAAGTCTTTACTGGCTACACACTCAAAAATACCGTACTTTGAAGTTAACGATAGTGCCGTTAAAGTCCCGGCTGCATGGTTAATTGACCAACTTGGCTTTAAAGGAAAAGAATATCGAGGGGTACGATGTCACGACAAACAACCTCTTGTACTTGTTAACTCAGGTAATGGCGATGGAGAAGGATTACTCATGCTAGCCAGAGAAATAACTCAAAAAGTAACCCAGGCATTCGATATCAAACTTGAGAACGAAGTCAGATTGGTAGGACGACAAGGATTAGTCACATTATGAGAAAAGCAGCAGCACTCACTCGCAGTAAAATTATACAGGTCCTCGCATCTGGTGAATTTCATTCTGGAGAGGACTTAGGAGAGCTTACAGGGATTAGTAGAAGTGCAGTTGCTAATCACATCAAATACCTAGCTGACATTGGTTTAGACATCTTCAGCGTAAAGGGGCGTGGCTACAGGCTTGCGAACCCAATCCAGTTGTTGAATAAAGACAGTATATTGTCTCTCATCGGCCATAAGCATCAAGAGAATATTGATGTATTCACTATCATTGACTCTACGAACACCTTTATTAAACAAAATCTACAAGCCCTTCCTCAGGGCTACATGTGCCTAGCAGAAGCACAAACCAGTGGAAGAGGTAGAAGGGGTAAAACTTGGGTCTCACCCTTCGGGTCTAGTATCTATATGTCTATGGCGTGGACGTTCTCCGGCGGTTATCAATCTATGGTAGGTTTGTCTTTGTTAGTTGGCATTGGTATTAATCGGGTTATGCAAAAATTGGGCATTCATGATTGTAAGTTAAAGTGGCCAAATGACGTTTACCACAATAACAAGAAGCTAGCAGGGATACTGATAGAGGTAGAGGGGCAAGTTGGTTCCGATGCGAACGCAATCATCGGAATAGGAGTCAATGTTGATTTACCAAAGAACATTTCCGGTATTGATCAACCTTTTACAGATATAAAAGAAATTCTGAATCGCTCGCTCGACAGAAATGAACTAATAGCGATGCTATTTAGCACGCTTACCGAGATGCTAAAGGAGTTTGAATCAAGCGGATTACGACCATTTATGGAAGAGTGGAAGAAAGCTGACTTGTTTTATAATCAATATGTATATTTAGTGTCGGGTAACAATCAAATTCACGGTGTGAGCAAAGGTATCAATGAAAGTGGTGCGTTACTACTCGAGAACTCAGGGGGCATCACTCCTCACCATGGTGGAGAAATAAGTGTCCGGAAGTTATAACTTACTGATTGATATTGGTAATTCATGTATTAAGTTTCGCAAATATGACAAAGGCTCACAGTTGTCTTCTCGCGCAGAGACCGCTAGTTCGCCCGAAGAACTCAAACAACATATAGAACTAGCCGAGAAAATATATCTTTCCTGTGTCGGTCGTCGCAGTTTGGTTGACGATATTAATAAAATAGCGACATCTAATAAGGTCGAAGTCATTGAGGCTCGCACACAAGCTGCGCAGTTCGGTCTTAGCAATGCTTATTCAGTTACCTCTAATATGGGCGTAGATCGTTGGTTAGCCATGTTAGCTGCCAACACTAAATCTAAACTAAAGTCTTTTATTGTCGTGGATGTTGGTACGGCGATTACTGTTGATGCTGTTGCAGATGGTCAACATTTGGGTGGATGGATCGCCCCCGGGTTTCGTTTACTGAGAGATTCATTGTTTAAGAATACACAAAATGTATTCGGAAAAGATGAAGAAATCAGTGAAATAGATTTCCAAAAAGACACACCCGAATGTGTTGAAGCGGGATGCAAAGCTCAAATTGTTGGACTATTACATACCGCAATTTTCACTTTATCGAAAAAAAATCAAGATTTTGACATTTTTATTACCGGCGGAAATAGAAATATACTCAAACAAGAAGATTTTGCTTACCCTCTTTTCTTTCATGAAAACTTAGTCTTAGATGGATTAACCTTGTTTGTTGATTAAAAATCAGCAATATTTTGCTTTAAAAAAAGGCATATTAAAAAAAAGTGCAAAAAAAGGTGTTTTTTTCTCAATTAGGTATTGCCACATGCCGATCATTTCTTTAATATGCGCACCCACTTGATGCAGTGCCGACTTAGCTCAGTTGGTAGAGCAACTGACTTGTAATCAGTAGGTCACCAGTTCGACTCCGGTAGTCGGCACCATCAATCTCGGAGGGGTACCCAAGCGGTCAACGGGAGCAGACTGTAAATCTGCCGGCTCAGCCTTCGCAGGTTCGAATCCTGCCCCCTCCACCACTTTCTCTGGAAGTGGGATCGAGAATTAGGAACGCGGGCATCGTATAATGGCTATTACCTCAGCCTTCCAAGCTGATGATGCGGGTTCGATTCCCGCTGCCCGCTCCATTAACGTTGCTGATATGGCTCAGTTGGTAGAGCGCACCCTTGGTAAGGGTGAGGTCGGCAGTTCGAATCTGCCTATCAGCACCATCTCCTAGTTTCCAATCTCACTTCTTAGAAATAATTTTTTTATACGTTGCTGGGAATATTTAAAATGGCAAAGCAA